>CAIQWT010000109.1 GCA_903875605.1 uncultured Geobacteraceae bacterium | reverse complement strand
GTTCAACATCTGAAACTACCTAAATTTTCACAGCTTTGAATCTATCTACATGTTTCGCCTGTACTTCCCGCCGACCTCATAGAGTGCATGCGAAATCTGCCCCAAAGAAGCGACCTTAACCGTTTCCATCAATTCGGCAAAAATATTGTTACCGGCAATTGCCGTTTCCTGGAGGCGCTTCAGCGCCTCCGGTGAAGTGCGCCTATTCAACTCATGAAATGCCCGCAAATTCAGAATCTGCTGTTCTTTCTCTTCTTTTGTCGCCCGTGCCAACTCTCCAGTTGTATTAAAACCTTCTTCATCCGCACGAGGATTAAGGAACGTATTGACCCCGACTATCGGCAGTTCACCATTATGTTTCTTGTGCTCGTACAACATCGATTCGTCCTGAATACGGGAGCGCTGGTATTGAGTTTCCATAGCGCCAAGCACCCCGCCGCGCTGATCGATACGTTCGAATTCCGCCATTACCGCCTCTTCGACCAGGTCGGTCAACTCCTCAATTATGAAGGAACCCTGTAATGGATTTTCATTTCTTGCCAACCCGAATTCCTTAGTAATGATCATCTGAATAGCCATCGCCCGTCGCACTGACTCTTCGGTCGGTGTTGTGACCGCTTCATCATAGGCGTTTGTATGCAGTGAGTTGCAATTATCATAAATAGCCATTAGCGCCTGCAGTGTGGTGCGAATGTCGTTAAAATCCATCTCTTGAGCATGCAGCGAGCGACCTGAAGTCTGAATATGGTATTTCAGTTTCTGACTGCGGTCGTTGGCACCGTACTTTTCCCTCATTGCAACTGCCCAGATTCTTCGTGCCACGCGTCCGATAACAGTATATTCAGGATCAAGCCCGTTAGAGAAGAAGTAGGACAGATTTGCGGCAAAATCGTCAATGTGCATGCCGCGAGAAAGGTAATATTCAACAAAAGTAAAACCGTTAGAGAGGGTGAAGGCAAGCTGAGAAATTGGATTTGCTCCAGCTTCAGCAATATGGTAGCCGCTTATAGAAACCGAGTAGTAGTTGCGTATCTTCTGCTCAATAAAATATTGCTGCATATCGCCCATCATCTTCAGGGCAAACTCCGTAGAGAAAATACAGGTGTTCTGACCCTGATCCTCTTTGAGGATATCTGCCTGAACGGTGCCACGCACCGTCTGCAGTGTGCAGGCGCGGATTTCCAGATATTCAGTATCAGAAGGTTCACGGCCGTTCTTCTCACGGAACAGATCAAGTTGCTGTTCCGTTGCAGCGTTGAAGAAAAATGCCAGCATCATCGGAGCCGGCCCGTTGATTGTTATCGAGACACTGGTGTTAGGAGCACAAAGATCAAAGCCGGCAAATAGTTTCTGCATATCATAAACGGTACAGATAGAAACGCCACTCTCACCAACTTTGCCATAAATATCGGGTGGATAGTCAGGATCTTCGCCGTATAGGGTCACGCTGTCAAAAGCTGTGGATAGGCGCTTTGCATCGTCATCCTTACAGAGATAATGGAAGCGGCGATTGGTCCTCTCCGGAGTACCTTCACCTGCAAACTGACGTTTGGGGTCCTCTTCAGCCCTTTTGAACGGAAAGACTCCAGCAGTAAAGGGGAAGCAGCCCGGTGCGTTTTCAAACATACACCAACGCAGAATCTCACCCCAATCGGCGAAATTAGGAAGGCAGACCTTGGGAATACGTGTTCCTGAAAGAGTCGTAGTGTAGAGATCACTCCTGATTTCCTTATCCCTGACCTTGGTAACCAATTGATCGCGGCGATAGGAAGCTTTTAGCTCCGGCCACTCTTGTAAAATTCGCTTTGGTTCTTCATGCAGTCTGGAATTAAAAATAGCCAGTTGCTTATCCAGCTCCACTTCGGCAGCTGAGTCACCCAGTACTTCGCGGGCACCACTCAACTGAAAAAGGCGCCGTGCCACCTCAACCTGCTCGTGAACCTGTTTGCGATAACCGCGTACGGCCTGAACAATTTCACCAAGATAGTGAACACGGTCAGTCGGAATAATATATTTTTTCAGGCTCTCCTTCTCGGCAATCTGGAGGCCTGAGCGCCAGTCCGTCCCTTTTTTATCGTTCACGAGATCAATCAGCGCCCTGTACATGACGTTAGTGCCTGGATCATTAAACTGAGAGGCAATCGTGCCGAATACCGGCAGTGCTTCATCAGTAATGTCAAAAAGATTGCGGTTGCGGCGATACTGCTTACGAACGTTGCGGAGGGCATCTTCGGACCCTTTTCGCTCGAATTTATTGATGGCGACCAGATCAGCAAAGTCAAGCATATCGATCTTTTCCAACTGGGTCGGGGCGCCGAATTCACACGTCATAACATACAGGGAAACATCACAAACACCCACAACCCCGGCATTTCCCTGCCCGATACCGCTGGTTTCGACGAAAACGAGATTAAAGCCGGCCGCTCTCACTACATCGATAGCATCCTGAATGGCGGCAGAAAGCTCGGTTTGGGAATCGCGAGTGGCAAGCGAACGCATATAGATGCGGTTGGAGTTAATTGAGTTCATCCTGATACGGTCACCTAAAAGGGCTCCGCCGGTACGCTGTCTAGAGGGATCAACCGCTAGAATGGCGACGCTTTTATCAGGAAAATCACGGGTGAAGCGAAGTACTAATTCGTCAGTTATTGAGCTTTTCCCCGCACCGCCGGTTCCGGTAATGCCAATTACCGGAACATCCTGCGACATACCCCTGATTGTTTCACGGAGAGCAGCATATCCAGTGGCGTGATCATGAACCGCCTGTTCTGCAAGAGAGATCAGAGTGTTTACCGCCCTGACATCCTGCTCAGCCAGGCGGGAGGTTTCTGCAACTATGTCACGATCAAGGGAAAAATCGCACTCCTCCAGAATCAGGTTAATCATGCCCTGAAGCCCCATCCTACGGCCATCATCAGGAGAAAATATTTTACGGACGCCATAAGATTCTATTCCGGCGATCTCCTCCGGCACGATAACACCACCACCACCGCCGTAAACTTTGATATGCCCCTCGCCACGTTCACGGAGCAGGTCTATTATGTACTTGAAAAATTCGACGTGCCCACCTTGATAGCAACTGACCGCAATACCCTGTGCATCCTCCTGAATGGCGGCAGTAACAATTTCCTCCACCGACCGGTTATGCCCCAGGTGGATAACTTCGGCGCCGGAAGATTGCAGAATCCGGCGGATAACATTGATAGTCGCATCATGGCCGTCAAACAGGCTGGTGGCGGTTACGACTCTTACTTTATGTATTGTTTTGAAAGGCGTGATTGCAGCAGAATTCATGAATGCTCTCCCGTTTTAAACCGTTCATGCTGATTCTAGAGTAAACTCCCACGCGCACCAGAATGTTTCAGGATGTTCATCCGGAGGGCAGGCAAGACAATTGGTTTTTATTCGTGGATCAATTGCTTTCGCAAACTCACTGTATTCAACTATACCTACTGATTTACAGGGATGGTCAGCCAGGCCTTTACGTTTTCGAGCAGACTGGACTCGACAGTCAAGCATCCGGAAGACAACTCTGGTATCACTCTGCTCTATGACATCCTGTAGATTGAGACGGGCATAAAAACGATGTTTCAGACATTCCACCAACGCTGAAATGCCCCCCCCGACCTTTATCCCCAGACGATCCATTATGCGGCGCGCCTCAATGACCGTAAAATAGCGCCAGGCCTCTGTATCAACATCGACCGCAGCTTCCATTCCGTAACGCTTCTCAACTGCCTGAAACCATACTCCATCGTGGGCCAGCCAGTTTTTAGCATCATCTATGATTATTTTTACTAGCTCTTCCTTGCTCAAATCATAAAGAAGGGTGACACCTTCATCTCCGGCACGTTCGGCACTCGACATATACACATCCCCTTAAAGCATCAATAGAACATCTTTTCAATATTGATCTGTGCTGCGCAATATATTATTCCGTTTACGTTCAAGTCAAGTAATATAATTACGGACATGAAAACATGGATCTTTTACATGAGTAATTTATTAACAGCCCTGTGAGGCAAACTCCTCACAGGGCTTGGATGCCGTTTCCGCCTCAGTGGTCACTGGCCTGAGAAATCCCAAGACCTGTTATCTGCCGCACTTCAATCTCGTCGAAAAGCTCTTCTGCCCTGCGGTCACGAAACAGTAGCGTGCCCAGTATTGCAGCGATCAGGCCAAGCGGCACGGAGACTATACCTGGATTTTTGAGTGGGAAAATAGCTGCTTTAAGGCCGACCATGGAGGTTCCACCATTGTTTTTCTCGAAGTCCATACGTGATTTATCCATTAGTTTCAGATCTTTTTCGGCAAGCACAACTCCTTCCATCTGCTTCTTTTCAAGCGTAGAAACAATTTTTTTGGCGTCATCTGCGATCTTCTGTGGATACGTCATCACCGGTGAGATAACTACTAATCCCAGAGCTGATATAGTCCCGACCAGGAGAGCAGAAATAACACCGGCCGTATTGAAGCGTTTCCAGAAGAGAGACAGCATAACCGCCGGAAAGTTACCAGACGCAGCTACAGCAAAGGCCAGAGCCACAAGAGCCACAACATTTTCCTTCTCGGCCGCTAATCCCATCAGAATAGCAGCTAATCCAACGAACAGCGAGGTAACACGGGCTACCTTGACCTGTGTATGCTGATCAGCCTTGCCGTCCATCACGATGTTAACATATACGTCGTGAGCTATTGCGGCCGAAGCCGCCAGTACAAGACCGGAAACAACAGCCAGGATTGTTGCAAAGGCCACGGCGCAGATGAAGGCCAGGAACATGTCGCCACCAAGGGAACCGGCACCGCCACCAAGCAGTTGAGCCAGAAGCAGGGTTGCCATGTTGCCACCCTTATCGACCGAGCTGATAAGTTGAGGTGAAAGATAGAGTGCGGCACCGAAACCGATAATGTTGATAAGGAAGAAGAAACTGCTGTTGATGAACAGCGCAATAACGATTGACTTACGGGCTTCCTTGGCGCTTGGCACTGTAAAGAAGCGCATTAGGATGTGCGGTAATCCTGCGGCTCCCAGAGCCCAGGCAATCCCGAGCGAAACCTGATCAAGTGGATTTTTAAGGAATAATCCCGGCTCCATAAAGCGCTGGCCATAGTCAAATCCAGGCTTTGGCAGAGCGTCCTTTAATACGTTAATCCGGACATGATCCTGAATGAGCTGGTTACCGACGATATCGGTGAAGAAACCCACCGGATTAAATCCGGCCTTTGAAATAACCAGAAACGCGAGCAGGATTGTACCGCTCATCAGAAGCCCAGCTTTGATGATCTGGACCCAGGTAGTGGCCTTCATTCCGCCGAATACGACGTATCCAACCATCAGAATTCCAACTCCGGTAACTGAAACACGGTATGGGATATCCAGCAACACCTGCATAAGCTTACCGGCCCCTACCATCTGGGCTATCAAATAGAAGAGTGATACTGTGACTGTTGAGAGTGCTGCAACGGCTCGTACCGGCTTAGGCGCTGTGCGAAAAGAGAGTATATCACCCAGGGTAAATTTGCCGGCGTTGCGGCACGGTTCAGCAATAACCAGGAGAATGGCAATAAAAGAGAACATCGGACCAACGGCATACATGAATCCGTCTATCCCATACAGTGAGATCAGGCCTGACATTCCAAGGAACGATGCCGCAGACATGTAATCACCGGCAATGGCCCAGCCATTCTGCAGGCCGGTGATACCGCCGCCGGCTGTATAAAAGTCGGCGGCGGATTTCGTCTGCCGGGCCGCCCATATTACAACACAGAGGGTAATGCCGATAATTGTTGAAAACATACTGATCGTTATGGCACGGTTAGGCTTGATCTTAGTCGGAACACCGAAAGCAGAGACTGGAGCGACAACGGCGGCAACCTGGCTCTGGCTGGGTGCTGAGAGCTGCTGCTGCGGTGACGACACCTGCGGAGCAGCATTAACTGCCGGGATTGCCGACTTGGAAGGTTCTGCAGAAAACCCGACCGTGGCCAGGAGAAGTGTGAGCATCATTGCTGAAAATATTTTAGTAAGCATGTATTCCTTCTCCTTTTATTGAATTTCTTTTAAAAGTTCGTCTGTCAGACGGTCAAAATCACTATTGGCAACCTTCGTGTAGTACATGGCTACAAAGATCGCGACCAAAAACTGGGACAGGATAAAAAGATATCCAAAATTAATGACCCCTATCAGTTTAATTTTGAACAGTGCTGGAAAATAGCCGGCAAGAAGTGGCAATGAAAAATAATATACTGACGCCGCTATCCACCATCCGAACAAAAACACTCTCTTTTTTCGCTTCAGCTCCAGATACTTTGGATTCCTCGCGATTTCACTCCAGTTGTAACTCGCCTTTGACATTTCACCCTCCCCCTTTCAAAATGTTATTCAACTACAGTTGTACAGCTCCATTTTTTTAATTTTTAAACTATAGTCGCACCCATTGCTGTTTCGTTTAAACAAACATTGGTTTTATCACAGGCAAAAATATACATGCCGTTTACGTGCATGTCAATCAAAAATATAATACTTTTATAAATAATTATTTTGGTGTATGAGCTTTATTCAGCACCACAGTTTATACAGCTGAGTAACAGCACCGGAATTAGAAGGTCAGGCGTATAGGCGGGGGCATTTTCAATGACTGTTTTAGTTTGATTTGTTGACAAATTCATTGTACGGGCATCATAACTGTTCATTATGTGAGGATAAATTTAGAGGCGGTTTCCATGAATACAAAAACTGACAGCAATCAGACCATTGCAATAGGCGACTTGGCAAAGAGCGTAGGATTGACAACAAGAACGCTTCGATACTGGGAAGAGGTAGGAATTATTGAATCAGAAGAGCGCCTTGGTGGAGCAAACAGAGGATATTCACCCTACTTTGTCAGGCGCATTAAATTCATAATGAAGCTAAAAGATATGGGACTTACTATCAAAGAAATGCAGGATCTGTATGTAGCGTATGGAGAGGCAAAAGAGACTGAGCAGATGATTCCAAAACTCGTTGCGATCCTCGATAAGCACACTCAACTGGTGGACGAGAAGATAGCCAAACTGCATTCACTTAGAAAAGATATTGTTGAATACCGCCAGAGAATGGCTGAAAAACACGCTTCTGGCACCAGGTAGCATAAACAAAACGCAAATAGGAGCGCTAACCATGATGACAAAAGAAGAAGCACGTGAATTCACGAGCCAGTGGTTGCCGGCTTGGACCGGAAATCGTCCGCAGGAACTGGCGGCTTTTTATGCAGAAGATGCGTTCTTTCTGGATCCTGGTCGACCATTGGGAATACAGGGCAGGGAGCAACTGGTCGCCTATTTTACGAAGGTCGCAAGCAACAATCCGACCTGGGTCTGGTCATTAGTGGAAGCAATCCCGATAGTTGATGGATTTCTCGGTAAGTTGTCAGCCTGTATTCCGGTGGGGGAAAAAAATGTGGAGTGTGTCGGGCTCTGTTTTCTGCAGTTTAACAGTGACGGGAAAATCAAGAGGAATGAAATTTATTTCGACAGAACCGAATTGATAAGAGAAATAAACAAGTATCGTCAGTCCTTTGCACATTAGATTGGCCACCGCATAGCCACAAACTCCAGAAATGAAAACAGCCTGCGCCCCCCCCTCCTGATTCAGGGGGGGAAGAGGTGGCAGGGTCAGAGATCGCTTGGTTTTGGTGATTCCCAAAACTTCACCAGAGCGATTTCTGCCAAGCTGAAATCCTCTAGCTCCAGCTCAAACTCCGGGGTCCAGGGGCGGTGTTTGTAATACATCCTGTCGTAGTAACCTTCTATCAAATCACGCGCAATCCCCTCTACATCCCACTCTTCAATCCTGCTTTTCAGCTCGGAGTAGCGGGGTCCGCCCAGCTTTTTTTTGATCCGTTCCAGTGCGTCCAGCATCTCACTTTGATATTCGGGGTGAGCGTATTCATCGACAAGTCTTTGAACACGGGTTTCAATAGCTGCATGGCACCAGACTCTGCAGCTATCGGCCATTTTCTGGTACAGGCACCCGGGGAGTGAATATTTCCCGATACGCTGACTTTCGCCTTCCAGAACAATCGGACTATCTACAGGTAGTTGCCTGAAAGCGTCCCACAGAACTGTTTCAAAATGTTTCTGGGTAAAATCCTGCGCCAGTCCAAGTGCACCAAAAGCTGAGCCTCTGTGACAGGCTAAACCCTCAAGGTCAATCGTTGCCCAGCGTAGAGGATCCAGGCCGTTGATGAATGTTGTTTTTCCGGTGCCAGTCATTCCGTGCATGACTATGAGCGGCGAAATAAAATTGCACCGTTCAAAATACTCAATCACATTAGCACGAAATGCCTTATACCCGCCGGCAAGCTGCCTGGCCGGAGTCCCGCAGGACTCTACCAGCATTGCAACAGAGTGGCTGCGCAGACCTCCGCGCCAACAGTAAACTACGATCGGCTTACCGGCAGACAGGGACATTATCTGGTCGACCATAACGTAAAATCGATGACAGGTAAGCTCAAGCCCCCTCCTGCGTGCCTCAACCGGTCCAATCTGCTTGTAGATCGTTCCCACTTCAACCCTCTCTTCGTTTGAGAGAAGAGGTACATTGAATGCACCGGGGATGTGATCATCCGCGAACTCCAATGGAGTCCTCACATCTATCAGACAGTGGCTGTCGATAAGCTGCGGAGTAAATATTATCTTTTCAGGCATCTGTTTTTTAGACCTTTCCGGGTAAATTGGCTCCGGTTATCTAGTTAAACCTTTTGACACCGGTAACCCGATCTCCTGCCAATCTGTAAATATTGCCTGAGCGATATCACCAAAAGCCATTTTTTTCAGTTTACGATAAGCATTGTAACTGCGTCCTCCGGAATTACAGTAGACGACAATTTTTTTATCCTTTTCCAGACCGCTTGACAAGGTAGCGAAGTTAGATGCGGGAATATTAACCGCACCCGGAATGTGCCCATCGGCATACTCGTTTGCATCACGCACGTCTACAAGAGTAATAGCAGTCGGCGTATCGGTCAGGATTTTCTGGAGCTCCCTGGGGGCAATGCGGGACGTTTCGATCTTTTTTTCATAATCAGGGCCGGCGTAAATGGCAAATCCTTTTTCCTCCCAGGCCGGCATCCCTTCGCTCAGAACAGACAACCTCACGTAGCCGAGTGACGCCGCCAGACGGGCAGCTTTTGGACTCTTGCCGCATTTGAAGCCGTTGCAGTAGAACACAAGCGTGGCATCCTTGGAAAACGTCAACGCTGCGGGATTTTTTTCCAGTACCGGTAAGGGCAGATTCACCGCTCCCTTGATGTGTACCTCCTGAAACTCCTGTGGCGTGCGGGCATCTATCAGTATTAACCCTGGTTCCTGACGGTCTATCATCGCCTTAACCTCTTCGCTTGTGACAACAGCAAAGGGTTCCTTCTTATTCTCTGCGCTAAACGCCAGTAATGCTGCCGCCAACACCATAAATACCGCCATCATCACTATTCGTTTCATCACTACCTTACCTTCTTCCTCGTTTTATTTTATGCTTTATTTCCGAGACAACCCTTTTAAACGGTAACAACGCTATCAGCCAGCTTCATTCCGGTAACAATTTCGAGCATATTAGTGACTTCACCAACCTGTATTTTATCCAGAATATGTAAATATGCCAGACAGGCACCGCACGCCAAAATCTGCACACCTTCACCGGCTAACTCCTGTAATAAGGGCACCGCTTCAGAACCCTCCACAGTAAAACTTACACCGCTATTGACAAAAGCAACGCGCCAGAGATCAGGCCCCATCTCCTTTAGAGTTTTTATAAAGTTGAACATCAGCATGTCCCCGAGACCATCATCGCCATGCCCCATGTGAACACCGGTTACCAGAACCATAATTTTCTTAGTCCCTGCCTCCTGCTGTTTCACTGCAGCAGCAGTTAAATCGGCAGTTATTGCCCCTTCATCCCGAATACCGATAACTTGACATTCTTCACCCTGGAGTTGAGAGTTGACCTGATAACTTTGGTGTTCCAGAAAACGACTTACATTCTGCCGCGCTGCTTCATTATCAACCAACACTTTTATAGTGGCAGGAGCCCACTTTTCAAGAGCATTTTTCACGTGCAATACCGGAGCAGGACACTCCAGGCCTCGGCAATCCAGTTCATCAATCATAAAATTCCTTTTGTGTATTTACTCAACAACAATTCTGTCAACCGGTCTATTCACAACTTCTCCGACAATAGCAGCGCACTCAATTCCCTTAGCTTTCAGAGCAGCAACAAGCGATTCTGCTTCCCCGGCTGCAACTGCGATCAGCAGTCCACCGGAAGTTTGTGGATCAAAAAGAAGATCCTGCACTCGCTGCTGGACCGAAGCAGCGAAATCAACAAATGCCCCGCGATAGTTCCTGTTGTTATAAGCCCCGGCAGGAATCAAACCCATTGCTGCCCATTCAAGGGCTTCAGGGTACACTGGAACAGCAGAGGCTGTGATATGCACACCAAAACCTGAATCAACTACCATTTCGGCAAGATGCCCGAGAAAGCCGAAACCGGTGATATCCGTACAGGCATGTACTGTAAAATCTTCCATGATCAAAGCAGCATACAGGTTCAATGTTGCCATCGCCTGTGTGACCCTGTCAATCAGCTCCTGGTCGGCAAGCCCGGCCTTAATAGCTGTAGCAATAATCCCCGTACCCAGGGGTTTTGTGAGAATCAGGCGATCACCTTTTTGCAGGTTCCGTTTGGTGAGAATACGCTCCGGGTGTATGTAACCGGTAACTGAAAGACCATACTTCAACTCGCTGTCCTCCACAGTGTGCCCACCGATCAGCACTACCCCGGCCTCCTTCATTTTACTCAGTCCACCTTCTATAATAGTGCGGAGGATCGAGATATCCATAGTTTTTGCGGGAAAGGCGACAATATTCATAGCAGTCTTTGGGACTCCGCCCATGGCGTATATATCGCTCAGTGCGTTTGCCGCAGCAATCTGCCCAAAACTGAACGGGTCATCAACCATCGGCGGAAAAAAGTCGAGCGTCTGCACCAGCGCAAGTTCATCCGACACCCTGTACACGCCTGCATCATCGGCTCTATCAAGGCCTACCAGTAGATTTTGGTCAAAAGGAAGATCAAGTCCGCAAAGCGCTTTATCCAGGATCCCGGGAGCAAGTTTTGCTGCGCACCCTGCCCCTTTGACGGTCTGTGTGAGGCGTATTGTTTCAGCGACCATAAAAAGGCTCCGGTTACGTCCTGCATTCGTTCTATAACTAATCGTGTATTCTTAACAGAAATCGCCTGCCACTTCCATAATATTCAGATTTAATCAAGGCATTGGAGACTGGCTAAGAAGGTGGGGAATACAGTTTTACCGAGGTCTATTGGTTGAAAATTACGATATTTTTAGTTATTTACGCTCTGCTTACACGCAACCAGGCTGCCATAGGCAATTGAACCAAAGAAGCACCCGGCTGTTACTCTCCGGCGCGCTTCAAGCTTCAGAGCCTCTGCCAACTCAGCACCGATCCTCCCTTCAGAAGCTAGCACATCGGCACCACGGTCGGCGATGGTCAGCATATAATCCGGCTCGTGTGTCTCAATGATCCCAAGACTACGCTGTCTCACAAGTGAGAATCCGGCTCCCCGAACCATCTCCGACAGCCGATGTATCAGCCAACGATCATGAACAAGTGCAGCCATTGCAGCATCTGCACAGGCCTGCAGCGGATCGAAGTCACCATTTGCCAGGGTGGTTGTAGTATAATTACCATCGAAAACCGCTAGGATACCGCCGGGGCGAAGCACTCGAAAAGCCTCCTCCAATGCTGCCTCAGGGCTTGGCACATGACTTAGGGTGGTATGAAAAACGACTACATCAAAACTTTCTGCACCGCAGGGTAGCTTTCGACAGTCCCCCTCAATGAAGCTCAAGTTAATAAAACCGGCAGCTAATTTTCGTGCCTCTGCAAGAAACACCGGCGAAGGATCAAGCCCTGTAACACTCCCGGCAGGTAAAAGAGCAGCCAGCTTGCGACTTACCGGACCAGTACCGCAGCCGACATCAAGGACTGCAGCAACTTTTGAAAAGTCGATATCAGTTAGGTATGTACAAAGCATCTCACTTTGCTGACTATCGGCCGCACGGCGTTCCAATACAGACGCCAGACGTTCCTGAACTTCATGGTCGGCATCGGCTATAGAACAGTAAACATCGGCCACAATTTTTTACTCCCATTTGTTTACTTAATGAGGCTGGCACCTAACCCTATTGATTACGGTGCCATCCTCAACTATCAATCGTAATATTCCGGCAATAAGTTTCCTTGATTCTGCTGGCTCCGGCAACAGCAATAACAGCGCAACCGAGCATCAGCAGAAAACCCGTGTGGTAATCCGACGGTGCATATACTCGCACCCCGCTATCAATCCGTCCATTCCAGCTCAAATCCAGTGCCCAACCAAACAGCGGCTGCATTACGGCTGCACCGAAAAACAATCCCGTGTTCACAAGCCCCAAAGCCATGCCGGACAACGCCGGAGCCACAACCTCTTTGGCATTAGCAAAAGTAACCACAAAACCGCCGGCACTGAGCCCGAGCAGGGCAAATTGGGCAATACCTACCGGACCTGGATGCCACGGGAAATATGCCAATCCAAGACAAGCTGTAGCGTATAAAAGCGTACCGCCCAAAATGACCGGTTTACGTCTTCCGATACGATCCGAAACCCACCCGACCAGCATGGAACCGACCGCAAAACCGGCTAAAGCGGAGGTTGTATAGACCGAGGCCGCCGAACGTCCCAGTCCATGAACATCACGCAGAAAAGGAATAGCCCATAAGCCTACAAACGCCAGCATACTGCCAACCATACCTAAATCCACCCACAAGACCGGCCAGGCTGAGGCGGTTCCGACGACACTCTTCAGGTCTGCCCACCAATGTTTTTTGCTGGCAGGATGACTTGTCTTTCCCTCCATCTGCCGCATTGACGGGAATCCCATATCTTCAGGGCGATTGCGCACTACCAGCGCCGATAGGCCTGCCAACAGCAGCGTAACGCCTCCAAGCACGATAAAGACAGAGCGCCATGAATAACTGCGCAGTAAACCTGCCAGTGGGCCGGCTGACGCAATTGCCCCAATGTTGCCAAGTAGCAGAGTTAAGCCGCTTACCATGCCAAAATTACGTTCACTGAACCAGACACTGTTACTTTTAAACAGCCCGACAAACACCACAGAGACACCCAGTCCAACCATGATACGCCCGAATGAAGCTCCGGTAAATGTTTCTGCTATGCCGAATTGAATTGATCCGCAACCGGCCACCAATGTACCGACAGTGATAGTGGCCCTGGCGCCCAGAGTATCCGCAAGCACACCCGCCGGAATCTGCATGGCGGTGTAAATATAGAAATACATCGCAGCCAGCGACCCGAGAGCAGCACCGGATGTGTTAAAGGTTTTCATCAGATCAGATGAAATTACCGCCGGAGCCATACGGTGAAAAAATGCTAGCATGTAGACGGCTACCAAAATTGCATATATTGACCAGCGAGCCAGCAGGAATCGCGAACGATTGTAGCTGCTCACTCAATTACCCCTTCCTCCTCCAACTGTAGCTCTTTAATCGCCATTTCCCTCATTTTAAATTTTTGAATTTTCCCGGAAGCGGTCATCGGATAGCTATCAACAAATTTGACGTATTTAGGGATTTTATAGTTAGCAATTTTGTCCCGGCAGAAGCTTCTAACTTCTTCTTCACTCATAGTCATTCCTTTTTTGAGGATGATGGCGGCCATAACCTGTTCACCATATTTCTTGTCAGGGACGCCGTAGACCTGAATGTCAGAGACCTTGGCGTGGGTGTAAAGGAATTCTTCAATTTCTCTGGGGTAGATGTTTTCACCGCCACGGATGATCATATTTTTGATGCGACCGGTAATTTTGCAGTAGCCGTTTTCGTCCATGATAGCGAGATCACCGGTATGCAGCCAGTTGTCACTGTCGATCGCCCGAGCCGTTTCCTCTGGCATTTTGTAGTACCCTTTCATCACGTGATAACCGCGTGTGCATAGCTCTCCCTGTTTGCCAGGCGGGAGAGTTTCATTTGTTTCTATATCAACAATTTTGGTTTCTACATCAGGGAGTGATCTTCCAACGGTGGAGACGCGTAGCTCCAGGGCATCGTCAGTACGAGTCTGGGTGATTACCGGGGAGGATTCGGTCTGGCCATAAGCAATAGTGATTTCACTGGCATGCATATCGCTGTTAACTTTTTTCATGACCTCTATAGGGCAGTTGGACCCTGCCATGATGCCGGTGCGCAGAGTAGTAAGGTCAAAGTTTTTGAAGTCCGGGTGTTCGAGTTCTGCGATGAACATGGTAGGTACTCCGTGAACTGCGGTGCATTTTTCATTTTCTATGGTTTGCAAAACTTTAAGCGGATCGAAAATTTCCACCGGCACCATGGCTGTAGCATGAGTGACGCAGGCCATTACGCCCAGGACACAGCCGAAGCAGTGAAAGAAAGGAACAGGGATACAGAGACGGTCGTTGGGGGTGAATTTCATACATTCGCCGATATTGAAGCCGTTGTTGACGATGTTGTAGTGAGTGAGCATAACACCTTTGGGGAACCCGGTGGTGCCTGAGGTGTACTGCATGTTGATAGTTTCGTGGCAGTCTAAAGAGGCTTCTACCTCAGTCAGTTCAGCATCAGTTACCGACGCCCCCATTGAGATAAGATTGTTAAAATTGAACATGCCTACCGGGGTGTCTCCACCGATAAAAATTACATTTTTGAGGTATGTCAGCTTGGAGGAGACAAGCTTGCCCGGTTCCGAAACAGCCAGTTCAGGGACAACACTGTCGAGGGTTTCAACATAGTCAGTATCCTTAAAGGAGCTGACCATAAATAGTGAGGTGGAGTCTGATTGATTAAGGATATATTCCAGTTCGGCTGATTTATAACTGGTGTTGACAGTGACGAGAATGGCACCGATTTTAGCTGAGGCGAATTGCAGAAGCACCCATTCCGGAACATTGTAAGCCCAGATAGCAATGTTGTCCCCTTTTTTTATACCTAGGTGGAGCAGACCTTTGGCGATCTGACGGCAGGTGTTGTTGAATTGTGAATAAGTATAGCGCAGGTTGCGCTCAGGATATACCAGCGCCTCGTTATCAGGGTATCGGCGAGCCATATCGTCCAGAAGAGAGCCAACTGTGTAGGTTAGTTGTTGAGACATGATAAATCCTCCGATATTTTTTGGACATAAATAATGATATTTGCAGGGTTCTAAATATTATTTATTCTGATCTCAGCTCAATCCCGAGCGCCCTTGAAACCTTGGAACCAGACGGGCGACCCAGGTAATTGGAGATAAACAAACCAGCATCGACTAATCCGGCCAGATTGATACCGGTTTCAACTCCCATTCCGTTTAACATATAAAGCAGATCCTCACTAGCAACATTTCCAGCAGCACCTTTGGCATAAGGACAACCACCCAGACCGGAGACTGAGCTATCTACCACAGAGACACCAAGTTCGAGTGCCGCCAGAATGTTGGCCAGAGCCTGACCGAAGGTATCATGAAAGTGGACGGCTAATAACCCGTACGGTATCACATCAGCTACTTTTTTAATTAGTTGCCGTGATTTTAAAGGAGTACCAACTCCGATCGTATCACCAAGCGATATCTCATAGCAACCCAACTCTAGTAGCCGCAACGCAATTTGAGCCACAGCCTCCGGAGCAACATCACCCTGATATGGACAGCCAAGTACGCAGGAGACATAGCCGCGCACCTTAATGTTGCGCTGACGGGCTGCGACAATAACCGGAGTAAAGCGATCAAAACTTTCGGCAATCGAACAGTTTATATTCCGCTGGGAAAACGCCTCTGAAGCAGCGCCAAAAACAGCTATTTCATCTGCTCCGGCCGCAACAGCAGCCTCTAAACCCTTCATTCCTGGTACCAGGACAGGATAGCTGACACCGTGACTGCGGTTGATTCCGAACATAACCTGGGTATTGTCAGCCATCTGCGGCACCCATTTAGGCGAGACAAAACTGGTTGCCTCTATCGCACTAAGGCCTGTAGCCGAAAGGCGATTGATCAGCTCAATTTTCACATCAGTCGGGACAATCTTTGATTCATTCTGCAGACCGTCCCGCGGGCCTACCTCCACTATTTTCACCCGTTTCGGGATTCTCATGAAAGTGGAATTTCAGCATCAGCGGTAAAATCGAGCAATTCAGCTCCTTCGTTTACAACCGCCCCGACAGGATAATGAAAAACAGTAACAGAACCTGTACTCGGCGCACAGATAGTATGCTCCATCTTCATCGCCTCCATGATCAGAAGCGGAGTTCCCCGTTCTACGGTATCCCCGCTTGCAACCATTAGCGCAACAATTTTCCCTGGCATTGGTGCGGTAAGGCGGCCAGCTGCCGCTTCGTCCTGATCTCCCACAGCATGCGGATCATGTATCGTCAACTGGTGAATCCTCCCTTGATCAAGCACAGCAAGAGCAGAACCACTCCTGATAATCGTTGCCTTGATTCTTGTCCCGGCCAGGTCAGCCAGAAGATTTCCTGAGTTGTCATGTTCTCCCCGAACAAGCAAGCTACCTCCTGGAAGATCCAAGAGAAATCCGGATGACCGATAATGAGCAACTACCCTCACAACCTGTTCCGCGTCGATGAAATACAGATTGTGGTAATTATCGCTATTAAGACGCCAGCCATCGGTCTGGTGCCAGGGAGAATGAGGATCGTGAGAGTTCTGCGCCCGGCTCCCGGCTTCTGCAGATCTAATTAGCATCAAGTCAAGCGCCGCAAGAGCAAGGGTACGATCTGACGCGGGGGCAGACTCTGGGAAAAGGGCGTCCCGATGACGCTCTATAAAACCGGTATCAACTTCACCGGTGGAAAAGGCCGGATGAGCGACAACATTTCCTAGAAACCAGGTGTTTGTGGCCACACCAACAACCTCGAAATGTGCAAGTGCTGTCTTCATCCGGCGAATAGCTGCATTACGATCGACATCCCAGACAATCAATTTAGCAATCATCGGATCATAATGAATGCTTACCTCATCACCCTGTCGGACACCGGAGTCGATACGGACATGGGCACTGCCATTAGGGGTGCGCATATGACGTAACCTACCGATTGAGGGGAGAAAATCACGCCCTGGATCCTCGGCATAGATGCGGGCCTCGATAGCATGACCGCTGATAGCGAGCTGTCCCTGGCTGCATGGCATCTCCTCCCCGGCAGCAACCCGTAACTGCCACTCCACCAGGTCAAGCCCACTGATCATTTCGGTAACCGGATGCTCCACCTGCAGCCGGGTATTCATCTCCATGAAGTAAAAGGCACCATCTTCATCAAGCAGAAACTCAACCGTTCCTGCACCAACATAACCGATTGCTTTGGCTGCGGCAACTGCAGCCTTACCCATACTCAAGCGCAGCGCAGGAGTCATACCGAAGGCAGGCGCCTCCTCTATCACCTTCTGATGGCGGCGCTGGATCGAGCAGTCCCGCTCAAAAATATGCAAGGCATTGCCGTGGCTGTCGGCGAACACCTGGATCTCAATGTGACGCGGTCTTGTGAGGTAGCGTTCCAGCAGAACATGATCGTCGCCAAAACTGGACATCGCCTCACGGCGGGCACCGGCAAGCGCATCGGCAAAATCCGTACTCCGGGCAACCACCCGCATCCCTTTGCCACCGCCGCCGGCACTTGCCTTTATCAGCAGCGGATAGCCGATCCGGTCGGCTTCAGTCTGCAGAAAATCCGCCCCCTGTTCATTGCCGTGATATCCGGGCACTAGCGGCACGCCGGCAGCACCCATGATCTCCTTGGCGGCGCTTTTCGAACCCATGGCGCGGATCGCCCCGACCGGGGGACCGATAAAGACAATGCCAGCTCCGGAACACGCCTCAGCAAAAGCAGCATTTTCAGAAAGAAAACCGTAGCCCGGGTGAACAGCCTGCGCGCCGCTCCTCTTCGCTACCTTTAGTATCCGCTCTGCAATCAGGTAACTTTCACGGGCTGGTGCCGGGCCGATATGGTAGGCTTCATCAGCCAGTGCAACATGGAGAGAGTTGGCATCAGCATCGGAATAGACCGCCACGGTGCGAATACCGAGCCGCTGAGCCGTACGAATGACGCGGCAGGCAATTTCCCCACGATTGGCGATCAGAATTGTATCAAACATAGAGGCCCCATCCTTTTTCTTCGTTATCAGTTTTCCAAGAATCATTATCTTCGTTTGCCGCCAACGGGCATGAGGCTAACCCGCAGTTATTATGGAGGGTCGTGCCGCGAGTCGATAAATTACTTCATACTTTGTCTGAGTTCGATTAATATACTGTCTGCACTATCGACACGAATAAGGCCGCGGCGCGGATATTCAAGGTCCATTATCACGAACAATGTTATTGAAAGAATTGCGGCATAAGTTATTACATGCAGCCAACTCCTACCTCTGCAGGACATCCCGTAACCAGCCAACATTGCGCAAAAAAGACTTAACACACCAAGCATAATGAAGATAATGGTGGGAGGATGATTCTGAGTTGCCACAACCCGCGTCGTAGTTATGTCGATCATTTCATTCAATGCCGGCAGCATCAACATTGCAGCAGCGGTAACATTCGGGTGGCGGCAGGCAGATACCGACCTTGTCCATATTTCGTTCTGAATTACGGCCTGCTTGGCAAGACGCGCGCTGGTTTCTGCTTTATTCTCCATATTGCGGTACGTAGCCACTCTCATGTCTACATAACGACGAAATAGCTCCTGCAACTCTTGCTGTGCTTCTTCTGGTAAAATGGCAATGCGGAGATAGGCCGTTCCAATGGCGTTGGCCTCTTGACCGATAAGGTGGCGGCGGTCTTCGAAGCGTGTCGCAGCACCGGAAAAAGTAAAAGCGATTAAAAGTCCCAGTATTGCGAAAACAGCGCCTTCAATTGCACCAATCCCCTTTTGAGCTGCGTCCGGATCTTGCTTAAGACTTGCAAATCCAAGTCGCCGCCCCAACTCCATACAGAGCAGAATGCCTATGAAAAGTCCCAATGCGGATAAAACAGCTATGAATATGTAGTTCATAATTTTCCTATTGATTCGACTCGTTTTCTCGTCATAAGTTGAGAAATAACCTATGGCACCTTCGCGACGAATAATATTGGCAACCATGAGGCTGACTTTACAAATTCAAAAGGATCCTCAGAGCATCATTGATCTCGGATTGAAGTCAGCCATAAACAGACGCTGTTTGTAGTATATAAAATTATGGTGTCAAAGTGCGTGTTTCTTACGACAGAGGATCATATACTTGTAACCGGACTCTAAAACAGTTTCCCGGCGCTGATTCCGCACCGTGAAGCGTACCGTTGCCAACCCCTGCCCCGGCTTGCTCGCCGAGCGGCGCAGGTCAGACCAGTAAGCATCTACCGTCAGAATGTCATCTGGACGAACCGCATTCGGCAGTGCGACCTCAAGAATGCCGAGACCTATCAGGATTTCAACATCTTTCTGAGCATCCACTATCACTCGCGTAGTAGCTGACAGCGTATGCAGTGAAGAAGCAATAATCCCTTTGAAGGTGGACGCGGCGGCAATTTCTTCATCAACATGAAACTGCTGCGGATCAAATTTTCGGGCAAATTCGATAATGTCTTCAAGTCTGAGGATAATCGAGCGGCAGTCGAGTACTTCCCCTTCGACGAGATCATCCCAATATCGCATTGAGCTCACAGCTTATCCTCTCACCCAGGATGGTGCACGTTTTTCGAGAAAAGCAGAGAGCCCTTCTCTCCCCTCTAGAGAAGAACGCTGGTCAGCTATTCTGCCAGCAGTATCTGCTATCAAGGCATCATCAACATGGCGATTGGAAACTGCAGTAATCAGGCTCTTAGCTGCAGTCATAGCATTGGGACTATTAGCAAGAAGTTGAGAAACCATCCGGTCGGCGGCTATAGCCAATTCCAACTCATCAGAGACGACCTGATGGACCAGGCAGAGTCGGTGGGCTTCTTCTGCGTTAAACAGTTCTGCACTCAGAAAATATCGTCGAGCCGCCCTGGAACCGATTGCGGCTATAACATATGGCGATATAACTGCAGGCATAAGACCAAGCTTGACCTCGGAAAGGCAGAAGGAAGCTCTGGCAGTTGCTATGGCGATATCGCAGCAGGCGACGAGCCCAACTCCGCCGCCGTAAGCGGCTCCTTGAACCAATGCGATTGTCGGTTTGGATAGCGTATCGAGGGTGCGCATTAATTCCGCCAGATCCTCAGCGTCAGCAAGGTTCTGTTCGCGGGAATAATCGGCCATACGCCTCATCCAGTTCAGATCAGCTCCCGACGAAAAGCTTTTGCCGCTGGCTTTCAACACAACTACCCTAACATCCGGATCTTCGTCAAACTCCCTCAACACATCGGTAAGTTCGGCAATAAAGCTGTCATCAAAGGCGTTATGCAGTTCCGGACGGTTCATTGTAATGGTCGCCGTGCCCTGTTCATTTATGTTGGTAAGAAAGGTTGGTTCGCTCATGAGGTATATTTCCTTAAATCTACAATATTTTCCGCTGTGTCTGCCTGGCATTAACATTAGCTCCACTCACCTGACTCCCGCAAGGGGAGTTGGAACTATGGTTACATCCTGAAAATGCCGAAATCTGTTTTTTCTGCCGGTGCATTAAGAGCTGCAGAAATTCCCAGACCAAGAGTCATACGGGTATCTATCGGATCTATTATGCCATCATCCCACAGCCTGGCGCTGGCATAATAGGGATGTCCCTGAGTTTCGTACTGATCCCGAATTGGCTTTTTGAAAGCATGTTCCTCCTCAAGAGACCATGGTTCTCCTCTGCTTTCGTAACCGTCCCGCTTAACCTGTGCCAACACACTGGCAGCCTGCTCGCCACCCATAACCGAGATGCGGGCATTCGGCC
The DNA here is from genome assembly GCA_903875605.1 of uncultured Geobacteraceae bacterium. Classification (GTDB taxonomy): domain Bacteria; phylum Desulfobacterota; class Desulfuromonadia; order Geobacterales; family Pseudopelobacteraceae; genus JACRCG01. Next base: position 28,443 of record CAIQWT010000109.1, on the reverse strand, counting down.
ACATCCAGAGGAAACGTGGACTGTACGCCCGACCACACATACCATAATTACCTGCACCGAAACTGCCGCCGATTATAACTGTAAACTTAGGTACTTTGGCACAGGCAACAGCAGTAACCATCTTGGCACCATCCTTCGCAATGCCACCCGCTTCATATTTGCTGCCAACCATAAAGCCCGAGATGTTCTGCAGGAATACAAGAGGAATACCGCGTTGGCTGCAGAGTTCGATGAAGTGAGCACCTTTAAGCGCCGACTCGGAAAAAAGAATGCCGTTGTTGGCTACGATGCCGACCGGATAACCCCAAATATGGGCAAAGCCGCAGACAAGCGTAGTTCCGTAGAGTTGCTTAAATTCGTCAAACTCGGATCCATCGACAATCCTTGCTATGACTTCCCTCACATCATAAGGCTTTCGCGTGTCAGTCGGAATAATCCCATACAATTCTTCAGCGGGATAGATTGGTACCACAGGAGTTTTGACTGCCAATCGCGCTAGCTTTACGCGGTTAAGATTGCCGACAACCCGCCGGGCTAACTCCAGAGCATGGCCATCATTTGCAGCATAGTGGTCCGTGACGCCGGATGTCCGACAATGCACATCGGCACCACCCAGCTCTTCAGCTGTGACGACTTCACCGATTGCAGCCTTGACCAACGGTGGGCCGGCCAAAAATATCGTCCCCTGATTTTTTACGATAATACTCTCGTCGGACATAGCCGGCACATATGCGCCACCGGCTGTGCAAGACCCCATGACGACAGCAATCTGCGGAATACCAAGTGATGACAATGTGGCCTGATTGAAAAAAATCCGTCCAAAATGCTCCCGGTCGGCAAACACCTCATCCTGCTGCGGGAGATTGGCTCCGCCAGAATCGACCAGATAAATACATGGCAGATGATTTTCTCTTGCTATTTCCTGAGCACGCAGATGTTTTTTCACTGTTAGAGGGAAATAGGTACCCCCTTTAACAGTGGCGTCGTTAGTAACTATAACGCACTCTACACCGGAGACCCTGCCGATACCTGTTATAATACCGGCTGCAGGAATATCTGCCCCGTACATACCGAACGCGGCTAATTGCGAGAACTCTAGAAAAGGAGAACCGACATCCAGTAACTGCCGGATGCGCTCACGGGGTAGCAGTTTGCCACGTTCAGTATGCTTACTGCACGCGTTCGCACCGCCTCCCTTCTTTATATTGATTACCTTTTCGCGCAGAGCAGCTACCAGAGAATTCATTAATTCAGCATTGGCAAGAAATTCATCTGTTTGTGGACGTACACTACTTTTCAATATGGACATTGTGGACTAATCTCCTCCATTTGTTGTTTTGTCATGCCGTTTCAGAAAAGAGCTCGCGCCCAATCAACATCCGCCTGATTTCGCTGGTACCTGCGCCGATCTCGTACAGTTTCGCGTCGCGCAGCAGTCGGCCTGTCGGGTATTCATTAATGTACCCATTACCGCCTAACACCTGGATTGCCTCCAGCGCCATCCAGGTTGCCTTTTCTGCGGAATACAGAATTGCACCGGCGGCATCTTTACGTATTGAACTCTTGCCGCTGCAGGCATGAGCAACCGCATACACATAGGCTCTGCAAGCATTCATAGTACTGTACATGTCAGCAATTTTACCCTGCATCAACTGAAATTCGCCGATGGCCTTGCCAAACTGTCTTCTTTCATGAATATATGGAATTACTACGTCCATACAGGCTCGCATTATGCCGATCGGACCAGCAGCCAGCACCGCACGTTCATAGTCGAGTCCGCTCATTAGTATCTTAACGCCGTCACCGATATTACCCATGACATTTTCAACTGGTACCTCACAATCCTCAAACACCAATTCACAGGTATCCGAACCGCGCATACCAAGTTTGTCAAGCTTCTGGGCGGTTGAAAATCCTTTGAACCCCTTCTCTATAATAAATGCGGTAATTCCTTTTGATCCCGCGTTGACATCAGTTTTAGCATAAACTAGTAGAGTATCAGCATGAGGACCGTTGGTAATCCACATTTTGGTTCCGTTCAGGATAAAGAGACCCCCAGAACGATCAGCCCTGAGACGCATACTTACGACATCGGAACCAGCCCCGGCCTCACTCATAGCAAGAGCCCCGACATGCTCTCCGCTGATCAACCTGGGGAGATAACGTCGTTTCTGCTCTTCACTTGCATTTCGGTAAATCTGATTGATACAAAGGTTTGAATGAGCGCCATACGCCAGTGCCACGGCCGCAGAAGCGCGGCTGATCTCTTCGATAGCGACGACATGTTCCAGATAAGTCATCCCTGCTCCACCATACTCTTCAGATACTGTAATGCCATGCAGCCCGAGATCACCCATTTTGCGCCAAAGATCCATAGGGAAGTGATTATCGCGATCTATATCAGCTGCACGGGGAGCAATTTCCGCCCTGGCAAAAGCTTTTACCGTATCCCTTAACAAGTCAGCAGTGTCACCCAAGTCAAAATTCAATGTTGGATATGAACTCATCTGCAACCTCCCATTATAACTTGATCTTGGTACATTTTACGTAAAGGGAACATAATTCAGCAGTGGCACTCTGTCAAACATTATTTTGATTATCTCAAAGTGTATATCACACAAGTGGCAAAACAGGACTGTCTATAAAATTTCATTTAAAGATATATAGCCGATTACACGCTTTACTTTAGAGTATTACTCCATATGTATCTGATGTAAACAGGTGCAGGTAATTTTTAGAATCATGTTACACAGAACATGCTTATTGCAAACAATGAAAATATAAACAGTATTCTCTATGCCCCGGTATAAATACCTGGGCGTTTCTCCAAAAATGCACTAACCGCCTCAACGTGATCATCGGTATGGTGAGCCATCCCTTGAAAGCAGGCGCATAAATCGAGGAAGTCCGGAAGCGTTCCACGCTGGGCATGCTTAAGCAACCGCTTTGTCATGCGCACTGTGCGTGGTGGCTTGGAGGCCATTTGAGCAGCCAGCTCTAACGCCCGACCAATCAACATGTCTGGCTCTAAAACCTCAAGCAGAATTCCAAGTTGCAACGCCTCTGGCGCCGAAATCAAACGCCCGGTAAGAGTAAGTTCAGCGGCCCTTTGGTACCCTATCAGACGCTGTAAAAACCAGGCTCCACCGTCACCCGGTATTATACCAAGATTCACAAAAGTCTCGCCCATCACAGCCTGACTGGATGCAAGCCGCATGTCACACATGCAGGCAAGATCAAAACCGGCACCGATTGCAGGACCATTGATCGCAGCGATAAGCGGTACTTCAGAAGCTTCCATGGCAAGAGGTATTTGCTGGATGCCTCTCCGATACTGATCCTGAATCTGCTGAACTGATCCGCCAAAAATACCTCGTTTTTCGCTCATTTCCCGTACATTTCCACCAGAAGAAAAAGCTGATCCATCGCCAGTTATGACCAGAACAGAGACCTCTTCGGCACAATTGGCCCACACAAGTACCTTCATCAGATCCTCAACCAATGCAGTGCCAGTTAAAGCGTTACGCACGTCATCGCGCTGAAAGGTAATTACGGCAACACGTCCAAACATTTCGAGCCGGGAATCAATTAGAACAGGTTTTTCCTTCATTACATTCTCCCTATATTTTGACGGTTAAGTTGTTGTTTGCAAAAATGTACTGTCGAGCTTACGTTTATGTCAATAAAAAATAGAACATATTTTTGCTTAATCAATATTTAGTTTGACACAAGCATTTAAACGGTGATATTTCGGTATCATCAAGCGTTTGTCAGTGAACATATATTCTTTATTTATTCGGGTTTCAATATACTTTAGACTTTACGTTAAAGGCAAATAAAACACGCACGACAAGATACTTTCAATACAATACCGTTGTTTTATAGAGCAGCTAACACATAGGAGTTGCTTAGATGGCTCAGCTTTCATGCAGTGACATACAGCTCAATTTCGGCGGCGTACGCGCTCTGTCAGGCGTATCCTTTGAAGTTCAACAAGGCGAAATATTTGCAATTATCGGCCCAAATGGCGCTGGCAAATCTTCCATGCTCAACTGTATAAGCGGCCTTTATCATCCACAGCAGGGCAAGGTGCTCTATGAGGACCAGGATGTCACAAGGCTGCCACCGTATGAGAGAACAAAACGCGGGATGGCACGTTCATTTCAGAATATCGCCCTTTTCAAGGGTATGAGCGTAATTGACAATCTTATGATCGGTCGCCACCTGCACCAGCACTCCGGTCTGATTACTGGCGGGCTTTACTACGGCCCCGCTCAGGCTGAAGAAATCAGGCACCGTGAGTACTGTGAAGAAATTATTGAGTTCCTTGAGATACAAAGTATCCGTAAATCCATTGTCGGCACTCTTGCCTATGGATTCCAAAAGCGGGTGGAGTTGGCACGTGCGCTGGCTCTGGAGCCGAAGTTGCTCCTTTTGGACGAACCAATGGCTGGAATGAACCTTGAAGAGACCGAAGATATGGTTCGCTTTATTCTAGACACCAATGAGGCACGCGGCATTACAATAATTATGATAGAGCATGATATGGGTGTAGTCATGGACATTTCCAATTCCGTATGCGTGCTGGATTTTGGCAAAAAAATAGCCGGTGGAACCCCAGAGCAGGTTCAGCAGGACCCGAATGTTATCAAGGCGTATCTTGGCGACGAAGATCTGGAGGGGCTCTAGGTGCATATCGATCATACCAACACAACATTTCCGAAACTGCTTAAGCTTAAGGCTACCGCCTTCGGGACAAAAAAAACAGCCCTGCGTAAAAAGGGGCTTGGCATTTGGCAGAGCTGCAGTTGGCAGCAATATTTCGACAGTGTCCGAACCCTGACTCTCGGCCTTCACTCGCTCGGTTTTAGCACTGGTGACAAATTGGCCATTATTGGCAACAACCGCCCGGAGTCACTTTATGCTGAACTGTCTGCTCAGGCAGCCGGTGGCATCGCTGTTTCTCTATATCATGATGCCACCTCTCACGAGGTGGCCGAAGCGATTATCAAGTTCGATATCACTTTTGTAATCGCTGAAGATCAAGAACAAGTCGATAAACTGCTTGATCAGCTGGATTCCCTCCCTCAACTTCGCCGGATTATATATATTCAGAAGCGCGGGATGCGTAAGTACAGCAATGATTTGCTTACAGATTTTGAAACGGTTCAGGAAAGTGGCAAAGCGCTCAACAAGCAGCAACCGGAGCTCATTGACGTATTGATTGAATCAGGAAAGGGTGACGACACTGCCATAATTTGCCTGACATCCGGAACCACTGGAAAGCCCAAAGGCGCCATGCTCTCCTTCAGAAATTTAATCAGCATGAGCTATGCTCTCAATGAAGCCGATCCGAAGACCGATCAGGATGAATTTGTGTCTCTACTCCCGTTGGCGTGGTTCGGTGAACAACTTATGTCGGTTGTTACACCGCTCATCGCCGGTTACACGGTAAATTTCCCAGAAAAGCAGGAAACGGCAATGGCTGATCTGCGAGAAATTGGGCCGCATATTATGCTTTCACCTCCTAAAATATGGGAATCAATTGCCTCCTCCGTACGGGTTAGAATGTTGGATTCAACTCCTTTTAAAAAATTCATGTTTAATACGCTCATGCCCATTGGTGAGCGCTATGCTGATTGCGTACTGGCGGGAACTTCCCCATCGTTTTTTCTGCAGATCGGCCGCTTCTTTGCGGATACTCTTCTATTCAGTGCCATCAGGGATCGGCTTGGCCTTTCCAATATCCGTTCTGCTCTCACCGGTGGTGCATCTCTCGGAACAAACGTATTCAGATTTTTCCATGCTATTGGTGTAAATCTTAAGCAACTCTACGGACAGACCGAGATAGCCGGAATATCATGTATGCATCGTAACGGTAGCGTAAAAGGGGCAACCGTAGGCTTACCTCTTTCCGGCACAGAGATCAAAATTGATGACAACGGAGAAATACTCTCCAGAAGTGCAGGCCTGTTCAAAGGGTATTACGGTGACGAGACTTCGACTAAACAAGCGCTCACTGCTGATGGCTGGCTTAGGTCCGGTGACGTCGGCTACCTTGATCCAAGCGGCCATATAACTATTACAGACAGGATTAGTGATGTACTGACTCTGGCGGATGGTTCAAGTTTTTCGGCGCAACAAATAGAAAACAACTTGCGTTCGTCGCCATATATTGCTGAAGCAATCGTCTTTAGTGGTGGCACATCTCCGTTAGTTGCTCTAATCGGTATTCCAAGTAGAGTGATGGGAAAGTGGGCCGGCGACCACAAGCTGTCCTATATGACCTTTGCAGATTTGACTGCAATAGCTGAGGTCATAGACTTGGTTGCAGAAGAGGTCACCCTGGCAAATGCAACCATGCCTAAACAAGCAAGAATTACCCGCTTTGCAATTATCTACAAGGAACTTGATGCTGATGAAGGTGAATTAACGCGTTCAGGTAAAATCAAAAGAGATACCATAGAGGTTTTATACAAAGAACTTATTGATGCCCTACACACTGAAATCACTTCTATACCCATTGATACAATAATTAAATTTCCAGACGGCAAATCCGGGCATATTAAGACAACCGTTATCATTAGAACAATTAGTCAGCAAGCAGGATAAGTGCATTTAAGAAGTTATTTTAATTGTACTGTTTGAAATATTTTTCAATCTGCTCAAGCGGAGTAGCCAACATGGACGTAACTTTTCTCCTACAACTTCTCATAAACGGCATCGTAGTCGGAAGCATCTATGCTCTAGTGGCTACTGGATTTGTGATTATTTATAAGGCCACCAGCGCCCTTAATCTGGCTCAAGGTGAATTCTTGATGGTAGGAGCTTATATATGCCTTAACCTACTTTCAAAACATCAAATACCATTCTGGCAGGCGATACTAATTACTTTTGCTTTTTCAGCATTACTTGGAGCCATTATCGAGCGACTGATCCTACGCCCTCTTATCGGCTCTCACCTGATATCAGTTATCATGGTTACTCTTGGCCTCTCAAGTATTTTAAAAGCGCTAATTCAGCTTGCCTATGGCACAGACACTATTCCGTTTCCAGAGGTATTTCCAAGTGAACCGGTACAAATTGGCCCGATCCCTGTTTCACAGGGATATCTATATGCAATCGGATGCGTGACCATACTGGTTGTTCTCTTGACAACATTTTTTAAGTATTCAAAAACAGGCGTAGCCATGAGGGCAACGGCTTCAAGTCAACAGGTTGCCCTCTCTATGGGTATAAGCGTCAAAAAAATGTTTGCCATTTCATGGGCTATCGCTGCAATTGTCTCAGCAATGGGTGGCATTCTCCTTGGCACGATCCGTGGCGGTATTGACATGTCGCTCAGCTTCATGGGGCTTAAAGTATTGCCTGTAGTTATTTTAGGGGGACTTGACAGTATACTCGGTGCAATCGTTGGAGGTTTGATTATCGGCATATTGGAGAATTTTTCCGGTGGCTATATTGATCCACTTGTTGGAGGTGGAGCCAAGGAAGTCGCACCGTATATCGCCTTGATCCTGATCCTGATGTTCAAACCTTATGGTCTGTTCGGTAAAAAGAAGATAGAGCGGGTCTAGAATAATCAGACATCTGATTTAGATGTAAGAAGTACATTGTCGAAGTAATTTTTGCAAAAATAGACAGAAATATTTTCCAGCTTTAAAAGCGAGGTTTTATGCGGTGCGGTGACTTTAAAACTTCCTATGCAGCAGATATGTCAATATTTGAAACGAGAACTGCCCGGATAATGCTGGCGATATTCCTTTGCATCCTCTTCACTCTACCGTTCTATACACCTGGTTATGTGCTTGATATAATAAACAGAATTGGCATAGCAATTATAGGTGCCATAGGCCTCAATATACTAACAGGATTTACTGGTCAGATCTCTCTCGGTAATGCCGCGTTTATGGCCATTGGCGCTTTTTCAAGTGGCTATCTCGGCACAAAACTCAATCTGCCATTCTATCTATGCATACCACTGGCAGGACTTATTACCGCTTCATTCGGCATGTTTGTCGGTATCCCCTCACTCCGAATCAAAGGGCTATATCTGGCAATGGCCACACTAGCCGCACATTTTATCGTAGAATTTATTATTGTAAAGTGGGAGTCAGTAACCGGTGGTGTTGCCGGGCTTACAATTCCAACGCCCAAACTGGGAAGTTTTGCGATTGACTCCGATGCAAGATTATTTGTTCTTATTTTTGTAATCGCAATATTGGCTGTTCTATTTGCAAAGAATTTATTTCGTACAAAAGTAGGCAAGGCTTTTGTGGCAATTCGTGATCAGGCCATTTCTGCTGAAGTTATGGGTGTTAACATCCTAAAGTACAAACTCCTGTCTTTCGGAATAAGCTCATTTTACGTTGGAGTCGCAGGCGCTCTAATTGCGTATCAAGCAAAAATCATATCACCGGAAACATTCCCGGTTACTGTAGCTATAGATTATCTTGGAATGATAATTATCGGTGGACTCGGCAGCATTCTCGGATCAATTTATGGAGCAGTGTTTATAACTTTGCTACCTGAACTACTCAGAATGATCACAACCTCCTTGTCAGGATCATTCCCGGAATTAGTCAACAAGCTGGCAGCAATGAAAGAATTAATCTTTGGAATGCTTGTAATAGTTTTTCTTATTTTTGAACCTAACGGAATGGCCGCACGCTGGCACAACATCAAAAACTACTGGAAACTCTATCCTTTTTCACACTGAAAACTACTAAAATATAATTGCATAGGTAGCAGGTTCATTTCGCCTAATGGCAACGTGATATTTCTTGGAGCAGTATTCAAAACAGAAAGGGAGGTATTTATGAAACTGAGGACATTGTTAGCTTCACTGGCAGCAGTACTAGTTACAGTAACAACAGCATTAGCAGTAGATACAATAAAAGTTGGCGGGATCTGGGATCTAACTGGTGTAACAGCCGATGTTGGAAAACCATTTGCTCAGGGTGTTCAGGATGCAATTGCATATACCAATTCAAAGGGAGGAATAAACAGTAAGCAGATTGAACTGATTAATGTGGATTATGCCTACAAGATCCCTCAGGCAAATGCGGCTTATAAAAAGTTTATTGAACAAGACAAGGTTGTTATGATCAACGGTTGGGGCACTGGTGACACAGAAGCGCTAAAAGACATAATTTCAAAAGATAAGGTTCCATATTTTTCAGCTTCATTCTCCGGTCACCTTACAGACCCAACAAAAACCCCCTACAATTTCTTTGTAGGAGCAAGTTACTCAGACCAGATCCGCGGGTTTTTACAGTATGTCAAAAAGAACTGGAAAGGAAAGGGAGCTGCTAAAGTTGCCTTCATTTATCCAAATCACGGATTTGGCAAGGCACCAATTGAGGCTGGAAGGCAATATGCTAAAGAGCTTGGAATAGAATTAGTACATGAAGAAGTTATCCCGGCCAGCTTTCAGGATGTGACTTCTAATCTATTAAATATGCAGAAGAAAGCACCGGATTATGCCTATGTCCAGACAACCGTTTCCTGGTGCGCAGTTTTACTAAAAGATGCGAAGAAATTGGGTATCAAAACGACCTTCTTTCTTGGAAACTATGGCATGACGGAAGCACTGCCTGCTCTTGCAAAAGATGCCGCTGAAGGTGTTTATGGGATGGCAACACATGCTGCATACGGTGAAAATGTCAAAGGAATGAAGATGCTAACTGACTGGAACAAAAAGCATCCAGTTAAAGAGGCTCATGACACTGTCTATGTACGTGGATGGGCATATGGGCTTACTTGGGCTGAAGGACTAAGGATCGCTGATAAAAACAAGAACCTGACAGGTGAAGGTGTTAAACTCGCCCTCGAAACACTCAAGAATTTTGACACTGGAGGCTTGACTCCACCAATTACTTATACTTCCAGTGACCATCGGCCAACTACTAAGTCAACAATTTACGTTATAAAAGGTGGTAAAATGACTAAGGTTGAGGAGATTGAAACACCCCGGAAGAAAGAATGGCTGGGCCTGTAATCAACTAGTCTATAAATCGAAGGGAGGCCTGAGCGCCTCCCTCTTTCTCAAACGAGGCACAAGATTATGCTCACCATCAGCAATGCAGAAGTTATTTACAACCGCGTTATTTTAGTACTTAAAGGCCTGTCATTACATGTCCCGGAAGGAAAGATTGTTGCGTTACTTGGAGCAAATGGTGCTGGAAAAAGCACTACTCTTAAAGCGATTTCTGGACTTCTGAAATCAGAAGAAGGCGAAGTATCAGCCGGTACTATCGATTTTATGGGTGAACGGATCAATAACATGGATCCCGAGGTCATAGTTAAAAGAGGTATTTTCCAGGTTATGGAAGGGCGCCGCGTATTTGAAGACCTGACAATCGATGAGAACCTTATAGTTGGAGGACACACCAGAAAAGATACGGCCGGATTTAAACGTGATAAAGAGCTGGTGTATGACTATTTCCCCCGACTTCGTGAACGACGCAATCAGTTATCTGGGTTCCTTAGTGGAGGAGAGCAGCAAATGCTTGCAATCGGCAGAGCACTCATGGCAAGACCAAAACTAATGCTGCTCGATGAGCCATCATTAGGAATAGCACCTCTGCTTGTCCAAGAAATTTTTCAGCTAATTAAAAAGATAAATACCGAAGAAAAGACAACCATATTATTAGTCGAACAGAACGCAAACATTGCTTTCAGCATTTGTGATTATGCCTATATCATGGAGGGAGGTCGTGTTGCTATGAGTGGTACAACAGAACAGATGAAAACGAATGATGACGTAAAAGAATTTTATCTCGGCATGGGAGAAGGAAAAGAAAAGAAAAGCTATCGTGATTTAAAGAGCTATAAACGCAGGAAACGTTGGTTGTAGTTTATTTATTATAAAATACTATAAGGAGCATTACATGGGAATCAGAGATATTTTAGTCCATCTCGACAATTCAGCCTCCTCCCCTCACAGGCTTGATGTGGCCATTTCATATGCTGTAAAGCATGGCGCTCGATTACGTGGACTATATCTGATTACTCACTCATACTATGAGCCGCGAGCGCTTGATGAGAAGACCGAATGTGAAAAGATTGAGAATATGTTTATCGATAAAACTCAGGAGGCCGGTATATTAGCAGAATGGGTGTTTCAAGACTCATCTGTTATGGGATCAAACGTAAGCGACCTAATCACAATGCATGCTTATTTTACTGACTTAATTATTCTAGGTCAGGCTAATTTATCCGCTCCGGCAGCACATATTCCAATAGATCTTGTGGAACGGGTAACTCTTATGTGCGGAAGACCGGTTCTAGTTGTGCCATATACTGGAATATTTAATAACTCTGGTACGCGTATGCTAATAGCATGGAAAGCGGGACGTGAATCAATTAGAGTAATTAACGACTCTATTCCAATACTTCGTAAAGCGCATAGTGTCGCAATAACAGAAATAGGAACCACTAACATGGGACAAAGTCAGTCATTGGACAATGTAAGCAAGTTTCTTGATAAACATTCCATTAATGGATCCATAGAAATAATTAACGCCGGTAGCTTCCCTATTGGAGATACTCTTCTGAATAATGTTTGTGAAAAAAAGATCGATCTATTAGTTATGGGAGCTTTCGCTCCAAATAGACGTGGGACATTAGAACTAAGCCCAGTTGCTAAACATATATTAAAGCACTTAACAGTACCGGTCTTAATTTCACACTGAACTGAATATACAAAGTGTAATTGTCGAGGATGTTTATGGAAACTATACAGGGCAGTGAAGAGTTAATTTCAATTGGTGATTTAGCAAAGACTCTTAATCTTACGACAAGAACTTTAAGATACTGGGAGGAGGCTGGTATAATTGAAGCTGCTCCAAGGTCGGAAGGAAGCAATCGTTTTTATACTTCAGATATAGCAAAAAGAATTAGGTTTATTATTAAACTTAAAGAGTTAGGGTTAACAATCCAGGAGCTTCAAGATTTATACACTGCATATGGCGAGGTTAAGAGAACAGATAGAATGATACCTGCCCTTGTCCAGGTCCTCGACAGGCACATAAATCTAGTAGATGATAAAATGGCAAGAATGGCTTCTTTAAGAAAAGATATCGTAGAATACCGTCAGCGAATGTCATCAAAGATGAGTACAATAGGATAAGAAGGGTGGTGAGAAGTAATTTTGCAGTAGTTAAGCATCAAAGAAGCGATGTAGTATTCACTACACCGCTTCTTTATTTTTTTCTTGATACAAGTTCAGCGAATACATTAAATAGCAGGATCAATTTTAACCTTGCTTGCTTTAATTTCCTCTTCAACTAACTCAATAAGTGAAACCGGAGCAGCGTCACCCTGACGTATACCGAGTTTTATTATTCTTGTATAGCCACCAAGACGCTCTTTATAACGCGGTGCAATAGTTGAAAAAAGTTTTGAAACTACTGATTTCTCACGTATAACAGAAGCAGCCAGGCGCATAGAGTGAAGGTCGCCACGCTTACCAAGTGTAATCATACGCTCAGCAACAATGCGTATTTCTTTAGCCTTGGCATCTGTAGTTGTGATTTTTCCATGGTCTAGAAGAGAAGTAACCATATTCCGAAACATCGCTTCACGATGACTCGTCTTCCTGCCCAATCTTCTACCAGCTTTACAATGACGCATATATATTCCCCTCTATACTAGCCCGATATCTAAATTTACTCTTCTTCTTTTTGTTCGCCACGTAGACGTATCATTAATTCTGGATCTGGAAAACTATCAATTTTCATACCGAAGGTAAGACCCATGTCGGTTAGAATATCTTTTATTTCATTAAGCGACTTACGACCAAAATTCTGTGTTTTTAACATTTCTGATTCAGACTTAGTAACAAGTTCGCCAATAAGCTTTATACCAGCATTTTTGAGACAGTTTGCAGATCGAACAGACAATTCAAGTTCTTCTACTGTGCGATAAAGATTCTCATTTACCTTATCTTTATCCTCTTGCGACTCTTCATCAATCTCAGGTTCAAATTCTTCATCAAAATTAATGAATATAGAAAGTTGTTCCTTGAGTATCTTTGCTGAGTAGGCAACCGCATCCTCAGGCTTAACGCTTCCATCAGTCCATACTTCAAGATTAAGTTTATCGTAATCTGTCATTTGGCCAACGCGGGCATTAGTAACAGAAAAATTAACCTTTTTAATGGGCGTATAAATCGAGTCAATAAGAATAGTGCCAACTGGAGCCTTATCATCGCGATTGCGGTCCGCAGACACATACCCTTTGCCCATTTTCACAGAAAGCTCAACTTCAAGATTAGCGTCTTTTCCACAGGTTGCTATATAGTGATCAGGATTCATAACTTCAACATTATGAGCAGAAATAAGATCACCAGCAGTAATAATACCAACGCCCTTATGTTTAAAGTGAATAGCAGCCTGGTCTGTAGAATGCAGTTTAACCCTGACACCTTTCAGATTAAGAATTATATCAGTTACATCCTCAGTTACACCTTGTATCGGTGAAAATTCGTGTAAAACACCTTTAATCCGGAGAGATGTGATTGCAGCACCCTGTAAAGAAGAAAGCAGAACACGTCTTAGTGAATTACCAAGAGTAGTACCAAATCCGCGCTCAAAAGGCTCTGCATAGAATTTGCCGTAAGTAGCAGTTAAAGTATCTTTTTCAACCTGAAGCTGTTTGGGCTTAATAAGATCTCGCCAGTTTTTATACATTGCTACCTCCTCCGGAAATAAAAAACCGGTTGTAGTTCAAAACTAGTGTCAACTTTTCCAGAATTACTTCGAATAAAGCTCAACAATGAGCTGTTCCTGGATAGGAGTGGTGATATCCTCGCGAGTAGGAACGCCTTTAAGGGTACCTTTGAAGGAATCACGATCTAGCTCTAACCACTGCGGAATTCCACGACGTACAACTGCTTCCAGAGCATCGTTTATGGCAACAACCTTGCGGCTTTTTTCACGCAACTCAATTACATCACCGGTTTTAAGTTGAATCGAAGGAATATCAACTTTTCTACCATTAATTGTGAAGTGACCATGACGAACAAGTTGACGTGATTCTGAACGTGAGGTTGCAAAGCCTAAACGATAAGCAACATTATCAAACCTTCTCTCAAGAAGAGACAAAAGATTCTCACCGGTTACACCTTTCATTCGATCAGCTAACTTGAAATAGCTACGGAATTGTTTTTCAAGAATACAATAAATTCTACGAACCTTTTGTTTCTCGCGTAACTGGGTACCGTATGCTGAAACTTTAGTTCTACCCTGCCCATGTTGACCAGGAGCGTAATTACGACGCTTAATTGCACACTTGTCAGTGTAACAACGATCGCCTTTTAAAAATAATTCTGTGTTTTCTCTTCTGCACAAACGGCATGAAGGTCCTGTATATCGAGCCAATGAAAACCCCCTTAAAAGTTTTAACGAATAGAATCAGACTCTTCTTCTCTTTGGCGGACGACAACCATTATGAGGAATTGGAGTTACGTCCTTAATGAAACTGATGCTGAAACCGGCAGCCTGAAGAGCACGTAGCGCAGATTCGCGACCTGAACCAGGGCCCTTAACATAGACTTCAACAGTTCGCATGCCATGTTCCTGAGCTTTTTTTGCACAATCCTCTGCCGCAATTTGCGCTGCAAAAGGAGTACTTTTACGAGATCCTTTAAAGCCTTTGGCACCGGCAGTCGACCAAGCAACGACATTCCCAACTGGATCCGTAATAGTAATAATAGTGTTGTTGAAAGTTGCTTGTATGTGTGCAACACCATTTGAAATATTTTTACGTTCTTTTTTCTTACGAACTACCTTTTTTGATGGACTTGCCATTCGGATTCTCCAGAGCTAGTTTAAATTATTTCTTCTTACCGGCAACAGTACGCGCAGGACCTTTACGAGTTCTTGCGTTAGTTTTTGTACGCTGACCATTGCAAGGGAGACCTTTGCGATGGCGTAATCCTCTATAGCATCCAAGATCCATAAGACGCTTGATGTTCATAGATATTTCGCGGCGCAAATCACCTTCAACCTTACAATTTCTGTCAATCTCTTCACGCAATTTGGCAACTTCTGCCTCAGTTAGTTTATCAGTACGCGTATCAGGATTAATCTGACCCGCAGCAAGAATTCGTTGAGCTGAAGAATTACCGATACCGTAAATGTAAGTTAATGCGATAACAATTCGCTTGTTTTTTGGTAAGTCAATACCTGAAATACGTGCCAATGTAAATACCCCCTTTAATTACTCATCCCTGACGTTGAGAATGCTTCGGGATGTCGCAGATTACGCGCACAACACCCTTACGTTTAACAATTTTACACTTGTCACATATTTTTTTAACTGATGCACGTACTTTCATATGACTCCTCTTGCGCGGTTATATTATTTAAGCCACGTTAGTATCTCAGGTCCAGATTCCGTGATAACAACCGTATGCTCAAAATGGGCTGACAAACCGCCATCTGATGTAACAACTGTCCAGTTATCACTTAATATTTTAACGTCATGCGATTTTTCATTAATCATTGGTTCTATGGCTAAAACCATTCCAGCTTTGAGTTTTACACCCTTACCTGGAACACCATAATTTGGTATTTGAGGGTCCTCGTGAAGACTTCTACCGATTCCATGACCGACAAAGTCTCTAACAACAGAAAAACCACGGCTCTCAACATAACATTGAACAGCCGATGAAATATCACCTAATCTGTTCCCGATAGTAGCCATACTTATAGCTGCGTACAACGATTCCTCAGTGACAGTAATCAACCTACTAGCAGCAGCAGAAACAGTACCAACGGGTATGGTAACAGCAGCATCACCGAAAAAACCATCATAGACAACACCAAAGTCCAAACTGAGTATATCACCAGAGTTCAGAGGTACCTTATTTGGTAAGCCATGTACGACTTGATTATTAGGAGAGCAGCACAGTGAACTAGGATAGTTATGATAACCCCTGAATGCACTTTTTGCATTATGCTTGAGAGTCTCAGCCGATGCGTACTGCTCTAATTCATATGTTGTAACGCCAGGACACACCAAAAGACGAAGACCAGCAAGCACTTTAGCAACGATGTTACTAGCGATCCTCATTCTATCAATCTCTCGACGAGATTTAAGTATGATCACCAGCACCACCTGAGTCTAAAATAGTGCAGATTTGCATCTGTATATCACTGATAGATCCACTGCCACATACTGTTGTCAATAAACCAAGGTTCTCAAAATATGATTTGAGAGATGATGTCTGGTTTTCATAGACTTGTAATCTATTTAGTACCGTAATCTCTGAATCATCTTCTCTTTGTACAAGTACATTATTACAAGAATCACAAAAACCTTCTTTTACAGGTTTTTCATATGCAAGATGAAAACCTTTACCACATACAGAGCAGGTCCTTCTACCCGATAACCTGACAACTAGCTCAGAATTATCAACGCTTAAAGAGATAACATGGTCTATTTTTTTTCCAATCCCATTTAATAAGCTGATTAAAGAATCTGCTTGAGGAATAGTACGAGGAAAACCGTCTAAGATAAAACCATTTTTACAGTCATCAAGTGTTACTCGTTCACTTACCAACCCAAGAACAATTTCATCTGATACAAGACCACCTGAATCCATTATTTCTTTGGCCATGACACCAAGAGGTGAATTAGCTTTAACTGCCGATCTTAGCATATCTCCAGTTGATATCTGAGGGATAGCAAACCGATCTACAATAAATTTTGCTTGTGTGCCCTTACCAGAACCAGGGGGGCCAAAGAGGATAACGTTCAAGTCACCGCCTCCCCTTGATACGTACACCCTTAAGAAAACCTTCGTAGTTTCGAGTTATAAGGTGCGATTCAATTTGCGATACTGTATCCATACCAACACCGACTGCAATCAAAAGAGCTGTTCCGCCAAAATAAAAAGGTAGATTAAACTTACCGATTAGAATGGATGGCAAAACGCAGACAATAGAAATATAAACAGCACCTGCAAATGTTAACCTTGTAAGAACTGTGTCGATAAAATCAGATGTCTCCTTACCAGGTCGTATTCCTGGTATGTATCCACCTTGTTTTTTAATATTATCGGCAACATCAATCGGGTTAAAAGTTACAGCCGTGTAGAAATAACAGAAGAAGACTATAAAAGCAACGAAAAAGAGATTATATATCAGTTTACCTGGTGATAAGTTTTTTGCTGCGCTTTGAACCCATGGAATATTAATGAAGTTAGCAATTGTCGCAGGAAACATAATAATTGAAGATGCAAATATCGGAGGTATAACTCCGGCCATGTTAATTTTTAATGGTAAATGTGAAGTCTGTGCATTAAATGTTTTTAGGCCGACCACTCTTTTAGCGTAATGAATAGACAAACGTCTCTGACCGCGTTCGACAAAAACAATGACAGCGATCACTCCGAACATAATCGCAAGAACAAAAATAAGAACAAAAAGAGATAACTGGCCGGCATTAACTAATTTTGCAGTATTGTTTAAAGCAGAAGGGATATTAACAACTATACCAGCAAAGATTATTAAAGAAATCCCGTTACCAATGCCTTTTTCAGACATCTGCTCACCAAGCCACATTACAAAGGCTGTACCAGCTGTTAAGGTTATAACAGTCAAAATTCTAAAACCCCATCCTGGGCTAGGAACAACTAATTCACCTGCGGGACCGCGCATACTTTCCAAGCCAACAGCAACTCCCATTCCCTGGACAATACTCAATACTACGGTACCGTAACGCGTATATTGTATTATTTTTTTACGACCAGCCTCACCCTCTTTAGAAAGTTTTTCGATTGCAGGAATAACAACAGTTAAAAGTTGAAATATGATTGAAGAGGATATATAAGGCATAATACCGAGAGCAAATACAGTTAGACGCTCTAAAGCACCGCCTGAAAACATATCAAAAAGACCTAATAGTGTTCCTTGGGACTGTTTGAAAAAATGCGATAACGCAATTCTATCAATCCCAGGGGTTGGAATATGACAACCAACTCGATATACAGCAAGCATTCCCAAGGAAAATAACACACGTTTTTTTAACTCTGGAATCTTGAATATATTCTGTAGGGCTTCAAACACTATAAAGTCTCCTCAATACTACCACCAGCAGCAATGATTTTATCTTTAGCAGTTTGGCTGAATTTATTCGCTATTACTTTAAAAGACTTAGTAATTTCACCATTACCAAGAATTTTAACAGGATTGCGATCAGATTTGATCAGTCCCATAGCAACAAGCGAAGAAGCGTTAACAATTGTACCAACCTCAAACAAATCAAGCTGTTTTATATTTACAAGCGAAAAGACAACTCGATCAATAGGAGTAAATCCACGTTTTGGTAAACGGCGCTGAAGAGGCATTTGTCCGCCCTCAAATCCGGCTTTAATACTACCACCCGAACGTGCTTTCTGACCCTTGTGCCCTTTTGTTGCTGTTTTGCCATGGCCGGAGCCGGTACCACGACCAATACGTTTTCTGTTCTTAGTAGAGCCTACAGAAGGTCTCAGATTATTAAGTTCCATGAAAGTAAACCCCTTTTATCTATTCAACGGTCAGTAAATGACCAACCTTATTAATCATACCCCGTATTTGAGGACTGTCTTGACGCTCAACTGTCTGATTGATCTTTGACAGACCAAGTCCAGACACAACAGCACGATGTTTTTTAGGGGTACATATAGTACTTTTAGAAAGCGTTATTTTAATTATATTACTCATATTAAATCCTCGTATAAAAGAGTTATTCAGTAATACCACGTCGTGCAGCAATCTCTTCCGGGGTCTTAAGACGCATAAGACCGTTAAAAGCAGCTTTAATAACGTTGTGTGGATTGTTAGAGCCTAAACACTTGGAAAGTATATTGTTTATACCGGCAGCTTCAAATATTGCGCGAGCAGCACCGCCGGCAATAACACCAGTACCTGCAGAAGCAGGTTTCATGAGCAGACGGCCCGCTCCAAATTTCCCTTCAATTTCGAACGGAATGGTTTGATTAGAGTTAACCGGAACCTTAATAAGATTCTTTTTTGCCTGTTCAACACCCTTCCTGATAGCTTCAGGAACTTCATTAGCTTTACCTAGTCCGTAACCTACATAACCGTTGCCATCACCAACAACAATTAAGGCAGAAAAACTAAAACGACGACCACCCTTAACAACCTTGGCTACACGACTGATATGTACGACTCTGTCATTCAGATTAAGTTCAGCTGGATTAATTCGACTCAAAGAAAACCTCCTATACGCTTAAAAATTCAAACCGGCTTCGCGGGCCGAATCAGCAAGTGCCTTTATTCTGCCGTGATAGAGAAAACCATTTCTGTCAAAAACTACTGAAGTTATTCCTTTTGCGATAGAAAGACCCGCAACTTCCTTACCAACAAGTGTTGCTGCGGCAATATTACCCGTATTTGAAAGACCCTGTGCAGATTCTGATAATGTAGAACAGGCCGCAATTGTAGTGCCGGTTGAATCATCAATAAGCTGTGCGTAAATATGCCGCGCACTCTTAAAAACGTTTAGACGGGGTCTTTCAGTCGTCCCACGAACTTTTTTTCTAACTCGTACTTTACGTTTTAGCCGAGTAATTGTTTTAATAGCAGTCTTCGCCACAAATATCTCCTTATAAAGACTATTTCTTGCCGGTTTTACCAGCTTTTCTTAAGATAGTCTCGTCAGCGTATTTAATTCCTTTACCTTTATAAGGCTCAGGACTACGGAATGATCTAATTTTAGCAGCTGTCTGACCTACCAGCTCCTTATCAAATCCCTTGACAGACAATTTTGTCATTTTTTCAACATCAATTACGATGCCTTCAGGTATTGGAAAGTTAACAGGATGAGAGTAACCTAAAGCAAGAACAAGTTCCTTGCCTTTTACTTCAGCACGGTAACCAACTCCATTAATTTCGAGATCTCTCTGGAAACCCTTAGTAACACCGACAACCATATTGTTAATTAAAGTACGAGTAAGACCATGTGCAGCTCTCGCGGCAGTTGAATCATCGATACGGGTGACTTCTATAGAAGTATCACGAATATCAAGAAGAACAACCGACATTATCTGTCGAGTTAAAGATCCGTTTGGACCCTGTACCGAAAGTACTGACTCTGTGAAATTAACTTTCACACCACTTGGTATCTCAATTGGTAATTTACCTATTCTAGACATCTAAAAGTACTCCTTGTCGCTATTATTACCAGACCGTGCAGATTAACTCGCCGCCAACACCAGACTTACGTGCAGTATTATCAGTTATGATACCTTTTGATGTGGAGAGAATCGCTATACCAAGACCACTTTTAATCAAAGGAATATCTTCTGATTTTACATAAACACGACCACCTGGTTTACTGATGCGTTTAATCTCGTTAATAACGCTATCTTTCTCATCAATATACTTCAAGTATACTCGTAGAACACCTTGAAGGTTATCGGAGATAACCTTATAGTTCTTAATAAAGCCTTCTTGCTTAAGAACATTAGCAATACTGACCTTCATATTGGATGATGGAATGTCAACTTTCTGGTGCTTTACCATGTTTGCATTTCTGATTCTGGTAAGCATGTCAGCAATTGGGTCTGTCATGGACATCGTGATGTGCTCCTGTCTCTTTATCTATATGAGGCTTTTAGTTACCAGCTCGATTTTATCACGCCGGGAATCTGGCCAGACGAGGCATACTTGCGCAGACAAATCCTGCACATCTCGAACTTACGATAAAATGCTTTAGGCCGACCGCAGACCGGGCAACGGTTATGCTGACGAACTTTGAACTTGGGTGTACGCTGAGATTTAATAATCATTGATACTTTTGCCACAGAATCCTCCAGATATCTTAGTTCCTGAACGGCATGCCCAGGTACTTGAGAAGTGCCTTACCCTCTTCGTCAGTTTTAGCACTCGTTACAATAGTAATATTCATGCCCTTGATTTTGTCTACATTATCATAATTAATTTCAGGGAAAATGAGTTGGTCCTTGATACCAAGAGTATAATTACCCTTACCATCAAAAGCTTTACCAGATACGCCCTTAAAGTCACGAACCCTGGCAAGTGAAACATTTATCAGACGATCAAGAAATTCATACATTCTGTCACGACGTAAAGTTACCATACAACCAATCGGCATGCCTTCACGTAGTTTAAAAGTAGCAATAGATTTTTTAGCCTTAGTAATTACAGACTTCTGTCCGGTAATTAGGCCAAGCTCCGTCGTTGCTGAATCTAGAATCTTAACATTCTGAATTGCTTCACCAAGGCCCATATTTACAACTATTTTCTTAATTTGTGGGACCTCCATGCCCGACTTATAACTGAAGTCGCTAAGAAGTTTAGCCACAATTTCTGATGAATATATATCTTTTAATCGAGACATTAGATAATTCCCTCCTAAGTAATTCTAAAGTGTTGTGCCGCACTTTACACAAACACGTTGTTTTTCACCATTCTCTAACAGCTTTTTGCTTGATCTAACAGGTTTTGAGCACTTAGAACAATATGGCATAACGTTGGAGATATGAATCCTTGCTTCTTTCTCCTTAATCTCGCCAGCTTCATTACCTTTAGCTTTAACATGGCGCTTGACTAAATTAAGTCCTTCAACAATTACTCCGTTTTTCTTTGGAAGCAATTGAAGAATTTTGCCAGTTTTACTTTTTTCCTTACCGGCAATAACCATTACAGTATCGCCCTTGTTAACATGTGGTTTTGTGACTTGCATCATCGTTCTCCGATATTTTTATAGTACTTCCGGTGCAAGAGAAATAATTTTCATAAACTTTTTTGCGCGCAGTTCTCTGGCAACCGGGCCGAATATACGGGTACCAACCGGTTCTTTAGCATTATTAATGACAACACCAGAATTATCATCAAAACGAATATATGAGCCATCAGGTCGACCTAGTGATTTAGCAGTTCTGACAACAACTGCCTTAACAACGTCACCTTTTTTAACCTTTGAATTTGGCAGTGCTTCACGTACAGAAGCAACAATAATATCACCAACACCTGCGTATTTTCTTTTAGACCCGCCAAGTACTTTAATGCAAAAAAGTTTTTTTGCACCAGAGTTATCCGCGACATCCAGCACTGTCTGCATTTGTATCATTAGTAGTTACTCCCTATACTAAGAGATGCTTTCGATTATCTGCTTAAGGCTCCAGCGTTTATCTTTGCTCAAAGGACGACATTCAATAATTTGAACACGATCGCCGTTCTTCGAACTATTCAGTTCATCATGAACCTTATATTTTACACTGCGCTTAATATATTTGCTGTAGACACTGTGTTTAACAAGACGGTCGACTTTAACAACTACAGTCTTTTCCATCTTATCGCTCACAACAACGCCTACTTGAGTCTTTCTGTGACCGCGTTCACTCATTTTGATACTCCCCCTGCCTTACATTCGGTGAGAATGGTATTAATTCTGGCAATATCCTTACGTAGGCTCTTTAGCTTGGAAGTATTCTCAAGTCTGCCGGTATGAAGCTGAAATTTAAGGTTAAAGAGTTCCTGAGTTGACTCAGTCTGCTTCTTACCAAGATCATCAGCTGATATTTTTCTCAAATCATTAGGCTTCATGTACATCCCCTCTGGAAATAAACTTAGTGGAAATGGGTAATTTATGGGCAGCCAGCCTGAGAGCCTCACGTGCAATCTCTTCTGTTACGCCTTCCATTTCGTATAAAACCATACCTGGCTTTATAACACAAACCCAAGAATCAGGAGAGCCTTTACCTTTACCCATCCTGGTTTCAGCTGGCTTTGCTGTTAAAGGTTTATCAGGGAAAATACGTATCCATATTTTTCCGCCCCTCTTAATATAGCGAGTCATTGCGATACGAGCAGCTTCGATCTGACGCGAATCAAGCCAACCACATTCAGTCGCCTGAAGACCATATTCTCCAAATGAGAGTTCGATTCCTCTACAGGGCTTACCAGACATGCGCCCTTTCATCTGTTTTCTATGTTTTACCCGTTTCGGCATTAACATTGATACGTGCTCCTATTTTGCAATATTAATAATTTATTTACCAGGCAGTATTTCGCCCTTGAAGATGAGTACCTTGATACCAATAAGTCCGTAAGTAGTCTTAGCTTCAGCAAAGCCGTAGTCGATATCAGCACGCAAAGTATGTAATGGCACTCTGCCTTCACGATACCATTCAGTACGAGACATTTCAGCTCCACCTAAACGACCAGAGCAGGTAATGCGAATACCCTTGGCGCCGAATTTAAGTGTAGATGTAACACTTTTCTTCATTGCTCTCCTAAATGCTATACGACGCTCTAATTGCAAAGCAACATTTTCTGCAACTAATTGAGCATCCAATTCAGGTTTACGTACTTCATTGATTGTAATAAATATTTCTTTAGAAGAAATAAGAGCAAGCTCTTTTTTTATCGTTTCAACTTCAGAACCTTTCTTACCAATGATAAGACCAGGTCTAGCAGTAAAAATATTTATCTTACACTTATTGGCAGCGCGCTCAATTTCAATCTTTGAAACACCAGAACTATAAAGGCGCTTCTTAAGAAACTTACGGATCGCGAGATCTTCATGTAAAAGTTTTGCGTAGTCAGCTTCTGCGTACCACTTTGAATCCCAGGTTTTAGTAACACCGAGCCTGAAACCAATCGGATTAATTTTTTGTCCCAACCTACACCTCCACGTAATATAACTATTTCAAGTCTGAAAGGATTACAGCAATATGACTAGTAGGCTTACGTATTTTGCTAGCACGTCCCATAGCACGAGGTACAAAACGTTTAAGAGCAGCACCACCATCAACAAAGATTGTTTTTACTACAAGGCGATCAACATCAGACACACCTTTTTGCTCTGCGTTAGCGACAGCAGACTTAAGTAGCTTTGAAACAAGCTTGGCAGAAGGCTGGGGCATAAAGCGCAAGATATTAAGTGCATCTTGAATACCCTTTCCACGCACAAGATCAACTACAAGGCGTGTTTTACGTGGAGAAAGGCGAACAGATGACAGTTTAGCGTTGGATTCCATTTAAAAGCTCCCTTACTACTTCTTGACTTTGCTCTTTTTATCAGCGGCATGACCGTGAAATGTTCTTGTTGGAGCGAATTCACCCATCTTATGGCCAACCATATTTTCAGTGACAAAAACAGGGATGAATTTTTTACCGTTATGAACCGCAAAACTACACCCAATGAAATCAGGGCTAATCGTTGAGCGGCGTGACCAGGTCTTAATAATTTTTTTAGTATTAGGACCTTCAGCCAGAACTTTTTTGTTCAGGTGGTCATCAATAAATGGACCTTTTTTTATCGAACGTGCCATAAGATCTCAGCCTCTCAAACGAATTATTTAGTGCGCTTTTTAACTATGAAGCGATCAGAAGTTTTATTAGTACGAGTTTTGTAACCCTTGGTAGGAATACCCCATGGTGTAACAGGATGACGACCACCAGATGTTCTACCTTCACCACCACCATGCGGATGATCGACAGGGTTCATTGCAACTCCACGAACCTTAGGACGTCTGCCAAGCCAACGTGAACGTCCAGCTTTACCGATATTTACATTTTCATGATCAGTATTACCAACCTGACCAATAGTTGCATAACAATCCTGGAGAACCAGACGTACTTCACCGGAAGGAAGTTTAACCTGTGAATATTTACCCTCTTTGGACATAAGTTGTGCATAAGTACCAGCACTTCTTGCCAACTGAGCACCTTTACCAATCTTTAGCTCAATATTGTGAATTACAGTACCGAGTGGTATCGAACGTAATGGCAATGAATTACCAGGTTTGATATCCGCTTCAGGTCCACTAATTACAACATCACCGACCTTAAGATCGAGGGGAGCAAGAATGTATCGTTTTTCACCATCAACATAATTTAAAAGTGCAATTCTAGCACTTCGATTCGGGTCATACTCAATACTAGCGACAGTAGCGGGTATGCTGCGCTTGTCACGACGAAAATCAATAATACGATATTTCTGTTTGTGACCGCCGCCCTGGTGACGAGAAGTTATCCGACCATTAGAATTCCTGCCACCACTTTTTTTAAGTGAGACGAGTAAGGATTTCTCAGGAGTTGTTTTAGTAATTTCATCGAACGTAGAACATGTTTGATGTCTACGCCCAGCTGAAGTTGGATTATAGCTTTTGATTGCCATTGTGAACCCCAAACGTATTAGTTAGACTTCGAAGAAATCTATTGATTGCCCTTCCTGGAGTGTAACATAAGCTTTTTTCCAGTTGGAACGTTTGCCATAAGTTTTACCAGAACGTTTTACCTTGCCAGCCACATTAACAGTGCGGACATCAGCAACCTTGACTTTGAAAAGGTTCTCAATTGCCTGTTTTATCTCAATTTTGTTTGCAGCCTTATCAACGACAACCGCAACAGTATTGTTAGTATCAGACCCTAAAGAAGTTTTTTCAGTTACATGTGGTTTCTTTATTACTGAGTAAATATTCATTTTTGCAATACCCCTTCGGTTGATTGCACAGAATCCTGGGTGAAAATAATGTGCTTATATTTAAGCATGTCGTGAATATTAAGTGCATCATGCTTTAACATTTTAATATGCGGCACATTACGAGCTGATAAAAATAGATTGTTATTAAATTCATCCGTTACGATTAAAGATTTTGTTAAATCAAAAGTATTCATAAAACCAACAAAGTCTTTAGAAGATATTTTTGCAAAATCCAATTTATCAAGAACAGTAATATTATTGTTCTGCAGTTTATATGTCAGAACTGAACAAAGAGCGGCACACCTGGCTTTCTTATTCATACTGAGATTATAAGTTTTAGGTTGCGGGCCAAAAGCAACACCACCACCTGGGTATTGTGGAGCACGGCTACAACCTTGACGTGCATTACCGGTACCTTTCTGTTTAAACGGCTTTTTTCCACCGCCACGAACAGCGGACCGATTTTTAACAGCTACAGTACCAGCTCTTCTATTTGCAAGCTGAATCCGAAGTGCCTGATGAATAAGACTTTCTCTTACTTCAACATCAAAGACATCGTCAGATAATTGTACTTCGCCAACTTGCTGTTTGTTCATATTATAAACTGCTATTGAAGGCATACACGAACTCCTGAATAACTAAGCTTTAACACTCTTTTTAATCGTAATTATTGAATTCTTGTGGCCTGGTACTGCACCCTTTATCAAGATAAGGTTATCAGCTGCATCTACTCGTACAATTTTCAGGCGTTGCACAGTAACTTTAACATTACCCATCTGACCAGGCATCTTTTTGTTTTTGAAAACGTGAGATGGAGTTGCAGACGCTCCGATAGAACCTGGTGCTCTATGAAATCTAGATCCATGGGATGCACGTCCACCCTTAAAGTTCCATCGTTTAATAACACCCTGAAAACCCTTACCGATACTAGTGCCAGTAACATCAATCACATCGTCAACAGAGAATTCACTGACAGTAATTTCGTCGCCAACGTTAAGGGAATCAACCTGTTCGTTTTTGAATTCACGAAGGTGTCTAAAAACACCATGACCAGATTTTATACAATGGCCAAGGTACGGCTTGTTGACGTTAGAGGCCGCAACCGATTCAAAGCCAACCTGAACCGCAGTGTAACCGTCTACATCAGCAGTTTTTTTCTGAACTACAAAACAGGGACCTGCCTGGATAACAGTTACAGGGACTCTAGTTCCGTCTTCAAGAAATATCTGGGTCATGCCCAGTTTTTTTCCGATTATACCTTTCATCATATTCAGTCCTATTCAGTCGTAGTTGCAGTTACAGTTTTATTTCAACATCAACACCGGCAGATAAATCCAGTTTCATGAGCGCATCAACTGTCTGCTGAGTTGGGTCAAGTATATCAATCAAACGCTTATGAGTTCTTATTTCAAACTGGTCACGTGACTTTTTGTCAACGTGCGGACCTCTAAGAACGCAATACTTGTTAATTACTGTCGGTAGCGGAATGGGACCGGCAACGCGTGCACCAGTTCTTTTAGCTGTATCGACAATTTCACCTACTGAAACATCAAGTAGTTTGTGGTCATATGCCTTAAGGCGAATTCGTATCTTCTGGCTCTGCATTGATATCCTCGTTACCTATCAGATTTATTCAATAATTGAAGCAACAACACCGGCACCAACAGTACGACCGCCTTCACGGATAGCAAAGCGTAAACCGTCGTCCATAGCAATCGGAGTGATCAGTTTGATAGTCATGGCAACGTTGTCGCCTGGCATAACCATTTCGATTCCGGCTGGAAGTTCAGCAACACCGGTAACGTCAGTTGTACGGAAATAAAACTGAGGACGGTAGCCGTTGAAGAATGGAGTGTGACGTCCACCCTCTTCTTTAGTCAGAATATACGCTTCTGCATTGAACTTTGTATGCGGAGTTATTGAGCCTGGCTTGGCAAGTACTTGGCCGCGCTCAATATCTTCACGCTTAACACCGCGCAGAAGTGCGCCGATGTTGTCACCTGCACGACCTTCATCGAGCAGTTTGCGGAACATTTCAACGCCGGTAACAGTGGTTTTAATAGTGTTTTTGATGCCAACAACTTCAATCTCTTCACCAACTTTTACGATGCCGCGCTCAACACGACCGGTTGCTACTGTACCACGACCGGAAATGGAGAAAACATCTTCAACTGGCATAAGAAACGGACGATCAATGGCACGCTCTGGATCAGGGATGTATGCATCAACTGCGTCCATTAGGCGTTCAACAGACTCTTCGCCAAGAAAGCTTTTCTCGCCTTCAAGTGCTTTCAATGCAGAACCTTTGATGATTGGTGTATCATCACCTGGGAAGTCATAGCTGGAGAGAAGTTCACGAACTTCAAGCTCAACGAGTTCAAGGAGCTCTTCATCGTCAACCATGTCAGCTTTATTGAGGTATACAACCATATAAGGAACGCCGACCTGACGAGCAAGAAGAATATGCTCACGAGTCTGGGGCATTGGGCCGTCTGCAGCTGATACAACGAGTATTGCGCCGTCCATCTGGGCAGCACCGGTGATCATGTTCTTGACGTAGTCAGCATGGCCGGGGCAGTCAACATGTGCATAGTGACGTTTGTCTGTTTCATATTCAACATGGGCAGTTGCGATGGTGATACCACGCTCACGCTCTTCAGGGGCATTGTCAATTTGATCAAATGCTTTGTACTCAGCCTGACCTTTGCCGGCGAGTACCTTGGTTATTGCAGCAGTCAAAGTGGTCTTACCGTGGTCTACGTGGCCAATAGTACCGATGTTTACATGAGTTTTATTACGTACAAACTTAGCCTTCGCCATGAGAAAAGCCCTCCTTGAGCAGTCTTTTATTTATGCTTCTTTGCGCTAATCATTAATTTAAAGTGGAGCCCACATCCGGACTCGAACCGGAGACCTCTTCCTTACCAAGGAAGTGCTCTACCTCCTGAGCTATGTGGGCACGTTTTACTGGAG
>CAIQWT010000108.1 GCA_903875605.1 uncultured Geobacteraceae bacterium | reverse complement strand
GAAGCGAGCAGGATGCAGGCATCGATGTATCGATGCCTTTTCTGTTTGCCCTTTAAAGGGATATTTTATGTCTACAATCTCAATAACACTTCCAGATAATTCCTTTCGTGAACTATCTGAAGGTGCCACAGTATATGATCTGGCTGCTTCAATTGGAGCAGGACTGGCCAAAGCGGCACTGGCAGGAAAGATAAACGGCCAGCTGGTTGATCTTGCTTACAGGCTGTCTGATGCTGACAAAGTGGAAATTATTACAGAAAAAAGTCCTGAAGCTCTCGAAATAATACGTCACTCTACGTCTCATTTAATGGCTCAGGCCGTCAAAGAACTTTTCCCACAGGCCAAAGTAACGATTGGTCCCGCTATTGAGACAGGTTTTTATTATGATTTTGATATAGAAAAACCTTTTACACCAGACGATCTGGAGCGTATTGAAGCCAAGATGTTATTGTTAGCATCTACTGATCAGAAAATTGAGCGACATGAGTATTCCAGTGCTGATGCGATAACAATGTTTGAAGCAATGGGAGAACCGTATAAGACCGAATTGATTAATGATCTCGGTGTCGAACGTGTTTCGGTGTATTCTCAGGGCACGTTTTCAGATCTCTGCCGTGGTCCACATCTTCCGTCCACTTCGCGGATAAAGGCTTTCAAGCTTCTATCTATTGCTGGAGCTTACTGGCGTGGCAGCGAACAGAACCGCATGCTTCAACGCATATACGGCACAGCCTTTGTAGACAAAAAAGAGCTGGAGGCGTATCTAAACCGCTTGGAAGAGGCAAAGCGCCGTGACCATCGTAAAATAGGCCGGGAGTTGGATCTTTTTTCATTCTCGGACGAAGTTGGAGCGGGTTTTCCAATTTGGCACCCCAAAGGCGCCATGTTGCGCACGGTTCTTGAGGATTTTGAGCGTAAAGAGCATTTGAAGCGTGATTACGATATCGTTGTCGGCCCCCAGATTCTCAAGAGTGAACTCTGGCAGCGGTCAGGACATTACGAAAATTACCGTGAGAATATGTATTTCACCGAAGTGGATGAACAGAGTTACGGTATTAAGCCGATGAACTGTCTTTCGCACATGATGATCTACAAATCTCAACTACGGAGCTATCGTGACCTGCCCCTTCGGTTTTTTGAACTTGGTACGGTTCACCGCCATGAAAGGGCAGGAGTGCTCCATGGTCTCATGCGGGTTAGATGCTTTACCCAGGATGATGCCCATATTCTTTGTACACCTGAACAGTTGGATGCCGAAATTAAAGGAGTTATCTCCTTCGTCAGTGATGTTATGGCAATTTTCGGATTTGAGTACGAAATGGAACTTTCAACTCGCCCGGAAAAGTCTATTGGATCTGATTCTGATTGGGACCAGGCCACAGAAGCATTGCTGACTGCATTAAAAGATTCTGGTCGTCCTTTTGAGATAAATGAGGGTGATGGCGCCTTTTATGGGCCTAAAATTGATATAAAGCTGCGCGATTGTCTTGACAGGAGATGGCAGTGTGCTACTATCCAGTGCGATTTTACCCTTCCGGAGCGCTTTGACCTGACTTATGTTGCCTCTGATGGTGAACGTAAACGCCCCATTATGGTGCATCGTGTCATCCTCGGTTCGATCGAGCGGTTCATAGGTGTTTTGATTGAACATTTTGCCGGTAGTTTCCCGCTTTGGATTTCTCCCGTTCAGGCAATTATTGTCACTGTGACCGATAATCAGGTGCCTTTTGCTCAGGATGTGTATCGGCAATTGCGCAACGCAGGGATACGTGTTGAGCGTGATGTTCGTAATGAAAAACTGAGCTTCAAGATCCGTGAGGCTCAGTTACAAAAAATTCCGTATATGCTGGTTATCGGAGACAAAGAAGTTGAGCAGGGGACAGTTACACCACGCTATCGCGACGGTAAAAACCTACCAGCCATGAAACCTGAAGAGTTTGTTGATTTTGTAACCAAGGAATGTAAAAACTATAAATAGGATGTAAGTCAGATAACAGTGAGATTAAACTGCTGTCAGGGGGTGTCGCCATAGCAAAACCGACCGTCAATATCAATCAGGCCATCAGGGTTTCTGAAGTTCGTGTTATAGGAGCAACAGGAGAGGCTTTGGGAGTACTTTCACTCTCACAAGCACTTGAATTGGCTGAACAGCAGCAGTTGGATCTAGTTGAAGTATCACCCACAGCAGTTCCACCTGTCTGTAGGATAATGGACTATGGAAAGTTCAAATATCAGCAGAGCAAAAAACTGCAGGAAGCAAAAAAGAAACAAGTTCATGTGCTACTGAAGGAAGTAAAGCTTCGGCCGAAAACTGACAGCCATGATCTTGAATTTAAAATAAATAATGTTAAACGCTTTCTTGAAGAAGGCAATAAAGCAAAAATCACACTTGTCTTCCGTGGTCGCGAAATAACTCACATGGATGTTGGTAGAGCGGTGATTGAGCGAGTTGCCAAGGAACTGCAGGATGTCTGTGTAATTGAAAATCATCCCCGCGTAGAGGGGCGAAACATGTATATGATTGTTGCACCAAAACCAAAAAAATAAAGAGTTTTGCCTTTATCAGGTAAGTTCTTATAACGACGAAGGAGTTTATTATGCCAAAAATTAAAACAAACCGTGGCGCTGCCAAGCGTTTCAAAAAATCTGCATCAGGCCGTATTAAGCGCGGATGTGCATTCACCAGTCACATTTTGACTCCCAAAACCCGTAAGCGTAAACGTAATCTGCGTGGTGGTTCAATGGTTGCTGCCGTGGACCAGAAAAATATCGCCCGCTTGATTCCTTACAAATAACATTTTTTCTCTCATTAACGAGGGGATGCATAATGCCAAGAACCACGAGGAAATTGTCTCCCCTTGTGGATCTGGCCAATTCAGCAACGAAGGAGTAGCTAAGTATGGCACGTGTAAAAAGAGGGTTTAAAGCGAGACGCAGACGTAACAAGGTATTGAAACTGGCTAAAGGTTACCGCGGAGCCCGCAGTAAGCTGTTTCGTAGTGCAACTGAAGCGGTAGATCGGGCATTAAATTATGCCTTCCGTGACCGTCGCGTAAAAAAGCGTGATTTCCGTAGCTTGTGGATTGTTAGAATCAATGCAGCGTCTCGGATTAATGGAATGTCGTACAGTAAGTTTATTTTTGGCCTCAAAAAAGCCGATGTTCAGATTGACCGTAAAGTTCTGGCTGATATTGCCGTGACCGATCCGAATGGATTTGCTCAGATAGCGGCGCTTGCAAAAGCCGGTATGTAGCATTTTATGTAAGTTTATCACGTAAAGGGAATGGGACTTGTTCCCATTCCCTTTTTTGTACAGCGTATGGACGGTGACTTCCAAATCTACTCATGAAGGTATTTAACTATGCGGGAACAACTTGAGCAATTGAGGAACGGCGCCCTGCAAGCTATTGTCAAAGCGTCAGGAGTTGAACAGCTTCAAGGCATTCGTGTCAGTCTGCTTGGGCGTAAAGGCGAATTAACCGCACTGATGAAGAGCCTCGGTTCTCTGTCTGTTGAAGATCGACCAATAGTCGGACAGTTAGTAAACTCTGTTCGTGATGAAATAGAATCGGCACTCTGCGCTGCAATTAATTCAGCTGAGGAGAATGTTATTTCTGCTCGCCTTCAATCTGAGCGCGTAGACACTTCACTTCCTGGCCGTTATCCCCTGAAAGGCACCAAACACCCGGTATCTCTAATTATTGAAGAAATCTGTTCAATATTTGCTGGACTTGGTTTTGCCGTTGCCGAGGGGCCGGAAATTGAACATGACTGGTATAATTTTGAGGCTCTTAATTTCCCACCTGAACATCCAGCCAGAGATATGCAGGATACTTTTTTTGTAGAAAACAATCTTCTTTTACGGACACACACCTCGCCGGTACAGATACGCACTATGCTCAAGCAAAAACCTCCAGTGCGAATCATCGCGCCTGGAACTGTGTATCGCTGTGATTCTGACGCAACACACTCCCCTATGTTTCATCAGATTGAAGGCCTTATGGTTGACACTAAAGTAACTTTTAGTGATCTTAAGGGTATTCTCACAGTATTTACCAATCAACTGTTCGGCCAGAAAACAGGTGTCCGACTTCGTCCCAGTTATTTTCCTTTTACGGAACCATCGGCTGAAGTAGATATTGCCTGTGTAATATGTGGTGGCAAGGGATGCAGAGTATGCAAAAATAGCGGCTGGCTCGAAATCCTTGGTGCTGGCATGGTTGACCCGGAAGTATATCGCCATGTGCAGTACGATGCTGAAAATATTTCAGGTTTTGCCTTTGGAATGGGTATCGAGCGTATTGCAATGTTAAAGTATGGCATTTCAGATATGCGCCTACTTTTCGAAAATGATGTACGTTTTCTTCGGCAGTTCTAATCCTTCAAGATTTAATGGTGCTTTGATATGAATGTTACATACAACTGGCTGAAAGAATTTGTAGATTTTGAAGAAACGCCTGATGAACTTGCTGCGCTTATGACTATGCTTGGTCTTGAAGTTGAGTCCATGGAGAAAATTGGTGAAGGGTTTGACGACGTTGTGGTTGCGCTGGTTGAGGAAAAGCAGCAGCATCCAAATGCCGACAAACTCTCCGTATGTAGAGTGAATAATGGCAAAGAAGTTCTTGAAATTGTGTGTGGAGCCCAGAATTTTAAACAGGGAGACACTGTTGTTCTGGCTCAAATTGGTGCAGTACTCCCTGGTGATTTTAAGATCAAAAGATCAAAAATCCGTGGCGAGGAGTCACATGGTATGCTTTGCTCTGAAAAAGAGCTTGGCCTGGCCGAAGATAGCATAGGTATCATAGTGCTACAGTCTGGCATTGCACCCCTTGGAACTCCTGTTTTCAATGCACTTGGCCGCAAGGACACTCTTTTTGAGATTGGTTTAACACCCAATCGTTCTGATTGTTTAAGTGCTTTAGGGATTGCGCGAGATATTGCTGCTAAGCTTGGCCTGAAGCTAAAATACCCTCATACAAAAATTGTTGAAGGTCCTGTGATGGTGGAATCAATCATCAGTGTTACCGTCAATAATACGGAACTTTGCCCGCGTTATGCCGCCCGCTATATATCTGGCTGTACTATTGCTCCTTCTCCTGATTGGCTGGTCAAGAGACTTAATGCTATCGGTATTCGCTCAATCAATAATGTTGTTGATATCACAAATATAATCATGATGGAGCTGGGGCAGCCATTACACGCCTTTGATTGTGATAGATTGTCCGGTAAACGGATAGTAGTGCGTACCGCTGAAGAGGGGGAGCTTTTTACCACTCTAGACAATCAGCAACGTGTATTAACAAGCGCGGATCTTGTTATATGCGATGCAGAGCGCCCCGTTGCGCTGGCTGGTGTTATGGGTGGCTTGAACTCTGAAATCGAGATGTTAACAACCTCTATTCTCCTTGAGAGCGCTTTTTTTAATCCGGCGGCTATTCGTAAAACCAGTAAGCGGACCGGGTTGCATACTGAGTCTTCTCACCGCTTTGAGCGTGGTATAGACATTGATGGCGTAACCAGGGCTCTTGACAGAGCTGCTTCGTTGATTGTTGATTTAGCCGGCGGTGTTATTGCACAAGGATGCATTGATGTATATTCGGGAATGAGCGAGAGGTCAGCAATATCTTTTCGTCCTGAAAAGGCTAATGAACTGATAGGGATCTCGCTGGAGCGGAATGCCATCATTGCCATTCTAATTAGTTTAGAGTGCGTAGTCTCACCGTGTGCTGATGGATCGGTATCTGTAATCCCACCTCATTATCGCATAGATATTGAGCGTGAAATAGATCTCATAGAAGAGATTGCACGTTTAAATGGCTACGATAATATACCTGCTACAATGCCGGTTGCGCGCGTTGTGTCAGACAGGCCGACACGGCATCAGGAAATTGAAAAGCAGGTAAGAGACCTACTCGTTTCTAGTGGAATGACTGAAATAATCAACTTCAGTTTTACCTCGCCAGACGCATCTAGCAAGTTGCTCTTGCATAAAGATGACACTCGGTGCACTGCTATTAAGCTTGCTAATCCACTTGTTGATGAGCAATCAGTAATGCGCACAACGTTATTGCCAGGGTTGCTTGAAACCACGGCGAGAAACATGAATTTCCGGTCTATTGACCTTAAACTTTTCGAAATGAGGCGCATCTATCTTCCTGGTGAAGGTGAAGAGATGCCCCATGAACCTCTCTGTATTGTTGGAGCTGTTACAGGCTCGAGAGATGGTAGCGGATGGAGCCGACCTGATGAAACGGTTGACTTTTATGATGCAAAAGGGATTGTTGAAACGGTCCTGAATTTTCTGGATATTGGTGGTATATCTTGGATTACAGAAACACCGGAATCGTATTTTCATCCAGGTAAATCATGCAGGATTTATGCAGGTCGTGAATATATTGGTTCTGTTGGGGAGATACACCCTACCGTCCAAAAAAACTTTGAGATTGAAAAGTCGGTGTATTGTTTTGAACTTGATTTTGAAAAGTTAGTTAAGTTGTCTCGAACAAAGAAAACAATATCTGCTCCTTCAAGATTTCCTGATAGTACCCGTGATATTGCAATACTTATTCCTGAAGAGTTGGCAGCTAATAAGATCGTTGACTGTATTAGAGCAGAAAAAATAAAGGAAATAGAGCACGTCCAAATTTTTGATGTTTACCGCGGAAAAGGTGTTCCGGAAGGACATAAAAGCATTGCGGTTCGTATTAGATACCGGTCGTATGAGCGTACTCTTGCCGAAGAAGAGATTATATCTCTTCACAAAAAAATCATCTCCAGTCTAATTGGAAAATTACAAGTGATAATTCGATAAAAATTATTGCGTAATTGACACCCCTTGTGCTATAAAAATTTTCCTTATGATTCAGGGCATTAACCGTTTAATACAGAGGTATTTATGACTAAAGCAGACATAGTTGAACGCATCCATCAGAGAATCGGTTTTTCAAAAAAAGAATC
Source organism: uncultured Geobacteraceae bacterium (assembly GCA_903875605.1). Taxonomy (GTDB): domain Bacteria; phylum Desulfobacterota; class Desulfuromonadia; order Geobacterales; family Pseudopelobacteraceae; genus JACRCG01. The sequence continues at coordinate 757 of CAIQWT010000108.1, read as the reverse complement.
TGCAGAAATGGTTGAAACAGTTTTCGGACTTCTGAAATTAACTCTAGAATCGGGTGAAAAAATCAAGATAGCCGGTTTTGGTAATTTCGTAGTTAAGCAAAAAGCTGATCGTCGTGGCCGGAACCCACAAACGGGTGCAACAATAACTATAAATGCCCGCAGAATCTTGACTTTTAAGCCCAGTCAGGTTCTTAAAAATGCTATAAACAACGAAGCCAAATAGAGTTCGTGCCAGCCCTTTCCGTTAAAGCATCAAGTTTAACTGAAAAATTATATTATAAAATCGGTGAAGTCGCCGAGGTTGCTTCAGTTAGAACATCTGTATTACGTTTTTGGGAATCAGAATTCCAATTTCTTAGACCTGTAAAAAGCAGTTCCGGACAGCGACTGTATTCAAAAAATGAAGTAGAGCTGATTTTACAGGTTAGGCATCTCTTATATGATGAAAAGTTTACTATTGAGGGTGTTAAGAAACGTATCTCCACAAAGGGCAAGCTGATTAATCCAGAAGACCGGTTTGATAATATAGTAGCTGCTGATTACAGAGAAGTATTAGAAACTGTTCGTAATGAGTTGATTGCATTAAGGAAATTATTATGAAATAAGTTTTGTAGGTTTTATTGAGCAACCTGTAATGAAAATAGAGTGTCAAGTGCACAGCACAAGCGTGTTAATGTAAATAGCTATAATTATTCAGCACAAATAAAGGGTTACGGGAAATCGTAACCCTTTATTTGTGCCTTTTTTGGTCTTTGTT
>CAIQWT010000107.1 GCA_903875605.1 uncultured Geobacteraceae bacterium | reverse complement strand
TACCAGGCGTACACAGGAGCGGTTTCGTTGACTTCCCGCTTCAGGGTGGACGGCTCATAAAAACCGTTTGCCTGTTTTTCCCATTTGGTAAAGTCTTTGGAAAAAGCACCGCCGGTTTTAGGAATATGGCAGGTCTGGCAGGCGATTTTGTCGGTGTGCCGGTTGTAGTCAGCATCGCTATGCGGCTTGATGGTGTGGCACTCACCGACACAGGTCATGTAGATACCGTCATGGGCCCAGTTGTTTGGATCACGTCCGGTAGGAAATTTGTGGTTTACAACTTTATGACAATCAACACAGATTATGCCTTTTGATACGTGAACTTCTGCATCTTTAGCCATAGAAAAGCCACGTTTAATCATGGCACCGCCACCCGCTGCTTCATGGCAAGACATACAGTTCTTGATCGTAGGCCTTCCGATATTAGCTGCGGCCTCTGTACTACGATCCTGAGTCATAACAACGTTGCCGTTTTTATCCTTCATCGCCTTTCTTTTACTGAAGTCATACTTTGTAGAATGACAGATCAGGCAGTCTATAGCCTGTTCCGCAGCGTCACCGGTACTGCCGACATCACTGGAATGGTCACCAGGGTGGCAGGAATTACATCCGGTAAATTTGGTTTTACCAAGCGCATTCGGCGGAACCTCCTTCAGGTTGTTGACGATATCGTTTCCGTTACACATCGTGTAGATACGATCCTTCATGCCATGTTCTTCATCCTGGTTAATATTGTCTACGTGATCAACTTTGGAAGTATGTTTCCAGTGTACTGTTCCAAGAAACTCTTTGGCCTTGCCGGGATGACATTCTTCACAGGTTTTTGGCCCGTTATAACCATCTTTGAGTATCTGTTCTTTTCCCGGATGTTCCTTGGCCTGAACAGCTGTTACCATTAAAGAACATCCCAACATAATCGCTACTATTTTTCCTGACATATATTTCCTCTCAGATTCAGGCAGACTAGCCCCTCTAATATTACTCGAACACACCAATTATATAATTGTTCCAAATATGTATATTTATGAATATAAGTTGATAAATAAAAAGAGGTGCTGAAACGAAAACAATTCGCATGCGATTCCAGCCTTACGGCTAAAATCGCATGCAACATTATCTTTATTCTTTGGTTATTGAATAGCTGCCGTCTTTCTCAAACTTGAAACGGGCGTTAACAAATTTTACGTTGCTGACTCCCATATTTTTTAATGCGTTATATGCCATTTCAGCAATAACACCGGTATTACAATGAAGTACAATCTGCTTATCTTTGGGAAATTCAGCGACCCGTTCAGCGAAATCGTTAAGCGGTATAACAACTGACTCCTTCAGTCTGCCCGCCTTTGCCTCCGTTGCGTTACGAACATCGACAATTAAGACATTAGCAGGATGCGTCGCTAGGATCTTATTAAATTCATCAAGATCCATCTCTCCAGGACGTGGCTTTGGCACATAAGTGACTTTTGATGATGGATTGCCTGTAGCGACATCATACTGAGCTGCTTTCCAGGCTTCAAAGCCTCCGGTCAGCACCTTGACATTGCCATAACCGGCCTTGACCAGTTCCTTTGCTGCAACAACTGCATCTTTTCCACCTTTAGCATCATAGACGACAATAGGTGCTTTTTTCTGTGTGATATTAAGAGACTTGGCCTGCGCTGCCGCCTTTGCTACTGGAAATGGCACCGCACCGGGTATAAAACCGGCTGAAACGATCTTCAGTTTGCGGGTATCAAGAACAACGTATGGCACATCCTTGCAGGCTTCTTTCATGGATTGCGGTGTCAGTGAGGCATAGCTCTTTTCATACCAGGCCGGCATTCCGTCCTTGTAAACCTTAAGATTCGTGTAACCAAGCTTCTTCGCCTTGTCAGCCGAACCGGGGCTCATGTTGCAGGTAACACCTGAGCAGTAGAAGATAACCAGTGCATTCTTGTCTTTGGGCAGCTTATCCAAGTTTTTGTCGAATTCCGGATATGGCAGACTTACAGCTGTAGGTATAGCACCTTCAATGAACCGAGCGGTGGGACGAGAATCATAAAGAAAATAGGCGCCTTTAGCGGGCCCTTTTGCCACCAGTTTCTCAATCTCCGCCGTGGTGATCAGCATCTCTTTCGGCACATCAACCGGAGGTTTGGCAACAAGACGTTTTGCGGTCTTAACACCGTTCTCTTCGGTATATTCAATTTTTATCTCATGGCCCTTCTTGATTTTGTTGTCTTTCAGCAGCTCACCGTCGCCGTTTTTACGCTCATCATTGACGACTTTAATTTCATCTTCGTCAAATCTAATCAGGTTGACGTAACCATCAATCTTCATCTGAATAGTCTGAGCCTTAAACGAAACGCCGTCTAGGTGACCACGCAGGATATTGGCTTCCGCTTTGTGACAGTTTGTACATATTTTAGCTATAGTCACAGAAGAAGGTGCACCAGGTTCCGCAGAAAATGCAGTAATTGCAGACATAAAAATAACAGCTAAGGTAAGCGTCAACTTATTCATACACTAAAGCCCTCCAGGAAAAGCCAGCTTAGCAACCCGCTGTTTTTTTGAACATCTTACTTGTATTTGTGTCGCCTGATTTTTCGTATTTAGTACGAATTTCATCACCTTCAACAATGCGCTTGTCTTTAAATTTATCGAGGGTCAGTTCATCCGTAACAGTGATAGTGACTGATACTTCGCTTTTGCTGTCTTTTAATACAGTTACAGCCGATTTACCATCTGCCGCCAGCTCTATTTTGGTAATTGTGCCGGTAATTTTAAATTCTTCTGCACTGGCTGTTTTAACAACAGCTAGCGAAGAAAAAACCACAAGTGCCATAACTACTATCATTAAAAGTATTTTTTTCATCTGTACGTACCCCTTGTCTAAATTATAGTAACTGATTTGGTTATTCATCCATCTGAAAGTTAAAACGGCCGGGGAATGTATTAGATTCACCGGCCGTTTGCTGTGACTAGAATTTCACTTCGAATGTACCATACACATTATGTGCAGTTTTGACCGGTGCCATCAGCATAAGATCGGTCGACTGAATTTCAGAAATCTTTTTAGGAGCGCCAACCCAGTTGTTGCTGCCCGTGTACTCAAAGTCGTAATACTGGTAGCCCAGCTTAAAGAAGGCTTTTGCAAAATAGCTGGAAATCGGCTTCAGGTTAAGTTCCTGAATGATGTAAGGCTCGTAAACATTGCCGCGTGTACCGACTTTACTGGTCCACATATCGTCAGCTGAAGGAGCGAAGGTGATCCAGTATTGTGAACCGTGGTTAAATTCAAAACCGAACTTGGTTTTTGATGGGAGATCATAACGGATACCGGCATAAACTGCCCAGCCGGTACGATCTTTAGGAGCAAAGTCCTGCGCAAAAAACTCTCCGCTCATCAAACCCTGAAAACCGGCATTCTGAGAAACATTGTTGTTTGGATGTGTGATACTTAAACCAAAATCACTAAATAGCTGCAGACTGCCAGGACCGACATTTTTGAGAGTACTCATCGCTCCTGCGCCGTACCAGTCGATGTTGCCCAGATTAGCAGCCGGTGCAGTGTTGCCGAAGATAGTGTTATTCATAACCGGGAAGTCGAAGATATCAAATCCACGGTTCCATTGCAGCCAGATACGCAGGGGATCAGTATCAACCGGAATCACTGCAACTCCGAACATGTCGGTGTCTTTAACGCTATTGGAAGCTGTCTGGAAACCGCTGTCAAAACCACGGCCATAGCATACTTTGGCGTATGCGCCCGGCAGTGCATCAATATCAGGTGCATAACCAACCGTCATACCGTCGAAGGCATAATCAACCAACAGAGCAGGTGTACCTCCATTGCCTGGACGTTCATTGTTAAGCCGCAGGTTGCTCGGTGCTCCGTTGGTTGAAGGACGACGACCGACTGAGAACCAGAGCGGTTGATCAGCAATATTGCTCCAGGTGGCGTATGCACGATCCACATTCAACTTGCTGTCGGTAGGAATATGACCGATCGTTCCGTCAAAAGCACCTACGCGATCGGCAAAATAGTTGCCGGTCGTTGTGGACTCATTCTGTGAACCGAATGCTTTATACATACCCAGACTTGCATGAACCGTAACGTCTTGAAGCGGCTTGGCGGTCAGATTCAGGCCGAATTTGTTGGTGTAGAGAGTTTCGTTTTTGGGTTTGTAGGATGCAACTTTGGAAAGGTAGGAAGTGTTAAACAGTGCGGGGTCACCCAGGAAACCCTGCATTAAAAGATTATTTAATAATTTAGCCTGATCAGCGCTGAATGCACCGCTGTCGAATAGTTGACCGAGCGTCGTACCGGCCGTAGCACCAAATGGGACGGCACTCATTGCCCTAACAGTCGGCATAACTTTGGCTGAGAGCGTATTCAAAATACTCTGCTGCTGAGCCGAAAGAGCTGTCATTTGCAACACACCTAACGGCACTGACGCGCCAGGTGCAAAATAAGCCTGCATCGGATTAACTGTAAGAATCATTTTCTGCATAGCACCATACATTGCATTTGGCATATAAGAATTTAAAATCAGGTTGAACTGTCCTGGAGAGAAAAGAGCACCAGGTGTTGCCTGCATCGCATAGCCGGCAAAGCCACCGGTAGGAGTAGATACTGCTGCGCTCGAACCGACAAGAAAGTCCCCTACCATCTTCTGCATGGTCCCGATTGCATTAGAGTAAGCTGCCGTCTCTCCATGCATTGAATCAACACGGAAGCGATACTCGCCACCAATTGTTAACCATTTACCAATAGATTTATCCTCAACCTTTTTAACTGAGCCTTTAAGGTCAGCGACCTCTTTGCTCAGCTTGTCAATCTTCAACTGCAGATCCAGATCAGTTGCCTGAGCAGCCAGTGGGAACATCATTCCTGCAACAGCGATACATATAAATTTTCTTGCCATTTCCAGTTTCATACATCCTCCATGTGGAAAATTTGTACTGCTTGTGAAAAGAACCTGGACAAACTACCCGGTACGAAAAAACTGTTATCTCCCCCTTTCAGAGTATTTAACATAACTGAGCCGTGGAATTATATGCCTGTATACTGTATACCGCATAAGCGTAGACCTGTCTATCAAAATATATAGTGTTTTGAATATATTACATCTGCCATTAAAAAATAAAACAACCAGTTAGGCCGCTTTTTACAGGTTGAATCGTGAATTATTTCTTATGCAATTTGAAGGTAACAAACAAAAGTTAAGGGATTACGAAGCATTGTACTAAATTTATCGCGAGAATTTTTACAGAAAACCAGCAATATTAGTTAACGTAATTAACAAAAAAGTGAGGTTTGGGAGATAAGCCGATGGTTACATGCTAGCAACGTTTATTTAAGTCCTTTGGAGGGTAAGAAATGAATGTCGGGGGATGAATTTTAATGCACTACTCTTTCTGTTTAAACTTCCAGCGTATAGCCAACCATGGCGACCTGAAACTCCTTCGGCAACTCCATGGACAGGCGCGCTGAAGCGGCGAAACCTGTGCAGTGACTGACTGCGAGCTTTTTAACCCCCAGGGTGCGCAGTGCGATGACCGTCTTTCCAATCTGTTCCTGACTACAGAACCCGAGGTGCGTACCGCCTATTACAGCAAATATATCACGTCTACCGGTCATATAGGCAACATGCTCCACCGTATTTACCAATCCGGCGTGACAGCAGCCCAGTATCAGCACAAGTCCCTTTTCGGTTTCCAGAATCAGCGACTGATCATCAGGCGTAGTATCAAGTTCCTGGCCGCTACAATCGCAGTAGAGCCCCTGATCACCCGTTTCAAATTCGGTTACGCGCGGTACTTCTCCGGTCAGGTATACCCCTGGAGCGATAGCACGGAACTCCTTTGAAAGATCAAAAGTCGCTCCGGCTGATTCCAACTCCTCACGCCCAACAGGTATTGCAATCGGAAAACATTCCCCGGTATCCTTAATCCGATAGCGGGGTAAGAAAACAGAAGGATGGCAGTACACAAGCTTTGGGCCGCACTCTGTAAGTAAAGGTTTCAGGCCGCCGGTGTGATCATAATGACCGTGAGAAAGAACAACCTGCCTGACCAGAGCAAGATTTTTATTCATACGCCGGGCGTTATGCAGCAGAGTTAAGCCCTGACCGGTGTCAAACAGGAGCGATTCACCGGTCGAATACTCAATCAATGCAGAGAAGCCATGTTCCCCCAGTGTACCTGAAAGAGGCCCAACAGAGTTTTCACAGAGGATGGTGATTCGATAGTTCATTTACAACAGGAGCTCTTCGGGAAACGTGGCACTCCCATCTTTGCAAAAAGATTAAACATGGGACAAAACTGAGTAAAGCCGGACTGGAACAGGTTCAGACCGACAAAACCGGTGAACCAGAGCCAGTTGGGTGAATGGAAATGTGCCAGCAACAGCGAAATCATGATAAACGTGCCGGCCACTATACGCACAAGGCGCTCAATGTAAAATTCTTCTTTCATGGTGTAACTCCTTAGTACAGGGAAATCAGGGTTCCCCTGATCTCTTTAAACAGGTGGATTTTATTCCTTAATGTTCTTTTTGACTTCATTTTTCGTACCCCGGTCCCCGAGGTCACATTTGTCGGACATTCAGGTAGACACACCGAGGCGCGGGAGAATGTATTTTTGGAGAACTATCCAGAATATCAGGATTCCAATAAACAGTAGAAAATCTTTCATATACGGTTACTTTTATGATCGCTATTTACTTCCGAGCATCTCTGCAACCTTTCCTGCGACCTCTCCGGTCAGCATCGGACAGACTCCCTTGTGGTTCTGACGGATAATCTTACAGCAGGTCACACTGTACTTTTCCTTGAACCAGGTGTGCAGCTCTTTAGTTAAATGTGTCGTTGCTTTTTTATCCGCCAACACCAATCCGAGTGCTACTGTGCCTCCAGAAACCGCTCCACAGATACAACCCGAACTGGAGCCTCCGCCAAAGCCCGCTACCGTACCGATAACCGACTCGGGAAGGTCAGCGGCAAAATGCCGGCGTACCGTCTCCAACACCGCTTCGGCACAGTGATATTTCCCCGAACGATAAAGTTCCTCAGCTTCTGCCTGACATTTTACACTTACTTCATGCCCTTCCGGTGTAACAATGTGATTCTTGCTCCAGAACATATAAATCTCCTATACTGTTTCTTCTTTATGATGCCGTTCTTTCCAATTTTGTACCACATAATAGAGTATCGGGATTGTTACCCGAGACAGTGTCGTAGAGGCAAGCTCACCGAACATCATGGCTATGGCAAGTCCCTGGAATATCGGATCAAAGACAATCACGAAACTTCCTACAACAACAGCCGCACCGGTTAACAGCATCGGGCGGAAACGAACGGCTCCTGCCTCAATGATCGCTTCGTCAAGTGCCATTCCTTCGCGGCGCTTCATTTCGGCAAAATCAATCAGAATAATGGAATTTCGCACGATAATTCCTGCCAGAGCGATGAAACCGATCATGGATGTCGCGGTAAAAAATGCTCCGAAGATTGCATGCCCCGGCAGAATTCCGATAAGCGTCAGTGGAATGGGCGCCATGATAACCAGCGGCGTGGTAAAATCCTTGAACCACGCAACTACTAGAATGTATATCAGCACCATGACTGCCCCGAAGGCGATACCCAGGTCACGGAACACCTCGAAGGTGATGTGCCACTCGCCATCCCACTTCATGCCGATATGCTCTTCGCTCCAGGGTTGACGGGAAGCCAAAACCTCAATCTTCTTCCCGTCCGGAGTCGGAATGGCATCAATTTCCTTCTGCATCTTCAGGATCGCATAAACCGGTGCCTCTATCTCACCGGCCACATCAGCGGTCACATACACGACGTTTTTGAGATTCTTCCGGTACAGGGTTTTGTCCTCACTCCCGGATTTTATCCGCACAAGCTGGGACAGCGGCACATTTCCCTTTGTGCCTTGAACATAGATACCGGAGAGAGAAGTCACTGAACTGCGCTGTCCAGCCGGAAGACGCAGGTTAATCGTGACCGGTTCCTTTTCTTTCGCAAGGTGCAGCAGTCCAGCACTGTCGCCATCCAACGCGATACGGAGTGTTCTGGCAACCTCATCCACGGCCACACCGGACAGAGCCGCTTTTTCCTGATCAACAGCAAAAGTCAGTTTGGCATGGTCATCTTCGCGATACCAATCAACGTCAACTACACCGACAGTTTTGGCCAGGATCGCCTTAACTTTCGAAGCAACACCGGCCCGTGAAGCATCATCGGGACCGTAGACTTCAGCCACCAGAGTTGACAGTACCGGCGGACCGGGCGGTATTTCGGCAACCTTGACCCGCGCACCATATCTGTCCGCAATCACCTTCAGCAGCGGACGGATGCGCTTGGCAATGGCGTGTGATTGATCGGCACGCTCTTCCTTGGGCAGGAGGTTCACCTGTATATCAGCAAGGCTGGCACCTTTACGCAGGTAGTAGTGGCGCACCAGGCCATTGAAATTGAAGGGGGCACTGGTGCCGATGTATGCCTGGAAATCAGTAACTTCCGGCACGGTACGCAGTGCATCACCCATTTCGCGGGTCATGCGGGCGGTCTGTTCCAGCGCGGTACCATCCGGGGCGTCGATAATCACCTGCAGTTCGTTTTTGTTGTCGAACGGCAGCATCTTAACCGTCACTGCCTTGAAATAGATCAGTGAGCAGGAAAGGAGTAGCAGGACAGCAACACTCAGGATAAATCCGTAGCGCAGACCTTTCCTGTGAATGAGAAGCCCCATCCAGCGACGGTAGAATTCCGTCAGCACCGACTCTTTAGTTTCCTCTTGAGTAGTACCGTGGCGAGATTCCCCCTTCATGAAACGGAAGGCAAAATAGGGGGTGACAATAAATGCAATCAGCATGGAAAAGAGCATAGCCATGCTGGCACCGACCGGGATCGGCCGCATGTAGGGGCCCATCAGACCGCCGACAAACCCCATCGGTAAAATTGAGGCTATGACGGCAAATGTTGCAAGAATCGTCGGGTTACCAATTTCGTCCACCGCCTTGATGGCGGCGTCAAGCGGCTTCATAATCGTGGTCGTAAAGTAGCGGTGGATATTTTCCACCACCACAATGGCATCATCAACCAGAATACCTATTGAGAAAATCAGGGCAAATAAGGTGATGCGGTTCAGCGTATAGCCGATCAGATAAAAGATCAGCATGGTCAGCGCCAGAGTTACCGGGATGGCGATGGCAGCCACGGCACCGGCGCGCCATCCCATAAAGAGTGCAATCAGGATGGTAACTGAAATGGCCGCAAGAAACATGTGGAAAAGCAGTTCATTGTTCTTTTCCCGTGCGGTTTCACCGTAGTTGCGCGTTATTGACACCTGCACATCGGAAGGTATGGTTTTCCCTTTCAACGATTCGATCTTTTTGACAAGATCTTCAGCGACCCAGGTGGCGTTGGCTCCGGTGCGCTTGGCAACGGCTATGGTGACAGCTGCATAATCCTGCCGGGGATTGGCGATAATCTTTTTATGTGCCGCCGCCGGCCCCGCCCCGAAAAATACATAGTCGTCCGGCTCGCTAAGGCCATCCTCCACTTTGGCAATGTCAGACAGATACACCGGCTTGCCGCCATACACACCAACGACCAGACTTTTGACCGCTTCAGCGTTGCCAAGGAAGCCGCCGGTCTGCACCAGCATCGACTTGTTGCCGCGTGAAAAGCTGCCTGAGGGGAGAGATGCGTTCCCCTTCTGCAGTGCGCCCGCTATCTGCAGCGGTGAAAGTCCGTACCCGGCCAGTCTCGGCGCATCAAGGGTCACGCGTAGCTGCCGTGACAGTCCACCGGTAATGGATGTTTCGGCGGTGTTATCACCCTTCTTCAGCTCATCGGCCACTTCCTGGGCCAGGGTACGCAGCGTCCCGTGATCATAGCGTTCTGACCAGAGAGTCGCAGATAAAATAGGGACATCATCTATTGATTTCGGCACCACCAAAGGTTCGGCAGCCCCTGGCGGGAGCAGTGTCCGGTTGCTCATTATCTTGTTGTACAGCTTTACCAGCGCCCCCTCCACCGGCTGTCCCACCTGGAAGCGAACCGTGATTATCCCCATGCCGGGGCGACTCATGGAGTACAGGTATTCGACCCCCTTGATCTCCCACAGCTTGGCCTCAAAAGGTTTTACCACCCGCTCCTGGACCTCTTGCGGGGATGAACCGGGCATCGGCAGATAGATATCGATCATCGGCACGACAATCTGCGGTTCCTCTTCGCGTGGAGTCATCTTGACAGCAAAGACACCAAGCAGAAGAGATGCGCCGACTATCAGAGGAGTCAGCTTGGAATTTATAAAAGCGCGGGCTATTTTTCCGGCAAAACCGAGGTTTTCCATGTCCTACTCCACCTTTGCCGCTTCAGTAACCTTCTCGACTCCACTGATTACTATACGATCACCTTCCGACAATCCGGAAAGAATCTCAAGCCGGTCACTTGTCAGTCGACCAACTTTGACGATACGCATGCGGGCAATGTTCTCTTTGTCAACCGCCCAGACAATGGTTAACGCCCCACGTTCAACAACAGCCTTTTTCGGCACGGTTATACCGTTAGCCGATGTACCGAGATTGATCGAACCTCTGCCGAACATTCCGGATTTCAGTCCTTTCTGACTCAGTGCTATTTTGGCCGCATAAGTACGGCTGCCCGGGTCAGCAGTCGGTACAATTTCAGCAATTTTTGCGGCAAATGTCGTTCCCAAAGCGTCTAGCGTTACCTGGAGTGTTGAACCCGGCTTGACTTTTGTCGCAGCACTTTCCGGCAGAGCTAATTCCAGCTGGTAGCTGCCATCATCTTCTATCGTCATCAGCGGCTGCCCCGGAAAAACCGTCGCCCCCAGATCGGCCTGTTTACTGGCGATCACGCCAGATATAGGAGCAACGATCCGCGTATAGTCCGAAACCGTAGTGGCGGCTTTTGCGCCCTCCTGGCTCTGTTTGAGACGGGATTCAGCACGTGCGACTCCTTGGGCTGCCATATCTTTTTCCGCCTGCCTGACGTCAAATTCCTGCCGACTCACCGCCTGCTCTTTTAACAGATTGCTATAGCGTTCAAAGGTCGTATCGGCCAGTTTTTTACGCGACATGGCTTCGTCCAGTCCGCGGCGGGCCTCATCAATACCGGCGGTAGCAACAGCTGCAGTGGCCTGATTTTCCTGAGCATCCAACTGGGCAAGCAGTTGCCCCTTCTTTACCCGGTCACCTTCACGAACCCGAAGCAGACTGATACTGCCCGGAATACGGGTCGACACGACGGCACTGGTCCGCGCACGGACACTCCCGACAACGTCGAGCAGATCCGGTACGGCAACATTTTTAACTGTTTCCAGCGACGCGCCTTTAACTACAACCACCGGGGTGCTTTCTGCTTTCCCGGCCTCATGTTTCTTTGAACATCCGGCAGCTACGGCCACGGCCAGCAGGATGGTTACACACAGCAGATAGTTCCTCATTTCAGCATCTCCTTAACAAATGTTCCAGTCATGTAATATACGCGCCCACCTGCCAGGGCATAACCTGCCTCGGTTTCCACCAGACCTGCCCTGGTCTGGTTAAGTGCCGTCTGGGCGTCAAGCAGTTCAACCATAGTTGCCAGCGAATTTTCATAGCGTTTCGTGAGCAACCTTACTGTTTCTTCAGCATCAAGCAGTGCGTGCCTAGTCACTTCCAGGCGCTTGCCGGCTTCCTCCCGCCGGACATAACTCTCACGGAGCTGATATTTGATATCCTGCGTAGCTGAGACCAGCATTTCACGCGCTGCCGACTGACCTGAAAGCGCCCGTTTACGCTCGCTGCCACGCCGGAATCCGTCGAACAGATTCCATTTGAGAGAGACTCCGACGGTCCAGGCATCGTTATCTGAAGTAAAAGGGACATCTTTTGCGTTCAACTGATATGAAGCAAAAGCGCCCACTGTAGGCAGATATTCGCTCCGGGCCAACCTGAGCGCTGAATCGGATTTTTCGATATCGACATGGGACTGCCTTATCTCTACCCGGTTTTCAAGAGCATCTTTGATTACCTGATCACTAATGACCGGCACTGTAATACGTTCCTCAAACCCGGAGATCTCATAGGTAGTCTCTTCAGGCAGACCGATTAACAATGCCAGCTTAAACCGTGCGAGAGTCAGGTTGTTACTTGCTGAGATCAGCTGTTGTTCAACAGACGAAAGATGGGTGCGGGAGCGCAATTCATCTGAGCGGAGCCCTACTCCTTCTGTAGTCCTGACAGTTGCCAGGCGCATGTTTTCACGGGCATCGGCAACGGCTTTATCAGCGGCCTTAAGCTGCGCGTCAGACTTTTGCACCTCGAGATAAACATGAAAAACCTGGAATGCAATACCCTGACGGATCGCCTCCAGTTCTAGCTCAGATTTCTGAGCATCCTTGACGGCTAATTCTTTCATCGGAGCAAGAGAAGGGACAAAAAGCGGCTGCTGAATCGACAGAGCTGTCTTAAAATCGTGCTGTGCAGAGGGACTGTTGAGGTTATGGATTAAAAAATCATTGTTGGTAAAGCGCCCCTCATCGAGCTTCATCATAAAAGTATTAATCGGAGAGTTTGACGCGACCAGAGTTTCTTCAAAAGTGACAGCCGGAAGATAGCGGGAATTGGCACTGTCAACGCCCAGGCGTGAGCTTTGGGAATTAAACCTGGCAGCTTTGATCTGACTGTTGTTCTCAAGAGCCATGCTCATGGCGTTCCGTAGTGAAAGCTTTAACGTTTCAGCCGCGGCAGCGGCTACCGAAAACTGCAGAACCACAATCATTATTAATAATCGGTACATAACTCCTCCGTCTATTTGTATTAATCATATATATATTAAAAGCTGAATATGTCAATATATATTTTCAATGTTTCTTATGAGAATCGGGCCGGCACATCTATGCAACAGGACCGGTGGACTTTAACAGCATCTTCCAGGTACGGTTCTACATTCTTTATTACCGTGCTGCGGCCATTGTTCTGATTACAAGGAAGCGGGGTAAGTGTGAGTACGTAGGGGATCTACTTCATAGCAATGTTCGTCGCATCATTGTGAAGGGGGATAAAGATGGGGGGTGATTACAACAGAACTACTACATACACATTCACCGACATCCGTTGCGGTAATTGCAAAATGTGAATAAAAAACGCCTCCAGGAGGAGTTGGAGGCGTTTTCTGAGGGGTCGTCTAAAAGGACAATCAGCACCCCTGCATATCGTTACCCTTATCAACTTTTACGGTTTCCCCAGCTTTAAATTCCGAGGCTTTTCCTGACTTGATGACAATAGTAGTTCCGTCAACAGAAGTTACCTTGCCGGCTTTGCCGTTAATTTTGACGCTGCCGCCTTTTTTAAGTTTTGCCGAGTCGGCCATTTCAACGGTTACTTTATCGTCGCTGACAGATTTTACCTTACCTTCCGCAGCAAAAGCTACAGAAGCTGCACACAGGGACAGGGCCAGTAACAGAATAATTTTCTTCATACTTGTATTCTCCTTTTATCCTCTTGGTTGTTAGTCCGGAATCGGCTTGGCGTTCCATTTAACACGGACACCGGTTTTTTTTTCGGGCGCTTTTTCAGTCAGCTTTTTATCATCTGCCGTTTGAATTGCTTGATCTTTTTGAACCGGTTCCTGTTTTGACTTCACTGGGATTCCTTCTGCTTTTACCGATGGTGAAAGCGACGCAGCCCCCCCTACAAACTGCCAGGATTTTATTCCCACGCTCGATTCATCCAGAACAACAGTCTGGGTTTTACCGGAATTGTAGGTTATTACCACTGAATCGGCGTGGCAAATTCCGGTAGTTAGCAAGACAAGAGCAAGGGCTGAAATAGCAGTAATCCGGTTCATTGAGATCATTCTCCTTGTAAGTCGATTTTAGGCACGTATCATGGTAAATACACGACACCCTGAATTGAACCCTAAAATACCACCTGCAGCATCATTCGGAAAGTATCAAACGATTTAACGTCGGCAAGCGCGGCCATGCCGGCAACTGGAATCTGCGTCGCCTGGTTGAAATCGGTCCTAAGGAATTCACCGGTTAAGCGAACTCGCTGGTCTCCGGAGATGTAGTAGTTTAAGCCACCGCCATACTGATTAATGATCTGGTGGTTTTTGCCCAACAGATGGGCAAACTCCCAGTACTCTGAAAGGGCGTATGGCTGAATTTTTCCAGCTTTACCGATTGTATATGGCAAAATAAAAGCGATTTTACCGTACCCACCTTCCTTCTGGCCGTTCATACCCGCAGTGACTGACAGTTTATCACCAATCGAATTAGTCTTCCATGCATCTTCAAAGTCAACTTTCAGGTATTGACCAGTAACGGTAATCACACCGACTGGCAGTTTCTGCTCATACATAAGGTCAATTGCATAAGCGGTATAATCAACAGTCTCCGTACCAACAATTGTTGACCCATAGGCATTTTGAGAAGGTGTGGCTACAGGGTTTGTTGTTGTACTTCTAAAAGCGGCATTAGGCTGATAAGCCATGCCGGCGCCGATCGTCAGGAGGTTCTTCTCCCCAAAATATGTACCCTGATACCCGGAACCGCCCTCAGAATCCATAAAATCATAGGTGAGGCGGCCGACATATTCCAGCTGTGTTTTAGGCGCATTTGAACTTATAAAGGTTGCACCGGAGGCTGCAGTAGCATTTAAAGGCCCCGCAGGTGCAGCTGCAACACTTAGAGGATTCTGCACTGCTGAAGAACCCTCACGCCCCTGAAAAACGCCTGCAAAATAAGCCAGCTTATCGTTTAAAAACCGGCCATATGCCACTCCGCCCAGGTCCCGACTGAACTTTGCAGGCGAGCTACCGTAAGCACTGTAGACGAACATCGAGCGATCCTGTGACAATGGAGCGAAACAATCGTCCAGGTTGGCACGCGTAAGTGGAATTTTAGTGAGACCTATCTTCAAATTCAGGGACGGGCTGATATTGGCAATCGCATAGGCATCTATAACCCGCACGTCACGATCATTCCAGTCATTATCCTGAGCGGATAATCCGTAAAGAAACGGCATCTTGGTTGTACCTGTATTACCGCATGTCTGCAGTTTGTATCCCCATGTTTCGTCAAGCATGCCGGTAAAACCAACGCGGTTACGCATAAAATGGATATCGGTACGACTTTCGTTACCGGTGTTTCCACCTCCATAACTGGTATTTTCTACAAATATCTGCCCTTTCAGGTCAACCTGGAGAAATCCGCCATCCTCGCCAAACTCGATGCGTGGTCCAGCATGAGCCTGGGTTGCAATGCACAGGCCCAATAGAAGCGCCGAACCAACCGCCACCGCCCTGCAACTGTTAGAAAACCCCTGTTTTTCCAGCATGACAATCCTCCCTTTGTCGGGACGCTGTCCCGAACACACAAGAATGATATAGATCTTCTGTTAAACTCTCCCTTTTTAGTGTAAAAGAAAATTGAATGTTTGTTATGATCAGATAACAGCTTGTAATAGGAGTAAAATACTATATATGGAATCTATATATCTAAAAACTCTGGTAGAGGTAGTGAAGGCAGGAAGCATCTCAAAGGCGTCCGAGACACTTTGTGTTACCCAACCGGCTGTATCCCGGCGCATCAAGTTTATTGAAGAGCAGTATGGGTACTCTCTTCTTGACCGCTCCGGTCAGACTCTTGTTCCAACAGATGCCGGAAAGCTGGTATTTGAAAAAGCTGAAAAAATGTTGGCTATTGAAAGGGAACTGCTCTCCGGCCTTAAGTTTATTCATGAAAGAAAAAGTATTGCTTTTATCTGCACCCCCTCCTTCGGCATTGTCCATCTGCCGACAATCATGCGAGAATTTATGATGGAATACCCCGCTCTTGCTGACTTATCTTTCATGTTCGACACCCCCGGTAAAATTGTCGAAGCTTTGCGGGATGGCATGTACGATCTGGCCGTTCTTGAGCATTGTGAGTGTTTTGACTTTTCTGATTTGAATACGATTTCCCTGCCGGGAGATGACATGGTTTTTGTCAGCGCCCCTGCTCTTGCTCTACCTGCCGGGAAAGTAAAACCTGAAGCGCTCTTCTCACATACACTGCTTGCCCGTAAAGAAGGGTGCTGCTCCAGGACCCTTCTGGAAGTCAATCTGCAGGCGATTGACAAAGAGCTAGCCGACTTCAGGAGTTGTGTTGTTATTGATGATCTGCATATGATTCTTCACTCTACCCAGAGTGGGCAGGGTGTTTCGTTTTTGTCCCGCGAACTCGTCCAGGATCAGATTGACACCGGACTGCTGCGGGAACATTATATCGACGGGTTCCGACATCACCGTAACCGTACGCTTATCATCCATTCAGGATGTCATCTTATAACCACTTCTCCGCAAAATTATTTTATCGAAAGAATACATGCCCGCTTCGGGCTGCCGACGCACCCACCTGCCTGAACCACGCCGGAATTTACAAACAAATCATCTTGACTTTTTGATCCTCCATCATTATATGATTAAACAATCATATAATGATGGAGCGTTAAATGGATAAAACTTACATTCGAGCTGAAATACTAAAAGCCCTCGGTCAGCCTACACGCCTGAAAATAATTGAGCTCCTTCGCGACGGCGAGTGCTGTGTCTGCGAGATATTTCCCGCCATCAGCGAAGAGCAGTCCAACACTTCACGGCATCTTAATCTGATGGTTTCGTCAGGCATTCTCAGTCGCCGCAAAGAAGGTGTCAAAATATTCTATTCAGTAAAGCACTCCGAAACCTTTGCAATTGTCGATCTGGCAACCAGGATAATGGTTCAGGAGATTACCGACCGCCACGAGATGCTGCACGCCGCATAATTTTTTTTGTCATCACTCGTGATCTAATAATCATACAATCATGGAGCTGCCATGCTGAAACTATCTGCCGATTACATAACTTTTGACCTGCTTAAATTAACTCCTGGAACACAGCTTGGTGAAGCAATCAACTTTTTCCTCTACGATACGACCAAAATTTTCCTGCTGCTGGCAACAATCATCTACTTTGTCGCTATCATCCGCACCTCCTTCTCACCGGAAAAAACCAAACTTCTGCTTTCCCACAAACGTGAATATGTCGGCAACATCCTGGCGGCCCTGCTTGGAATTGTCACACCATTCTGCTCATGCTCGGCAGTGCCGCTTTTCATCGGTTTTGTCGAGTCTGGCGTGCCGCTGGGGGTGACTTTTTCCTTCCTGATCTCCTCGCCTATGGTTAACGAAGTTGCACTGATTATGCTTTGGGGACTGTTTGGCTGGAAAATCGCCTTGATCTATATCGGTTCCGGCCTGTTGGTAGCAATCTTGGCCGGGATTATCATCGGTAAGTTGCAAATGGAGAAGTATGTCCAGGATTATGTCTGGGAGATGCAGGTCGGCAATACCGAGATTAAACCATTATCTTTCCGGGAAAAGTTGAACTATGCCAGCAAGTACACACTGGATCTGTTGAAAAAGATCTGGCCATACGTGGTAGTGGGAGTCGGACTGGGGGCTTTCATCCATGGCTTCGTGCCTCAGGACTTTCTGGTTCGCTGGGCAGGGAGGGACAACCCCTTTGCTGTACCTATAGCAGTGGCGCTGGGAGTACCACTCTACTCCAATGCCGCCGGTGTTATTCCCATTGTTCATGCTTTGATGGAGAAAGGGATGGCTATCGGCACCGTACTGGCGTTTATGATGGCAGTAACCGCATTATCATTGCCTGAAGCGATAATTCTCAAGAACGTACTGAAGAACCGGCTTCTGGCGGTTTTCTTTGGCATTGTGGCCGTAGCAATAGTGCTGGTTGGCTATCTGTTCAATGCGATTCTCTGAAGGGGCTTTTTTACGATGAATGAAAAACTCTACATTCGCGCCAATTTCCTGGCACTCTTTACGATTGTTTATAATATAGTTGAAGGCTTTATAGCTGTCTGGATGGGTGCTGCCGATGAAACCCTCACCCTGTTCGGCTTTGGTGTAGACTCGTTTATAGAGGTAATTTCAGCTGTCGGAGTATGGCACATGCTGAGCAGGATCAGGGCAAACCGTGGAGAAAGCAGGGATGAATTTGAACAACGGGCACTAAGAATTACCGGCGTTGCGTTCTATATCCTATCAACCGGACTGGCACTTACGGCAATGCTGAGCCTGTACCATCGGCATAAGCCGGAGACAACACTTTGGGGCATCATAATCTCGCTCATATCCATATCGTTCATGTGGTATCTGATCCACCAGAAAACAAAAGTCGGCACACTGCTCAACTCACCCGCCATTCTGGCCGACGCAGCATGTTCCCGTGCCTGCGTGTATATGTCTGTCGTCCTGATGCTTTCAAGTTTGGGCTATGAATTAACAGGCATCGGCAACCTGGATGCGTTCGGAGCCTTATTTATCTCCTGGCTGACATTACGTGAGGGACGGGAGGCCTTTGCCAATGCCAGGGGGATTAGCTGTGCATGCTGTTGCAGCAACGGCTCCAGCCAGATTATTGCGACAGGTGGTTCAAAATAATGAACCGGCAGATTGCTCCTTATACCGAAAATATCCTTGACGCCCCTTTGAATGAACCAGTTTGCTGGTGCAGCAAAGTAAGCAAGCAGATGATTTTGGAAGCGATAAAAAATGGTGCCAACAATATTGGCAGCATCCGTCAGACAACGGAAGCCTGTACTGTCGGTCGCTGCAAGTTGCTCTCACCACGGGAAAGATGTTGTTCAAAAGAGATCCTATTGCTGCTTGATGCAGACGTATCAGCCTAACAGGAGAAACCATGAAACGCATTTCCTTACTAATCTGTCTGTTCGTTATGGTTATGGATTTTCAACCATCGCTTGTCGGTGCAGCTGACACTGAATTTGAAAGTTTTCTCACTCACTTTGACTATGAGACCCGTGACGACATGAAGATTGACAGCAAGAGTTTGATCCCACTGCTTGCCAGCGGCAAGGCGATACTGGTCGACGTCCGCTTCCGGGAGGAGGTTGCTGCATGGAGAACCGGCTTTGCCATGGTCATTCCGCTGAACGAGCTCCCTACACGTCTCAAGGAGCTGCCAAAGAATAAAATCATCGTCGCCGCCTGCCCTCACAAAGATCGTTCTGCCATTGCCATGGCCTATCTGCGAAGTAAGGGGTATGACGCAAAATACCTCACCGATGGCCTACTAGGTCTAGGCGAATATCTCCGAGGGGAACGAGCCAGAGACTTTATGGAAGATCTTGATAAACGCAGCAAAAAACAGAACCAGACAGGAGAACTCATCATGAAAATCGAAGTTTTGGGAGCCGGCTGCGCCAAATGCAGAACACTTTACGAAGCGGTTCAGGCGGCAGTGAAAGAAAAGGGGATTGATGCGGAGATTATCAAGACAGAAGACATCCCCTCCATTATGAAGTACGGAGTTATGAGTACCCCCGCACTGGTAATTGACGGCAAGGTGGTCTTCTCTGGTAAAACGGCATCAGCTGGCGAAATAAGAGGACTACTCCCATGATGAGGAACATTTTTATCTGTATGATTTTGCTGCTAACGTCTTCATTTGCCAGTGCCGAACTACCTTCAGCCACAGATGCTGTCGTTAAGCAGACCCTATCATCCGGCAAACCTTCAGTTATCGACCTGGGCGCCCGTACCTGTATTCCCTGTAAGAAGATGGCGCCGATCTTGGAGGGGCTTTCCAGCGAATACAGGGGAAAAGCCAATGTGCTGTTTATTGATGTTTGGGAAAACAAGGCTGCCGCTGAAACTTTCCGGGTCAAGATGATTCCTACCCAAATATTTTTCAATTCCCAGGGCAAGGAGGTAAAGCGCCATATCGGCTTCATGGAAAAAGTTGAGATCATTAAGGAACTGAAGAGCGCAGGGTTGAAATGACATTCCTCGACAACATCGAGCAGATTATTACTCTCTACCCACTGGCAGCTTTCGGCGCAGTCTTGCTGGCCGGAATCCTTTCATCTGCCTCACCCTGCGTACTGGCAACCATTCCTTTGGTAGTCGGCTTCGTTGGTGGCTACAGTGATGGCGAACGTTGGAGAGCGTTCCGCTATTCTCTCGCCTTTACCCTCGGCCTGTCTCTGACTTTTACGATCTTCGGTGCGATGGCGGGACTACTTGGCACCATGTTCGGGTTACTTGGAGGGACCTGGTATTTTATTGCCGGGTGCATAGCACTGATTATGGGTGGACAATTAATGGGGTTGTATGAGATCCGACTGCCTATTAAAAGGGACTATAAGCCAAAGTGCGGCGGTATTTTCGGTGCATTTCTGCTGGGACTTTTCTTTGGTGTAGTATCCTCACCATGTGCAACACCGGTCCTGGTCGTACTACTAACACTGGTCGCGGGGAAGGGGCAGATACTTTACGGCATTGCCCTGCTCTTCTGCTACGCCATCGGCCACTGCCTCCTGATGCTGATTGCCGGCACTTTCACCGGTTTTGTAGAGGGCTTTGTAAAGGCGCGGGGGTTGGTCAGCTTTTCAATCTGGGTTAAACGTATCAGCGGAGTTATGGTAGCAGGTGTCGGTGTATATTTGATCTGGATGGCCTGAATTCATCGGCAGGCTACCATAGCAGACTTCTCTGCCCGGCTCATGGATTTAATCTCCGTTTCTCTCTTGCTTGCTGATGAACGGCTGTGATCGCCTTCGCGATAAACCACCTGCAGCGGTTGTCGTCCACGAAAATATTTAGCCCCCCTCCCCTCCGTATGCTGACGGAAACGCCTTTCAATATCAGTGGTAATCCCCGTATAAAAAGATTGGTCGGAACAGATAATAATGTAGACGTGCCAAGTCATCAATATAGAATCACCGATTAATGAACGCCATCATTGCTGTCGGATAGCGCTCACCGAAAACCGCCCCTTCGGGCAATGCCGCGGCAATATCGGCCATATCAGCATCGCTGATGACGACAGAAGCGCTGTCAACATTCTCTTCCAGATATTTACGATGCTTTGTTCCGGGTATTGGTACGATATCGTCTCCCTGGGCCATAACCCAGGCCAGAGCCAAACGTCCGGCGCTGATTCCTTTCCGCTCTGCTATTGCAGTGATCAGTTCCACCAGTTGCAGGTTTTTCTCAAAATTGTCGCCCTGAAAGCGAGGGGTATTGCGACGGTAATCATCTGCAGCAAAATTGTCCTGGCTTTTTATTTGTCCAGTCAAAAAGCCTCGACCAAGTGGACTGTAGGCAACAAAACCTATGCCAAGCTCTCTTAAAGTCGGCAGCACCTCCTCTTCCGGGTCACGGGTCCAGAGGGAATACTCACTTTGCAGTGCTGTGATCGGATGAATTGCATGGCCGCGACGAACTGTCTGAACACCGGCTTCGGAGAGCCCGATGTAACGGACTT
This sequence comes from uncultured Geobacteraceae bacterium, assembly GCA_903875605.1. Taxonomy (GTDB): domain Bacteria; phylum Desulfobacterota; class Desulfuromonadia; order Geobacterales; family Pseudopelobacteraceae; genus JACRCG01. The sequence goes on along the minus strand of CAIQWT010000107.1, from coordinate 22,985 downwards.
TACCGGTGCTGACCAGATCTGCCATTGCTCCTACAGTCTCTTCGATCGGTACCTCAACATCCACACGGTGCTGATAGTAAAGGTCAATGTGGTCTACACCGAGGCGCCTTAGTGATGCTTCACAGGCTGAACGGACGTATTCCGGCCTGCCGTTTATGCCGTTTATGGGGGCCCATTCACCTGGTTTCGAGGGGCTGTTTCTCATAATGCCGAACTTGGTAGCCACAACTATACGGTTACGGATTCCCTTAATTGCTTTTCCGACAAGCTCTTCATTAGTAAAAGGTCCATACATATCTGAGGTATCCAGAAAGTTGACCCCTAAATCAAAGGCGCGATGGATAGTGGCGATAGATTCCTTTTCATCCCGCTGACCGTAGAAATCAGACATCCCCATGCAGCCGAGTCCTTGTGCTGACACCGTCAAACCGCCTGTTCCCAGCTTTCTCTGTTCCATGCCCAAGCTCCTTGTAATCAGTCCATGTCTTTGTTATTGGTAAATTACCTGCAGGGGACGACATTCCAAGTTTCTGATATAAGGTCGTACACAATCCTGGCACGATTGTTCTGCAGTTGATGAAGAACCTGGCCAACCTTTTCGTCCAGTGTATAGACCGATTCACCAGGCTCGCTCCACTCCCGTGTAACAAATTCCTCAATCATCTTTCGCAGAGTATCCGAATTGATCCGCTCAAGCGGAATATCAAGCATTTCTTCGGTCTGCATAGTCACGGAAACAGCACAAGCAACACTCCGCCCCCGAGGACCGCCAGATTACAGACCGCCGAGACACCATGAAGTTTCGAAAAAGACCTTCGCAGTGGATGCTCTTTAGTCGTTGTTTCAAAAGAACCGATCTGCCGTTTCAACTCCGCCGCATGAGGTTCCACATAAAACGCCTGAAACAAGGTAACTGCCAGCATTATTGTCAGTACAATCAACGGGAGCCTGATTTCGAAACCTCGGCCGACCAGACGGCAGATCAGAGCGATAAGACCGCAGCCCAGACTCCAGCGAAAATAGCCAGGAAACAGATTGCCGACAATGCGCCCTGCAATATCCCGGCTCTCGGTTCTAAACAGGATAGGAGTTAACATCAACGTGAAAATGGCATTACCTCCAGCCCAAAGACTAATAGCCAATCGGTACAACATTTCAACATACTGCATAATGCCTCCTTGAATTTGTGAGAACTGTGCCCCCGATTATCATTTTTGGGGTTGATAAAATTGATCCTACCCGATCCAGTAACACGTAACCATCATCTGGCTGCATACCCGCTTCCAATGGCTGTAATAGGAAGATCCAGTCCGAGTTCAGGAACCTGCCTCGCTATCCAGGCGGTGAACGTATTACTGTTCGGCCCGGGAAAAACCTTGTAGGTATCAGGCCAGGGGTAATTTCTAGCTGCCAGATCAACCGCTTTAATCAGTCTTGCGGCAGGCTCTCCTCTAAAATCTTTGAGTAACCTGGGACGTTCTCCAAACCAGTACCGATCAGGAAGGTCCTTTTCGATACGCATGGCTGGCAATCCTCTTCGTTGCCGCCAGCCAATGACTTCGTAGACTGTATATGAGTCAGCATCGGCCGGTTTTGTCGTAATCCAGGTATGTATTGCGAACCAACCACGCCAACCCCAGGCCGGAGCTCCGTAGACCTGTAGTACCGCCTCCCGATTTGTTGCAGGATTCGGTGCTATACCGGCCGATTCACGGCTTGCTGTGCGGTAGTCTTTCGTAGCACAACTGGCTGGAACCATAAGCACAAGAAAGAGCAGCAGGAACTTTCCCATAACTGAAAAATATTTTTTCAAACTCGCTCCTTTAACTTCATGTCATTTTCATCAGAATCATATTCGAAGCCGGATCAAGTTCTCTGACAATATTGACATCCATAATCTCCGTTATTACCACCTCAAGAACCAGGAAAGCCTCACTTCCCTCTCGTAAACATCCAGCCTTAACAGAATCCCGTTTTCCATAGGCTCCATGAAAGTGCACTTTCGGATGTTCCCTATCCCAAAATATGGTGCCGAAACCGACGGCTTCATGACTCTCCTGAAGTTCCCGCCAAACTGGAATGGGCGGCATTTCTTCCGTCTCCGGACCGACTACAAAACGGCCACTCTTCATGCCGCCGACGACATTGAAACAGGCTGCCCTGATATTTTCAGTACGGCATATCTCTGCAAGTCCGCCAAGTACGTCATCACCGTCACTGAAACGTACTACAACAATTCTGCCTGGTTTTCCTATCTGATACTGCATCCGGTTATCCTTCTTATTTCAGTATTTCAGCTTTGATGTTGTCATCAATAAAGCTTTCTTCAATTGCTTCCCTTGCCCATGGTTCTTTGCAGTTAATCAAAACCCTGGCCGCACCTTCCGCGACGGCCGGAACATTACTCCAAAGGGCGTTGCGGATGGACCGCAGCTCATTTGAGGAAAATTTTCTTCCATCTGCCCAACTCCTGCATTGTTGGCACAGGAGAACCAATGTTTCCATGGCGGGTGTAGAGTCAGGCTTATAATCCCAGATTAGTAGATTATCCTTGTTTTCGCACCATTCGCACTTGAATCCCGCACGTTTACTTACGGCTTTTCCAAGGGAACTGATCTCTTCCTGGCGTTCTTTATTTCCCTGATACCCTTTTGCCATGGTCGTTATTCCTTATTCGATCCGGGTCATTTTGTGTACAGCCTTATCTACTATCAAGCTGCCTACGGCGTTAACATAACTTTTGAAATGATCCGTGTTCATGTGTTTTTCAAGACATGCAGGATTCTCCCATGTCTCGTAAAAGACAAAAATTGAGGGGTCTTCGTTGTCCTGGTGTAGGTTGTATTCGATGCAGCCATGCTCATTTCTTGTCGGCATGATGAGTTTAAGCAGCTCTCTCTTGACGTTATCTACGGAGTCCTTTTTGGCAACAACCTTTGCTACTATGGTCAGCTTTGACATTGTGGCACCTTTCTTTAAATGTGTTTTTTTACTAACCTAAGCTTTTAGTCACAACCTCATACACGTCGCGCGGCAGATCTGCAACAGCACTAATACGCTGTAACTGCTGCTGCATCTGAATACTCCGTAATTTTTCAAAGCGTCGCCAACCGGTCAACGGTGCCAGCATTCTAGCAGACACCTGTGGATTGACCGGAATCAACCGCAACAGCTGATCGGCCAAAAAACGGTATCCAGAACCATCTGGACGGTGAAAGTTCCCCTGATTACCCTGACTGAAAGCTCCTACCAGAGAGCGGAAACGGTTGGGATTAGTCAGCTCAAAGGCCGGATGGTCAAGCAGCACCCGGAGCTCATCCAATGTTCCAGGGAGTATGGATGTCGCCTGAAGCGTGAACCATTTGTCTACCACCAGACGGTCCCCCTGCCAGCGCTGGTAAAAATCGACAAGTACCTCCCGGCGCTCCGGACAATCGCAGGAGGCAAGCGGCGTCAATGCACCGATTGTATCGGTCATGTTATCCGCCTGCCGGTACTGCTCGAGACAGAGTTTAATTTCATCCTGTCCGCCGTTAGATACCAGATAAGCCAGGCAAAGGTTGGCGAGACGTCGCTCGCCTGAACGACTATCATCCGGGGTATAGGCTTTATAACTCCGGTTGTTTGAATATACCGCATGGAATTCTTCTTTTAACTGTGCCGCAAGGCTGGTGATAACAAATTGTCTGGCTTTGCGGATCGCTCCCGGATCGACAACCTTTAAATGCTCCGCAATATACTTTTCCGAAGGTAAAGTCAGCGTTTCCGCAAGAAAAGCGCAATCGGGGTTACCACCAGTCAGCGTTGCCCGGAAGGATGCAGCAAAAGCAGGGTCCAGAATCATCTCTAAACCATTTTGACTGTCGGCAGCCAACAGGAGAATAACCTGAACAGCCATTCGCTGTCCCGCTTCCCAGCGGCAGAAGGGATCTACTTCGTGCCCCATCAACAGGGCAAGTTGGTCATAACTGTAGGAATATTCTATTTTGACCGGCGCTGAAAAACTGCGTAACAGCGCCGGAACAGGCTCTTCTTCCAGAGCGATAAAACAGAATTTCTCCTCGGCTTCATGTAGATGCAGAATTCGTGTGGTATCGACCCGCGTGGCTTCGCCAGCCATTGTCAGCGGCAGCTGTACTCCATTTAGTCCGAGAAGACCAAGTGATAAAGGGATATGCAGCGGACTCTTATCCGGCTGACCGGGTGTCGCCGCACAGCTCTGCCTGACCGTAAGAGTGAACGTTTTATCAGCTGCGATATATGAACCGTAAATACTCAACAGTGGCGTCCCTGCCTGACTATACCAGAGAGCAAATTGTTCAAGGTCAATCGCTCCAGCCTCGGCCATCGACTGCACGAAATCATCAACCGTCACCGCCTGCCCGTCAAAGCGATTAAAATAAAGATCCATCCCGCGACGGAATTGTTCGGTACCGAGCATGGTGTGTTGCATACGGACGAGCTCAGCCCCTTTGTTATAAATAGTTGACGTATAAAAGTTATTGATCTCAATGTACGAATCCGGACGAACCGGGTGAGCCATCGGGCCGCTATCCTCGGCAAACTGGGAAGTCCGCAGAGTTCGAACGTCTTGAATACGCTTCACCCCGCGGGATTGCATATCGGCAGAAAATTCCTGATCACGAAAAACGGTCAACCCTTCTTTCAGGGAGAGCTGGAACCAGTCGCGGCACGTTACCCGATTGCCGCTCCAATTATGGAAGTATTCATGCCCGATTACCTCCTCTATCGCATGGTAATCATCATCAGTTGCAGTGGCGGGACTGGCGAGGACGTAGCATGAGTTGAAGACATTGAGCCCCTTGTTCTCCATGGCTCCCATATTGAAATCATCAACGGCCACGATCATATAGCAGTCAAGGTCATACTCACGGCCATAAACCTCCTCATCCCAACGCATCGCCTTTATCAGGGAACGCATGGCATGGTCGCATTTATGACGGTTCTGCTCATGTACGTAGATTTGCAATGACACATTGCGCCCGGAACAGGTTTTAAAGGAATTTTCAATACAGACAAGATCTCCGGCTACGAGGGCGAACAGATAGCTCGGCTTTTTGAAAGGATCGTGCCAGGTTGCAAAGTGTCGGCCATCCGGCAGTTCACCACTTGCCATCAGATTGCCGTTGGAGAGCAACACGGGATAGCGCAGACGATCCGCGATGATCGTGACCGTAAAGAGTGTCAGAACATCAGGACGGTCAGGATAATATGTTATGGCACGAAAGCCCTCTGCTTCGCACTGAGTACAGAACATCCCGGTTGAACGATAGAGACCCTCCAGCGAGGTATTATCCTGTGGACGGAGTCCAGTTACTACCTCCAGTGTGAACAGGGAAGGCACTTCGTGAATGGTTAACAGGTCAGGCGTTACTCTGTAGCTACCCTGATCTAAAGGTGCATCGTCAAGTCGCAGATCTAGTAGTGTAAGGCTTTTGCCGTTCAATACTAAAGGACGCAAACCGAGCGAAACATCATATTGTCTTTTGATTACCAGTTGTGATGTAACAACCGTTGAATTCTCACCAAGTTCAAAACGGAGATCAATACTCTCGATGCTGTAGTCAGGAGCAGCATACTCTCTGCGATATACGACACTGTGTGTTGTTTCAGTCATTTAATCTTCCACTCCAATCAGAATGTGATACATGTTGCAACACCGACGGATGAATATAGCAACTTTTTTAAAAATACCACAACCATCAGCGTCATATTCAATATTTTTATTGGTAAGCAAGAGCTGATTCTGGTAACAGTTAACGGAGTTAATGCAGCGTAAGGAGGAGTTGTGACTGACGAAACTATAACTTTCTGGCTGGACAACAAAATATCATCCGGATTCAAGGTGTCTGAAATCGGCAGCCAAACCCTGGTCCTGTATCGCGACAAATATTACGTTGTTGTAGGCGGTGCGGCGCTGATGAAGGGTGTCAGACCACTTCACTATTCAAGGACGTCGATGCCCACACTCTGGAAAAAAGCGCTTAAAGGGATTTTACCGCCATCGGTACCTGGCATGGATTATCCTGAAGATGAAAACCTGCCGGTAACAACTTCCACTAAAAAGGAGCGATCCGTGATGCAAAAATCCACTGTTTCATTATCAGATACGTCTGAAGATCTGCTACAGCCACTTAAACCTGTGCAATCTATGTCAAAAAAATCTACGACTGCTGACATAAAGCCGGTAAAGATTACTCAGGCGGTTGTTGCGGCCATATGTCCCTACTGCAACCATAAGCAGGATCTGCCGTTTGAAAAGGGTAAAAACGGTAAGCCTTTTTTTGTGACCTGCATCAGATGCTCCACAGAGTTTGCTGTGCGCTTTGTGCCGGTGACAATGTATCAGGCGCAAGTGGCAGCATTTAAGTAGCAATCAAATCCACCCCGCCCCATTATTATCAATTGGAGCTTTAAAATCCCACTCCAGCTTTAGGAAGCGTCAGGGGAGGTAAACTTTCACAAGGAGAACACCATATATGAATAACAACGATGTATTACGCAGACTACGTTACGCGCTTGATATCAGCAACCCGGCAATGATTGAAATGTTTCAGCTATCCGGATGCACTATAGAACAACCAACGCTGCTCAAATTTCTAAAAAAAGAAGAGGAAGAGGATTTTATTGCCTGCAGTAATCCCCTGCTGTCATTTTTTCTGGATGGCTTGATAGTGCATAAAAGAGGCAGGCGTGAGTCGGCAGACGGGCAACCGCCTAAACCGGATGCCTCGCTTAACAACAACTCCATACTGAAAAAGCTGCGCATTGCGCTCGACTTAAAAGAGGAAGACATGCTTGCAGTGATGGGGTTGGCGGGAGTTAAAATTTCAAAAGCAGAGCTCAGCGCTCTGTTCAGAAATGCCGGGCATAAGCATTTTAAAGAGTGCGGAGATCAGTTTCTCAGAAACTTTTTGCAGGGTTTGACGATACGGAACAGAAACATTTCTACTCCGCAGGCCTAATAGTAACAGAGTGATATTATTCTATTAGCATGGGCATTCCGGTTGACACATCCCGTTATCTATATTATTCTGTACAACCCGTAAAGTCTTATCAATCGCGGGTTTAGCCAAACTAAAACAATTCATCACAAGGACATCACATGCGTAGCGATATGATAAAAAAAGGGCTCGAGCGGACTCCGCACCGCGCCCTGCTTAAAGGGACCGGTGTCCCGCAGAATCAGATGGACAAGCCTTTTATCGGCGTAGCAACCAGCTTTACCGATTTGATCCCCGGCCATGTCGGCATGCGCGACCTGGAGCGTTTTATTGAAAAAGGGGTACACTCCGGCGGCGGCTATGCTTTCTTCTTCGGTATTCCCGGTGTATGCGACGGTATGGCGATGGGGCATAAAGGCATGCACTACTCCCTTCCAACGCGCGAACTGATCGCTGACATGGTTGAGTCCGTAGCAGAGGCGCACCGACTTGATGGTCTGGTACTGCTGACTAATTGCGATAAAATAACGCCCGGCATGCTGATGGCGGCTGCCAGATTAAATATCCCCTGCATCGTCGTCACTGCCGGTCCGATGATGAGCGGTCGTGGTACTGCCGGTCGTAAATACTCCTTCGTCTCAGATACATTTGAAGCAATGGCCCGCTACAAGGCCGGAGTTATCAACGATAAAGAGCTGCAAGTCTGTGAAGATAACGCCTGTCCTGGTATGGGCTCATGTCAGGGACTCTTCACCGCCAACACCATGGCGATCCTGACTGAAACCATGGGAATGAGTCTGCCACGTTGCGGTACAGCACTCGCTGTGTCGGCTCTCAAACGCAGGATCGCCTTTGCCTCCGGAGAAAAAATAGTTGAACTGGTACATAATGACGTAAAACCCCGTGACATAATGACCCGCGAGGCATTTGAAAATGCAATCCGTGTTGATCTGGCGCTGGGTGGCTCATCCAATACGGTTCTGCACCTGCTGGCTATTGCCAATGAAGCCGGTGTGGAACTGCCCTTGGAGTTGTTCGATGTTTTAGGAAAAGACACCCCGCAGCTGGCATCAATGAATCCGGCCGGTGAGCACTTCATGGAGGATCTTGACATTGCCGGAGGCGTCAGCGGAGTCTTGAAACAACTCGGAAGCAAAATCAAGGATACTCAGACGCTTTTCGGGCTGACTACGCACCAGTTAGCCGACAGTATCCAGAATGTTGACGAAGAGGTAATCCGCCCTCTCACCAATCCAATCAAGAAAGAAGGGGGCATTGCGATCCTCTCCGGCAATATTGCTCCCAAAGGCGCCGTCGTCAAACAGTCCGGCGTTTCTGCCGCTATGATGTATTTTGAGGGTGTGGCACGCTGTTTTGACGCCGAAGAGCTGGCGATGGCTGCCATCATGGAAGGAAAAATCAAATCTGGTGACATTGTCGTCATCCGCTATGAAGGTCCTAAAGGTGGCCCGGGGATGCGTGAAATGCTGGCTCCGACAGCCGCCATCATGGGTATGGGACTTGGCGACAGCGTTGCATTGATTACTGACGGACGTTTTTCCGGAGGTACCCGTGGTCCCTGCATCGGGCATATTTCGCCCGAGGCTGCCGAGGGTGGGCCAATCGCTCTGGTAGTGGATGGTGACAAAATTCTGCTCGACATTCCGAACCGTCGCCTGGAGCTTCTGGTCGATGAAGCGACCCTTGCCATCCGCCGGACAGGATGGAAAGCACCGGAACCAAAGATCAAGGGGGGATGGCTGGCGCGCTACGCTAAAGTTGTTACCTCAGCTCATACCGGAGCAGTCACAACAGCTGATTAAAATCTCATTACGGAGCTATCCGGGACATTATGCGCCCGGTTACCAATGTGCAGACGAAAACAAACCTGAGGAGGATACCATGAAAAAATTAATTACCCTGTGTGCCGCCATCGTTCTGTCACTCTCTCTAAACGCCTGCAAGACGGTTGAGCAGAGTCTTGTTGATTCAAGTTCCCTGCTGCTTTCCGCAAAAGAAGTGCGCGAAGTTTTCCAGGGTAATTCCGTCACATCAGCAAACGGCGAAACTTATTACTGGGATGCCAGTGGCGTTGTGGTCGGAAAATCCTCCTACGGCGGCGTCAGCAAGGGAAACTGGAACATTACCGATGACGGCAGACTTTGTATCTCCAACTGGAATTCGAGTTATGCGCCGAGCGGTTGCTATAAAACCTATTTCGACAACTCAACACAGCAGCGTAAAATGGTTGACCAGAATGGCGATCTTAAATGGGCTGTAATCAATGTCATCACGGGCAACCCTAATAACTTCTAACGAATATTTGAATTATTAACAATGAGGTAAACTTATGAAAATGAACGGCGCACGAATAATGCTGGAATGTTTAAAAAAAGAGGGCGTTGACACCGTATTCGGATATCCCGGCGGTACAGTCATCAACCTGTATGACGAGCTCTTTAACTTCAAAGAAATACATCACATCCTGCCACGTCACGAACAGGCCGGCACCCATGCGGCGGACGGATACGCACGTGCTACCGGCAGAGTCGGAGTGGCGATCGCAACATCCGGCCCCGGAGCAACCAATACCGTTACCGGCATTGCAACGGCGTATATGGATTCAATTCCGATGGTAATTATTACTGGTCAGGTGCCAACAGCATTGATCGGCAACGATGCTTTCCAGGAAGTTGATATTATCGGCATCACCCGCCCCTGCACAAAACACAGCTTTCTGATTCGTGATGTCAAGGATATCGCCCTGACTATGAAAAAGGCATTCTACATCGCCCGCAGCGGTCGCCCCGGACCGGTTCTTGTCGACTTCCCCAAAGATGTCCAGATGGCTCAGGGAGAGTTTCATTATCCGGAAACCGTAGAAATAAGGGGTTACAAGCCTAATCTCTCAGGCCACCCACGGCAGGTGGAAAAAGCGGTTGCCATGATGCTGGAGTCCAAACGGCCGGTTATGTATGTCGGTGGGGGCACGGTACTGGGTGGAGCGGCTGAGCAATTGACCCAGTTGGCTCGCATGCTTTCCGTACCGGTAACGACAACTCTGATGGGCCTGGGTTCTTTTCCAGAAAGTGATGACCTGTCACTTGGCATGCTCGGGATGCACGGTGCCTATTGTGCCAATATGGCCATGACTAACAGTGATCTTATCATTGCTATTGGAGCCCGTTTTGACGATCGTGTTACCGGCAAACTATCGACATTTGCTCCGCACGCCAAAATCATTCATATTGACGTTGACCCCACCTCTATCAAGAAAAATGTTCGTGTTGACCTGCCGATTGTCGGCGACGTTAAAGATGTCCTGACAAAAATGATTGTACAAGCAGACAAGAGTAATGGCAAACTGGCCGATTTCATAGCTGATTTGGCGCCATGGCATGCAGATATTTCCGGCTGGAAGGAAAAGCATCCTCTCGGCTACAAACAGAGCAGCACAATCATAAAACCACAATTTGTCATCCAGAAACTGCGCGAACTGTCCGATAGCGATGCCATCATCTCGACCGATGTAGGCCAGCACCAGATGTGGACAGCTCAGTTTTTTAAATTCAACAAACCACGCACACTGCTCACCTCCGGTGGTCTTGGCACAATGGGCTACGGCCTGCCGGCCGCTATGGGAGCTCAGGCAGCTTTTCCGGATCGCCAGGTCATAACAATCTGCGGTGATGGCGGCGTCCAGATGAATATTCAGGAAATGGCAACACTTGTGCAAAACAAACTGCCGGTAAAAATCGTCATTTTGAACAACAATTTCCTCGGCATGGTGCGTCAGTGGCAGGAACTGTTCTTTGACAAGCGCTACTCATCTACCTGCATGGAACTGCCAATTGACTATATCAAGTTGGCTGATGCTTATGGGGCTAAAGGATTTCTGGCAACAAAACCAGATGAAGTGGAGTCCGTTATTACTCAGGGTTTCAAGCAAAAGGGACCAGTGATCATGGAGTTTAAGATAGCCCGCGAAGAAAAAGTGCTGCCTATGGTTCCTGCAGGAGCATCACTGAATGAAATGGTACTGAACGCCTAATAGAGAGGGAATAGCTATGCAACATACAATATCGGTTATAGTTGAAAATGATTTCGGAGTTCTCTCCCGTGTAGCCACCCTGTTCTCCGGGCGCGGATTCAATATTGAATCGCTGTCTGTAGCACTCACTAACGAAGAAGGTCTGTCAAGAATGACAATCGTTACCCGCGGTGATGCACAAATACTTGAGCAGATAAACAAGCAGCTCAACAAATTGATCGATGTGCTTAAGGTACTTGATTTCAGCGACGGCAGCGCCATTGAGCGTGAACTGGCACTGATAAAAGTGTCTGCCGAAGATGATGGACGAGCCGAGGTTCTGAGAATTGTAGACATCTTCAGGGCTAAAATCATCGATGTCACCCCAAAATCGTATACGATTGAAGCGACAGGGAATCCACTCAAAGTTGATGCGATTCTGGAACTGCTGCGACCTTTGGGACTTAAGGAGGTTGTGCGCACCGGTGCAGTTGCTATTGGCCGGGGGGCCAAGGGGTGGAACGGGTAGAAGAACAGTAGCTGTTGCGTTACTTTCCAGCCGCCCGAAAACGGGCGGCTTCTTTTTTTAGAAAGAAAGAATTGAGCCCGCTATTGTGGTCAAAACAGCTATTTACGTTGACAGTCGTAGCTGAATATAGTATCTGTCTCGTTCGTTTTACTTAAAATGTTTGACCGGTTTTCCGGATAAAATTTATGTGGAGGATATATCAGTATGAACGTTTATTATGATCGTGATTGTGATCTCGCGTTGATCAAGTCAAAAAAAGTTACCATCGTTGGTTATGGTTCACAGGGCCATGCCCATGCCTGCAACCTCAAAGATTCCGGGGTTGATGTAACGGTAGCACTGCGTGCCGGGTCAACGTCCGCTGTGAAAGCAACAAATGCCGGCCTCAAAGTGGCATCAGTTGCCGAAGCTGTTGCATCAGCTGATCTGGTAATGATCCTTACTCCTGATGAGTTCCAGTCGGTTCTCTACCGCGATGAGATCGAACCTAAACTCAAAAAAGGGGCGACACTTGCTTTTGCCCACGGATTTGCAATCCACTACAACCAGGTTGTACCGCGCGCTGATCTTGACGTCATCATGATTGCCCCCAAGGCACCCGGTCACACCGTTCGCACCGAATTTGCAAAAGGTGGCGGAATTCCTGACCTGATTGCTGTATTCCAGAATGCGTCCGGAAGGGCCCGCGAAGTTGCTCTTTCCTACGCGAGTGCCATCGGTGGCGGTCGTACCGGCATCATTGAAACAACCTTTAAGGACGAGACTGAAACCGACCTGTTCGGCGAGCAGGCTGTACTTTGCGGTGGTGCAGTTGAGTTGGTAAAGGCTGGATTTGAAACTCTGGTTGAAGCCGGCTATGCCCCGGAAATGGCTTATTTCGAGTGCCTGCACGAACTGAAGCTGATTGTTGACCTTATGTATGAGGGCGGCATTGCCAACATGAACTACTCCATCTCCAACAATGCTGAATATGGCGAATACGTCACTGGACCGAAGGTTATCAACGACCAGAGCCGTGCAGCAATGAAAGAGTGCCTGACCAATATCCAGAATGGCGATTATGCTAAACGATTCATCCTTGAAGGGATGTCAAACTACCCGGAGATGACTGCACGTCGTCGTCTCAATGCTGCTCATCCGGTCGAGCAGGTCGGCGAAAAACTGCGGAGCATGATGCCATGGATTCAGAAAATAGTCGATAAGTCCAAAAACTAATTTAACTACGCGAGTCACGACACCCCTCTTCCGCCCGGAGAGGGGTGTCTTCGCATTTAGGCAGGTCTATGAATAATTCATCCATGTTTGCCCGGGAAGGGTATCCGTTTATTGCATACTCCGTAGGTTTAACAGCTTTACTGTTTGTTGCCGCCTGGAGACTCTGTATACCAGTCCTGTTTATTCCAGCTTCACTCGCTTTAATTCTAGCGCTGTTTGTACTCTATTTTTTCCGTAATCCTGAAAGAACAACCCCTGATGACGTTGCTGCAGTTATTGCTCCTGCAGACGGAACAGTCATTGTCGTTGAACGGGTACCGGAAACTCCGCTTGGCAAAGAGGCTCTAAAAATCAGCATTTTCATGTCGGTTTTCAGCGTCCATGTCAACCGCACCCCTTTTGACGGAAAGGTTATTGATACATTCCATCATCAGGGAAAGTTCTTTGATGCCCGTGATGGTCGCGCATCCTGTGAAAATGAGCGCAATGGCATCGTGCTGGAAATAGCCGGTGGTGTCCGGATCGCTTTTGTTCAGATTGCCGGTCTGGTTGCACGCCGGATCATCAGCTATCCAATGATCGGTGACATGTTGGTGCGCGGTGAGCGCTACGGCTTGATTCGCTTTGGTTCACGTGTTGATGTTTATCTGCCGCCAGAGGTCGAACCACTGGTGAAACTGGGGGACTCAACAGTGGCGGGCGAAACCGTACTGGCCAGAATTTCCTAAACAAGGACATGAGATCATGAGTAATGAAACAGCAACTGTAGCGGGTGAAAGAAAAGAAAGCATGAGGAAGGGCATTTATATTCTGCCTAATCTTGTGACTGCTGCAAGCTTGTTTGCCGGCTTTTACAGCCTGGTATCAACACTAAACGGAAACTACAGCACTGCTGCGATCTGGATCTTTATCTCAGCAGTTTGTGACGGCCTTGACGGGAAAGTAGCCCGCATGACGGGCACTACCAGTAAATTCGGAGTTGAATTTGATTCCCTGGCTGACCTGGTCGCCTTTGGCGTCACCCCGGCGTTTCTCATGTACGCGTGGGCTCTCAGGCCGTTCGGCCGACTAGGTTGGGTAGCGGCTTTTCTATTCCTGGTTTGTGCTGCCTTGAGACTTGCCCGCTTTAACGTGCAGGTTGACACTGTCGAAAGCAAACGTTTTGTCGGCCTTCCGACACCGGCGTCAGCATGCATGGTTGCATCAACCGTGCTGCTATTTTATCACTTAAACTGGCCAAGTTCTTTTAAAAAACTTGCTATTTTGGGGTTAATTTATCTATTGGCTTTTCTGATGGTTTCCAATTTCAGATACTATTCTTTTAAAGATCCGGCCTTTATTAAACGGCAACCATTCGGATTTCTGCTGCTTGCGGTGGTACTGTTGATTGTTATTGCGGCTGAACCGGTTATCATGACTTTCAGCGTACTTTTACTGTATATTCTTTCCGGACCGATCGATTACGTAGTTACCTGGCCGAGACGACGCAGACTGGAAAAAGCTGTACATAAGGGGCGTGAGGCTTTAAACCGAGAGGGAGATGTTTAACCCTGACAGATGGGGAAATGTCGCAGCAGAATTAATCAATATTATAATGCTGAGAGGTTACGCCTTCAGGGGTGATATTCAAGACAGCATAGCTTCGACAGGGACTGTGATTTGTAAGCGCTCCAGGATTTATCAGCAGCATGTCAGAATGTTGTTCGCATACACCCTGATGAGTGTGACCGAACAACACCACGTCAACCCCGATTTCCTCAGCTCTTTGCCGTAACCGTACCAGTCCCGACTTCACCTGATAGGCATCACCGTGAGCCAACAGAATCCGCTTTCCCTCACACTCCCATACACATTCACGTGGAGCACTCGAACCGGGGTCGCAGTTTCCTGCAACGTTAATGACCGGAATATCAAGTGCCTCACGCAGCAAATCCGCATCAGCGCTACAATCACCCAGATGTATGACGACATTAACCGGTGCGGACAAAGTAAAAGCGGCTAAGGCTCGATTCACGTTACCGTGTGTGTCGGAAATAACAAGAACTTTCATGTAACAACTGTAGCAGAAGTTATTTGTTCGCTAAAGAATAATTATTGATAAGGTGCAAGAACATGTCAAAAAAAACTATTATCATCATTGCCTCTGTAATCATTTCGCTGACATTACTGTTTGCACTTTCTGTGAAGATAGCCGGCACTATTTTTGACAGCGGGGATAATCATTTAATAAGCAAGCAGGGGGTCGGCCTGATCGAGGTAAAGGGGATGATTCTCGACTCCAAGGAGACAATCCGACAGTTAAAATATTTCCTCAAACAAGATTCCGTGAAAGCTGTGGTACTGCGTGTAGATTCCCCCGGCGGAATTGTTGCCCCGTCGCAGGAAATTTATGCCGAAGTCAAAAAGTTTGCCGCTAAAAAGAAAATTATCGTCTCAATGGGAAGCCTGGCCGCTTCTGGCGGGTATTATATTTCGGCGCCGGCAACCATGATTTATGCGAACCCAGGTACAATTACAGCGAGCATCGGCGTCATTCTCAAATTGTCCAACATTGAATCGTTGATGGATAAAATCGGCATCAAATCCTACACGCTGAAAACCGGTAAATATAAGGATTCCGGGTCACCGGTACGTCAGTTTTCAGAGGAAGACCGCGCAATGCTGCAGTCGGTAATCGACAATACTCATCAGCAGTTTGTCAAGGCAGTGGCGGAGGGACGCAAGATGCCGGTTGAAGAGATCCGTAAAATAGCCGACGGCAGAATATTATCAGGTGAGCAGGCCATGGGTTTAAAGTTGGTAGACCGTCTTGGAACACTGCAGGATGCTATTGAAGAAGCGGGAAAGCAGGCCGGTATTTCAGGAGAACCGGAATTGCTGTTGCCGCCAAAAAAGAAGGTTAATTATCTGGATCTGCTGGTTGAAGGGGCGGAAGGATCGTTCAATGGCCCTCTTGGAAAAGCGATGGGTGGCATGCGAATGATGTACGAGGCCGAGTAGTAATACTCAAGACGACACTTCTTTGGCTCAGAAATGGATTAGGGGCGCAAACAGAACGCCCCTTATAGAACCTTGCTGGCTATTTTTTTTGCAATCGTTCGTGAGCCCTTAGCAGAATTTTTTCTGTCGTGGCCCAGTCAATACAGGCATCAGTAATTGAGACACCATATTCCAGCTGGCTGATTTCTGCCGGAATTTTCTGACTTCCTGATTCAAGGTTACTTTCGATCATAACACCTGATATAGAGCTGTTGCCGGCCAGGATCTGATCGACGACGCTCTCCAGGACTTCCGGCTGCTTTCGGTAATCTTTGCTTGAGTTTCCGTGGCTGCAGTCAACCATCATTGTTGGAAGCAGGCCGTTCTTTTTAAGCTGTTCTTCAGTATGAGCAATATCTTCGGGGTGATAGTTTACTTTTTTAGACCCGCCACGCAGAACAATGTGCACATCAGGATTACCAATCGTCTGAATGATAGAAGTCCGCCCTTCCCGGTTAATACCGAGAAAACTGTGCGGATGTTGAGCCGCCTTCATTGCATCGATTGCAATCTGCAGGTTACCGTCAGTACCGTTTTTGAAACCGACCGGAAATGAAAGGCCACTGGACATCTCACGATGAGTTTGTGATTCAGTTGTACGGGCACCAATAGCCCCCCAACTGATAAGATCAGCTACATATTCCGGAGTGATCGGATCAAGCATTTCGTTGGCAACCGGCACCTCCAGCGCTGTCATCCTGCTGAGTAATCCGCGGGCAATGCCAAGACCCTTGGAAATAAGGTGCGTGCCATCCATATCCGGATCATTGATAAGGCCCTTCCAGCCGACTGTTGTGCGTGGTTTTTCAAAATAGACCCGCATAATAAGCAGTAGCTGATCATCAACTTTTCGTGAGAGCTCTGCCAGTCTTCCGGCATATTCAATGGCTGCTTCAGTGTCGTGAATCGAGCAGGGACCGACTACTACCATCAATCGCTTATCACGGCGCTGGAGGATCTCTTTTATCTGTTCTCTGCTTCTACTGACAAATGCACGATCTTTTTCCGACAACGGAAAGACCTGACGCAGATCAGCAGGAGCTATTATTGGTGTGATACCGGTAATTTTTAAATTATTAGTCTTGATCACGTAACGCATCTCCTTTGGAGCTAATGAGTACAGTTAATTACCGGTGTTATAGATGTTTCCGAGCTCTGTTGTCAATGCTTCTCTAATTGATTTGTTCAACAAATCAGTAGGTTAATATAACGAAACAATTGTTATGCCGTTTTTAAATTAAGCGTTGGGGGCGGAGGAATTGATGAAGCGAGCTGTATTTATTGACAGAGACGGCACCATTAACGTCGAAAAAGAGTACCTGTACCAAACTACAGAATTTGAATTCATTACTGGCGCAGCTGAAGCAATCGAATTACTTAACCAGAGAGGCTTCATGGTTGTAGTTGTAACCAATCAGTCCGGTGTCGCCCGTGGTTATTACACTGAAGAAGACGTTGTAAATCTTCATCGTTATATTGATCAAAGGCTTGAACAGTACGGGGCACATGTTGATGCCTGGCTTTACTGCCCACACCACCCTGCAGGTCGCGGCAGCTACGCCCTACCATGCACGTGCCGGAAGCCATTGCCAGGGATGCTGCATGAAGCGGCACAACGCTATGACATCGACCTGAAAAACTCAATTATGATTGGTGACAAACTCGCGGACATTGAAGCGGGAATAGCGGCAGGATGTCGAACTATTCTGGTTCGCACCGGATACGGAGCTGACGAAGAGCAGCATACCGGCTCGCATACCACGGTCTGTGATGATCTGCTCCTGGCCGTTAAATGCCTGTTGTAGTTTTGATCTGATTTGACACAACTTACGCATACATGATACCTAATCAAGTACAATAGTTTTACAAGGAGCTAAACATGTCCAACGGTATAAAAAAAGGAATCATACTGGCCGGCGGTGCCGGTAGTCGCCTCTTCCCTTTGACCCTGGTCGCCAGCAAACAGCTGCAGCCGGTGTACGACAAACCGATGATATATTATCCGCTGGCGACACTGATGACAGCTGGAATAAAGGATATCCTGCTGATATCAACTCCGCACGACACTCCACGTTTTGAAGCTCTTCTGGGCGATGGTTCCCGCTGGGGAATAACCATTACGTACAAGGTTCAACCAGAACCTAAGGGCATCGCTCAGGCGTTTCTTGTTGGCGAGGAATTTATCGATAACCAGTCGGTCTGCCTGATTCTTGGTGATAATATATTTTATGGAAAAATGAATCTGGACAAAATTGTTTCAGAATTCAGGACTGGAGCACGGGTTTTTGGCTATCAGGTTACTGACCCGGAACGCTACGGAGTTGTTGCCTTCGATGCGCAGGGAAAGGTTCTCAGTATTGAGGAAAAGCCGCTGCAGCCTAAATCGAATTTTGCCGTTCCCGGCCTGTATCTGTATGACAAAAACATCGTAGCGGTAGCCAAATCGATCAAACCGTCCCCGCGCGGAGAGTTGGAGATCACCGATATTAACCTTGATTATCTGCTGCGCGGTGAACTGATGGTAGAACGTCTCGGGCGTGGTATCGCCTGGCTTGACACCGGCACGCACAAAAGCTTACTGGAGGCCAGCAATTTTATCGAAACAATAGAGTCGCGACAGGGGCTGAAGATAGCCTGCCTTGAGGAAATTGCGCTGCGTAGAGGTTTTATTAATTGCCAGCAGATGAAAGTAGTTGTTCAATCAACACCTAACTCTTCTTACAAGGAATATCTCCAACGGGTCTACGATGAGTCCGACATGTGCGGGAATCATTAAAGCCGGAGCGAGATCAATTTCATGGATTTTTTGAAGAAATATATGTACCCGCTTTTGACCTGCTTCGGCATTCTGGCTGCTCTGCTGATATTTTCGCTTAATGTTCCCCGAAATCGGGAGGCAAATATTGTAGAGCGCTCGGTTCTCAGCGTATTGTCACCAATTCTCCGGCCTGTCTCCAGGGTAAGCGGCTTTATTGAAGACACCTGGGACAGCTATATCCGGCTTGTCGACACTCATAGCGAAAACATGCGGTTGCGGGAAGATATACGCGGCCTCAATCTGCGCGTTCTGGAAGGCAACGAAGCACTGTTGGCAAACCTGCGTCTCGAGCGACTGCTGGAAATGAAGAAAAGTGTTAAAGCACCTGCTATCGCAGCAACTGTGATTGGTGAAGACGTGACATCATGGTTCAGAACGCTGGTAATCAATCGAGGCAGTTCCAGCGGTATTCGCGAAGGAATGGCGGTGATTTCTGCTGATGGTGTTGTCGGCCAAACAGTGAAGGTTTCACCATCAACATCACGCGTACTTTTGCTTACGGATCATGCCAGTGGTATCTCTGCAACAATCCAGCGTTCCCGAGCCAGGGGTGTCGTCAAAGGCAAAAGTGAGATGCTCTGCACGCTTGAGTTCGCTACTCGAGAAGAAGACGTAAAAGTCGGAGACACAGTCATAACATCCGGAATCGGCGGACTTTTCCTGAAAGGGCTCCCGATTGGAGAAGTTACCATGGTCAAGCGAGGCGAATACGGCATTTTCCAGACCGTATCGATTCGCCCGACCGTCAACCTGTCCCATTTAGAAGAAGTACTGGTGGTAATGCGTGGTGGATATGAGTAGGCGAGCCGCTTTAATGCTGTCATGTCTTATCCTTGCAGCGATCGTCATCCAGGTATCACTGTTTCCTGTTTTTATCCGCCCCTCCTTCAAACCTGACCTACTGCTCATTATCATGGTTTTTATTGCGCTGCGCGGCTCATTTGTGGTTGGAGCTACTCTTGCGTGGTTTCTTGGCATGCTTGTCGATGTCTGCAGCGGGTTGTATCTAGGCCTCAACGCCGTCACTTTCCTGATTTCGTTTTTTATAATCAAAAGCGTCTCTGACCGTTTGTATGCCGACAGCGCTATTCTCTTCGTGCTTACCGTTACCGGTGTCACGCTTGCCGGATTCACCATCAATCTGCTCTTGATCATAATGTTTACCACGTCCCCCGGAATCACCTATTCAATGTTTTCAGATTTATTCCCGCGCCTTCTTGTCAATGCGTTTATTGCCTCAATCGTTTCTGCATTTCCCGGCTTTGACTGCCCACTGGAATCGTCATGAAAGAGCGTCGCTTTGTCCGGGAATTACTGGAGTCAAAACAGCGCATCATGGTGCTTTCATTTGTGGTTGGAGTTGCGTTCCTTTTCCTCATCATAAGATTGTGGCATCTGCAGATCCTGAGTGCCGACGATTATCACGCCATGTCGGAAAACAACCGGCTCCGCTTTGTACCGGTGGCGGCCTCACGAGGCGCCATACTTGACCGTACCGGCACGGTGCTGGTAAGCAACCGCCCCTCGTTCAGCCTTGCTGTTATTCCGCAGGAAGTTAAGGACAAGGAGGCACTTCTCACACTTGTTTCCAATCTTTTGGGACTTGATCGGGCGGAAATGGCGGAACGATGGGAGAAGAACAAAGGGCGCGCCAAATACTATCCGATAGTGCTTGCTTCCAACATCACCCGCGACCATGTCGAGATCGTTGAAGAAAACCGTCTGCGCCTGCCAGGCATTGAAATCGAGATGAAGCCGGTACGGGAATACACAAGTAAGCAACTGGCGGCACATCTGCTCGGGTATATCGGTGAAGTGTCGGAGAAAGAGCTTAATGTAACAGGCTTTGAGGAGTATAACCCCGGAGATTATATCGGCAAAAACGGCATCGAGCGGGCTCTGGAAAAAGAGCTGCATGGTGGCGATGGCGGGAGACAGCTTGAGGTTGATGCACGGGGACGGGTTTTGCGGACAATTTCCGAGAGCTACCCAACCGTCGGCAACAGCGTGATGCTGACCATTGATGCCGCAGTGCAAAAACAGGCTGAGCGGGCATTTGGCGATCAAGCAGGCGCAGCGGTTGCCATGGATGTTTCCAGTGGAGAAATACTGGCTTTTGTCAGCAATCCCGGTTTTGATCCATCCCTGTTCAGCGGAAAACTGCCGGCTGATGTCTGGCAGGGATACCTTGACGACAAGCGCCATCCACTCGAAAACAAAGCGCTCAGCGGCCAGTATCCACCAGGCTCTACGTTCAAGATGATTACTGCTCTTGCGGGATTGAAGGACAACTTAATCAACGAATCAACTTCGATTAATTGCAGCGGTAGCCACGAACTGGGAACCTCCATCTTCAAATGCTGGAATAAAAAGGGTCATGGTATTACCAACCTCCGCAAATCTCTGCGTGAATCGTGTGATATATTTTATTACCATCTGGGAGAAAAGCTTGGAGTGGATAAAATTGCCGCCGCTGCCCAAGCGTTCAAACTGGGAAGCCCTCTCGGAGTTGAGCTTTTAAACGAAAGAGCAGGACTCATCCCGACGGCAGAGTGGAAGTTGAAACGCTTCGGCAAACGGTGGTTTCAAGGAGAAACCCTTTCAGTCGCAATCGGTCAGGGCGCGGTTCTCTTGACCCCCATACAGTTGGCATCCATGACAGCAACCGTTGCCAATGAAGGGACCATATACCGCCCTCATCTGGTAAAACGTATTGTTGATGCCGACGGAAAAACCCTCAGGGAGACAAAATCAGAAGTAATCGGCACTGCGTCTTTCCCCAAAGAATCGTTCAGGCTTGTCAAACAGGGCCTGCTGGCTGTTGTTAATGAACCGGGCGGTACCGGCGCCATGGCCAGACAGTATGATGTCAAAGTAGCCGGAAAAACCGGTACTTCACAGGTTGTAAAGCTGCGTGACAGCAATAAGGGCACCCCCTACCAATATCGGGATCATGCCCTGTTTGTGGCTTTTGCACCTTTTGAAAAGCCAGAGATCGCCGTCGCGGTTATAGTCGAACATGGCGAACATGGCGGAGCTGCAGCCGCTCCAATTGCCGGAAAAATTCTCAGGGCATATTTTGATGGGAAAAAGCCGCTCCGCAAGGAATCAGCTGGACAGTTAAAAAAAGCCGACAAAGAAGAAGAAACGGAAGGAAACGGGGGGGAGAGTACCGTAAAAAGCCATCCCGGCAATGGAGATTCAGTACATGATTGACAGGCGCCTCTTAACCAATATCGACTGGATTCTGATCGGACTGGTATTGACTGTGTGCCTGCTCGGGACCTTAAACATCTACAGTGCGACAACTCCATACAAGATTGTCGGAACCGCCTACTATATCAAGCAACTTTACTGGATGCTGGTAGGAATTACTATTTCTCTGTTTGTGTCCAGCCTCGATTATCATATCCTTGAGGATCTATCTTACTGGTTTTACGGCTTTTTAATACTTCTGCTGTTCGCAGTACTGGTTTTAGGAAGACGCTCTATGGGAGCTACCCGCTGGTTAAACCTCGGTTTTTTCAATATCCAACCTTCAGAACTGATGAAGATAGTTATCATTGTTACATTCGCCCGCTTTTTTAACAATTTCCAGTCTGTAGGCGGCCTGACCGTCAAAGATGTGCTTATCCCACTCGGCCTGCTAGCACTTCCGGCAGGATTGATCATGAAACAACCGGATTTGGGGACAGCCACTCTCGTCATCTTTATCGCGCTTTCTATGATCATGTACATCGGTCTGCGCTGGTCAACCATCGTGACTTTTGTCTGCATTACGATCCCGATGGCCTGGATAAGCTGGACGTTTCTGTTACGTCAGTACCAAAAAAACCGCGTCCTAGATTTTATTGATCCGGAAAGATCACGGCTCGGCAGTGGCTATCACATAATTCAGAGTAAAATAGCTGTGGGCTCAGGCGGTTTTGCAGGTAAGGGTTTTGTTAAAGGGACTCAGTCACAGCTCCGTTTTCTCCCGGAGCAGCATACAGATTTTGCTTTTTCAGTTTTTGCAGAAGAATGGGGATTTATCGGCTGCCTGTTGCTCATTACTATCTATCTGTTTCTGGTATTATGGGGGCTCAACATAGCCCGACGCTGCAACGACCGCTTTGGCGGCCTGCTTGCTGTGGGAGTTACTGCCATGCTTTTCTGGCATATAGTGATCAACATGGGGATGGTAATCGGCATGTTCCCGGTGGTCGGAGTGCCTCTGCCTTTTTTTTCCTACGGAGGCACATCTATGATCACTTCCATGGTCGGGATCGGCCTGCTGCAGAATATCAGCATGAGACGATTCATGTTCTGACGTGAGTCATGTTTCAAACCAACGATGCTGTCGCTTAACAGCCAGGCTCTTGTTGTCGTTTAAATTACTTCAACCTGCAG
>CAIQWT010000106.1 GCA_903875605.1 uncultured Geobacteraceae bacterium | reverse complement strand
TATCCCGCTCAATTAGATGTATCTTCTTTTCGGATGTCGAAAACGCATCACTTGATTCTGGCTGCCACAGTGAAGATAACGCTGAAAACAGCGGTGCAAGAATAGCAAGCACTTCTTCATGTTGCACGTTACCTGCAGCTGCAATAATTATATCCTGTGGCCTATAACGGCTGTTTTTGTGCGACAGGATAGATGTGCGCGACAGTTCGCCAACAGTGTGTTCACTTCCCAGAATCGGCATACCCAGCAACTGGCCCTGCCAGAAATTTTGATGGAAGTGGTCATGAATAAACTCTTCCGGGGAGTCATCCCGCATCTTGATTTCCTGAAGAATGACCTTGCGTTCCCTCTCTATTTCATCAAGCGGAAAGGTGGAATTCAGAAATATATCAGCTAGTAGATCTACGGCACGGGGGAGAAATTTAGCCAGGACCTTGGCGTAATAGCATACGTATTCATGTCCGGTAAAGGCGTTAAGAATTCCGCCCATAGAGTCAATTTCACGGGTAATTTGATGGGCACTGCGGCTCGTTGTCCCTTTAAAAAGCATATGCTCAATAAAATGGGCTACACCGTTATCATCGGGTGATTCATGGCGGGTGCCATTAGCCACCCATATTCCGGTTGTAACCGTGTGCATATACCCGATATTCTGGGTGACGATACGAACACCATTGTCAAGAGTAGTTGTAGTTATCATCAATCGATCATACCCTAGTTTTTTACTATTTCAACTTAAAACCAGAGAATTATTTTTTCACCAAAAATGTTCTTAAATCCAAAACCATTTGATACTAATCAATTTAACATTTCAAATCCAACTGATCCGACAGCAACTCAACAGAATGTCTGACCTTAATATTTGCGCCATCCTGATCAAGTCCTCCTCTTATCTGCATGACGCACCCGGGACAGTCCATAGCAACAATAGCAGCACCGGTATCCTTGATATTACGCAATTTGCGCTGTAAAATCGGGGCGGATATTTCAGGCAGTTTCATTGAATACGAACCGCCCATGCCACAGCAGGTATCACACTCAAACATCTCGACCAGCTCATACCCGGCGCGTTGCAACAACTCTCTAGGTTGTTCCGAGACCTTCAATGTGCGCTTTAGATGGCAGGAATCATGGTAAGTAATTTTTCCGAGTTTCTGCCCCTCCTTCAGAGATAACCTCCCTTCATCAACCAGTTTTTTCACCAGAACAGAAAAATCAATAGTTTTATCGGCGAGTTCCTTCGCCTTTGGCATCCATTCTGTCTGTCTCAGGCTTTCAAATGTACTGATAAATTCGTGAGCCAGCGCTACTGTGCAGGTCGGACATGCCGAGATAACATAGGTAGCATCTACACTCAATAGAGCTTTAATATTATCAATAGCATTTGTTTCTGCGACCTCATAGGCACCGCTATAACGGGCTGGAGCTCCGCAGCAGGTCTGATCCTCAGGAAACAGCACTTCGATACCAGCATTATTTAGAATTTTGACCAATGATTCACCCATTTCAGGATAGGCAAAATCGATCAGGCAACCAGCATAGAAAACCGCTTTTTCTTTCATTATAGGCTGTTTTATCTTTTTGAAGCGATCTCGGAATGGTTCGGCTGCGATTGCAGGGAGACTGCGACCATCAGTCAGGTCGGCAAGGAATAGTGGTAGATGACGGATAAATTTGCCTGAAGTAAACGGCTTGCCGGCAATTGAAGCAGCTCGCAGCATGCCGTGAAACAGCTTACGATTGTTTACTACGGCATAAATAGTTTTTTGCAGTAGCGGCACCCCCTGCTCCTGTACTAAACGCCGCCTGATCTCCATAATAAGATCAGGAATATCTATTTTCCCAGGACAAACATCCTTGCAAGCCCCACACTGAATACAAAGCCCCTGAATATCTTCAGTTTTTTTAAGTTCATCGAACCAGGCTGTCAGGATTGTGCCAATTCCACCGGTATAAACTTTGCCAAAAACGTGGCCGCCCACAAGGCGAAAAATCGGGCACACATTGAGGCAGGAAGCACAACGAATGCACTGCAATGCCTGTTTGAATTTAGGATCTGCCGCCATCTCGGTCCGACGGTTATCCATCAGGATTATATGCAGATCCTTCATTGATCCGTCCGTATTAGGCGTTGGACCGGTAATGATGGAGACATAACTGGTCAGCAACTGTGCGGTAGCACTACGGGGCAGCGCCTTCAGGATTGTAGCAATATCTGAATATTTTTCGATCAGTTTTTCGATTCCAATTAATGCAATATGAATTCTGGGGAGTGAAGTTACCAAACGGGCGTTCCCCTCATTAGTCATCAAGACGATGCTGCCAGTTTCCGCAACAGCGATATTTCCACCGGAAATTCCCATGTCGGCGGCAAGAAAAGAGGGGCGAAGCTTTTCTCTGGCGACCTTGACAAGTCGCGGAATATCAGAGGTAAGCCTTTCTTTCACCTCTTTACTGAACAGATCAGAGACCTCCTCCTTAGTCATGTGGATAGCCGGCATAACCATGTGGGATGGAGTCTGTCCGGCTAACTGGATAATCCATTCACCAAGGTCCGTTTCCCCCACTTCGATGCCTGCTTTTTCCAGATAAGGGTTAAGATGGATTTCTTCTGTTGCCATCGATTTTGATTTTACAACTGCTTTAACATTATTATCCTGTGCAACTTTCAGAATATATTCCCTAACTTTAGCCGGATCATTAGTTCTAAAAACAGTGGCGCCTGAGGCTTCGGCGTTCTGCGTGAATTGAGCGGAAAGTTCATCCAGATGTGAAGCAGCATACGACTTCAGTTCAGCAATTTTACCGCGCAGTTCCTCAAAGTCTATTCCTTCATATGCCTTGGCACGATTTACCTTATAAGCCTCCGAAAATTTGCCGAGCGCCCCAGTCAGATTGGCATTATTTATAGCCTTACTTATAGACTCCTTAAATTCATTTCCCATTAGTTATTACCTCCCATTTCATCTACAAAAACAATAATCAGGCGCTCCGGTCCATGCACCCCAATAGTCAGCACTCGCTCAATGTCTGCTGTCCGACTAGGACCTGTAATCATGGCGATATAAGAACAATCTTCGGGGTGTATTTTTGTGAGAAGTGTAGGCATATCCGGGATAATTCCACTGGTTGGCACCAAAGCGATATGGATGGTGGATAGTGACGATACGAGACGTTGCTCTATTGCAGAAGAGTTCTGGGCAAGCGAACCTGTGTCGGCCAAAGCCCACTCCATCTGGCTTATACCAAATTTGGCATGAGTTGCCAGCTCAGAAGTTACCTCAAACTTCAGTCCGGCATTTCCTTGTAGTTCATCCAGGTTCATTCCGTCAAGGAAGGAGCATTCAGCCCATAAGGCGCATGCATTTGGAGTATCAGCCAGTCCCTCTTTGCGAAGAAAAT
Organism: uncultured Geobacteraceae bacterium; assembly: GCA_903875605.1. Taxonomy (GTDB): domain Bacteria; phylum Desulfobacterota; class Desulfuromonadia; order Geobacterales; family Pseudopelobacteraceae; genus JACRCG01. The sequence continues at coordinate 28,466 of CAIQWT010000106.1, read as the reverse complement.
CGATAATGAAACCGAGGGCATTGTCTTTAGTATTGAAACGATACACCTCTGCACTAACACCTTCTGCCCTTGTTTTGAATTGCTCATAACCCATTATTTGCCTCCCCTGTTTATACTGTTTTTACAAATGGTGTTACATGATATGAAAAAATGTTTTGATTGAGTTTCTGACATTTCATCTTTTATAGAATATTACTCCCAGATGCCCCGTGTAAACAAATTTGTATAACCACATTACATCTCACCCTATTTCATGTACATATACCTTGTCAACAGGCTTTTTTATTGGTAATGAAAAAAAATCTTGACAGCTTTTTTCAAAAGAAGTAATTGGTATTACAAGTTTGCAAAACTAGTTTCTATTTTTAGCCAGGAATCGCTTGGTCCAGCCAATTAAGCTAGTATAAATAGATAATAGCAGTAGTTTCACACACCCCCGGAAAGGAAAGGAGAAACATCATGCCCTGGATCCAAACGTACACACCTGCAGGAGGAAGCCTTGGCTTGTCGGCACTGATCGCCGCAATCCCACTAGTCGTAATCTTTGTCTGCCTCGCCGTACTGAAAATGAAGGCTCACAAAGCGGGTCCGCTTGCAGTTGCTTCGGCAATCGGTATCGCAATCGCAGTATGGGGTATGCCGGCTAAACTTGCTGGACTCGCTTTTATGCAGGGGGCCGCTTTCGGCCTGTTCCCGGTTTTCTACATCGTTATCACCACACTTTTTCTCTATAACATCACGGTAAAAGGTGGACAGTTCGAGATTATCAGGGCGTCGCTCGCCGGAGTAACTGGCGACCGTCGTATTCAGGCACTACTGATTGCGTTCTGCTTCGGTGCCTTTATTGAGGGTGCGGCAGGCTTCGGCACACCGGTAGCTATCGCCGGAGCTACTCTTGTTGGACTCGGATTCCGCCCTCTGTATGCCGCCGGAGTCTGCCTGATCGCCAACACCGCCCCGGTCGCATTCGGCGCTATCGGCATTCCCGTAGTCGCACTGGCAGGCGTCATGGGCTACGGCGACGACGGTATGATGAAACTATCCACCATGGTTGGCCGTCAACTACCATTCATCTCGGTGATTATTCCATTCTATGTAATTCTGATTATGGTTGGCTGGAAAAAAACTATTGAAGTATTGCCGGCAATCATCGTCTGCGGTGTTACCTTTGCCGTTTCTCAGTGGGCAACGGCCAGCTACCTCGGCCCCTACCTCCCTGATATCACAGCATCACTTGCATCCATGGTTGCCTTGGTAGCACTGCTGCAGGTATGGCAACCCAAAGAAACCTATGTATTTGACCACGAAACTCATTCCGGAACTAAAGAACAGCACCACTATTCGGTTTCTGAAGTTTTCCGTGCCTGGGCTCCGTACCTCGCCTTAACCGTGATGGTTCTACTTTGGGGCATTCCCTCTATCAAGGCGGAACTTGATAAAAGCAAGGTTGTTATAACAGTTGCCGGCCTTGACAGTATGATCGTCAAAAAAGTTTCTAAGCCTGAAGATGGATTGAAAAAAATCACAGCAGTAACTGTTGAGGCTGACAAGCTGCTCGCATCACTCCAGGCATCGGATCCAAAACTGGCTGTCGCCATAACGATGCTAAACGATCTCAAGGGATTAGAAGAGAAGTTTATGCCTGTTGAGCAGGGAATGGTTGGCAAAGGGGCCATACTGACCGAAGAGCGCAACGCCGGTTTTAACGCCATCTCAAAGAAAATTGCCGACATCCAGAAACTCGTCAAGGACGACCTGGAAAAGAACAAAATGGTCGCAAAGGATCAATTCAAACCTCTTGGTAAAGCAACAGCAGATCAGCTGCCTATAAAACTACCTGCAAAGTATAACTTCAACTTTATGTCGGCTGCCGGCACCGCTATTCTGATCGCCGCATTCCTTTCGGCATTAATCTGCGGTGTAGGTTTTGGGGATGTTATGAAGCTGGCCGGAAAAACGTTATATGATATGCGCTTCCCTGCCATCACCGTCGCCTCGGTACTCGGCTTGGCTTATGTAATGAACACGTCCGGTATGACAAACTGCCTCGGCTTGATATTCACTAAAACCGGCCATTGGTTCCCCTTCATCGCCCCGTTCTTAGGCTGGCTTGGAGTTTTCCTTACGGGTTCAGACACATCCAGTAACGTACTATTCGGCGGTCTGCAGAAAGCAACTGCCGAACAGCTGGGTCTCAACCCGATTCTGTGCGGTGCTGCCAACACCAGCGGCGGCGTTATGGGCAAAATGATTTCCCCCCAATCACTGGCAGTCGCCACAGCCGCATGTGGAATGGTAGGTGAAGAAGGGACATTATTCCGCTTTACCCTCAAGCACTCAATTTTTCTGACCGTAGTAGTAGGTGTCATCGTGTACCTACAAGCTTATTTCCTTCAGTGGATGATTCCGTAGAGAGATACTGCAGGGTGCGGGGAAGATTGAAAGTGAGCCCTGTACCCTGGTATTAAGCATCTGCTCCCTATACACGAAAAAGGAGTTTGACCATGCAGCAATCATTTATTAACGAGCTTAAAGCCATTGTCGGCGAGCAATATATCCTTTCAGACAAAGAATCTCTTGCGGTGTACGGCTACGATTCCACACCTGAAATTGAAAGTCTCCCCGGAGCTGTCCTGCTACCATGCACAACTGACGAAATCGTTCGCATCATGCGCCTATGCTTTGACGCAGGTGAAACGGTTACTCCTCGTGGGTCCGGAACGAATCTGTCAGGTGGTTCGCTATCTGCCGGAGGAGTCGTAATCCAGACAAGTCGTCTCAATCGTCTGCTGGAAATTGATGAGGAAAATTTGACCGCCACCATGGAACCTGGCTTGATTACCAGCACACTTCACCGTGCAGTTGAGTCGCGCGGTCTTTTCTATCCTCCGGATCCGGGGAGCATGAATATCTCCACCATGGGTGGTAATGTCGCTGAAAATTCCGGCGGATTGCGCGGCCTCAAGTATGGAGTCACTGCCGACTATGTTATGGGGCTTGAGACAATCCTCGCTAACGGTGACCTGCTTCGCACCGGGGGAAAAGTTGTCAAAGATGTCGCCGGTTATAGCCTTAATCCACTGTTGGTCTCTTCTGAGGGTACTTTAGGTCTTTTCACCGGCATCACTGTTAAGTTAATTCCCAAACCGCAAGGCAAAATCACCATGCTAGCCCACTTCCCGGCACTTCAGGATGCTGCTCTTGCGGTCTCGGCCATCATTGCGGCCAAAGTAATCCCGGCAACACTGGAATTTCTTGACAAAGTTACTATCAAGTGCGTTGAGGATTATGCGCACGTTGGGTTACCACTCGATGTGGACGCTGTCCTTCTAATTGAGGTGGATGGCCATCCGGTAGTGATTGCTGAGGAGGCTGCAGCAGTGGCTGAAATTTGCAAAAAACATCGCTGCTCATCCTTCCAGACAGCTAAGGATGCTGCAGAAGCCCTTAAATTGACCGAGGCTCGTCGTACAGCACTTTCTGCCCTTGCACGGCTTAAACCAACAACAATCCTGGAGGATGCCACCGTACCACGTAGCTGTATTGCCGCAATGCTGAAAATCATTCAGGATTCTGCAAAAAAACATAATGTGACCATCGGCACCTTCGGCCACGCCGGTGATGGCAACCTGCACCCGACATGTCTGACAGATGAAAGAGATAAGGACGAAATTAAACGCGCTCACGCCGCTTTCTCAGAAATATTTGATGCTGCAATTGCCATGGGTGGCACCATCACTGGTGAACATGGCGTCGGTCTTGCAAAGAAGAAGTATCTGCCCAAGCTTGTCGGAGAATCGGGGATCCGGGTTATGCGTGGAATTAAGCAAGCCTTTGACCCTAAAGGGATTTTGAATCCTGGAAAAATATTTTAGAGATAAATAGATACATACAGATATTGTGGCTTTAACGGGCAAAGTGTATGACTCCATAATTTTTAGTGAAAATATATTGTTTTTAGTAAAAATATAAGGGATACTCTCATGGATTATGTCAAACTGATTAATTGTATGCGTTGTGGGATGTGCCTGCCGGCCTGTCCCACTTACAAAGAAACCTTCCTGGAAACTGCTTCGCCACGAGGACGGGTTGCACTGGTGCGAAAGCTGCAGGAAGGTGGACTCGAGCAATCAGAACGGTTGCTTGAATATCTTTCACTCTGCCTTGATTGTCAGGCTTGCGCTTCGGCCTGTCCATGCGGAGTCAATGCCGGTGAACTTGTCGCTGAGTTTACCTGTGAAAGGAAGACAGAAACCGGCCTCGGATTTATGGAAGACATGATCCTGCGCAAGCTGGTACCGCATCCAGACCGTCTTGAAACATCCATGGCTCCGATGCGAATGTACCAACGATCAGGCCTGCAAAAGCTCGTCAGAACGCTCGGTATTCTTAAAATGTTCCCTAAACCGCTGGAACGGATGGAGGGGTTGTTGCCCACCCTTCCCGCCCGCCCGCTCCGTCAGGAAATACATGAAGTGACCCCGGCGATAGGAACCGAGATCGGGACAGTCGGCTTCTTCCTCGGGTGTGTCATGAGTCTGATTTTCAGCGATGCCAGTCGCGCAACAATCACGTTGCTCTCATCGCTGGGCTACAAAGTAATCACACCGAAAAAACAGGTTTGTTGCGGTGCTCCTAATATGTTAGGCGGAGATCTTGCCGGACTAAAGGAGGCTGCCCTTACTAATGTAGAAATTTTCGGCGACTATGAAGTGGATTTCATTGTCACTGATTGCGGCGGCTGTGGTGCGGAGCTTAAAAAATATGCCCATTACATTGAAGGTGATGCTGCATCGGCATTCAGCAGTAAGGTTCGAGATATTTCACAGGTTCTTTCGTTGCATAGTGAAAAGCTGCGCGCAAAACTAACTGAGCTGCCCTTAAAGGCAACTTACCACGATCCATGTCACATCGCTCATTGCCAGGGTATTCGCAAAGAGCCACGTGATCTGCTTAAACTGGTACCAGGGCTTGAATATATTGAATTGGAATCAGCCGATGCATGTTGCGGAAGTGCGGGGACTTATAATATAGTTAAGCCGGAAATGTCCGACCAGATTCTTAAACGTAAATTGGATACAATCCGCTTCAGTGGTGCCCAGGTGTTGGTTACCAGCAACCCTGGATGCCTATTGCAGCTAAAAAAAGGTTTAGCGGATCATTTACCTGAAGTGAAAATTATGCATCTTACTGAGGTACTGGCGCAGAGTTTGGCTGGATGACCGGTTGATGCATGTAATCTCATGCTTCACAGACCTGATGTATCAGTAAGATAAACCTCACACTCAACATCTAGGAGAGCTACATGAACATTCACGAGTACCAGGCAAAAGCTATTCTTCGAAAATTCGGCGTACCGGTTCCAGATGGGCATGTTTGCTACAACAGCGCCGGTGCCAGGGAGTGGGCTAAGCGCCTCGGCGAAGGGCCGTGGGTAGTAAAAGCCCAGATTCACGCGGGGGGCCGAGGCAAAGGCGGAGGAGTAAAACTTGCCCGTACTGCCGATGAAGTACGCGTTGTTGCTCGTGAAATGCTTGGCATGACACTGCGCACCCATCAGACTGGCCAAGAAGGAAAGTTGGTTACGCGCGTTTTGGTCGAAAATGGCTGTAACATCGCCAGTGAACTGTACGTCAGCCTGCTGGTAGATCGAGCCACCTCCAAAGTAACTGTCATGGCCTCCACAGAGGGTGGGATGGACATAGAAGAGGTTGCTGCCAACACTCCGGAAAAGATTTTCACTGAAGCAATTGACCCACTTGTCGGACTAACCCCGTTTCAATGCCGTAAGATTGCATTCAGCCTGGGCTTGGGCGGAAAGTTGGTCAACAAGGCGGTAACGGTACTGCAAGGACTGTACGAAACCTTTATTGCCTGTGACTGCTCCATGCTGGAGATTAATCCACTGGTAGTAACAGCGGAAAACAATTTGCTGGCACTGGATGCAAAATTCGGTTTCGATGACAACGCAATCTTCCGCCACCATAAAATCGGCGACATGCGCGACTATGACGAAGAAGACCCGAATGAAGTTGAAGCGTCACAGCATGAACTTTCCTATGTATCCCTCTCAGGCAACATCGGCTGCCTGGTCAATGGTGCCGGTCTTGCCATGGCCACCATGGATATTATCAAACATTACAGCGGAGACCCGGCTAACTTTCTGGATGTTGGAGGCGGTGCTACCATAGAACGCGTTACCGAAGCCTTCAAAATCATACTCACCGACAAAAAGGTAGAAGGAATTCTGGTCAACATCTTCGGCGGCATCATGAAATGCGACATTATCGCCGCTGGTGTAGTTGAGGCTGCTCGGCAGGTATCACTTAACGTGCCGCTGGTAGTTCGCCTGGAAGGTACTAACGTAGCTCGCGGCAAAGAGATTCTGGCTGAGAGTGGTTTAAATATTGTTTCCGCCGACGGCATGGCCGACGCAGCGCAAAAAATTGTCCAGGCCGTGAAAGGAGCAAAACAATGAGTATTCTTATCAATAAAAACACCAAAGTCATCACCCAGGGGATTACCGGCGCTACCGGTCTCTTTCATGCACAGGGGGCCCGCGACTACGGCACTCAGATGGTCGGTGGCGTAACACCTGGCAAGGGTGGCACAGTCATTGACGGTTTTCCTGTCTTTGACACTGTTCTCGATGCCATCCACCAAACCGGCGCCACCGCCTCAGTCATTTACGTACCGCCGCCATTTGCCGCCGACTCGATCATGGAAGCGGTAGACGCAGGCATCGAACTCGTTTGTTGCATAACCGAAGGGATTCCGGTCCTCGACATGGTCAAAGTCAAGCAGTACATGAAAGGCAAACGTACCCGCCTGGTTGGCCCTAACTGCCCCGGGGTAATTACCCCCGGTGAATGCAAGATCGGCATCATGCCAGGCTACATCCATAAGCCGGGCCGGGTCGGAGTTGTCTCCCGCTCAGGTACGCTTACCTACGAAGCTGTCTGGCAGCTTACATGTCTGGGACTTGGCCAATCCACTTGTGTCGGCATCGGTGGTGACCCGGTTAATGGCACCAATCATCTGGATGTCCTGCGACTGTTTGAAGCTGACCCTGACACAGACGCAGTTATCATGATCGGTGAAATCGGCGGCACCTCAGAAGAAGAAGCTGCTTATTTTGTCAAGCAGCATATGACAAAACCTGTAGCAGCCTACATCGCCGGAATAACCGCCCCGCCAGGTAAGCGTATGGGACACGCTGGTGCAATCATTTCCGGCGGCAAAGGTACTGCAGCCGAAAAAGTTACAGTACTTCAGGAGTGCGGTATCAGCGTGGCAATAAGCCCGGCTGAAATGGCACAGGCCCTGCTGAAAATCTATAAACCGTAACGGTTGCACTGTATTGAATCCAGAGGCATAACAATGGGAAAAAACAAAGAAAATCCAAAGTACAATGTCGTTTCCATGCGAGTCAGTGACGAAGAGAAACTGGCATTGGATGAGTTGACACGCAGTAGCAGCAAGAGCATATCTAAGCTTATGCGAGAGGCAATTCAGCTTTATAACCCTCTGATCAAAACGTGAAGCCGGAATAGAGATAGCAAATGATGTTGAACGAGCACATACTGCCATTTGTGCTCCTTTCATGGCCGGGAGGATGCTAAATCTCCCGGCCTGCTATTTTTAAATCTGAGAACATCACATTCACGCATAAGGAATATGTATCATGGCTAAAAAAATATTTATTGCAGCTACCGGACAAAACTGCGGTAAGACCACCACCAGCATCGGCTTAATGCACCTTGCATTAAAAAAATACCAGCGAGTCGGCTTTATAAAGCCACTTGGCCCTAAACCAGCTATGTTTCGCCGTTGTACCGTAGATAAAGATGCTGCACTGATTGCACAAGTATTTGAGCTTGAAAAAGATCTTCGCTGGATGTCACCTGTTGTGGTTCATGCTGACACGACCCGTAAGGTTGTTGATGGTGAAATTTCCCCGCATGAGCTTCACGAACGAATCATACGAGCTTGTACCGAACTTGAAAAAAAGTGTGATTTTATAATTATTGAAGGCTCTGGACACGCCGGAGTCGGTTCGGTAATGAAGACATCAAACGCCCGTATTGCGCATATGTTGAATGCACCGGTATTAATGGTAACCGGTGGCGGACTGGGCAATGTTGTAGACAAAATATATATGGGATTGAATTTATTCGAGAAGGAAGGAGTTGCCGTCCGGGCTGTGCTTGCCAATAAGCTCATACCTGAGAAAAGGGACCGTACTCTTGATTATCTGACTCGCGCCCTTGCTGATGAAAAAATGACGGTGATAGGTGGAGTTGACTATTACCCAATTCTGGCAAACCCAACGCTCAGACAGGTATCTAAGTTGCTTGGCTTACCTCTTCAGGGTAACAAACGTGAAGCAAGCAGAATAATACACCACGTACAGATTGGCGCAGCTTCTACGCAACGTGTGACAGAACTGATCCAGGAACCGTCACTACTAATCGTCACTAGCAGCCGTGATGAGCTATTGGTGACCCTGGCGAATCTTTACAAGCTTCCGGCATATCGCTCCTTGATTGTTGGCCTGGTTATACCTGGAGTTACTCCAATCAGCACAATTACCCAGATGATACTTGATCGCAGCAATATTCCATACATGCGAACCGCCAAAAATACGACTGCAGAATTACACCGCACCATCACCGAGGATGTATCCAAAATTACTGCAGCAGATACTGAAAAAATTGGTCTGATACGTAACCTGGCAGAAACGTATATCAACTTTGATCTTTTGGACGAGCTTTTTTGATCAGTTGCAGTAAACATAAAAATACGCTAAAAGAGGGGTTGCCATATACGACTCTTTTTCCTGATTGGACCTGACAATGAATTTCCAACCGATTAAACCCAAAAAAGTTTCAACTCAGATAGCTGACCAAATTCGTTCATCAATCCTGGCCGGGGAGTTTGCGCCGGGCGACAAACTGCCGCCTGAGAGAGAGTTGGCTGAGATGTTTGGGGTCTCGCGCCCTTCGGTTCGTGAAGCTCTTAACGTACTTGCTTCGTCCGGTCTGGTCATGTCTTACCAGGGGGGTGGGACGGTTGTTAAGTCGCTTGTAGAGTCCTCCTCCGCGAACCCGCTCAGCGAACTGATACGCGTTGAACAGGAACGGGCACTGGATGTCATAGAAGTGCGCAAATGTATGGAATCCTGGACAACATGGTATGCCGCCAAACGCGCGCTTCCTGAAGATATACGCCGCATGGAAGACATTATAGCCAGAATGGAGCACAATCTTGAATTGAAGCAGCCATCAGAGGATCTTGATGCCAATCTGCATATAGCCATTGCTCGTGCCACACATAACATTGTCTGGCAGCACATGATGCAGAGTATCTTTGATGCGATGAAGGAATTTCAGCAGAGTGTCTGGAGAGCCGTCTATCTAACTCTAGAAGACCATCGGATTCTATTCGATCATCACAGCGCGATCGTTCAGGCGATTAAAGCCAAAGACCCCCAGGCTGCCCGTGATACCTTGGTACATCATTTGACATTTGCAGAAAGCCGCAGTTCTGCCTACGTTTTTAAAAAACAACTGTAACCGGACAGGTTTAAGCGCATTCGAGGATCTAAATTATGCAAATTGTTAAAACAACAATTCCAGATGTTATAATTATTGAGCCAACTGTATTCGGAGACGATCGCGGCTTCTTTTTTGAGAGTTTCAATGAACGTCGTTTTCATGAACTGACCGGACTGGATACACGTTTTGTACAGCACAACCATTCACGGTCTGCGGGTGGAGTGTTACGCGGGCTCCATTATCAGATACAGCAACCTCAAGGAAAACTGGTACGTGTTACAGCAGGCGAAGTATTTGATGTTGCTGTAGACCTTCGTCAAAGTTCACCTTATTTCGGGAAATGGTATGGCACCATACTTTCAGCGGAAAACAAGCGCCAGATGTGGGTGCCACAGGGCTTTGCTCATGGTTTTTGTGTTACGTCAGAGGTTGCCGAATTTCTCTATTTGACAACGGATTATTATGCGCCTGAATTTGAGCGTTGTGTTGCCTGGAATGACCCGGATCTGGCAATTACCTGGCCCCTTACTGTTGAACCAAAAGTTTCAGCAAAAGATAATGAAGGCACATCATTCAAGAATGCTGATCTTTTTCCATGATTATCCTAAAGATTCTCTAGATTTGGGAAAATCTCTGGGGGTAATTAAATTTTTGAGACTCAGTTTGTCTTTATCGGTGCATATGTTTTCTTCAATCTGACAAACCACTACGATGCAAGCCGCGCAAAGGTTCAATTGTAAAAACCTGAATTTTATCTAACTGACAACGTCAGATGACTTCTGATTCAGTTGACCGGCTGATAAATTAATAGTTTGATACTTCAATTAAATTAATATCAGGGTATCTAAAATAAAATGAGATTATTGGTCCGGTAGCGCCTGTTCTTGTGACAGAAAACAAGCTGTAACTCCCCCAAAAACAAATAAAGCCGTACCCATACCGGGCCCGGCTTTATTTATTGCTCAGAATTTACTACAACCAACGACAACTCGAATATTATTTACACAAAAAAAGGGCTCACGATTTAACGTAAGTCCTGAATTTATTTGGTGGAGGTGAACGGGATCGAACCGATGACCTCTTGGCTGCCAGCCAAGCGCTCTCCCAGCTGAGCTACACCCCCACAAAGTGAAGTGACTTTTTAGCAAACTATATCTGGCGTGTCAATGTTTTTATAGCGTTTTTTTGTAGCACAACTCTCTGCCTCGCCTTGACGCCACTTTACATACGGTGTAAGGTTCGCAAAAACATCCACACTCACGCTTGGAGTACCAATAATGTCGCCAAAAGATCTCCGTTGGAATACTGCCCTACTCTACCCTGCCCCTGATTCTCCTGAACTGGAAGCTGACCTTGGTTCGTTTGAACAGCTTGCAGCCAATTTCAGGAACAGCTATTTCGAAACAGTTGCAACTTTGGACAACAATCACCTTCTTGATGCGATCAGGGAATACGAGTCCCTTCAGACTCGCATGGCAAAACCTTTTTGCTATGCCCATCTGCTGTTTGCTTCCGACTCAGGAAATGAGATTTTCCGCGCACTTTCCCAGCGCTGTTCCGAATTGGGAAGTCGGCTTTCCCAACAGTTGCTGTTCTTTGACCTTGAGTTAATGGAATTGGATGACCAACGCTTTGGGTCATTCCGCACACTTCCTGAAGCGGCAGATTGCCTTCATTTTATGGAAGGGATCCGTAAATTTCGCCCCCATACACTTAAAGAAAATGAAGAACGACTGCTGACACGTAAAGATCTGACGGGTGTTCGCGCTTTCACCAAACTGTTCGATGAGCTTTCAGCTTCTTTCGGTTACAAAATGGAACTGGATGGCGAACATCGAGAATTTACCGGCGAAGAACTGCTCTCACTTCTGCACCACATATCCCCAGATGTCCGGCTTCGTGCCATGACTATTTTCCTCGAACGGCATGGCGAGCATGGCATCGTGTACAATTCCGTTTTCAACAATATGGCGTTAGACCATGGCCAGGAGATGGAACTGCGACAGTATGATACGCCAATCCAGCCAACTAATATTGGCAATGAAATTCCAGATGAGGCCGTTGAACACCTGATGTGCGTTACTGAAGCCAACTACGGCTTGGCTCAGGAATATTTTCGCATAAAAGCCGGAATGCTTAAAACGGACAAACTGCGCAATTGTGATATTTATGCACCTGTAGCGGAGGCTGAGCGAAGCTATTCTTTTGAAGAAGCGCGGGAATTGGTTGTTGCTTCATACCGTGAGTACGATCCTGAGTTTGGTGACATTGTCGAGGAATTTTTTACTGAACGACGGGTTGATGTACTTCCCCGTACAGGAAAATCCGGGGGTGCCTTTGCCATGGGGATATCGCCTGATCTTCCACCGTTTTTACTTCTTAACTTTACCGGCACCCTGCGCGACTTGGCCACTATTGCCCATGAAGCGGGACATGGCTTGCATTTTGTTGTTTCCCAAAAGCAAAACATGCTGAATTATCATGCTCCGCTACCTCTGGCCGAAACAGCCTCAGTTTTTGGTGAAATGCTGCTGACTCGTAAACTGCTGGCCAATGAGCATGATCCGGTCGTACGCAGATCGCTGCTTTGCGCCAACATTGAAGACATCATTGCAACAACCTTCCGTCAGACTGTATTGACCCGCTTTGAACTTCGTCTGCATAATGAGCGCACAGCCGGTTTACTTTCAAATGACCGCATAGCAGAAATCTGGCTGGAGGAGAACGGTAAACTGTATGGCGATTCAGTTGAGATGATCCCAGCATATCGTTGGGGATGGAGTTACATCAGCCACTTTATTCATAGCCGTTTCTACTGTTATTCTTATACATTTGCGGAACTTCTAGTGCTAGCCCTTTTTCAGAAATACCGTGAAGACGGAGATGTATTCAAGCCGGGTTACCGCGCCCTATTGGAATCTGGTGGTGCACTTTCTCCTGCAGACACGGCCAGATTGGCAGGCATAGATATAACTGATAGCGGATTTTGGCAGAAGGGTTACGATGTTCTGGCAGATTTGATTGCAGAATTGAAACTGATCGCCTGAAACAGATTGCGAAGCTGGATTTGAGGATATTATCTGATGGCTATTCACGAAAAAGAACTATTGGAAGCACTCACCAGTTCAAGAATTCTAACTTCGATGATTACCCCTGCGGTTCTGATATCAGCATGCGGAACGCTGATATTTTCAACATCCGCCCGTTTGGGGCGTATTTTTGACCGGGTAAACGTCCTTAAAAGTGAGGTGGAAGCGGTAATAACTGGGAATATTTCTTATCCGAAAGAGAGAATGAAACACTTGCGCGGTCAGATTGCATTACAGAGACGCAGAGCAATGTTGATCCAGAAAGCGATGGTAGCTCTTTATACTGCTACACTGCTCTTTGTTGCCTCAAGTCTGGCCATTGCCGTCAATGTTGCTTATGGCAGCTCAGACCAAGCGTGGATTCCCACCTTAATTGCTCTTTGTGGAGGCATCTTCCTCTTCATCGCATCGGCAACATTGCTGTACGAAAGTCGCTTTAACCTCCGCTTCGTCCACCGCTCTATCGATTTTATTGAATTTCTTGAAAAAAAAGCTGAGGAGCAAAAGAAATAGCTCCTCAGCATGTAATTAGTACAAGGTTGTAATCGAAATCAATGCCGTGCGGTGAATACTGACTAACGAGGCTTAATTTTATGTACGTTGAGAAGCATTGACTAAACCAACAACGCAATTCGGTTGATTGCGACTTGGAATCAGTTGAAATGGAGTACTTATTTACTAAACGCCTCACCCTTCAGCCCGGCCTCTTGAGCAAGCGCCCGCCATGCAGAAATACTTCGTTTAATCATCTCTATATCAAAACAGTAGGCTATTCTAAAAAAACCCGGCGCCCCGAAACCAGCCCCTGGTACCAGTAAAATATGATGTTTCTGGGCCATCTTAACGAACTCGACATCATCTGCTATTGGTGATTTTGGAAAAAGGTAAAAGGCACCATCCGGTTTTACTATGCTAAAGCCCATAGCACTCAATTCATCTACCAATAGATCACGCTTGGCCTGATATGCGGCGATATCTACCGATTCATCCTGCAGCTTGGCTACCAAACGCTGCATCAGCGCCGGAGCATTAACAAAACCGAGTACCCTGTTACTGAATACGGCTCCTTCAATAAACTGTCCGGCAGTGGCCATACGGGGATTGGCAGCCAGATAACCAATACGTTCTCCAGGCAGAGCCAGATCTTTACTATGCGATGTCACAATAACGGAGCTTTCCACTAGAGGAAATATGTTTGGCACCTGCTGTCCGTCAAAAGCTATACGTGCATACGGTTCGTCAGATATGACATAGATAAGATGGCCGGTTCGTTCATGGATTTTTTTCAGAATATCGCCGAGACGCTTCAAGCTTTCCGCCGGATAAATCACTCCTGTCGGGTTGTTGGGAGAACATGTTATGATAGCGCGGGTCTTGGTGGTAATCGCTTTTTCGATAGCTTCAATATCAAGCTGAAAAGTATCGCGATTTGTCCACACCTCAACCGGTACACCGCCATGATTATCAATATAAAATTTGTATTCAACAAAGAATGGAGCCAGGATTATTACTTCCTCCCCCGGATTTAGAATAGTTTTAAGCACCACGTTGAGAGCACCACCGGCACCACAGGTCATAATAATATTGTCTGCCGGTACAGTGAGAGAGGAATCTCTGGATATTTTATCCGCAACTGCTGCCCGTGTTTCCGTATACCCTGCATTGTTCATGTAGCGATGCATTCCAGGCAATGGATTCTGTACTAGCGCCAGCAATTCCCGATTATATGATTCTGGAGGCTCTACATCAGGGTTTCCGAGAGTAAAATCATAAATTTTATCGGCACCAAACTGCTGGCGCAAACGCTCACCCTCTTCAAACATCTTGCGGATCCATGATGATTTAGATATTTGACTGGCGATCTTCATAGCAATAGCCATTACAATTCCCCCTATGACATTTTTTCTGGTATAGATAACGAGGGCTGAATATTACATCAATTTACAGAGAACTCAAATGGAAATACCTCCGTATCCTGCATCAAGACCGCTTAAAATGGCTGACAAACCTCTACTTGATCGGTTATTTACCGAACTTCAGCCGCGCATTTCTGAACTTACTTTCGCCGGACTATATCTTTTCCGAAAGGCACACGAGTATCAACTAACAACCGCCGCAAGCTCTGTCATAGTACTCGGTACCGGATATGACGGGTTAAAATACTTTCTACCACCACTCGGAGGTAATATTCAGGACGCTCTGAATATTATGTTTGCCAATGGTCAATCAATGTATGGCGCAGATGAACCTTTTCTGGACCATTTTTTAACCAATGAACCAATAGATTTAAAAAATCTGCGAGATTCATCTGATTATCTCTATCTTCGCGAGGATTTAGCCAAACTGCCTGGAAGCCGCTTTCATAAGAAAAAAAATAGAATCAACTATTTTACCACTCGTCATGACTTCACGGTCGAAATATATAGTACCACCGGTCATCACAGTGACTGCCTTAGGTTGCTGGACAACTGGCTTCTAAACTCACGGGAGGAAGCGACGCGCTCTCTCTTGATGGAAGTGCAGGCAACGTCCGAAGCACTGAACAATGCTGAAGAACTCGGGTTAGTAGGAGTTGTGGTTATTATGAATGACCATGTGGCGGCTTTTTCTCTCGGCGAGCGACTTAACAGGGACACCGCAGTTTGTCATTTTGAAAAGGCTGATCCGTTTACAGAGGGATTGTATCAGCTTGTAAACCGGGAGTTTGCTCATCTCCTATTTCAGGAATGCATATACGTCAACCGGGAACAGGATCTGGGGGAAATGGGACTACGCAGTGCCAAACTTTCCTATCATCCGGTTGAGCTTATAAACAAATATCTAGTTAAACGCCCCGATAATAAAGATTTTGTTGCACTTCTATAAAAATCATAGTAAAAGACTTGTTCTTTTAAAGACGGCATTTTATATGCTGAAATCTCCTTGCTCCGGCTAAGACCGGGGCTCGAATCCGTGAGGAGGATTACCAACATGAGGAAGTACGAAACAATTTTCATCCTCCAGCCAGAACTGAGCGAAGACGACATCAAATCGGTGACAACAAAAGCTCAGGACGTTATCACGTCTTACAAAGGCGAGTGTTTAAGGATGGATGACTGGGGCATCAGAAAGCTGTCCTACCCCATCAAGAAGTCTGCGAGAGGTCGCTACTATTATCTCCGCTTTGATGGCGACAGCGCTCTTATTGCTGAGCTTGAAAGACGTCTGAGACTTGACGACAAGGTGTTACGTTACCAGAGTGTAAACATCACCAACCAACCTGAGCGCATTGCACCGGAGAAGAAAGCTGAACTGCCGGAAGCCGTAACGGAAGATATTGTTGAAGAAACACCTGCCGCTGAAGAAGCCGCTGAATAATTCCCTGGAGGAGATATACTCATGAGTGACGAAAGACCAGCAACAACTTCATCTTATCAGCGTCCTGCAAGCGCCGGACAGCGTCCAGCGGGCGGACCGGGACAACGTCCTGCAGGTGGACCAGGCGGACAGGGTGGACCACGCAAGAGGCGCCCTTTCCAACGTCGTAAAGTATGCCGTTTCTGTGCAGAAAAAAATCTGACTATTGACTACAAAGAACCCCGCACGCTCCGCTTTTTCATTACCGAGCGCGGTAAAATTGTACCTCGCAGAATTTCAGGTAACTGTGCAGCACATCAGCGTCACATTACCGAAGCCATCAAACGGGCACGGAATATAGCACTTCTGCCGATTGCAGCTAATCACGCAGTAAGCTGATAGCAACTGAATGAATCTGAAATCACGAGCCGACCACTACCTGCCCATACGCCTTAAAGCGTCCTTGCTTGGAGTGGTCGGTTCATTTGTGTTATTTGCAGCGTATCTCGCCATACCACCACTTGGGATTTTTTCCGGGATACTGGCGCCGTTTCCTGCAGCATATAATCGACTTGTACATGGTCGGCTAGCTTCACTGATAGTCTTACTTGGTTCAACTACTGCGATAACCGGGCTGTTTGGCTTATTAGCTGGATGTTTGTACCTCGGAATGTGCGGTATGATAAGCTACATTATGCCGGAACTTCTTCTTCGTGGTTTTGGTGCCAGTCGTGCGCTTTTTTGGACTACAGCGGCAAATCTACTGATTTTTACCGCTGGATTCATAGCGTACAGTACTTTTTCCGGTATTAATCTTCAACAACTGATTTCTGCCGAAATTGCTGGAAGTCTGAAACAGGCCGTTGCTGTCTATGAAAAAGGCGGAGTAACCGGAGAAGAGCTTGAACTTCTCAAGCATTCGATGTCTACGGCAGCGGAGCTGCTTCAGCGTCTTTACCCGGCTCTTGTCACGGTAATGCTCGTTATTATTGCCGGATGTAATCTTGTTCTGGTAAAAAAGACTACGGCCAAGACGGCCGTGAATATAACAATTGACGATTTCAGTACATACAAAAATCCGGATTTACTTGTCTGGATCCTGATAGCAACTGGATTTTCCCTGTTACTACCAGTATCTCCGATAACAACTTCTGCACTTAATGTATTACTGCTTATCACCATACTCTATCTGTTTCAGGGTGTGGCTATTATGTCTGCATTAATTTCAAAACATTCTGTACCTGCTATTGTGCGGATACTTTTATACGCACTGCTTATCATCCAGCCATACTTGCTGGCGCTTATTGCCGGCATTGGATTATTCGATCTATGGGTTGATTTCAGAACCCCAAAAACACAGGAAAACCTGTAACATACTTGACAGGCTCGAAAGGAGAAAATCACTATGAAAGTTATTCTGAATGAGAACATTGAAACACTAGGTCACATCGGTGACATCGTTAAAGTAGCACCCGGTTATGCCCGTAACTACCTGCTCCCTAAAAAGCTGGCAGTCCTTGCCACAGAGGGTAATGCCAAGGCACTTGAACACACAAAGCGTCAAATGCTCT
Source organism: uncultured Geobacteraceae bacterium (assembly GCA_903875605.1). Lineage (GTDB taxonomy): Bacteria > Desulfobacterota > Desulfuromonadia > Geobacterales > Pseudopelobacteraceae > JACRCG01. The sequence continues at coordinate 10,913 of CAIQWT010000106.1, read as the reverse complement.
ACAAAAAAAACAAGGCTCTTGAGGCTGCTAAAAATCTGGGTGCCAAGCTCGAATCGCTGTCAATAGTTCTATCGCATAAAGCCGGCGAAGAAGGCAAGCTGTTCGGCGCTGTTACTAACATGGACATTGCTTCCTTCCTGAAAGCCAATGGTCTTGAAATTGATCGTAAGAGTATTATCCTTGCCGATGTCATCAAACACACCGGTGAATTCTCTGCAACTATAAAGGTTCATCCTGAAGTAACGGCTACACTGAAGATCATCGTTACCGCAGCATAATTCTTTAGACTTACCTATAACAGATAAAGCCCGCCGAGAAATCTCAGCGGGCTTTATCTGTTATAGTGTCGAGCGACATTCTTAATTATAACAATATGTACTAATAAAAATTACGATACAGTTTCTGGAAATATGCCCCAATTAGCAAGTTGAATTAATACGTTAGATATGAGCGTTTCAAGCTGAGCTTCAACTTCTGCTGTTAATCCGATTTCCATTTCTGTCGAACCTGGCTGCACTCCAATGAGCACCATTTCTTTAGGAGAATGCCCCATTAACTCGGATACGGCAAGCAAATCCTTAAGCCCCATTTGATGAGCTGACACCTTGGTCTGCAGAGCTATCGGCAGTTCCTGACCACACAAACGAACGCAACTTCCCGCCTTTTGTCCTGTTTCAACAGCGTCTATCATGATGAGATTGGTTATGTTCTCAAGCTTGGGAAGTAAATCCAATCCAAGGGTTCCGCCATCCAGAATTTCAACATTATCAGCAAAACGGTACCTTTTTTGAAGGTTTTGAGCAACCAACACTCCAACGGCATCGTCGCTCATCACAAGGTTACCGATGCCTAAAACCAGAACGGATATGTGAGGTTGATCTGTTGTCATGACTACTCTCTGATCAAAAAATCTGGTGACTACCCGTTTAAATCACAGGTCAAGGGCTCATCTCCACACGCTTGATATCTTCAATGTAAGGATTATATAAAACTATTCACGGACAAAAGTATCAATATCGGATTCGTGAACCATCCCCATCAAACGGGCATATTCTGATTCAATAAGTTGATAGTGATGCTGAGTTTCTTTAGCATTAAGCTCATAAACCGCCTTGATCTCAGGAGAATCTATCTTTGAAGCCGTCTCAAGTAAGGCCTCTTCAAGATTTTTCTCACGCTCCATAGCCAGCTCAAGTGCCTTCTGCTCAGTAAAATCAGCAGAAATCAAACGGGCAATTGTAGAAATCCAACTTGACTCATTGTCTGGAGAAGCGTCCATAAACGCATCAAAAGAAGCAATATCGGACCCTTGATAAATTTTGTAGAAGTGGGATGCATGCTCACGCTCTTCAAGTGCCAGGACTTCAAAAGTGCGACGTGCATCTGGGTTGTTCATTTTCTGTGCGCCAAGTTGATAAAAGTTCATCGCATTTTTTTCCGTCTGGATGGAGCGTTTAATAGCCTCCTGAATGTTAAAACTCATAATATTTCCCCCCAATATTGGATTGTTGCCAAACAATACCACATCAGTCTTGTTTGTCAAGTGAATGCTAACCACACTGATACCCAAAGCGGTTGACATCTGGGTATAGCGACGTGTAAAAGAGTGCAGATTATAGTTGAATTAAACGAGGTGAAGCCAATGGCAATTGATCCAAATAAAATTATTTATTCAATGATGCGGGTCAGCAAGTTCTACGACAAGAAACCCGTAATTAAAGACATATCACTATCCTATTTTTATGGAGCCAAGATCGGTGTACTTGGCTTGAATGGTTCAGGAAAATCATCATTGCTACGCATTATGGCCGGCGTTGATAAAGAATTTAATGGTCAGGCTATACTTTCACAGGGTTATACAGTTGGATATCTGGAGCAGGAACCGCGACTTGACGAAACCAGAACAGTTCGTCAGATCGTTGAAGAAGGTGTTCAGGAAACTGTCGACTTACTGTCTGAATTCAACGCCATTACCGACAAGTTCTCAGATCCGGATGCTGATTTTGAAAAGTTGTGTGACCGCCAGGCAACTCTTCAGGAAAAACTGGATCATTTGGATGCATGGGACTTAGACTCGCGCCTTGAAATGGCAATGGACGCTCTACGTTGTCCTGACGGTGATGCGCTTATTAAAGTTCTATCCGGTGGTGAAAAGCGTCGGGTTGCACTCTGCCGCCTTTTACTAAAAAAACCTGATATTCTGCTGCTTGATGAGCCAACCAATCACTTGGACGCTGAAACAGTTGCCTGGCTGGAGCATCACCTACACAGCTACCCCGGCACTGTTATTGCGGTTACCCACGATCGCTATTTTCTTGACAATGTGGCTGGCTGGATCCTGGAACTGGATCGCGGTGAAGGTATTCCGTGGAAAGGTAACTATTCTTCTTGGCTTGAGCAAAAACAAAATCGTTTGGCAACGCAGGAAAAGCAGGAATCGGATCGTCAGAAAACGCTACAGAGAGAACTTGAGTGGATTAGAATGTCTCCAAAGGGAAGACATGCAAAATCGCAGGCACGTATCACAGCATATGAAGATTTAGTCGCCCAGGAGAGTGAGAAACATGCCCGTGAGCTTGAAATATATCTGCCGCCCGGCCCACGCCTTGGTGACATTGTCATCGAGGCAGAAAATGTTGCCAAGGGGTACGGAGATCGACTGCTTGTCGAAGAAATGACTTTCCGGCTGCCGCGTGGTGGAATTGTTGGCATTATCGGTCCTAACGGCGCTGGCAAAACAACCCTTTTCCGTATGATCACCGGACAGGAGCATGCCGACTCAGGTTCATTCAGAATTGGAGATACTGTTCAGCTGGCTTATGTTGATCAGAGCCGTGACGCTCTCAATCCAGACAAGACAATTTGGGAAGAAATTTCTGAAGGACAGGAGGCTATCCAACTCGGCAAGGTTTTGGTAAATTCAAGAGCGTATGTATCACGTTTTAATTTTTCCGGCAGCGATCAACAGAAAAAAGTCGGAACCCTTTCAGGTGGTGAACGTAACCGTGTACATTTAGCTCGAATGCTGAAGAGTGGCGCTAATGTAATACTCCTTGATGAACCAACCAATGATCTGGATGTCAACACCATGCGGGCGTTGGAGGAAGCACTGGAGAATTTTGCCGGTTGTGCAGTAGTTATCAGCCATGATCGCTGGTTTCTGGATCGTATAGCCACTCATATCCTGGCTTTCGAGGGCGATTCAAAAGCTGTCTGGTTCGAAGGGAACTATTCGGAGTATGAAGATGATAGAAAGAGGAGACTGGGATCAGCTGCTGACATCCCACACCGTATAAAATATCGTCAATTGACACGATCATAGCCCTCACCTGGGTATTTGATCACCGCGCATGCTCCATACTGGCCTGCATAAGCGCAATAAAAGCCTGCCGTGTTTCCGGATCTTTAATTACGGAAGATTGTGCTTCAATAAGGGCCAGCTGCTTGGTGGTTAGTATTCGGAGTTCAACGATTTTCTCAGGAACTTCAATTTTAGGTATGTCAACCCTGCCGGCTTTAAGCACTATTTCACGCACGACTTCATGACCAAGACAGCTGTTGAGTTTTTCTTTCATCATCTCAGTCATAAACCGGAGCTCCTGCATCCATGGTGCACTGGAAACGGCAACCGTAAGCGTGCCACGGATAATCCTCAACGGTTGAGCCCTGGAAGCAAGTGCCGTCCCGACAACATCCGGCCAAATGCGCCATATTTCGGCTTCTCTCAAGCGTTCGGCCAATCCGAGGTCAGGAAGACTATCCTGCATAACCCCTGACAGCTGACGCGGAAAAGGCATTCTAGGGCGCTTTAGCATCTTTCTTTCTCCGACGACTCATGGCACCGCCTATTATTTGACCAGCGACTGAGCTTCCGAGAGTCAAAGGGATGAAATGCCAATTAAGTCCGGCTTTGATACGCAAAAACATAATAATCGGGATCGGCAAATGAATCAAAAAAAACCACATCAGGGAATATTTTGAGAAATTTTGTCGAACATAACCACATGGAATACTGATAATTAAAGCCAGGATAAGCAATCCGATGATGGAGATAGCATTCTGCATTTATTGCTCCTTTCCGGGCATAGTAGAAACTCAAGCGGTTTTTGTCAATTAGCATTACAGTGGGATCAGTCAATTGATCCTAAATATCGGGGGATTTCCGTGATTCAAAATGGCCAACTACTTGCGGTATTTAATTCAGCACACCGAGTCATGAAGGCAGAAAACATTCTAAAAAAAAGTGGACTGGCTATTTTGCTTATACCAGCACCACGCGCTCTTTCAACGGACTGTGGTCTAGCGATTCGATTCAGCAGTGAACTTTATGACAGTGTATTCCAGACCCTCACCTCTGAAAGACTTTTACCAGCTTCCATATATCGAAAAGATAGCAATTCTCATTACGAGCCCATCTGGAGTTCAGTAATCCCAGAAGGTCCAGATATCTAGGTCAATACAATTATGACTATCAATCACATAAAAGATCAATACGGAACAAAATCATGGAGTCAGACCACCACAACCAGGCATAATACGGCTTTAAAAACAAATAGTTCTTGACAGCAGCGAGGATGCACCTTTATAGTGACCCCCTTTTGGAATAACTCTGTAGCGGGGCAGTAATACCTACGATGTTTGACAGCTTATCCGACAAATTGGAATCCGTCTTCAAGAAGCTTCGCGGTCAGGGAGTGATGACTGAGGATAACATTAAGGAAGCTTTGCGAGAGGTTCGCCTGGCTCTCCTCGAAGCAGATGTCAATTTTAAGGTCGTCAAAGATTTTGTAGAGAATGTCCGCCTGAAGGCTGTTGGCACAGAAGTGCTCACCAGCCTGTCACCGGGTCAGCAGGTTATCAGAATAGTCCATGACGAACTTATTGCTATCATGGGCGGGGACGAAGATAACTCACTTGATTTAGCGGCAAAGCCTCCAGTCGCAATTATGATGGTAGGACTCCAGGGCGCCGGCAAAACAACGACATGTGGTAAACTTGGTAATCTGCTCAAAAAGCAGAAACGACGTCCATTGCTTGTATCGGCTGATGTATATCGCCCTGCTGCAATTGAACAGCTGAATACAGTTTGCCGCCAGCTTGGTCTTGAGGTATTTGCTTCAACCGCAGATCAGAAACCACTTGATATTTGTGTTAATGCCATGAAATTTGCTGAATTAAATGGCTACGACACGGTTATTCTTGATACCGCCGGTCGTCATCAGATTGATGATTTTCTGATGGACGAGTTAAGCGAGATAAATAGAGCTGTCCAACCTCGCGAAATCCTTTTTGTGGCTGATGCCATGACAGGACAGGAAGCTGTTTCAATTGCCAGTGGTTTTAATAATAGGCTTGAGATCAGTGGTGTTGTTCTTTCCAAACTGGATGGCGATGCAAAAGGCGGTGCAGCTCTTTCCATTAGAGCCGTTATCGGAAAACCGATAAAATTTGTCGGACTTGGTGAGAAACTGGATGCATTGGAAGTTTTCCATGCAGACAGACTTGTCTCGCGTATTCTTGGGATGGGTGATGTTCTTACTCTGGTTGAAAAAGCGCAGTCTATTTTCGATGAAAAAGAAACTGCAGTCCTCCAGCAAAAACTGAAAAAAAACCAGTTTGATCTAGAGGATTTTCTTGCACAAATGCAGCAGATAAAAAAGCTGGGTTCAATGGAATCGATTATGGGAATGATTCCTGGTATGGGCAAAATGATGAAGCAGATGAAAGGCGCCCAACCGAGTGAAAATGAGATCAAGCGTATAGAAGCAATCATCCGATCAATGACCCCTGGTGAGCGAGCTAACCATGGCATAATAAATGGCAGTCGCCGTTTACGTATATCAAAAGGGAGCGGAACAACAGTACAAGAAGTGAATTTGTTGCTCAAACGCTTTACAGAAGCTCAAAAAATGATGAAGATGATGCAAAAGCTCGGCCCTAAGGGTCTCCTTAAAGGTATGGGGGGACTTGGCAAAGGAATGATGCCATTCCGTTAATTGATACATAATCAGGATTCACAAAATACTATCCAAGAAGCACAAAATCAGGAGGAAACACCCAATGGCAACAAAAATCAGGCTTGCACGTGCAGGCGCAAAAAAGAGACCTTTCTACCAAATTGTTGTTGCTGACGAGCGCAGTCGTAGAGATGGCAGCTTCATTGAAAACGTTGGAACATACGATCCGACCAAAAACCCAGCTGTTGTCAAACTAAAAACAGAGAGAGCTGCAGATTGGCTCAGCAAAGGCGCACAGCCGACTGATACAGTTCGTCAGATTCTTAAAAATGCAGGACTTTTTGACAAGGCTGCTGCACCTACCGCATAACATATCCAGATTTTCCGGTCCGCCGGTCACTCTCTATGGACAGCAGAGGATACCGCTATGAAAACTCTTGTTGAAAGCATTGCAAAGGCACTGGTTGATGACCCGACTCAAGTAAATGCTACCGAGGAGACAGAAGAGGAAACTCTGGTCATAAGCTTGACCGTCGCCAAAGATGACATGGGAAGAATCATCGGCAAGGAAGGACGTACCGCTAAAGCGATTCGTACTATTCTAAATGCTGTTTCTACAAAAGACAACAAGAAGGCTATTCTTAAGATTGTAGAGTAAATGACAGATCAGAATGAATATGTTCCTGTTGGCAAAATCATCGGGACTCACGGAATTAAAGGACTTTTGAAAGTCTACTCCTATTCCGGTAATATACAAAGCCTGCAATCAGCAACTACCGTTTTCCTGAAGGGGATAGACGGTTATTTAACTGAATTTGCTTTAAAGAGTGTCTCTGCTCATGCCGGCGGTTTCATCTTGGGTCTTAATGACTTTTCTGACATAAACCAGGTACTATACCTGAAAGGGTTGGAACTTTGTCTTAAGCGCAGTCAATTGCCGATTCCTGATGTTGATGAATATTACTGGCGTGACCTCATCGGACTTGCTGTTCAGACAGATTTAGGTATCGTATTGGGAACAATTGTTGATATTTTTGAAACCGGCAGTAGTGATATATATGTCGTGCGTGGTAATGACAAAGAATATTTAATACCTGCCATTGCTGATGTAATTTCTGAAATTGACATCCCGGGTAAGACTATGATCATCACCCCGCTTGATGGTCTGCTGGATTTATGATATTTGACATTCTGACTCTATTTCCAGGAATGTTTTCCGGTCCTTTTGATGAAAGTATTATCAGACGGGCTAAAGACAAACAGCTCATTGACATTTTGTTTCACAACATCAGGGACTGGGCAACCGACCGGCATCAGACTGCTGATGATTCACCATACGGTGGCGGTGCTGGTATGGTTATGAAACCCGAACCTCTTGCGGCATGCATTGAGTCAGTAAAAGCAATGCACAAGACATCGAGTGTCGTGTTTACATCTCCGCACGGTAGGCCACTTACCCATAGAATAGCCATGGATTTTGCGGAGAAACCCGGTCTAATAATTGTTTGTGGACGTTATGAAGGAATTGATGAGAGGATTCGTTCTCTCTACGCTGATGACGAGATTTCTCTTGGTGATTTTGTCCTCTCTGGTGGTGAAATTGCTGCAATGGCTCTAGTTGACTCGGTAACAAGACTGATTCCGGGTGCTCTTGGAAGCCTTGAATCAGCAGAATACGACTCATTTAGTGACGGTTTGCTAGAGTACCCACACTACACTCGTCCACCAGAATTTAAAGGTTTGTCTGTTCCGGACACCCTACTTTCGGGTAATCATGAACTTATTAGAAAATGGCGCCGAAAGGAATCACTGCGCAAAACCAGGACGCTGCGACCAGATCTGCTCTCTCAAGTTATGTTAACGCGTGAAGACCGGAACATGTTGATCGAGATTGAGCAGGAGAAACACTGTGACTTGTAATAATCTGGCAATTGCACTTGTCCATTATCCGGTTTATAACAAGCACCATGAAGTTGTAACCTCTGCTTTAACAAACCTTGATCAGCATGACATTGCCCGCTCATCAAAAACATTTGGACTGGATCGATTTTATATTGTGACACCATCTGAAGAGCAGAGAAAACTGGCTGAGCGAATCAGCGGTCACTGGCAACAGGGCTGGGGAGCAGAATATAATCCTGATCGTCGCCAGGCGCTTGATATAGTAAGGGTTACACCAACAATATCTTCGGCGATAGTTGACTTGCAAAGCGGATTCAGCAAAAAAGTTGTAACTGTAGTAACTGGAGCTGCACAGCGTGCTGATGCAACAGCTCTGTCATCATTCAGAAATCTCCTGAAAGACTCAGACCAGCCATATCTACTTCTACTGGGCACTGGATGGGGTTTGACCGAGGAATGTTTTGCAAATGCAGATATCATACTTGAACCAATTGCAGGGAACGGAATATATAACCATCTGTCGGTTCGTTCTGCAGCGGCAATCATGCTTGATCGGATAAAAGGAATTGAACGCTAAGACACACAACTCACAAAACGAGTATAATACGGGAGGAAGCTAAAAATGAACACAATTGATTTTCTGGAATTTGACCAAATGAAAAAAAATGTCATCCCTTTCAAGGTCGGGGATACTGTAAAAGTTCATGTAAAGATTGTTGAAGGAGATAAACAGCGTATTCAGGCCTATCAAGGCGTATGTATTGCTCGCCAGAACGGCGGTGTTCGTGAAACTTTTACTGTTCGTAAAATTTCTAATGGTATCGGCGTCGAGAGGACCTTCCCGCTCCATTCACCAAACATCGAGAATATTGAGGTTATGGTTCGTGGCCATGTTCGTCGTGCTAAGCTATACTATCTACGGAAATTGCGCGGTAAAGCGGCCAGAATCCGCGAAAAGAAATACGTACCGGTTGCAAAATAGATTACTGAAAGCCCCGCTCTTGCGGGGCTTTCTTGTTTGTATCATGTTTATATTTCCATTTCATACAATCACACATTCAAGGCAACATTGTTTATTCAGGTATCCTGTTTATTAGGGTAAGGATGATTCATGATACAACAAGGTGAACTTTTTTCTGCAGCACCTCTTGACATGCTACTGTTCGAAAGAATTGCTTACTGTGATGGGTTTACATCTGTAGCAGGAATTGACGAGGCAGGACGAGGTCCGTTGGCTGGGCCGGTGATTGCAGCAGCAGTAATTCTGCCTAAAGCAATCATGATTAACGGAGTTGATGATTCGAAAAAGATTTCTCCTCAAAAGAGAGAGCGATTATTTGAGGTCATCATGGAACAAGCGCTGTCAGTTGGAGTCGGTATTATTAGTTCAGCCGAAATTGACCTGATCAATATTCTGCAAGCCACTCGGCAGGCCATGCTGGATGCTGTTAACCAGTTGGTTCCTCAACCAGACTATCTGCTGATCGATGGTATCAGCTCCATCAGCAGTAATATCCAACAAAAAACAATTATAAAGGGCGATTCCTTAAGCCTTTCAATAGCCGCTGCTTCTATTATTGCAAAGGTAACCCGTGACAGGTTAATGGTAGAAATGGACTCAAAGCACCCAGGATACGGCTTTGCCGCCCACAAGGGGTACGGCTGTATGTCACACATGGAAGCAATCAGGAAATTGGGGCCCACCCCAATTCATCGCCTAACGTTCGGCGGTGTTAAAGAATATGCCGATCGTACCTGATCCTGATAACATTCCTTGTTCTCTACTTCGATAATCACTTGATTTTTATTTATTTAAGCTTAGAATAATCAAATATAAGATGATATCAGGGAGAAATACATGGCAAAAGTACTTATGCCTCTGGCGCAAGGATTTGAAGAAATTGAAGCGTTAGCAGTAGTCGACATACTTCGCAGAGCAGATATTGAGGTAGTCCTGGTTGGCTTAAAATCGGGACCGGTTATTGGAGCCCACAATATAAGTATTGTTCCTGATACAGAGATCGATGCTGTCAATGCCGGTGCATTCGACATGATTGTACTACCGGGAGGACAGCCGGGCACTGACAATCTTAATGTAGATCCACGTATTCATGCACTACTTACTGAATTCACTGCTAAAGACAAACTAATTGGTGCTATCTGCGCCGCACCTATCGTACTTGCCGAAAACGGTCTGCTTTGTGGTAAAAAAGTAACCTGTCATCCAACTTATAAAGACAGATTAAATGGTGGAATATATGATGGCGTTAGCCCGGTTGTCATTGACGGAACTATTATCACCAGTCAGGGATCCGGTACAGCCATAAACTTTGGCCTTGCAATAGTTACTATACTGATCGGGCGTAGCGTGTCAGATGAAATTTCCAATGCAATGCTGGCCCAGAAGGCTTCATCGCATATTTGGTCTCCACACCTATTCAACAGTATCATCCAGTCCCTATTGGGGGCGTTAGAACTGAAAGACAGTTATACGCAGGGCCAAGCCCGCAGGGTTGCTGACTACTGTCTGAGTATTGGTTATAAGCTAAAGTTACCTATAATAGAGATGCGTGACCTGTATCTGGGTGCAATGTTACATGATATAGGTAAATATAACACTGCTGAAGACGTCCTAAACAAACCGGATAGCCTTAACCTACGCGAGGAGACACTAACTCGTGAACACACCTTGAAAGGGACTCTGTTTGTTGTAGGTATCAATGAATTAAGCCATATTGGTTCAACCATCCTTCATCACCATGAACACTGGGACGGGACAGGATATCCCGGCCGCTTGAAAGGTGAGCAGATCCCGCTACACGCCAGAATAGTAAGCGTTGCTGATGCGTTTGACGCCATGATTTCAAATCGATCGTATAGAGAAGGCTTGAATAAGGAGATTGCGCTGCGCGAACTTGTTAAGAAAAAAAATACTCAGTTTGATCCATTTTTGGTTGATGTTTTTATAGAATGCTTAAATGATTCGCCATTTGAAATGAAGGATTTTTCCTATTATTTTTAAAGAATTCAACTGGATTTGTACACCGGAAACAG
>CAIQWT010000105.1 GCA_903875605.1 uncultured Geobacteraceae bacterium | reverse complement strand
TGATGGAGCTACCGTAATTCGCGGTACAATAATGGGTGTTGTTCTCTTTGGAGCCTATGCTTTTCAAACACTGGCGTTGCTTTATACGAGTGCTTCAAATACTGGCTTTCTAACCGGTCTGAATGTTGTAATTGTCCCTGTTTTTGCCGCTTTTGTTCTTAAAAATAGGATAACAGGTGGTGTAAGGATGGCGGTAGTACTTGCATTGGCAGGGTTACTATTGTTATGCGGAAACGGCTCGTTACACGTAAACAGAGGAGATCTCTTGGCTGCAGTCTGCGCGGTATGCGTATCGCTGCATTTGATCTGTACCGGAGAATATGTGCGTCGAAGTGATTATTATTGGTTGACCGTCATTCAGCTAGGAGTTGTAGCACTTCTTAGCTATTCAGTTGCATTAGTGCGTGGTAAAGAGGTCATGATATGGTATCCGCACTTACTGATACCTCTTCTGGTTTGCTCTATCATTGCTACAGTATTCGCTTTCTTAGTACAAACCTCTATGCAACGACATATCAGTCACACCAACACGGCACTCATCTTTTGTACTGAACCCGTTTTTGCAGCCTTATACGCACGGCTTATGCTAAATGAACGGCTCGGTGTATATGGTATTGCGGGAGCGCTCTGTGTGCTTGTGGCAATGTTAATATCAATTTTTCCGGATAAAAGATTGCAAACCGCGTAAATAAAAGAACTGAGAGCCGTTACGGCATCAAAACAACAGGTGATTAAAGTCATGATTGGAGCTAGGAATATAAATAAAAAAGAAATATCAATAAAAAGCAAAATAAATATTGACAGGTCATTAGTAAAAAGAGTACAAGTTCGGTTCCTCAAATCAGAGGGGTAACAAACGCTGCTGACCCGAATGGAGATGTCGGTGAAATTCCGACCCTACTAATTATTCCATTCCCATCCGCTAAACTGTCAGAGCGATCAAGAATTACACCCATACAGGATAAAATATGTATTATATTCTGTATGGAACACACAACGAATCGATAACGATTCACAAAAAAACCATAATTGAATAAAATATATTGACAGTACGCTCATATTTTTGTTAGTTTCAGGATTCGCTCCTGTTCGGAGCAGTTCGATATTTTGTATCTGGAGAATTTGACGACTATGCCAACAATCAACCAGCTAATCAGGTCCGGTAGAGAAAGCAAAAAAGATAAATCAACGGCCCCGGCTCTGAAGTCATGTCCTCAGAAGCGTGGCGTATGTACAAGGGTTTATACAACCACACCTAAGAAGCCTAACTCGGCTCTCCGTAAGGTAGCCAGAGTTCGTTTAACTAACGGCCTTGAAGTAACATCATATATTCCAGGCGTTGGTCATAATCTTCAAGAACACTCAGTTGTCCTTATTCGCGGCGGCAGGGTAAAAGACCTTCCAGGCGTTCGTTACCACATTGTACGTGGCACACTCGACTCGGTTGGTGTTAAGGGCCGTTTGCAGAGTCGATCAAAGTATGGCGCCAAGCGTCCGAAATAATACTTAATACTGAACCTGTTTAGTTGAGGGGAAATATATGCCGAGAAGAAGAGAAGTTCCTAAAAGATTAATTCTGCCAGATCCAAAGTTTAACGATAAGGTTGTGGCAAAACTTATCAATACGCTTATGCTTGCAGGTAAGAAGAGTGTCGCTGAATCAATTATGTATGGTGCCCTTGAGCTTGTAGCTCAACGTTCTAACGACGAAGCGGTTAAAGTCCTCAAGAAAAGCCTGGACAATATCAAGCCTACTTTGGAAGTTAAGTCGCGCCGTGTTGGTGGTTCGACATATCAGGTGCCGATTGAAGTTCGCCCGGAGCGCCGTATGTCTTTGGCAATGCGTTGGTTGATTAAGTATTCAACCGCACGCAGCGAAAAAACGATGAAAGATAAGTTAGCCGGTGAAATTCTGGACGCTTTTAATAATCGTGGTTCCGCTGTCAAAAAACGTGAAGATGTTCACAAAATGGCTGAAGCAAACCGTGCCTTCGCCCATTATCGCTGGTAGTAGTATTATCCGTTTCTGGAGGATTCAGTGCCCCGCTTAGCACCACTTGATAAATATAGAAATATCGGCATCATGGCTCATATTGATGCAGGTAAAACTACTACGACCGAGCGTATTCTTTATTATACCGGCGTATCCCATAAAATTGGCGAAGTCCACGAAGGTACAGCTACAATGGACTGGATGGAGCAGGAGCAAGAGCGTGGTATTACTATCACGTCCGCTGCAACTACCTGCACCTGGAATGATCATCGTATTAATATTATTGATACACCTGGTCATGTTGACTTTACCATTGAAGTAGAGCGTTCTTTGCGAGTGCTTGACGGTGCCGTTGCCGTGTTCTGTTCAGTAGGTGGTGTTGAACCTCAATCAGAAACAGTTTGGCGTCAGGCTGATAAGTACGGTGTCCCCCGTATTGCCTTTATTAATAAGATGGATCGTGTTGGAGCGGATTTTTTTCGCGGCGTACAGATGATCAAAGACCGTCTGAAAGCTAACCCACTTCCTATTCAGCTTCCAATCGGCAAAGAAGAAAATTTCAAGGGGATTATCGACCTTGTAACAATGAAAGCAATATTATGGGATGATGAAAATCTGGGTGCTACTTACCGTACAGAGGAAATTCCTGCTGATTTGCTCGATGAAGCATTAGAATACCGCGAAAAAATGATTGAAGAAGTCTCTAGCCACGATGATGCACTTATGGAGAAGTATCTCTCCGGTGAAGATTTAACTGAAGCTGAAATAAAAGCTTCAATACGTGCGTGTACTATCGGAATCAAATTCTGCCCGGTTATTTGCGGTTCTTCTTTTAAAAACAAAGGCGTACAGAATCTTCTTGATGCCGTTGTTGATTATATGCCTTCCCCGATGGATATTCCTCCGGTAAAAGGAATTGATACTGATAAAGGTCTTGAAATAGAGCGTCATGCCTCTGATTCAGAACCGTTTTCCGCTCTTGGTTTCAAAATTATGACCGACCCGTTCGTTGGTCAGTTAACTTTCTTCCGAGTTTATTCCGGTGTTGTTCAAGCTGGTTCGTATATCTACAATTCCACCAAGGGCAAGCGTGAGCGCATTGGTCGTATTCTTAAGATGCACGCAAATAAACGCGAAGAAGTAAAAGAAGTTTATGCAGGTGATATAGCAGCTGCAGTTGGTCTTAAGTACACAACAACCGGCGATACTCTCTGCGATGAAGATAAGGCAGTAATTTTGGAGTCCATCGAGTTTCCTGAGCCGGTCATCTCGATTGCAATTGAGCCTAAAACAAAAGCTGAGCAGGAAAAACTCGGTTTTGGTTTACAGAAACTAGCAAGTGAAGACCCATCTTTCCGCGTTAAAACTGATGAAGAGACCGGCCAGACCATTATTTCAGGAATGGGCGAGTTACATCTTGAAATCATTGTAGATCGTTTAATGCGAGAGTTTAAAGTTGAAGCAAATGTTGGCAAGCCTCAAGTAGCTTACCGTGAGACTGTAACCAAAAAGGTCAAAGTTGAAGGTAAATTTGTACGCCAATCTGGTGGTCGTGGTCAGTATGGTCACGTCTGGCTTGAAGTTGAGCCACAGCCGGAAGCTGGTAAAGGTTATGAATTCGTTGATGCAATTAAAGGCGGTACTGTACCGCGCGAATTTATTCCTGCTGTTGATAAAGGTATTAAAGAAGCTCTTGATAATGGAGTTTTGGCTGGGTTCCCGGTAGTTGATGTCAAAGTTACGTTGATTGATGGTTCATATCACGAAGTTGACTCCTCTGAGATGGCTTTTAAAATTGCCGGTTCAATGGGTTTCAAAGAGGGTTGTTCAAAAGCCGGCCCAATTATTCTTGAGCCTATTATGTCTGTAGAAGTTGTTGTGCCCGAAGATTATATGGGCGATGTTATAGGTGATCTTAACTCCAAACGTGGACGAATCATGGGTATGGATTCTCGCGCGGGTGCTCAGGTTATAAGTGCTATGGTTCCACTTGCACAAATGTTTGGATATTCAACTGATCTGAGATCAGCTACACAAGGTCGAGCAACATATGCAATGACATTTGACCATTATGAGCCAGTTCCAAAATCGGTTGCTGAAGAAATAGTTGCAAAAGTAAAGGGTTAATTAAACTCTAAATCCGTAATTCAGGAGGGCCTTTCTCATGGCAAAAGCAAAATTTGTACGTAATAAAACTCATGTAAACATCGGTACTATTGGGCACGTCGACCACGGCAAGACCACTTTGACTGCCGCAATCACCAAAGTTCTCGCCGGCAAAGGTCAGGCTGAGTACAAAGCATTTGATCAAATTGACAATGCCCCTGAAGAGCGTGAGCGTGGTATCACCATCGCAACTGCCCATGTTGAATATGAAACAGACAAACG
>CAIQWT010000104.1 GCA_903875605.1 uncultured Geobacteraceae bacterium | reverse complement strand
CGCAGTCACCGACACAACCGCTGGAAAGCGACTTCCATCCTTACGAATATAGGTCAATTCATAGATGTCCTCGATACCACGGGATGCCTTGAACACCAACGCATCGAAGCCAGGCGCGATTGATGTTTCGAGTTCGATACTTAATGCTTCGGCTCGTGCTATTACCTCCTGCGGATCAGAAATATCGGCTGGAGTGATCGTATTCATCACCTCAGCTGCCGAGTAACCAAGCATTCTTTCTGCACCTACATTGAATATCTGAATGACACCGTTTGCATCGGTAGCAATACTTGAGAAGTTGGCACTGTTGAAAATGGCACTCTGCAGAGCACCGGCCTTTAGCAGCATTGCTTCAGCCAGCTTACGATTGGTGATATCACGTAATATGACGGCATAAAAACGCCGCCCCTTAAGTCGCATAGCGCTTACTGAGATCTCAAGCTGTAAAAAGGTGCCATCCTTCCGCAGTCCCACTAACTCATGACCCACATCATTTACGAAGTCTTCACAATTCACACAGAAACGCTCAAGCGAGCTATCCATATGTTCCAAGTTAAGCTCGGGGATCAGTAAACTGAAGTTATTCCCAACGAGTTCTGCAGCTGTGTAGCCAAACATATGCTCTGCCGCCATATTAATCGTCTCAATGAAGCTGCCATCAGCTTGTATGGTGATAATGGAGTCGGCCACAGTGTTGAAGATTGTCTGGGTCAACTCGACACTATCACGCAAAGATTCCTGAACTGCATACTCCTCAGTGACATTTCGAAAAACCAGCACAGCACCGATTATCTCTCCGTTACGGTTGAGGATTGGGGCACAACTGTCCGCGATATCGCACTCTGCACCATCGCGTGCAATCAAAACAGTGTGGTTGGCCAAACCCTGAACGGTGCCATGCGCAATTGCATCCATTACTGGTATAGTGGCCTGCAGTCGGTTGTTTTTATTGATGATGTGAAAAATTTCGTCCACTGTTCGACCGCTGGCTTCATCCTGCGTCCAACCGGTTAACTGCTCGGCAATTGGATTCATGCTTGTTACACGCGCAAGCGCATCGGTAGTTATTACCGCATCGCCGATAGAATTTAGCGTAACGGCAAGTTTTTCCTCGTTCTCCTGCGCTGTTACGTTAACTTTCTGCAGTTGCTTATTGGTTTCTTCCTGAAGCCTTAGTAAACGCTCTGTCTCACTATGGACTAAATTCTTGAACCGTTGCTTAATTTGGCGATTAAGCAAATAGGCAAATGACAGAGCAAGAATCAAAGTCAGAAAACAGCTAACAACGATAATAACAAACATCAGACGCATCTTCGAATGCAGCTTTGCCTCACTTTTTTTCAGTGCATCCTCTTCTATTTTCAGAAAGCTGTGCATCTCTGAACGAATCGAATCCATCAACCTCTTACCCTGCCCACCCGCTACGGCAGCGACTACTGTCGTCATGTTGCCACTGCTGCGCAACTCGATGAGGGTAGCCATTTCAGCCAATTTGGCATCCAATAATGGACGCATTACATCTAAATGTGCGCGAGCGGCAGTAATCTGGGTGTTTTTACGCAACTCATTCAGATTGTTGCTAACGACATCATGCACCGTTAAGTACGGTTCAAGGAAAGACTCATTACCGGTCATCAAAAAGCCACGTTGCCCGGTCTCAGCGTCTTTCAATGCAGACAGCAAATCGTCCGCAGCGCCTATTATCATTTTGGTATGCTTACTCGTCCCCTCAACAATTTCGATCTGCCTGAATGACCATAATGTAAATGCCATCATCAGGGTAACCAGCAGGCCCACACCAAAAAACGAAGCGACCGTTATATGATTTGTTTTCATGGTATTTTTTCCTGTTTAAAGAAGAATGGCGATGTTGAATCTGTAACCAAGTTTTTCTCTACCACACACATAGCAAAGATTTTAACGCATATAAATTTCGTTAACTAAAGAGTCAGCATCAAATCAATATATCTGTCTAACTCACAGCTTAATAAATAACGGCAAAAACAGAGCCCCTTTAAAAACTGAGATAGCGATCTGCTAAGTTGCCACTAGCTTAAAAACTCAGCGTATAATACATACGCTTTACTTACTTGCTAGTGCCCTGCATATCGACCACTCACGGCGTTTTGAAAGGGGCTCTCTAAGATGTTTTTTGCGATTCGACTATCGCACTGATATAATTATTTTTCATTGTAATCTTATTATAGATATTTACAAGGTAAACTCACAATCATAATTCAGGAAAAATTGAACGAGCAGTCAATTGCTTTTCACCCCTAGCAAGGCTTAAATTGGCAACAAAGCGGAAACAAAAAATAAAACAAAAAAAGGCACCTACAAGAAAACTTGTAAGTGCCTGAACTTTTTGGCTCCCCTTCGCGGACTCGAACCACGGACAAGGTGATTAACAGTCACCTGCTCTACCAACTGAGCTAAAGGGGAATAGGACCATCAAAAGCGAACCGTTATCTACCACGTGCCGTACAAAAAAGTCAACCACATTTTATTCTTCTACTGCAAAAAAACAATTTTTGCTGCTGTAGATACGGCGATTTTACTGGTCCTGTAGTGCTGCATCCTTTAGTTCCAACTCTTTATCCATCTCCACTCTGTAGCGAGACAGCGACTCGGCTAGATGCGTTTCTGAAAGAGCCAGAATCTGTATGGCGAACAATCCGGCATTTTTTGCTCCTGCCTTGCCTATCGCCATAGTTGCGACCGGTATACCTCCCGGCATCTGAACAGTCGCATACAGGGCATCAACACCGCCAAGGGCTCCTCCAGGCATAGGCACGCCAATAACCGGCAGGATTGTTTTTGACGCAACCACACCTGCTAAGTGAGCTGCCATCCCTGCCCCGGCGATTATGATTCTAATACCGCGACCGGCAGCTTCTGATGCAAGAGTCAGTGTTTTTACCGGAGAGCGGTGCGCCGATGAAATTCGCATCTCATATGGCACGTCAAACGCGCGGAGTATATCGGCAGTTTCCTTCATTACAGGAAGATCCGATTCGCTTCCCATCATTATCAGTACAATTGGTGCTTTTTTCATCGTCAACCTCTGGACTTTTTATTACCTAAATGATCGTGGCCTATAGTCGTTCAAGTGCTTTTTTACCAATATCACTGCGATACTGAACGCCTGGCCAGGTTATTTTAGAAACACCCTTGTAGGCAGCTGCAATGGCGTCTTTAACAGTTGCACCAAGGGCAGTAACACCAAGAACTCTGCCACCGCTTGTAACACAAGCGCCATCTTTTTGTGCGGTTCCAGCATGGAATACGTACAACTCCGCTACCTCCGCCGCATGCTCCAGACCTTCGATTCCATCACCTTTCCGGTAATCTCCCGGGTATCCTTCGGAGGCCATGACAACACAGACAGCCGCTTTGTCATGCCACTCGATGGCGGCATCGGCAAGGTCACCGTTGGCAACGGCTAATAACACCGGCACAATATCTGATTTCATCCGCATGAGCAGAGGCTGGCATTCCGGATCACCGAAACGCGCATTAAACTCAAGTGTTTTAACATCTCCGTCTTTCACCATTAAACCAGCATACAAAACGCCGCGATAGGGCCTACCTTCTGTGGCCATACCGTCCACTGTCGGACGAATTACCTGCAACATAGCTTTTTCATGAATGGCTGATGTTACGACAGGAGCAGGAGAATATGCGCCCATTCCGCCGGTATTAGGCCCCTGATCGCCATCAAAAACAGCCTTATGATCCTGGGCGCTTGCCAGCGGAATTATGTTTTTGCCGTCGGTTATTACCAGAAAAGAAGCTTCTTCACCGGTTAAAAACTCTTCAATTACAACACGCGATCCAGCGCTGCCGAAAGCGTTGCCACTGAGCATATCACGCACCGCAGAAATTGCCTCCTCGCATGTCTGCGCAATAATGACACCTTTACCGGCCGCCAGGCCATCTGCTTTAACAACGATTGGTGCACCGGTACTGTTGATGAATTCCTCGGCCTCGGCCTGATTGGTAAACACACCGTAAGCTGCAGTAGGTACGTTATATTTCTGCATTAAATCTTTTGAGAAAGCCTTGCTTCCTTCAATAAAAGCGGCTTTCTGCGACGGCCCGAACACCTTTAGGCCGTGCGACTCGAACAAGTCGACAATTCCAAGTGAAAGCGGTTGTTCTGGACCTACCACGGTCAAATCAATCTTATTTTCGTAGGCAAACGCTAAGAGTTCGTCCAACTGATCAACAGCAATCGGAAGATTTTCCGCCAGAGCTGCAGTGCCCGGATTTCCCGGTGCGCAATAGAGCTTAGTTACGAGCGGGGACTGAGCAATTTTCCAGACAAGGGCATGTTCACGTCCACCGCCACCGATTACAAGTATTTTCATATATTCCTCACCTCTGATTGTCGCTCATTTCTTATCATTGATACATTATTTCAATGCCTAAAATGCCTCATTGTGGTGAAGATCATCGCAATGCCATGCTCGTTGGCAGCTTTAATAACCTCTTCATCGCGAACACTGCCACCTGTCTGAATAATAGCAGTTACACCGGCTTCTGCTGCTGCGTCGACCCCGTCACGGAAAGGAAAAAAAGCGTCCGAAGCAAGCACTGTCCCCTGTGTCGGGAGCAGTGCCTTCTGAACAGCAATCCTGGATGAATCAACACGAGACATCTGGCCGGCACCAATGCCGACCGTCTGATCACAGTTACTAAAGACTATTGCATTCGACTTGACATGCTTGCAGACCCGCCAAGCGAAATCAAGTGCCTCGTATTCCGATGCAGTCGGTGTACGCTCCGTCACAACACGGCATTCCAAGGAATTAACCATACCAAGATCCCTACCTTGCATCAGTAAACCACCAGTTACGCGTTTCAGATCCAATCCTCCCGGCACATAACTGTCAAGTAGTGGTACCTGCATAACCCGTACATTTTTTTTCGCAGTAAATATTGCCAGAGCTTCATCACTGTAACCGGGTGCAATAACCGCTTCCAAAAACGTAGAGGTCAGCTCTTTGGCTGTCTCTGCATCAACAGTTCGGTTGAAGCCGACAATGCCGCCGAAAGCCGAAACAGGATCACATTCACGAGCTTTGAGGTAGGCAGTAAGAGGTGAATCTGCCAACGCTGCACCGCATGGGTTTGTATGCTTGATTATGACTGCGGCACTTTGCGCAAACTCTTTAACTGTTTCAATGGCCGCGTCCAGATCAATAATATTGTTAAAGGAGAGCTCTTTGCCTTGAAGCTGAATTGCGTTGGATACGCAAGGCTCCGAAATGCTCCCCTCAACATAAAAAGCCGCGCTTTGATGGGGATTTTCCCCATAGCGAAGATCCTGCGCTTTCTTAACCTGCAGGGTAAAAGTCGGTGGAAATTCTGTAACCTCACTCGTGAGTCGTGCCCCCAAATAGTTTGATATAGCACCATCATAAGCCGCCGTATGCTGGAACACCTTGACCGCCAGGGCAAAGTTTGTAGTTGCTGCAACAGACCCCGCCGTCACTCTCATCTCTTCAAGCACCTGAGCATAATCAGCGCTGTCAACCAGCACGGTTACATCTGGATAGTTCTTGGCTGCCGAACGAAGCATGGTCGGCCCACCAATATCAATATTTTCAATTGCATCTTCAAGATGACATCCTTCCTTGGCAATGGTCGCCTCGAAAGGATATAAATTTACAACCACCATATCTATATTTTCGATACTGTGTTCTTTCATCTTGGCAACATGCTCCGGATTCGAACGCATTCCCAGCAGTCCGCCGTGCACCTTGGGGTGCAGTGTTTTTACACGTCCATCGAGCATTTCCGGAAAACCGGTAAATTCTGAGACATCCTTGACGACCAGACCGGCTTCCCGCAACAGCTTGGCAGTACCCCCTGTAGAAAGCAATTCAACACCGTGACCGGCCAACTGCTTTGAAAATTCAATAATCCCGTTTTTGTCAGAGACACTAATCAGCGCCCTGGTAATCTTTGCCATGCCGTACTCCTTATTAATTCGTAATTTACAAAAAACTTTACAATCATTTCAGGGCCGAAAAATCGATATGCCGCATAAAGAGCGCCTCGAACAGCGGCGTTCCGGAAAGCGGCACAACCCGGAAGCGTCGTGCCAAATCTTCCACAGCAGCGTAACCATCAGTGCTGAGAAGTGCTTTTTCAACGCCAGCCAAAGCCCCTTCAGGGGTAAAGCGGGTAGTTTGTACCATGCTTTCGTCGAAAATTCCAATCGTTTTAAGCCATTCAGGTTGTACAACGGCTCCAAAAGAACCTGTCAGAATAACTTTTTTTAAAGAGTTGAACTGCATGCAGGACCGCTCCATCAGCACGTCGATTCCCGCGCTTATGGCTGCTTTGGCAAGCTGCAGCTGTCGAATATCTTCCTGTGTCAGGACAATCAGCCGCTGTGCATCCCTATACAGAACAAAAGCAGCACCTCCCTTGTATTCAATCAACCTCGTGGCCAGATTTGATTCGATTTCTCCGGGAGTACGCAATCGGCCTCCGGCGTCGAGTATATTGTTGCGCAGTAGCTCTGTCACAACCTCAATCGCTGCAGAACCGCAGAGTCCAGTAGGCTGTACGCTTCCACCAATCACCTGCAGCGTGAGACGTTCATCATTTATCCGTACAGAGCTGATGGCGCCAGGCAGGGCAGCCATGCCGCAGGAAAGATTGCCCCCTTCAAAGGCAGGCCCAGCCGCTGCAGAAGTTGCCCAAACCGTCTCGCCTTCTACCAGTGCTATCTCACCGTTGGTACCCAAGTCGAGACAGAGCGATGATTCATCCGGTTTTGCGCCATATATGAACGCTACAGTATCTCCACCGACAAAGCCTCCCGGCATCGGAAAAAGGTAAACATCGGAACCGCCTTCCCACTCGAGGTCTGCAGAGTTAAGATATGTAGCGGTTGTGTAGAGCGGACGGAAGGGGGGGAAAGCTAACGAGGTAAGTCCCAACCCGAGTAATAGATGCTGCATGGCTGGATTACCGGCAATAGCCACCTTGCCGATATCACTCCAGGCAATTCCTGCAGTATCGCACAAATCTTGCCCTATCTTGCGCAAACCGGTGCGGATCAGCGTTGTCATCTCCAGTTTGAGCGACACAGAGTTGACAGCGGCATCCAGTCGTGAAATCACGTCAGCACCAAATAGGCGCTGAGGATTAATCGCAGCGGAAACAGCAACACGTAAGCCGCTGCCGCAGTCAAGCAGCGAAGCGGCCAGAGTGGTGGTTCCAAGATCGATGGCAACTGCATACATACTATTTCTGGTGTGGGAAGGTCATTTCAGATACACGCGAGGAACTCGCTTGCTAATGCCGCAAAATATCTCATAGGGAATGGTATCAGCCCAAACCGCCAATTCTTCAGCATGAATACAGTTACCGCTATCGTCAGCCCCCATAAGCGTCACGACATCACCCACCGATACACCTTCGATACCTGTAACATCAAGCATGATCCAGTCCATACAGACGGTGCCGGCTACTCTTGCTCGTTTTCCACGGATCAAAACTTCGCCACGATTGGTAAGAGCACGGGGGTAACCGTCAGCGTAGCCAACCGGAACACTGGCAATCAGAGTACGCTGCCCTGCCGTAAATCGGCGGGCATAGCTGATAGTCGTCCCGGAATCCACCCATTTGAGCATGGCTATTCGACTTTTGAGACACATCACCGGCTTAAGATCAAGTTTACCCTGAAAATCGGCAGACGGAAGAGCACCATACATGGTAATTCCAGGCCTGATCAAATTGCAGTCGGGAATATTACGCAGTAATGCAGCCGCGCTGTTTGCTAAATGAATATAGCGTGGATTAAAACCGGCTTTACGGATCTCCGCAAGTGCCCAGGCAAAGCGTTCGCCTTGAAGCCGTGTAAAATATTGGCCGGATTCGTCAAGCTCATCAGCACTGGCAAAATGAGAAATTAAGCCCTCAAGGGTTATATTCGACATTTTTTTAAGTTCGACAAGAAACTGTGGAACGTCCTGATACGGGACTCCCAACCGCCCCATACCGGTGTCTATTTTCAGATGCACCTGCGCTCTGCGGAAAAGTTTTCCTGCTGATGCAGCATGGTTAAGCGCCTGCGCTTGTTCAAGAGTAAAAACAGTTGTGGAGAGGTTATAGCCGATACATTTCCGTTCCTGTCCTGGGTAGACACTGCCCAATAAAAGGATCGGCTTGTCACAACCACTTTTACGTAGTTGAATCCCTTCTGCCAGGAAAGCAACGCCGAAGGCATTCACTCCCAGGTTTTCCAGCTCCCGGCTGATATCCATAAACCCATGCCCGTAGGCATCTGCCTTTACCACAGCCAGAATATCGGTTCGTCGCGGGATTGATGAGCGGATCAGCTGGTAATTATGCTTCAGCGCAGAGAGATCAATCTCGGCGTATGTAGGTCGGCCATCATTTAAAATATCATCACCTCTGATTCGAAATCATACAAAACCCTAAGCTTCCGGCAAGCTAATATGCTTACAATACTAGTTTTTTCCGCGCGGTGGTCAAACAACGCTCCATATCGGCACTGCTGCGACATGCCAATGCCGCCTTTGCCAGGCGACGGCACGCGTCAAAACTATTGGCGCGGAAAGCCTGCTTAACGACCGGAATACTGGGAGCTGACAGGCTGAATTCCCTAATGCCCATGCCGGCTAATAGCAACGCACAGAGCGGATCAGCAGCCATTTCTCCACAGACTGTTGCTTTTTTGCCAGCTTTTACAGCAGCATCGGCCACACGTTTAATGGAATGAAGAATTGCCGGATGGTATGGATCATAATACTTCCTGACGCTGGCATTATTGCGGTCAGCAGCCAGGGTGTACTGTATCAGGTCGTTAGTGCCGATGCTGACATAATCAACTTCCTGCAGCAGATAATCGACAATCTGTACTGCTGCCGGCACCTCGATCATAATCCCTAGTGGAATATAGCCGGGGACTTCATGACCTTCGCGCAGCAGTTCGTTTCTGACCGAGGCCAGTATTTCCCGTATCTGACGAATTTCATCAAGGCTGCTGATGAGGGGAAACATTATAGTCGCTTTTCCGGCATGTGCGGCGAGTAATATACCGGCCAACTGTTCCTTGAAAATATCCTGCCGCTCCAAAGAAACGCGAATTGAACGCCACCCTAGAAACGGGTTATCCTCGTGAGGAGAAGGGAAATAGGTAAGCCCCTTGTCCCCGCCGATATCAAGAGTACGAATATTTACGGTCTGACCAGGAAAACCCTCCAATATTTTACAATATATGGCAGCTTGTTCATCCCGACCGGGAAATGAGGAGCGTGCCATGTAGGGGAACTCTGTGCGATAAAGTCCAACACCTTCCGCACCGTGCAGGTTTGCGACGCGTACATCAGAGATTAAACCTATATTAGCACTCAGAGAAATAGTGACGCCATCAGTCGTGACAGCCGGTAG
The DNA here is from genome assembly GCA_903875605.1 of uncultured Geobacteraceae bacterium. Classification (GTDB taxonomy): domain Bacteria; phylum Desulfobacterota; class Desulfuromonadia; order Geobacterales; family Pseudopelobacteraceae; genus JACRCG01. Next base: position 878 of record CAIQWT010000104.1, on the reverse strand, counting down.
ATCCCTAAGACCTTCCAGCTCTTTCATTCGACCCGCATATTCTTGTTCCAGGCGAACATATTCTTTCTTAATTTCAGCGCCGGGATTGAGATAAACATGCCCTGAAGTGCCGTCAACGATAATTTCATCCTTGACGTTAGCTGCCTCCATAATGCCCGGCACTCCAAGGACGGCAGGAATGCCGAGTGACTTCGCCATAATGGCCGCATGGGAATAGGAATTGCCTTTTTCCGTAACAATGCCAAGAATTTTTTTAGGATCAAGCATTGCCAGATTGGAGGGAAAAATTTCATCCGCCACCAGTACGCGTTTTTCTTTAAGTGTAACCTCGCTGGAATCATTTCCTTCAATCGCATCAATTATGCGCCTGCCGATATCTTCCATATCAGCAGAACGCTCGCGCAGATAAGGGTCTTCCATGGCGTTAAAAGCTTGAATATAATGCTGTACAACATCATGGGCAGCACGGGTTGCCCCCATTCCCCGCTCGATCAGATCTCCCACTTTGGCGGAAAAGCTCCGGTCTTCCAGTATCATAAGATGAGTGTGGAAGATTGCCGCATCATCAGCGGAGAGCGTTTCACTGACCCTTTTTTCCATATAAATTGTCTGGATCTTGGCTTTTTCGAGTGCCTGAGAAAATTTATGCCGCTCATCAGCAACAGAACCGACTTTTGCCAGCTTGATAACTTTATCGTTAAAACGATTGAGAATGTAAATTTTGCCACGGCTAAAACCGGCAGATACGGCTGTTCCAGTCAGCATCTTAGAAACTGCAATCCGTTTAGCACTTTTGGAACCGGGAGACAAATCTCCATTCACTGATCCGTTCCGGATTTTAGCAAGTTCCTGCTCAAACCAGGCCCGTTCCTGCTCTT
>CAIQWT010000103.1 GCA_903875605.1 uncultured Geobacteraceae bacterium | reverse complement strand
CAAGTGGCGGAACTCTGTATGATCCAGTAACTGCACAGGTTGTACTGGATACCGTAGCTCCTGTTACGACTACCAGCCTTAATCCGGGAACATTTGCAGGGTCAGTTCAAGTGAGCCTGACCGCCAACGAACCGGCAACGACCTTCTATACGATCGACGGAAGTGACCCCGGCGCAACTAACTCCTTAACCCGTGTTGTGTACACAGCAGCCATAACTGTCTCTGCAACCACAACCATAAAATACTGCGCCATCGATCAGGCCGGCAACATTGAGCTCGTTAAAACCGGCACATGGACTATCCATACGCCTGATATGGACTCGAGTGTACAGATCAATAACAATGCGACTGCAACAAACAACCCATTGGTGACACTTCAGCTAAGCGCAATTGACTCACAAGGAGTCAAGAGCATGCAGTTTTCCAATGACGGCGTGAATTATTCAAACGAAGAGCCATTTCCGGCTACTTCGAATACAACAACCAAATCCTGGACTCTTACTTCAGGTGATGGGACTAAATCAGTTTATGTAAAATTCAGGGATGGCAGCGGACTCCAGTATGATCCTATTACCACCAGCATTATTCTGGATACGGTTCAGCCGGTGACAACTTCTGCCCCAATCCCCGGCACCTATGCTACGGCACCACTCGCAGTGACGCTTGCTGCCAGTGAATCAACAAAAATTTATTACACGACTGACGGCACAACGCCAACCAGTTTATCAACTGAGTACTCCACGCCAATCAGCGTCGCTTTATCAACGACAATTAAATATTTTTCGATTGATAAAGCTGGTAATATTGAGCCTGTAAAAACAGGTACGTGGCAATTGCACTCAACAGACATGGTATCAAGCATTAGGATTAATAATGGAGCTACCAGAACGAACAGTAATGTTGTGACACTGAATCTTAGTGCTATTGACCCTACTGGTGTAGCGACAATGCAGTTCTCAAACGATGCTGTTAACTTCTCAGCGGAGGAAAGTTATAAAACTTCAAAAACGTGGTCACTGACTGCTGCAGACGGCATCAAAACAGTGTACGTACGCTACCGTGATGCAGCTCTGGGTGGTGGGACGCTTTATGATCCGGTTTTTGCAAGCATTGTACTGGACACTGCAAATCCAACGACAGCTGCAACTCCGGTACAGGGTACATATGCCACAGCCCCTGTAAATGTAACGCTTACAGCCAACAAAGCGGCAACGACTTATTTCACGATAGACGGCACGACACCTAACACCGGGTCACCAGTCTATACGGCTCCAATTATTGTGACGTCGACATCCGGAACAACCATTAAATATTTTTCCGTAGATGTTGCTGGTAACTCCGAGACAATAAACAGTGGAACATGGGCAATTCACGTTCCAGACATGATAGCTTCAGTAAAAATCAACAATGGTAGCGTTTTGAGTACAAATGCCTCCGTCACATTAGACATTTCAGCTATAGATGCTGAAGGAATCAGCAAAATCCAGTTTTCAAATGACGGCGTAAATTATTCCCCTGAAGAGCCATTTGTTGTATCCGCCGGAATAACAGGAACATTTAGTAAACAGTGGGCCCTCTCAACCGGGGAAGGCTCAAAGACGGTCTACGTCAAACTGAAAGACAATTCACTTAATGGTGGAGTGCAATATGGACCATTCATAGCAAGTACCACATATGGCCATAAAGATGGCATTTTACCAGGAACAACGTCTTATCTCGCAAGTGCATTGCGGGCGCTCCAGATAGCTGTTGGCTTGGCACAGGTTACCAGTCTCGACCTTATTCACGCCGATGTTGCCCCATACATAAATGGGAATCCAAAACCGGACGGTAAAATTGACTCTGGAGATGCACACGTTCTATTGCTTCGCGCTGCCGGGCTAATAAGCCTTTAATCGGATCATGTCCTCACCCCTTAAAGGGTGGGGACATTCTTAAAACCAAACCGGGGGATCTAATTTATGAAGAAAAATATGATTAACATAGTAACTTGCAGCATAATCGCGCTTACACTATCAGCCTGTGGAGGCGGAGGCGGCAGCACCCCTCCTGTCCCCACGTCAAAAGTAATCCTCTCTGCATATTTATTTGGCACCATGTCATCTTCAACTGCTCAGGTTACTGCTATTGACGTCAGCGTGAAAGTACCGTTCGGTGTTTTAGTTAATTACTCTTCCCCATTACCAAAGGATCCCGGACAACATATTTTCCCTCTCCGCAGCGGGTCAATATCATTTTCAGGAACTCTATTAAATTCTCCGACTAACGCAATTTCTGGAAGCTACGATGACAGTAATGGCCTAATTGCATTCAGTATTCCGATTCCTCTTAATAACAACACAATTTCAACATTAAAAAGCAGCTCAATTGGTAACGGCACTGAATTTGCTAAACTTTACTTTAAGCTTGCATCAGCAGATTCCAACATACCATTTCAACCTTTAAATTCAGGCTTAACCTATTCTATAAAGCAGACCGATCCACCATCATTTGATGTTCCAGCGAGAGGTTGTGAGCTCAAGTTCAGCACGTCTTATCAATGATGAAGTAGACCAAATTGGTCGCAGCATGTTACAGGTAGTCATGCTGGATGCGTGACTACCTGTTTTAAGTTGTCTTTCAAATGCAAATTAGTAAATTATCTTTGTTAGGACACATTATGCGTGGTAGCATCCCCTCAAACCTGCTCCTGTTTTTTTCTATCATATTAGGTATATTCCATTGTGATTTGAGTCATGCCGGAACACAGTACAAACGAACTATTGAGAACTATTCAATGCCTGATGTCGTCCTGGTAAACCAGAACGGGGCAAAAGTACGCTTCAAAGAATTGATGCAATCAAACAAGCCAATCATAGTGGACTTTATCTTTGGAACCTGTACAACAATCTGCCCTGTCCTATCTGCTGGATTCGTCAACCTCCAGAACAAAATCGGTTCTGATTCCAAAAAAGTTCATCTCGTATCGATATCAATCGACCCGGAGAACGATACACCAATGGTTATGAATGAGTATTTGAAACGTTATAAAGCAAAACCGGGTTGGGATTTCCTTACCGGATCCCGTAAAGATATAGACACTGTAATGAAAGCTTTCAACGCCTATATACCTAACAAAATGTCCCATTATCCACTGACTTTAATGCGACCTTCGGGGGACAACAAGTGGATCAGGATTTTCGGACTCATGAGCAGCCTCGAATTTATCAGTGAATATCAAAAGATGGCCAACAAATGACCGTAATGGGCCATATATTTTATAACTGGCTCTCGAAATCGGCTTTCGCTACGGCGCTTATTCTACTACCACTTATGCACATAAGTGACGCATCGGCTGGTAATGAACCTCTTTTATCTCCTTCAAGTGAATCACTCCAACTTGGAGAGCAGATGTATCGAAATGGCATCCTGCCCTCCGGTGAACCAATTCAAGCTTTTGTTAAAGGTGATCTCCCCGTTCCGGGTACGGCATTCTCATGCGTAAGTTGCCATCTCCGCGGCGGTCTGGGTTCCGTAGAAGGTGGCGTATTCACCCCCCCCACATCAGGCTTACAACTTTTTCAGCCTTTCAAAATCCTGTTCAAAGGCCTGACACAAACATTTTTCCCTTTTCCAGACAGGCGTCCGGCATACAATGATACAACACTTGCTGAAGTAATCCGAAGTGGTGCCACCCCATGGGGCAGCACGCTGAATGATGTGATGCCCCGCTACTTACTTGAAGACAATGATATGGCTGTTCTCATCACATATCTGAAATCTCTTTCGGCCCGATTCCCTCCCGGGATTTCAGATACGACAATCCACTTTGCCTCCATTATTACTGAAGATGTAAGCAAGGAAGAGCGAGACTCAATGTTGGCTCCGCTACAGCGTTATATAAATATTAAGAATAGTCAGGTCAACTCGTATAAGAGCTCTCTCGGGAAAAAGTCCCGTCAAATGGCCGAAAACATGATGGTTTCAAAGGAGCTTTCTACACGCAAACTAACACTATCTGTGTGGCTTTTAAAAGGGGCTCAAAACACCTGGCACACCCAGCTTGAAGAGTATTATCGACAGGAGCCTGTATTTGCCTTACTAGGAGGGATTTCTCGCAGTGGTTGGCGCCCTATCCATCAATTTAGTGAAGACAATAAAATCCCATGCATATTACCCCAGACTGATTTTCCAGTTATTTCAGATACCGATTGGTATACTCTGTACCCTTCTAAAGGATACTATCAGGAGGGTCAAGCCGCCGCCCGCTATCTGATCAGCACCCAAGAAGGTAAAACAGATAAAAAAGTTGTCCAGATTGTGCGGAATTCTATCGAAGGCGCCGCACTCTCCGCTGGTTTTGAACAAACACTTCGAGAGCGTAATCAACCACCAGTGGTTACAGTACAATTACAAGTCGGAGAGAAAATCACTTCCGGTTTTCTTCAACAGATAATCAAGAAGGAAAATACGGAGACGATTATCCTTTGGGATGACACAGACGTTCTAACGGCTCTGGAATCACTCTCATCGATCACGAACAAACCAAAGTCTGTCTTTGTATCTGCTCGTTACCTCGGGGACAAGCTCCACAAGTTACCCGACAATGCTCGTGAGTTTACTTACATAACGTATCCCTACTCGTTTGCCAAAGCAGCAGTACCGTCAGCAATGGGTGGCAGTATCTTAATCGAAGATGAATCAAAAACGCTTGTAAACCTTGCACAGCTTCCAGGTCACAAACCTCCAGAAACGGCACGACAGACATCTGAAACCATTACGCAGCTCATAACGATGGATTTGATGGAAATGAGGGGGAATTATTACCGCGACAATTTCCTTGATGTGCTCGGAATGATCCCTGATCAACCCTCACCTACTTACGCTCGCCTCAGTTTTGGACCGGGACAGCGATATGCCTCAAAGGGGTGCTATATAGTTCAGTTGACCCGGGGCGAAAGTCCGGTGCTAGTCAAAAAAAGTGCCTGGGTTATTCATTAATCTGCAGTTTATTCATTTTTGTGTTACTCATTTCTATTGAATTTGAACATTCAGCATACTATGCTTCACTTAACATCAATGACACTTTTTAGATAAGGAGAATCAAGTAATGAGTTTTATCTTCAGAAACAGTTTAGTCTTTGTAATAACAGTACTTTGCTTCGCAGTCCCTTCATTTGCGGCCATAGTATCAATCACTCCATCCGGAGATTCATCCTACACTGTACAGGGAATTGGCATGAACAATGTTGCCGGTATCCAGCTAGACATGACATATGACTCTGCATCACTGAATTCCCCAACAGTTACCCAGGGAGGACTTGTCTCCGGGGCGATGCTTGCTGCTAACACCTCAATACCCGGCTCCATAAAAATTGCAATAATCAGTACCAACTCTTTTTCCGGGAATGGCCAGATTGCGACCGTTTCATTTGCGGGAAGATCGGGGACAGGAAGTATTACGTCAGCAAATGTAAGCATGATCGACAGCACGGGGAAAGCTATTTCCGCCACTATCAGCGTTGCAGCCTCTGTCAGCAACACTAATTCAAACGAAACAGCGGCAGTAACCAACCTATCATCACCGCAAAGCAGTTCAACAACCACAACCAGTACAGCCTCAACCACAGCCAGCACGGCCTCAACCATACCGGCCTATCTCGGCACAGTAACACTGCCGACAGATCTACAGCAACGTGCTGATTCAAAGCCGACACCTTCCTCCTCTGTTTCTGTGTCCTCCGGAGAACCGACTGCTGCCAAAGTCATTGAACAGAGCCAGCCGGCCGGTAAACCGGACACCGAAGTAAAACCGGAAGAAACCCAGCAATATATTGTTTACAAGGGGATTTCAGAGCGTTTTAAGCAGTACAATAGCAGTAAAAAGCTGCCAGTCGTTGCTCTGCTTTTTGACAAGAAGGTTGCCCAGACTATTCATCAAGAGCCGGCTATTCTGCTGAACGATGGCAATAGTAAAGCCGCTTTGACAGTTGACATTCCGGCCAGAATAACCTCTTCACCTAATTTTGCCGTAAATGGCGGGACGTTGGTTTCTTTCAAGCAGGACAAGCTGATTAAAGGACGCTGGACAGTTGAGGTATTACCTGAAGTAGGGCTTACAAAGGTTATAATGACTATTATAGCCGGGGCTGAGGAGTTTGAATACCCGCTTACCGTTGCCCCTCCGCTTAAAACGACGCTCACTCTAGACGAAAGCGGTTGGGAGAAGTTTCTCAAGGAGGTCGGTACGGCAAAAGCCCCTCTGCATGATTTGAATAACGATGGGGTAAGAGATTATATGGATGAGTATATTTTTGTTGCCAATTATCTTGCTAACATAACTGCAGTTGCAAAAAAGTCTGTAGAAAAGATTCCGAAGAATAAATAACAAATATCTACCTTCTGCAGGGGCGTTATGATTGCGTCCCTGCAGAAGTAATTACCAAGTGCATCACCCTGTCATGGCAATAACTTCCTCGTAGGTAGTCACCCCTTCCAGCATTTTTTTAATAGCAATTTCACGCAGAGTTACCAGGCCGTCCTGACAGGCAGCTTCAACTATCGTTGCAAGATCGACAGATCCGGCCACCAGAGCCTTAAGCCTGTCGTTCATATCCATAACCTCAAACAAACCACTGCGCCCTTTGTAGCCAGTACCACGACACTCTTTGCACCCCTTCCCTTCCCACACAGTGTACGTTTTTTCTGTTAACTGCAGATATTCGCATTCATCCAGCGAAAGTGTACGGACTTTTTTGCAGTGGGGACAGATCTTACGTACCAGACGCTGGGCGACTATTCCAAGAAGAGTCGCCGATATCAGGAATGGCGGCACCCCCAGATCCAGCAGGCGGATTATGGTTGAGGCTGAATCATTGGTATGTAGTGTGGAAAGTACAAGATGCCCGGTCAAGGCGGCCTGAACTGCATTTTCTGCTGTTTCCCGGTCGCGAATTTCGCCGATCATAATTATGTCGGGATCCTGTCTGAGAATATTGCGTAAAATGCTGTCAAAACTGACGCCGATACCCTGCTGTACACCAATTTGATTAAACTCTTCCATAACCATCTCGATCGGATCTTCGACCGTGACGATGTTTACCTCCGGAGAAGAGAGCGAACGGAGCGAAGAGTAGAGAGTGGTTGTTTTGCCGCTGCCGGTCGGACCGGTAACCAGAATTATACCGTTCGGGCGACGCAGAAAAGAGTTGTAAAGTGCCATCTCACGCGGGTAAAAGCCCATACTGTCGAGATCCTGCAGTAAAATATCCGGATCAAAAACCCTTATAACAACTTTTTCACCAAAGGCAACCGGCACAGTTGAAACTCGCAGCTCGATATCTTTGTTATTAAAATTTGTCTTGATACGGCCATCCTGAGGACGTCTTTTTTCGGCCAGATCCATACGGGAAAGCATCTTAATGCGAGAGATGATGGGGGCATGCAGCGGCTTTGGAATAACGTGAATGTTATGTATAACACCATCGATACGAAAACGGATCAGGGACGTTTCCCGTTTTGGCTCAATATGAATATCGCTGGCATGCTGATCGAATGCATAATTAAGGAGAAACTCTACCGCTGAGACCACATGCTTGTCAGTGCCTTCAATGTCCTGATGGCCTTTAAGCTTAAAAAATTGTTCCAGATTCCCGAGATCTATCGATGTCGAGGCTTCTGCCTCTGCCGCCACCACCGAAGCACGAAAACCATAAAACTCTCGCAGTATTTTAAGAATATCGTTTTTTGAGCTGAGTACCCGTCTGATTTCCAGGCGCCGTGCAGAGGCCAGCTCGTTGACAATAGCCTCATTGAACGGATCTGCCACAGCGACCGTGATAACGCCTGTCGACTCTTCTACAGCAACAATCAGATTTTTCAGGGCAAACGGGCGCGGGATGTGATCGGTAACTATATTTAGATCAAGCCTGAGGGGATCAATTTTAAGATAAGTCAGTCCGGTAGCAGAAGCCAGCGCTTCTGTAATAATATCTTCCGTAAGATTATTCCCCGGTGAGCCATGAAGTTCAAAATTAAAAGAGGCAAGAAGCTCCGCGGGAGAAACAAATTCCGTTCCGGCGGCAGATCTGCGCGATGCACCGGAGTGATGAAGTGATAAGATTCGCGATTCCTGTGCTTTTCCACGTGCGAGTACGTCATGAAGCTGATCTCGGGACAACAGACCACGACGCTCCATCAAATGAGCCAGATTCTCAAATGTCAGTTTTTTGGGTTCCGCCATTTTTCCCGTCGATATTACTGATTACTCTTTTTTTGCGCCGCCGCCTTCTGGGATTCGATACGTTTTGCTACTTCCTGAACGACCTGCTCAGCAGTATAACCGGTTTTTGAAGAAATCTGTGCAACTGCAACCTGTTCAGATTTAAGAGTTTCGCGAATCTGACGATCTCGGAGAACCGCATCAGAGGGTGTTACGCCTGGATAAGCATTCATCGTCAGCAAAAAATTTCTGTACAGCCTGTATACCATCCAGAGGGCAAATAGTAGCGGGACTGTATCATTAAGCCAATATTCAAAACTGCGTTCACGAACCATTTCTCCCGCCAGCAGACCGGCCGAGGCAATAAGCAAACCGAACGCATTGCCGATAACGCGATATTCAATATCGTCCGGTATTTTCATTTCGGCTGTTTTTGCCACGATCTACCCTCTAAAACAAGAACCGAGTGTCATTCACTTTAGTTCTATACATCGGCAGAATCTACGGCTTCTACAGGTTTTTTACGATGTCTCATGGCAAAACTCTGCAGACGGTCCATATAATAGTAGACAACCGGAGTAATATAGAGCGTTAACAGCTGTGATACGAGCAAGCCGCCTACAACAGCCAGGCCAAGTCCACGACGTGATTCCGCACCGGCTCCAAGGCCGATAGCAATCGGAAGCGTACCCATAAGTGCCGCATAAGATGTCATCATAATCGGACGAAACCGGACGAGACAACCTTGATATATGGCGTCCATTGGGCTTTTCCCTTCGTTTCGCTGCGCCTCCAGAGCAAAATCTATCATCATGATAGCGTTCTTTTTGACAATACCAACTAGCATAATGATACCGACAAATGAATACAAATTGAGATCTTTACCAAAAATGAGCAGCGTGATCAAGGCACCAAAACCTGCCGATGGCAGACCAGACAGAATCGTAAGTGGATGAATATAACTTTCATATAGCACGCCCAGCACAATGTAGATTACCAGTATTGCGATGATCAACAAAAGGGCCAGCCCCTTGGTAGAGGCCTGATAAACCTGAGCTGTCCCCTGGAACCCGGTGGTAATGGCCGCTGGCAGAGACTTTGCTTCTTTCTCAACAGCCGCAACGGCATCCCCCAAAGGAACATCCGGCTTGAGATTAAAAGAAATGGTGACTGCAGTAATCTGACCTAAATGGTTTACCGACAGCGGCCCAAGGCTGTTTTTCAGGGTACCGAGAGATGACAGGGGCACTAACTGACCACTGTTGGAGCGGACATATAACAGCCCTAAAACAGACGGGTCAAGCTGATACCTGGGTTCCAGCTCCATAATCACCTGATATTGGTTGGTCGGAGAAAATATCGTAGAAACCTGCCGCGAACCATAGGCTGAATAGAGAGTATCCTCAATCTGCTGTGCGGTAATTCCCAGCGATGCAGCCCGATCACGATCGATATCAAGATTAACCTGAGGATTTTTGATCTGCAGGTCGCTGGTCACGTCCTGCAGCATCGGCATGCCACGAACTTTCATCTCAAACGCCGCGGCCTGTTTATAAAGCTCCTCCGTATCCGGGCTCTGCAGTACAAACTGGTATTGAGCTTTGGCTAGAGTCGCCTCCAGACGTATTGGTGGCGGGTTCTGCATAAACATCATTATACCAGGCACAGTCATAACCTTAGGCCGCAGCTTCTGGATAATCTGATCGGCGTTTAGTTTCCGCTCACTCCTCGGCTTAAGTTTCATAAACATGAAGCCGCTGTTGGAACCAACCCTGGTGCCGCCAGAGCCTACCGAAGACATGAAAGCCTCAACGTTCGGCTCTTCCAGTACAATATTCATCAATTTTTTCTGCTGGTTCTTCATCTCTTCAAAAGATACGCCCTGAGCACCCTCGGTAATGGCAAAAATGGCACCGATATCGTCAGCAGGCAGCAATCCCATCGGCATGCGAGAGAAAAGCCAGACAGTAATTACCATCATAGCAAGAGTAACAATCACCGTAGTACGCCGGTAACGGAGCACCTTTGAAAGAGAGCGTTCGTAAAGGTGCAGCATCCCGTCGAAAAACCGCTCCATAAAGTTATAGAGTCGGCCATGCTTCTGTTCTGCCGGCGGCTTAAGGAAGCGACTGCAGAGCATTGGGGTCAGGGTAAGTGATACTATGCCGGAAATAAGAATGGCAAAAGTAATGGTAACGGCAAATTCATGCAGCATTCTGCCCAGCATCCCGGCCATGAAGAGGACTGGTATAAATACAGCTACCAGCGAGATAGTCATGGAGATAATCGTGAAGCCGATTTCCTTGGAGCCACGGAACGAGGCATCCATGGCCGATTCGCCATGTTCCATATGACGGACGATATTTTCCAGCATAACGATGGCATCATCCACCACGAAACCGACCGACAGAGTCAGGGCCATCAGGGTGATATTGTTGATCGAGAAACCGAGGGCATACATTATTCCAAAAGTACCTATAATGGAGAGCGGTAACGCCAGGCTGGGAATAACCGTGGCAGAGAGATTGCGCAAAAAGAGAAATATAACCAGAATAACCAGGGCAATCGTCAGCAGCAGAGTAAACTTTACATCCGTAACCGACTCACGGATCGTATCGGTACGGTCAAACAGGACGTTTAGATCTACAGAGGCCGGAAGCTGACTGCGAAAGCTGGGCATCTGCCTTTTAATATTATCCACAACCTCAATCGTATTAGTCCCCGGCTGACGTTGAACCGCCAGCACGATGGCTCGGGTGGAGACTCCTTTGGTATTGTACCAAGCGGCAATCTTGTCATTTTCAACACTGTTGGAGACGATGGCGATATCCGAGAGCCGTACCGGTGCGCCGCCTCGATAGGTCACGATCAGCGACTTGAATGCGTTAGCATCGTATAGTTGACCGCTCGCCTGGATGGTAAAAGCCTGTTTAGCACCCTGTAATCCGCCAGTAGGCAGATTTACGTTCGAAGAGGCCAGACTGGCTGCCACTTCATCCAGTCCAATTTTACGGCTGGTAAGGGCCTTGGGATCAAGCTGTACCCGCACAGCAAATTTCTGCGATCCGTAAACCTGTACCTGGGCCACTCCATTAACCATCGAGATTCGCGGTGCTATGATGGTATCAGCAAATTCATTGACATCAGAGAGCGGCAGGGTCTGTGAGCTGAGAGCAAGATAGATAACCGGCTGGTCGGCCGGGTTGACTTTCTGATAAGAGGGGGGTGTAGGCATATTCTGGGGCAACTGGCGGGCCGCCTTGGAAATCGCGGCCTGAACATCCTGGGCAGCCGAGTCGATACTTTTTTCGAGAGCAAATTTGAGGGTGATGATAGAAACACCCTGGCCGTTTGTTGAAGTCATGGAATCAAGACCTGCAATAGTTGAAAACTGCCTTTCCAAAGGCGTGGCAACTGAAGAGGCCATGGTTTCAGGGCTCGCGCCGGGCAGGTTGGCACTTACCTGAATTGTAGGAAAATCGATGCTCGGCAGGTCATTAACCGGAAGTAAGCGATAAGCAAACAGGCCGAATATCATGACAGCCAGCATAACTAGACTGGTCATAATGGGGCGTTTTATGAAGAGTTCGGAAATATTCATTTCCCGGTAACTCCCGGCATTTGCCCTTTGACTTCTACAGCACCCTGTACCTTACCCTTTTGTTCTTCATTTTTCCCCTGTCCATTGCCACCTGCCACCTGGATCTCCACCTTACCGCCCGGGATTACCCGCATCTGGCCATCTATAACAACCTGTTCACCGGATTGCAGCCCCTTCTCGATAACCGTCACGCCTTGAGAAACCGGACCGGAGACAATCTGCCGTATTTCTGCAGTTGCATCAGGTTTAATCACAAAGACAAACTGTCCATTCTGTCCGGTCTGGATGGCCTGGCTAGGAACGACTACGGCATTGTTTTTCATTCCAAGGAGAATCGAGAGATTTGCAAACTGCCCGGGCCAAAGTTGTCTTGCAGCATTGGCAAACGTCGCCTTGAGCTTGATCGTTCCTGTAGTAGGGTCCACGGTATTGTCAAAGAACGAAACAACGCCCTTTTCCTTGAGTGTTGCTCCAGGTATCTCGGCCTCCACGGATATCCTGCTTCCTGACATTTGACGTTTTACTTCCGGTAACTGTTTTTCCGGAATAGTGAATGAAGCATGAATGGGGGTATGTTTGTTTATAGTCACCAACACCGTATCATTCGCCTTGACCACGTTGCCGCGATCGACTGCAAGCACTCCAAGGCGACCACTAATCGGGGAAGTTATAGTACAGTAGGCCAATTGTTCGCGTGCGCTATCTACGGCAGCCAGGTCGGCGGCCAGATCAGCAGCGGTAGATTCAGCCTTGGTGCGATACCCTTCGGCCTGTTCCTGAGTCACGATACCATCTTTAACCAAGTTGGAATATCGTTCGTAATCTTTCCTGGCGTTGTCCATAATAACTTTATCTCTTGCCTGCGTTGCTTCAGCCTTTCTTATGGCTGCCAGATAGGTACGCGGATCAAGCTGAAACAGAAGGGCCCCCTTCTCCACATCCTGACCTTCTCGAAATGCTACCTTGGTCAACTCTCCGCTAATCTGGGTTCTGACAACAACACTTTCAGAAGCTTCCATAGTACCGATGGCCTTAATCAGCACCGGTATATTCTGCAGAGTTGCAGCAGCAGTGGTTACAAGCGCGGGCGGTCGTCCCTTTGGTTTTTCTGCTTTTTTGGGGCAACCGGACAGTGTGATACAAAAAGCTAAAAGAGAGGCAGATAATGATATTCTGGAAAGTATGCGGCTGTTACTATGCATGTAAAGCTCCATTGTATTGTCTATTTCAGCAAAGTTTCGGGAGTATATACCAGTAGATGAATAAATGGGAAATCAAAAAAATATTACAACCGATGTGAGTACAGCATGCGGAGATTGACGATTATTGCCTGCTTTGGTACACTGCGCTATACACGAAATTAAAAGGGGGTTTACATGAAAAAAACGTTATTATGTGGGGTAGTTGCAGCGGCACTGACTCTTGCTGTTTCACCGGTACTGGCTGCAGACATCGGTTTTACTTCTTCAATCACCAAAGATGAGTTCAAAAGTCTCAGTAAAGAAGCCGGCGCTGCGCTCGGATACAGGAATATGGCGCCTGCCGCTCCACTTGGCATTACCGGCTTTGATATAGGCGGCGAAGTCAGTGCCATAAGTATCGATAAAGGCAGTTCTTACTGGGATGCTGCGTTTAAAAGTGATGCCCCTTCCTATCTTGTTATTCCCAAGCTGCGTGCTCGCAAAGGGCTCCCTTTTGGCATTGATGTGGGCGCTATGTATGCTTATGTACCAAGCAGCAATATCAAACTGTATGGAGCGGAGATAAGCAAAGCGATTTTGGACGGCACCATGGCCACTCCGGCTGTTGGCGTTCGGGCAACTTATACAAAGCTGGCCGGTGTAGATGATCTTTCACTGCAGACCTATGGCGTTGATGCTTCCGTCAGCAAGGGGTTTCTCTTTATAACCCCGTATGCCGGTGCCGGCATGCTAGTGATTAACAGCGAAGCGAAGGGGAATTTAAAAACGTTGGCTCCTACTCTGAAAAGTGAAAACATAACGGTACCACGTTATTTTGGTGGAGTTAAAATTTCACCTTTGCCATTGTTGAGTGTAACTGCTGAGGCTGAATATGCTGTCAGGGCGATCTACTCACTGAAGGCCGGTATCAGCTTCTAGTTTTTACGGTTTCTGAGAACACTAAGTTTTGACACAAAAGAGGGCGCATTTTATATTGCGCCCTCTTTTGTTCTTTATAAGTAATAACTTCATGCAAGGTTGATCTATAAAACTTCTGACGACGGCATTTACGACTTAACCGGTCAAACCCAAAGGCCTACTTATTGGTAACACTTGAAACAAAAATGGAAACTGCAGATAAACTGACGGTACCGCTGTCCCTGACCAAATCCGTCACTTTATACCCTGTTGGTATAAAAAAGCTGCCTATAGTCGGAATGGATACGTTATTTGCGACATCAAAAACCAACGTAACAAACTCGCCAGTTGCTATGCCACTGTTATTAACAAAAGAAATTGACAATTTACTTCCAGAGGTGTTGCCCACAAGCATAGACGTTTCTGTCGGTGCAACTCCAGATATTTGAGCGTTGGCAAGGACCCCGCTGGTATCTGACTTAACAGAGACACCACTAGGCAGATCAATTTCAAACTGCATACCCTTGATGGCATTACCGTTTGGAATAGTTCCCGTTGTAGACAATTTCACACTGACCTGCTTAGCCCCAATGTAAACTAGATTGGTCGAAGCCGGATCAGTCACACCTGTCGTATTTTTTGTGTTTGATGGATTAAAATAAGCGGCTGCAGCATCTTGCAGTGCCGTTGCTGCAACGGTGGTGAGTACCGCTCCGCTGATATTATTTTTCAGATAATTAACAGTTTCAGCAACACTTAATCCTTTTGTGGAAGAAACCTGAGAAAGCGTCGCAAGCACCAGCGTGTAATCTCGCTGATCCTGTCCCTGGATAGAGCTTGGCAGTGCATCAAGCACTATCTTGGTTGGGCTAACAGGTAGGACCTTGATAACATCATATACTTTGAAGATGCTAGACACCTGCTGGTTTGCGTTGTTTATAGCTGTAGCAGTCAGTATTGAGCCCGCAAGTTGGTATGCGAGTTCTGTAAGCGGAGTAATTGCAGCCACAGAAGTTATTCCTGTAACACTCGAAACAACAGCGTGTAATGGTGCAGTCACAGGAATGGTTGTGGGGTTACCGGTTGCTTCATCTGTATAAGTACCACCACTGATTTCAAAAAGCACCGGTCCCGTATATGTGCCCAAATCAAGTGAGTAGGATCCGTTAGCACCTGTTGTTCCGGAAGAAATAACATCACTTACGGCACTGTTGATAATTTTATAAGCGGTAACAGTGCCACCACCTATAAGACCTTTAGAGGCAATGCCCGTTATTTTGGTGGTTTGTGGTAAAGGCGTAACATCTACCGGGGTGCTGGAAGAAGAAGA
Organism: uncultured Geobacteraceae bacterium; assembly: GCA_903875605.1. Lineage (GTDB taxonomy): Bacteria > Desulfobacterota > Desulfuromonadia > Geobacterales > Pseudopelobacteraceae > JACRCG01. The sequence goes on along the minus strand of CAIQWT010000103.1, from coordinate 23,409 downwards.
GCCACCGCCACAGCCGGCAAGTACTAACAATAAAACTGCAAGTCCACACTTCAATATACCGATATATTTCATAATATCTCCATTCTATTTTCGTATGCCTTCTACCAGGGAAGGATATTCCCAACCGACCGCTGCAAAAGAACCACTACGTCTTCAATGTCAATTACACCGGGTGTATTGAGAACAGGTGGTTTATTCTGATTATTCATCGGACCAACATTACCGTGTAGAAGTTCGGTCGGTGTCGGAATCCTAAGTCCTATAGACATCTGCAGTGCCAGTAAAACATCAGCTATATCCAGCTTACCATCGCTGTTTATGTCACCATCTGGGTATGCAACGGTAATCCCGGATGTGACAAAATTTGAAACAATAGAATGATCTTTAATTACGTTCGTAATTGTATAAGTGCCGTTCACATCCGGAGTGACTGGAACATTATCAACCAGCAGCTCTTTCAGGCTGGCACCAGTTGCAGGCGTGATCTGATATTTTTGACTTCCGCCATAATTCACCCTGACTGCACCATTTGGCGAAATAGTACCAAGCGCACTGTTATTGACTGACGCAGTAATCGTCTGGGTAATTATCACAAAAGTTGCGACAACAGTGTGCTCTGCAGTGATGTTATTCAGGGTTAGCTCAAATGTGAGCGGTGTGGCAGTAAGCTGCGATTTTACAGAAATTCCGTCCAATGTCGCATCCAACAGCTTATATCCGGTGTTTTGCGTGATAACAATTGTTTTGGAATTATCATAAGCTACAGCGCTCGTGGCTGTGATAGTGCCGCCTGTTCCAGCGGAGGTGTTGACTGGATAAGTAAGAGTATTCAAAACTGCTGTTATCTCATAATCGTTCTGAATATTTAGTATTGTATAAGTTGACGCTCCGGATGAGTTTGTTTTAGATGCTGCCAATACTGAAGTTTCAATACCATTGTTGACATTCTTAATTCTTATATCAGTAACGATAAACCCTGGATTAGCAGTTATTACCGCATCTACAGAACCTCCGTATTGAGCCGTAGCCGAAGAGATTGTCACCTTACCGTTTGTAATCGCTGGTGCAACCGTCACATCAAAAGACTTGATACTGAAGCTTGGTTTTACGCTACAGTCCGTAGTAACGGCATTAATTGTGTATTCAGATCCACTTAATGTACCGCCACAAGTTCCTCCGACCGCGTCAAGCTTGTAGCCGGTTGCAGGAGTTAAAGTATATTTCATAACTGTATTTTTCGAGACAATGGAAGTACCGGCAGAAGAAATGACAAACAGCTCGCCAACAGCGGGTGAAATTGTGCCTTTGCCCTCCGCTGTTGCAGTCACGGTATACTTGAATTCAAATTCTACATCGAGCGTATAAGGTGCCGTAATATTGCGCAAGGTAAATGTATTATTTACCACCTGGGATTTGACCGATGTACCATCACCAAGCTTAAGATCTTTAAGGATGTAACCAGCTTCCGGCTTAATCGTAAACGTTGCTGTTCCGCCATAATAAACGTACGCTTTACCGATTAGATCTATCGGTGCATCGACAGAAATTTTACCGCCGACAGGTTGCTGTGGAGTCATGGTCAAATTATAGGTAATCAACTTGAATGCAACTGCAAGACTAGAGTTTTGGGTCACTGGCAGTGTTGTGTAATTATATGACCCGTCTGTAGCATACAAATTAGGATCTAGAGCTATGCCTATGCCACCAAACGACAGAGTGTCGAGCTCATAACCTCTAGCTGAAGTTATATTAAAGAGCTGTCTCTCTCCAGCAACTAAATTTATACCACTGCTTGGGCTAACAGATCCTGTTCCAGAGACCTGCACATTCACTTTTAATTGTATTGTCGCTGGTATTTTTACGAAAGTCACCGCAATTATCTGGTCTTTAATGATTGTATTCATTGTGTATGAATAGGTAAAAGTAACTCCATCAGAGTTCATCTTCCTATTTGGCAATGGAGTAACAGGCGCACCATCGATGGAAACACCTGCTAACTCATAAAGTGCATAGCCATCATTGACATTAGGAGTAATCAAGAAATTTACATTTTGTTTATCGCCTACTTTATCAAGTGCGATTGCGTCACTTGTTACCACTCCATTTGCACCATTAATCAAAATAATTTTGTGTGTAGCGGGACGTGTAGAAAATATTCGTTCATTATTTAGGCTTGCCGTTAACGCATTGCCATACAGATCCGTAACTGTATTTGCAACAGTTGCTTTATATGTTTTGCCAAGCAACAGTGGTGACGATGGGGTAAAAGCTGCTTTTCCTAGCACAGAGAGATCAACCGTCCATGGAACTGTTCCCCCATCAGTAACATTCGTGAGGGTAAAACCTGTCTGCGGAACAGCATTTTGGTTGATCGTCAATGAATCAATAGCTTCACTAAACACCACATCTATTTTTGTCGCAGGATCTACCATTCCAGCGGAATCAATATTTGTAGCCGATACTGACACTACTGTTGGAGACACGTTATCCACACTGAAACTGGCTGTAATGTTATGGACTGCGGCAATATTAGATATTGTGTACGTCCAAGTAAACTTACCGTTAATATTGGCAGTTCCTCTTGTCAATCCAGCGGGAAGAGGAGAGCTGTTGAAATTTATGGCGGTTCCGTTATCGAACAAACCAGTCAGAATGTTACCGTCAACCGGTGTAATTATTACCGTTGGGCTTGTGCCGTGGCTTGGGTTTGCGCTTGATGTTGACAATGCGCCGTTGCCACTAGAAACACTCGTGGTCAGGGCATAAGTATTGATTGCAAAAGAGACAGAGACTGCATGGTCCGCAGATACAGCACCTAAGGTATAACTGTTGCTGTTGCTTATCACAGGAGTAAGTACCGAGGTGCCATCAAGCTTGACATCTGCAATATGATAGTTAGCGGATGGAGTAATTGAAAACATGGCGGCTGTATTATTTTTCACTGACACGACACTCTGAGCTGCGTTGGTTGCAGAGGTAACAGGCGATGACAAAGTGTTAGGAGTGCTGACAACACTGCCGTTTGCATCGGCGACCGTCAACGAAATACTGTATATTGCTTCACTTGTTTTAAATGACCATACCTTGGAGAAGATCATGGCGTTTCCAGATAGATCTTTTACCGCTGTAGTCACTGTCGCCTCATAGAACTTACTCGCGATCAATGGTACCGTGGGAGTAAAAACAGCACCCATGGAACTGAGAGTCACTGACCAAGGAATGTTGTTTCCATCTGTTATATTCTTGAGAATGAATCCTGACTGCTTAGACTCGTTGATTGTAGTTTTATCAATTGCCTCGTTGAAAGTCACTGTTATAGTAGAAGCTAAATCAATACTTGTAGCGTCAGCCGCCGGGACAGTTTTAGCCACTGACGGAGGAGTAGTATCGGGCAATTGTGCTGTCGTAAACTGCCACGTGTAAACAGCAGGGAGAGCATTTCCGGCGGCATCCATTATTGTCGTAGTCAATGTGGCCGTGTAATTAGTGCCATAAGCAAGAAGCCCCGTATGTGACAAAGTTGCCCGTAAATTGGCGCTGTCATAGCTGCTTATCGCACCAGTAAGAGGAACGGCTACAGGCGTAGTAACAGCGGGAACTATTTTGAAACTGCCCGCCGTACCATCTCCCCAAGGAGGAGTAGTTATAGTTCCACCATTCATATTTGCAGAAAATGTTGCAGTTATTGGAGAATTCACCGGAACACCTGTTGCCCCGTCTGCCGGTGTTGTGGACGTTACAGTTGCCGGGGCAGCCGGAACGGTGTCAGACATTATTACCGTACCAAAACGTCCAGAAGCATAGAACTGCCCCTTGCCGAATGCCACTGCATAAAGCGAATTTACCGTTCCAGAAGGACGAGCTGACCAAGTTGAACCGTAATCGGATGAGGTAAATATTGTTCCATGTACGGCATCTTCACCAACCGCCGAAAAAACACCATTCCCAAACGCAACACCATAAAAATTACCTGATGTTGGTGAAGCAACAGACTGCCAACTAGCGCCATTATCAGTAGAAATCAATATTACACCACCCGCCCCTACGGCAACAAAGCTCCCATTGCCGTAGCTCATGGCATTAATCTGCGTAGTAATACCAGAACTGCGAACAGTCCAACTTGCGGCATCACTCGAAGTGATAATTGCGCCATTATCACCGGCAACAACAAAAGTACCATTGCCAAACGCTGCTGCCCGAAGGTGAGTTGTAACACCTGAGACAAGACTATTGTTGTAAACATTGCCAGTGTAAGTAAGCAACTTACCAGACAAACCTGCGGCGACGAATGTTCCATTACCATAAGTCACTGCATAGAGTCCAGATGACGCAATAGAGGCTTTTGTAACAGCATCTACAAGTGGACCATTCCAGGAGACACCAGCTGTATCAGATTGGTAGACAGCACCTTCCGAACCGAATGCGCCAACGGCCATAAAAGAATTTTCACCATATACAACTGCCTTAAAATCACCCGTCACAACAGGTAAAGATGCATTTCCGAGCAGCGCAACGGTATTATTGTTACCAACTGCAACAAAGTTGTCTGCACCGAATCCTATACCATAAAACTCACTGCTTGATTTGGACGAGGAGTTAAATACAATGTCGTTTCTCTGGCTTGACCAATTTATATCAAAAACATCAGTCAGCTTGTACATACCGCCGCCACCTGTCCCCGCATATATTTGATCAGGCTTGCCAGAATCAAAAGCAATGGCGTTAACCAAAGATGATACAAGTCCATTACTGAAACCAGACCAGTCTATGCCGGAGTTGTATGTAACAAAGATACCAACATCCGTGCCCATGTAGATTACGTTTGGTAAAACAGGATTTATGCCGAAATAGTTTACCGGAAAGCTGCCAAGCCCTGGATTGGTAACATTCCAGGTGTCTCCTGAGTCACTGCTTTTAAATGCGCCGAGAGAAGTACCGATGTAAATGGTTGAAGCTGTTATCGGATCAAGTGCGATTGTATTCACCACACCTGTTTTAAGAAGCGCCCACGAAACGCCGCCATTTGTTGATTTATAGATGCCGTTTCCTAGGCCACCTGTTGCGCCAACATATATAGTTGCTGGCGTAGTTCTATCGACAGTTATAGCATTTACATTTGCAAATGATATAGGTGCTGCTGAATAGAGTAGTTCAGTAAAAGTAAGAGCGGCATCAATACTTTTGAATAAACCGGAAGCGTTTCCAAGGTAGATCGTGCTTGGAGTAACAGGATCAACTATTACCGTATTTACGGCAGTTAACTGAATTGATGTTCTCTGCGGAGTTGCACCGACTATACTACTTGGGTCACTTTCGGTTTTAGTAGAAATGACAGTAAACCCAGGATTAATCACACCAGCAAAATTAAAAGAAGTGAGTGGTGCATTCTGAACCGGCTGAACTACAGTGTTTATTGTAATAGTATACGTAGTTGGTTCTACAAACGGAGCATCCCATGTGATAGTACTAACTAAACTGCCAGTTATAACAATTCTTGTGTTATCTATTGCAGTTACGGTTACGCTGGTAACCGCGCCGTTATATGTATAGGGAGAAACTACTGGTGTCACAGCAGCCCCTCCATTTACTACTATGCTGTACGAGTTAGTTAAAGCAACCGCAGGCCAAGAGATATCAGTCTTAGTTACCGTAACAGTTCCAATAGATGTTGAGCCTGCTGAAGCGCCGCCAACGACAGTTACACTATTACTTGTAACAGCTCCGTTATGTGTATATGAGGTTGCCGGTGCAGCGACGTTTATTGGTATCCCGCCGTTTACTGATACATCATAGGAAGTTGCACCAATAACGGCAGGCCAGGTAATAAGGCTCTCGGTTACATTTGTACTGGGAGCAGCAGCCGTTTGAATATTCAGTGCATTAATATTATAACTAGCGACCCGTCCAATATATGTGTATGGAGATGTAGCTGCTACATAGCCTCCTCCATTTATTGAAATTTCATACGAACCGGCACCAGGAACAGGATCCCATGTTACGACACCTTTACTTACTGCTATATTCGCTGGCGTCCTTACAACACCAACCGCCGTTACTGAATAAGTATGATTTATACCATTTATCAATGAAGAATCTATATATGGTGAAGTGACACTACTTTTTGAACCGTCAATAGAAAGACTATAAGATGTTGCCCCCGTAACTGGTTGCCATGTAATCGTGTTTATTGCATCGCCAGCGGTAACAGAAACTGAATCAGGAATATATGTTTGAGACGCTTGTGGTTTGGCTGAAACCTCGCTACTTAAGGCACTTTCCTGATGATTAGTGGCGACGGGTAGTTGAAAATTAGTGGTAATAGCATAATAGTACGTAGATCCGTTTGTTAATCCGCCATCGGGATAGGGTGAGACAGCAGCCGAACTCAATAATGTGCTGGATTTTGTGACTCCAGCACTCGTTGATCTGTAAATATTGTACGAAGTAGCTCCTGTTACCGCAGCCCAGGTAATAGTATTCGAAGTATTACCTGCAGTTATATTGATATTTAAAGGTGGGACAATTCTGCCCCAATCAGTACCGCCATCAATACTTTTGTGTAATCCAGAAATAGTACCTGCATAGAGAATGTCAGTGGCAGAAGTTACACCAGGGTTTAACGCAAGTGAGTTAACTATCCAAGAGATAAGACCTGTATTTTTCATGGACCAACTAGCCCCAGCATTTGCCGAATAAGAGACCCCCCATCCTAAACCAACATTTGTTCCAGCATAAATATTAAAAGACGAACCCGTATTGGTATTACTTGTGTTATAGGCAAGAGAACTAACATACGGACCTATCTGGCCTGTGTTTATAGCGGTCCAGACAGCTGAAGCAGTCCCAGGGTTGTAACGTAATATTTCTCCATTATCGCCCACGGCAACATACGTTTTGTCACCATCATTGGTTACTGCAAGAATATTATAATTCGATGGAGTTGACTGCTCTGGAAAAGGGAATGAACGCCATGCTGTGAAACCGGTAGTAGAACCGATGATTTTACTGAGATTACCAACTACAACAAAAGTGTCATTTATAGATCCATAGGTTACCGCATTGAGATCAGCGGCAGTACCAGATGCTTGAACAACCCAGTTAACTCCATTTGCAGAGCTGATTATTGCGCCGGCAGTACCAACAGCTATAAAATTGCCATTGACAAAAGAGACGCCTTTTAGCGGCCGAGATGAGTTGCTGTCAGAACTCTTTATCCATTTAGCTCCATTATCAATAGAATAAAAGATATTCCCATTGTTGCTTACAGTTACAAAAGTGTTAGGAACAGGACCAAAAGCAACGCCATTCAACATCTCCCCTGTCATTGCCGTTGTATCCGTAGCTGTACTCCAAGATGTCCCGTCATTAGTCCTTATAACTGTGCCATTTGCACCAACAGCGACAAAATATTGCTTCAAAGTGGCAATAATTCCAAACGCAACAGAATGCAAATTAGTGGTTATTCCAGAAGTTGAATCAAGCGCCCAGCTATTGCCATCAGTTGATTTCAGAATTGTTCCGTTGTCACCGACTGCAACGAAACCTGGGGCGACAACTCCGCTGCCACTAATATTACCGAATGCAAGCGATCTCAAATTTTCTCTTGTTCCAGCAGAACCAGAGTTTAGGGCAGTTCTGTTATTCCAGTTGATACCAAGGTCTGTAGAGGTCAGAATAGTTCCATAATCACCAACAGCAACAAACTTGTTGCTACCATAGGAAACGCCATGAAGTGCATTTCCCTGAGGAATCGGATTCTTCCAATGCCAGTTATCAAGAGGATCAGCTGCCCGCACATTTTCTGAGACCAACGTACAAAGCAAAATAACCAGCGTAAGAATATATCCAAAAATGTTCCTGTTCATATTTTTCCCCCAAACTGTATATTTCTATAATTTATATTAGTAGTGTCTTAAAAGATCAAAAGACTCGCCTAAGAGGCTTTTGTCTGTACAGATAATCCCCTCACGCCGCCAAAATAATCCGAAATAATTCAAACACACCAATGGCTGCCTGAAGTCAGATAAACCATGTAATTCCACTATGTTAATTAGATTTGGCTAGGTATACAAGATTTCTAATATTAGCTTTTCAAAGTGAACCCATATTTATTTCAAACAATAAATATGTCTAAATAACTGTATTTACTATATTTAATAGACATCACGACAGTATATTAGCTTAATCTACACCAATTCAAGCCTAAGTTTTTACACTTCTGATAAATGATGTGTCAAGGTTTCTAATAATTATATTAATTTCAGAATATTCATAATTATAATCAAGTTATTTTATTGAAATGAAGGGGGAGATATCTATTAGGATTATGCTTTGAAGATTACAATTATGAGGAGTTACATTTGGCAGGGGTGTCAAAGTGCTGCTATTGTGTATTTATAAAGGACTTCACTTTTTGAAACTTCTGGAGCCATAAAAAAATATCAGAATAATATCGATGACGTATTCAATGTGAACCGTTTTTTCAATAAAAAAATCAGTTTAGCATTCTGAAAAACAAGATGCCCCACAGCAAACTACGGGGCATCTTGTCAGTAATTACATCCTCTCATCGATCAGGCTTCGTGGAATATGTACCGGAAAGATTTAAAGCGCAACAAAACGCCAAACAGGCCAGCAAAAAAGCTTAGTAACAAAATTGGGTACTCCACAGCAAATAACAACGGAGTCAGCGCAAAGCGCGTGATAAGTTTCAATAGTGGATGTTTGGCGATAAAGTCGGCAACTGGAGGACTGAATCTGTAATAAAACGCAACAAAAGCTGTGCCTGCTTCGGATTTCAACAAGACGTTGTCACGGAAGTTTCGTAAAACCATAACATGGGGGTCAAGATAACTGCCATAAGCTGCAGTGGCAATAAAACATCCACTGCCACCACCACCCGATGAAGGAGGCGGTGTGATCGAGTCAGTTACTGCCGTTCCAAAAGAAGCAATAACAACTTGTCCATGAATACTTTTTGAAATCGAGTTACTATCCATTAAAGACGCAGCATCGCCAGCAGCAACACTGTCCTTCACTCTATAAGTAAATGTTTTGTTAACGGTATCTACAGAATCTGGAGTGAACTCAGTCCACGTGTTATTAGCAATGTTAAAAAACCTTGGGCTGGTAGGGATATAATCTACTGTTACTGTAATTGGAATAGTTCCACCGGAGGATATGCCACTAACAACAACATCGATTACTTTGCTTATATTCAGATTCACAGGTTTTTCAGCTGTTGAATACTGTGTTGAAAGAAGTGGAGCAAAACTAGATACGACAGCACTAGTCTCTACTCTATTATCAACAGTAACATTTACCGGACTGCCATTACCAGTGAGACCCATTTGATATATGTTACCGACATCATCAGTCAACGTAAGCTGACCAGTATAGGACTGTTTAACAGAAGGTATAAATGAAACAGAAAAGTCTTTTGTATTTGAAGGTGAATTTGACGACAAAGTAAACGGAAGTTGAATGTTGGCAGTAAAAGCTGAATTAGACGACGTGGCGCTAACGATAGTTATGCTGCTTGCACCGCTATTTTTAGCCGTAATTGTTTTGGTTGAAGCTGATTTTAAATACACGTTATCAAATGCGAGGTTTTTACTGACATCCACATTTGACAAAAAGTATTTAATTGAACCGCTGGCTGTAGTAGCCCCCGATGTCCCGGAAATGCCGACATTAACCGGGGATGCCAGATAGTCGAAGAGAAAACCGATATTAGAGTTATAGCTTCCGGCCGTTATCGGACTGAATGAGGTTATAAGGGCAAGAGTGGCACCAGCATCAAGAGTATAGGGTAATGACGGAGCATTTTTGATTTTAAACGCGCTGCCTGGGCCGTCAATATTGGTTATTTTGACCGGTACCAGTGAAGTATTTGTAAGAACAAGGTTTTGTGACTGGGTGTCACCTGTCGCTGTCGAAGGGAATGAGATCGGTGACGGATTTATGCTCACCGTCCCGGAATTCAATAAGTAGGTAAAGCCCTGCATCCGAATCGTTTGAGCCCCTCCAATACTATCAGAATTAATGACCAAGCTGGACAGATTACTACCCACTGCAGTCGGACTGTATTTTACAAAAACGGTAACTGCTGTATTTGGCAGGAGCTGGAGAGGAAGCGCTCCTGGTGTTACTACTGTGAAAGGAGCGAGGATTTCAGTTAAGGAATTAATCGTGAGGGAAGAGTTGCCGGTATTTAAAAGAGTTAAGGGTAATGTTCTTTCAGTATTTGAGCCAACCGAACCAAAATCCAGCTGTGAAGGTGAAACGGATAGTTTAGGTCCGGTTCCCGTTCCGTTCAGATTGAGTATTAAAGTGGATAATTTTGTTAATGAGTCAATTGCAAGTGGATCATTGCTTAGTATTGAGATTGAACTGGAATAACTGATGTTTTCAGACGGTGTAAAGCGAATCTTAACAAGTGATGAACTGCCTGGCTGTACTGTTAGGGGCAATGTTGGACTTACAATTGAATAACCATGTGGCATAGCGCCAAAACTTGATATTTTAAGAGTATCATTCCCTGTATTGCTTATACTGAAGGTCAAATCTTTGGTTGCAGCAGGGCTCGCAGAAACAGCCCCGAAGTCGAGTGTTGTTGCGCTCAGTTTTGCAGATGGAGCGGTCGTTTTTCCATACAAATAGACCGGCTTTAATAACGAAGAATTATCAGTATTAATCTGGATTTGCTGAATCCTCTCATCAGCAACTGGAGACCAATACATCATAGATACAGTTATGCTTTCGGCAGGTTTTAAAGTCACAGGAAAAAATGAGAAGTCCGTACTAGAAATAGTGAACCCATCCAAAAAGTTGGAAACGGTACTGTATGTACCAATACCGCTTATTGAAGTAATTTTATAAGGAATCGTTCCATCGTTTTTGATTGTCATTGATTTAGTGCTGGAAGTTCCAAGACTTAAAGAACCGAAGTCTATGGCATCAACTTTTGCTGGATTAGAGCTTGTATCGCCGGGGACAGTTACTTGAGATAACGTAATTACACTCATCGACAACTGGTTACTCGAAATACCCTCACCTTGTAATGCAACGGTTCTATCACCGGCATCTGTCTTAATTGTAAAACTGGATACATTTGTTCCGGGCGTAGTCGGTGTGTACTTTACGGAAAAAACATATTCTCCACCAGGCACCAGTTCTATTCCCAATAACGGAATGCTATTAACAACGCTGTAAGTTGAGTCGACTGGTGATACTATTGAGGACAGCGTGATACTGGTATCACCGGTATTTCTCATTTTAAATGACTGCGATGTAAATTGAGACAGGGACATTGAGCCAAAATTTAACAGCGCAGGAAGTAGCGGTGTATTGTCCAGTTTTAAAAGCGTCATCTGCGGCTGGCCTAGTGAAAAGAGCTGCCCATAAATATCTGATGCAGTTGTAGTAGAGTTTCGAGCATCTTTCCAAACAGCCAAAAACTGGTTAGTAAAAGTATTATAGGTAATAGCAGGGACCAATTGATTAGAGATATTTGTTACTATCGCATAGTTCGAACCGCGAAGAGTCCCTTCTCCATCAATAAACTGGCCATAGATATCCATGTTTTCATTTGATACCTGACCGTTTCGTCCATCCTGCCAGGCAACAAAATGCCGTTGGTTGACTGCGTCATAGGAAACAGTAGGACTGGTCTGAGAAGTGACTGCTACGTTTGGATCGAGTGTTCCTGGAGTCGTTAGATCCTGAAAACCAATATTAATATTACTGTTGTACGAACCAACTCCGGAATTTACTAATTGGCCGAATATTTTGTTAGTTTTACCATCACGCATGTCTTCCCATACAACCAGGAAGCGTTTAAAAATAGGATCAAAACCGGCCGCCGGTTTTTTTGATTGATTACCTGGCAGTTTGCCGTCTGGTGTCGTATTTTCAAGGTATCTGGAATAAACGACCGGGCGAGCTATTTCCTTATCGAAAAGTGCATAAATATGACTCTGCCCGACTTCATAAGGTGTTGGTGGCGTCAATATTGCTGTCCAAACTTCACCTGCATCACAATATTGATTATCGTTTTTATCCGTACATGTGACATTCAGAAGACTCTTATTGCGTAGACCGTCCCAAACAAGCAGAACTTCGGGTGAAGTTGTATCGACAGCAAGTGTCACATTGGTAACATTTGTAAAAAACTCATATTCAGCAGTCGCAGTTAGGCCGGTTTCAGTTCCGGAAATAAAACGGTTCGAGTTTGTAAGTCTATTGCGTACAACATCGGCACCGACAACTCCCATTTTTGAAAAATCAAAAGAAAGGTCGCTACCCTTGATTACAGCATACCCCGGATAGGTTGTGTCGCCGAATTCAGCTCTGACAACCGCATTTGCCCCATACTTAAAAAAGAGTTCGTCAATAGAGTTTATTTTGCTGCGCGATTCGCTCCATGCCATCCAAAAATTATCCCGAACAGGGTCATAAACAATCTTCGGCATTTTACGAGAATAAAGGTAATCAGCCGTATTTGGACGGGTATAGGTTGAGTATGTAACGACCTGGTATGAATAGGAGACTGTAACCTGCTGATTTGCCGCCGGGGCAACATTAAAATCAACAGTAAGCGCTCCCGTTGAGTAATTAATAGTCCCGGATCCGCTGGCGCCGCTCAGGCCGCCGTTCCCGGTATCGGTCAAAACCGCAACGCCATTGACTTGAATGGTCAGGATGTTTGATCCGTATCCTGTTGCAAGCGTCTTGGATAGGACGGGGGACACCAATGCAGATAGCGGTGTAAACGATTTCTTGGCACCATCACCATTTCCTATCAGCACCGTGTTGTTAACAGCACTTACAGTTGGTACAGGCACATGTTCGTCTGGAAGATTAAAATTGATTGGAATGCCATTTGTTGGAACTGGGGCAACAAAACTTCCACACACAGCAGTGGTTGGAATATTCGCCTGCTTGATTTGTTCATAATAAACATAGCCAAGATTTCCAACAGCCAGAACGTCCTCGCTTGCTGCAGGTGCAGTTGTATAGGTTACGGTTACAGCACCGGTTGAATAATTTACAGTACCGGTCACACCGGTTGATCCAGACAAAGTCCCCAATCCATCATCAGTTATTACCTGGTTGTCGGCGATAATTTTTACGTTACTCTTTACCCTCATATTGTCTGGTAACGTACCACTAAATATTTTAGTTACACCGTCACCTGTCCCCAAAACCAACCGACCATTACTAACTCCTCGAGTATCCTGCCAAGTTATAACCAGCTTACTATCAGTCCCGTAGGTAATGTCCTGGCGGTATGCAACTTGCGGGACGGTTTGATTACCGGAAGCACGAGTGATGGGGAAAGCAGATGAGCACATCGTGCCATCAGGATTAATAAACTGGCCGTAAATATCAGAACCAGTTACATTCCTGTTACGCCAATCTTCCCATACAGAGAAGAACAGTTGTTTATCAGCTAGGTAGATAACATGTGGATTTTGCTGATCGTCGTTAAATGTTGAGAGGGCTATTTCAGAGCCAACAAGCTTGGGTGTATATTTCAATGCATTTCTATTGTTTTGCCCGGAACCGGAACAGCTTAGCATCAGTCCGGTCAGAAGAGTCAGCATTAGGTATGTCATCAATTGACAAAATTTCATATTAGGTAACTCCCTCTAACTTATTACTGTAAAAAACCTATTTCTACCTTAAAGTAGAAAACATTAAATTCGTGACTCACTCCATAATCTCTGACTAGTTCATCATCTGACAAAGTCCGCAAATCTGTACAAGTCCGCATGTCCCTCTAAATGTCCAAACAAAAACGCATGAAACTTTTTCTGGTAATACGTAAACATCTAACATTCTTGTTTTACAAATTATTTCTGTCTGCAAAAGCAACTTTTACAATCGTACTAAATGAAAACGACTTCTTAGTATAATCTTCGACGCCACTAAAAGTAATCGTTGCATAATATTCCCAGTAATCCAAAGAACAGAGATTAAAGTTATACGTTTGCACTAAATCAAGCTTCAGTTTATCGGTTGCCACATTCACATTAAAAGTTTTTACTTCATCCGGGTTGATAGTCAATCCGGTATCATATTGATCTAAGAGAGTTGGTGCAGTTGAATTGGTATTGTACTTGGAATAACTGACTTTAATATTATTAATCGTAACAGGGGATTTTACTAGCGCGGTGGAATAGGCTGTAGAGGTTATAGTTATTGGAATAGATTCTGTCGTGTAAGTCCCTCCACCATTTGTACAGGAATTACCAGTAAGGACATCTGCTTCCAGTCTGCTCGAAGAGGGGGATACAGCAAGATAGACTGTATTCAAGTCGGTAGAGGATCCCGTAGAATTACCGCAACCAAGTAATCCCAAGAACAATACAACAAAAAGCACGAATATTTTTCCCATGTGCCAACTCCTCTAAATATCATTACTGATAATTATTAACGTATTATTAACAGCTCATTCAGCAAAAACCGCTCCAAGATCAACCACTAATTCACCAAAAAGCGGGACAGTTACCCTGTCATCTCCGGCATATCTGTCTGGTTTGCCGTACTGGCCATCTTCTTCTAACCTGTATACCAGCAGCGTTTGTTCTGCAGGATGAATGATCCAATACTCCTTAACACCATGCCGCTGATACAGATCAAACTTTATTGTAAGATCATTCTTACCGGTTGATAGTGATGATATTTCAATAATGAAATCCGGAGCCCCATTACAACCACGTTCGTCCAATTTTTTTTGTCGCAGACAACTAAAATATCAGGCTGAACAACTGTCTCAACATAATTGTCACTTGCCCCTTGATTCTCAGACAGACGCACATCAAAAGGTGCTGCAAAAGCCTTGCACGGTTTTTTATCTAGATGGCCACCTATCTGTAGCGTTAAGTGCAATGATATATCTTGGTGCCGTGTGCCAGGCGACGGACTCATGGCATAAGCGACACCATCAATTATTTCCCAGCGTTCATCATCAGGCCAGGTAAGATAATCGGCATAAGACCAGCGTTCGTTATTTTTTTTATCTAATACGGGCATAAATATTCCTTATTTTCCCGTTATGACTAATGTACTCGTTTACGGAACTTCTTTTTCAGCGTCACATATCAATCCTGCCTGCAGGCATATAAACTTAGCATCCGGGTAAGTTTAATACGCCGGACTGGGAAAAACCTCTCCTGAGTAGTATTCGCTTTTATATTCCTGGAGAGACTCCCGGTCCATGAACTCATGCTGAGTCAATGTATGTAAGGCGAGAGTATTCATAGGCGGGTTACTAATTCAGAATCCTCGGAGTAATGAATATAAGCAACTCTGATTTAATTTTTCTTGTTTCTGTAGACTTAAACAGCCGCCCCAAAAAGGGGATGTCCATTAAGAATGGAACACCGTCTTCTGACAGGGTTTCGTCTTCCTTATAAATACCGCCTATAACAGTAGTTTCCCCGTCTTTTAACAACATTTCCGTCGTTGCTTCTTTCGTATTAATCGGAGGTGGATTACCTGCTCCAGCCGAGTTGTTTGTTGCCTTGATTTCCATCCCTATTGTCCCATTGGCATTTATATGTGGCTTGACCTCAAGCGACAGCACCGCCTGTACAAACTGAGTGGTCGCACCGGCGGTTGATGTGGTATTTTGATAAGGTATTGATTGACCCTGGGTGATTTTAGCCGTCTTATTATTGAGAGTAGCAATCTTAGGAGTTGAGACAATTTTTATCAGGCCAGCAGTCGCAGCGGCATTTAGCCGCATATCCAACTGAATATTGCTTGCAAGGCGGCCAAAGGAAATACCCATGTTAGAGCCCGCAACGCCACTTTGCCCAGATGTAACAGCAGGGTTAGTCAAGCCGCCAAAGCTGTTATCCATCTGATTTATACCTAGAAAAGAGGCAGCGCCATCGCGATAATGAACTCCCCAGCTAACACCTAGATTCTGCGTGAAGGTTGATGACGCTTCAACTATTCTCGCCTCAATCATAACCTGGCGTTCCGGAACATCCATTTTTGAAAGATATGTTTTAATTCTGTCTATATCGGATTTAATTGCCGTTACTATAAGAGTATTAGTTCGTTCATCCTCACTAACTTTACCGGTGTTTGCAGTTATCAATCCTTCAATCTGCGATTTCATATTTCCGGATTTACTGTAATTCACAGGGAAATATTCGGTATATAGTATTTCGCTTTTCAATTGGGTCTTTTTTACATCAAGTTCTTCCTCAGCCTGAGATCTGAATTTACCTTTACCTTTTATCAGAATAATATTGCCATCTTCTCGTTTATCAAGGCCCTTGGTATCGAGGATAATGTCAAGAGCCTGATCCCACGGCACATTGACAAGCTTGAGACTGATTGCACCGGACACTTCATCACCAAGAACAAAGTTCTTATTGCTGACTTCGGATAGCAGTTGGAATATCTTTCTGACTTCAGCATCTGCAAATTCCAAGGTAACTTTACGACCCTTATAACCACGTGAAGAAGCAAAAGGCTTACTAGTGGGCTCTGCAGCAGGAGTAAAGTCGGCCGATATCTCTTCATCAGAGCTTGTCGGGGCTTTTGGGATTGCTGTTTTTTTCTGTTCCGTGGCTTCACTTATCAGCTTTTCCCCAGATAATCCTTCAGGATGCTTGAAATCAACGTACAGCATGTCCCCTTCTTTACGGAATTCAAAAGGGGCAGAGACACGCGTAGCAATACGGATTTTTGTATCTGCTCCTTTTTTAGCTTTTACCGAAATTGGTGTTATTCGGAGTACTGGTGATGCAAAAGAACGCGTTTCCAGTGAACGCTGCAGATTTTTCGGCAATGCGGCGTTCTTGATAGTCACCGTTATATATCCAGGGGATTTAACTGGTGGATCGACAATAATGTCTCCATTTACCTTTACTGACACTCGCGATATACCATCTATCACCTGAAAATCAATCATTTCAATTACTGGCGCAGCAAATGGATTTTTAGTGGCCTTAGGTTCCTGCTTTTCGAGGACAGCCTGCTTAACAGCTTCAGATTTAATTTCCGGATAAACATTTGCCTTAAAAACCGGTTTCAAATCAGCAGGAACTGCGGCCGGTAACGTAGTTTTTTCAACACGTGTAGCGGTCAGTTTTGTATTAGCATTTTCATCAACGGCCTTGATGTCGAGAGTAATAATAATCCCAGAATCAGTTTTGACTGCTGTTGCTTCAGGAAAACTCCCGTTTACGGCATCCAGGACTACACGTAGCTTGTCGGGGTAAACACCGATTCTAGCGGAAGCAACACCGGAAGCATTTAATGGCAATAATCGGGATGGCAGACCATTTTTTACGTTTATTAAATCGACAATATACCGTTCAGGCTTGTTTAGCCGGAACGTCTTAAAATCAGTAATGGCTCCATCAACCGAAAGAGTGATCGTATTATCGTTAACCGAAATTGCAGTCAAGGTCAGCAGCGCAGCAACCGTGCCGCCAGCAGTTGAAATATCAGATACTGACGCAGGCGGTTCAGCTGCTACTGGTACCTTTGAGGCCGAATCCTTATCTGCAGCGGGAGCAATCACAGCTAAAGCCGGGAACGATACTTTAATCTCGCTTGGATTGCCTGGAAGTGCAGAAAGAACGGCTTCGCTGTCAACTGCAAGCTCAATTTCCATACGGGTCAATACGCCGGCATCAGTATCAAACTGGCTCGTAGTTATTGACTTAAAATTCCCCTTATTAACAACGACCGGCGCAAGTATATTACCTTTCGTAACCTGTGAAAAGTCGATCACCAGGCGCAATGGTGATGCCGTTTTGTAACTTGTATAAGTAGCAGCGGCTGTTAGCTTGATAGCCAGTTCAGTAACGGCACCTTCACCGACAGACGTAACTGATTCGATAGCTACAAGTTTTTTAGCTTCAAGTTGTTCCGCAGATACTGCAATAACCGGCGAAACAGCAAAAAAACCTATAAAAACAGAAAGGGCTAAAAGCGCAATTCTTAAATTAGTTTTCATACACTTCATACTAACTCCTTATTGTTTCCTGGGCAGGGAAAGTTTAATATTTTCTTTCCGAACCCTGCCGTTGTCATCTCTAAACTGCTCTAAAATATCAACGCCGCTTGAGTTGATCGAAACAATTTTGCCATCATTCTTTCCGATTAACATTCCGACTTTAAGCACGTAACCCTTGCCAGATGGGTCTGTCACCATCGCCTGACTTTCACGGCCTCCTGTAATGAGGCCGATCAGCTTGAACTGGCTAACGTCAAAACTGTGGATGGGTAAAGCGTTTCGTAGAGTTATTTTTATTTTGTCCGGTGAATTTTTCGGTTCCATTTTAACTGCGACAAAAGGCTTGAATGGATCTTTTTTATTGCTGAAATCAAATTGGTTTGTCGGTGGCGGTGGGAGACGCAATGCCGTGCTGACCTGTTTTTGAATAGGCTTAGGCGGCACGATCTCTTTTGGTGGCTGAGGAGGTACAGCAACAGGTGCCTGCGGTTGTTTTTTACTGCACGATGATATAAACAGCGCGCAAACAAATACAGCACATATTATGTAATAATAATTATTTTTTAGGCTCAACTTTTTTATCATCCTTAATCTCTTTTTTATCAAGAAAGCGGAATGTCGTAGCAAGGCATATAACTTTGGTCATCATGCGATTATTAACATTCCTGATATCTGAAAAAGCGACATTGGTAATATTAACGATTCGTGGCAGGTTCGCAACGGCGGCAAAGAAATTTGCAACACTAAAATATGATCCGGAAACGATTATATCAACCGGCACATCAGCATAGAAATCTTTAGGAGCTTCTCCCTTGGGACGAAATGTAAGAAAATCAAGCCCCGCGTTTTTACCCAATGTTGTAATACTAGTCAACAAAGAGGGAATTTCTTTGGAGTTTGGTAACTCCGTCAATGCTAGCGCTAACTCCTGATTCAGTTGGTCATATTCTTTTTGAAGTTTTGGCAGATTATTGGCAATCCGTGTTTTTTCCGTAATTTCACCCTGCAGCTTATCCAACTCGGCCTTTAGTCCATTCAACTCATTGTGCTTGGGAAGATATAAAAACCACACTAAAGCAGCAGCTTCAATTATCGAAACAAACACCAAAATAAGAATTTTCTGTTTGGTGGGCAGCTTAAGTATTTTTTCTACATTTGGATCCATATCCAGACCACCTGAATGATGTTAGTTATTTTTTTACTGCAGGGGGCGCCGGTAACAGAGTGACTGCTGACTCAAGCTTCATTGATATATCGAATTTTTTTAACTTGGTTCCAGCCATTTCAGTCTGTTCGGATACCAGCAACTCAACCGACATAAAGTCACTGGAGGCTTCAAGCGCTTTCATGAATTGTGCGATTAACTCTTCTGTAAAGGCAATACCGGAGATTTTAACATCAGCGCCTGATTCACTATAATTTGTCAGCCATAACTGTTCCGGCGTAAGGTCGCTTAAACTCGCCAATCTCTGCGCCGGACCGGTTTTATTTTTTCTTAATTGAGCAAGAACATCCAGTTTTTTCTTAACCTGCTCTTTCAGTGTTTTGATCTCTTCAAGTTTGCCGATTTTAGTTTTAAGTTCATTAATTTTATTATTTGCAGTTGCTATATCATCCTTGGCTGCAGTGACCTGGACGAATTTTACTGCATAGAGTGAAGCTACGATCAGGCCAATTATTACAATAACTACGCCGGCAATAATAAATTGCTGTATTGCAGTTTCCTTCTTCTTGGCAGCTCTGACGGGTAAAAGATTGATTTTGATCATTTATCCCCTACCCTCCTGATAGCAAGGCCAACCGGTACAGCCATAAACGGACCGATCTCATCAAGGTATTCAGAGTCAAAATCTTTTTCACTGTATTTTAGTTTTGCAAAGGGATTAAGTCTATCAACAGTCAAACCGGTCTTTTCAGAAATTGTGTTAATAAGATTATAGACCTTCGAACACCCCCCGCTAATAAAAACGGCGGAAATACGATTGTCATTTGCTGTCGAGTTATAAAAATCGAGCGAACGGCGAATTTCCTGAGTGATTGTCTCGTTTACTTTCAGGATTACACTACGAAGCTGGTCGTTACCTGATTCACTGGCCAGAAGTTTGCTGGTTTCAGCATCTTTACTACTCAGCCCGATTTGCTTCTGAATCTCCTCAGTGTAAAGATTGCCCCCCATTTGTACATCTCGAGTAAAAAGTGTAATGCCATCTTTCATAACGTTTATATTCATTACACTGGCACCGATGTTGATTAAGGCCAAAATGTCTTCTGAGCTAAAGTCATGATTGGCTTCAAATGCGTTTTGCACTGCAAATGAATCAACATCTACAACGGAAAGGTGCATTCCGGCTTCGCTGAACACTGCAACATAATCGCTGATTATATCCTTTTTACTGGCGACCAGCAGAACATTCATTTTTGCAGGGTCGTAACTGTCTGGAGACAAAATCTGGAAGTCCATATTGACATCATTAATATCAAAGGGAATATATTGTTCAGCCTCCCATGATATCTGATCCTCCAGCTCCTCCTGCGGCATTGCCGGAAGCACAATTTTTCTGATAATAACTGAATTTCCTGAGATGGAACAAACGACCTCTTTTGTCTTAATACCAAGACTTGCGACCAGATTCTTTACGGCCTTAGCAATTGAAGAGCTGTCCATCAGAGTGTTGTCTACAATTGCCTCTGGAGGTAATGGATAAATCCCAGCATTCAGCAACTGAAAAGACCCTTTGTTGTCCTTTAGTTGGACCACCTTAACGGAGCTTGATCCGATATCGATACCTATGACATCTTTTTTATTTTTAAAAAGAAACATATAACTATCCTGTTATTCCTGACTCGGGAATACTTTGTTTTTTTCCTCAAGGCTGTATCCTAATGCCAGAATAATTTTTCGCATCGTCTCCATACGGCACTCTTCACCACGCTCTATTCTTCCAACAGTAAGAACAGAAATGCCAGCTTTACGGGCAAGCTCTGACTTGCTCAATAATCTGGCTTCGCGGATAGATTTTACTGTATTTTTGATTTTCATAGATTACGCCCAATAAACTAAATATAGCTTAAGAGACATTTACTAAAATTTAGAATTCTGTCAAGATAATTTTATATAATTATGCATAAAAGAACAACTTTCAGCTATTTATTCGAAAGTTTTTTTAAACGTTGATTAGTGTAGCCACAGAACAGTCTACTTCCATTATAGTGATGACAAGATAAACCTCAAATTTAAACGGTGAGGCAATCCAATCGATGACTGGCTTATTTACTCCGCAAAAACATCTGCCAGATCAATTATCAAATCATCCAAGATTATCACTGAGACTCGGTCATTGCCGCAAAAGCGGTCAGGCGAACCGTACAAGCCATTTTGCTGTAATTAAAAAACCATAACAGCCTGTTCTTCAGGGAGGACTATCCAATACTCCTTGACAGAGTGCCTTTGATAGAGATCAAATTTAGTAGTTAAATCGTATGAACCTGTTGACCGTGAAATGATTTATACAACCATTTCCGGCGCTCCATTGCATCCTCGATCATCCAGCTTTGATGAATCACAGGTTACAACAATATCGGGTTGCACCACCGTACAAGTTACATTGTCATGTTCATCAACTGCTTCTCTCAATCTTACATCGAAAAGAGCATCGTAGACCTTGCACGGTTTTCCTTTAAAGGTAGTTGTAAAATTGTGATGCCAGTGCAATAGATATTTCCTGATGACGCCTACCAGGTGCCGGACTCATATTGTAAGCGACACCGTCGATTAACTCCCATCGCTCATCCTCTGGCCAAGTCAGATAATCTGAGTATGTAAATCGCTCTTTCTCTTTCAACGTTGGTGAAGTTGACATATATTTTCACCTCAAACAGACTCTGGCTGATGTCCACAATTATACCGCCCCCCTCAGACGACTCCTGTGCTCAGAGGTCCGCTACCTTTGTTAATACGCATATAGTACTGATAATTTAGATTTTTCAAGTGGATTGGTACTGCGTTCCCCTTGAACTTCAATTCGATATGTAGCAGGTAAGTGTTGAACTGGGACTCCGCCACAGCCACCGGCTGTACCTGCTCCGCAATCAAGATTCACTCCTGAAAGATCGCTGCCTGTACATTTACCTTCAGGATATGGCTTAGGATCACTGCACATTGTGTCTACTATTTTTGTGTAAACGGTAAACGGATCGGATGTTGAATTAAGATTCAATTTTATATCAAAATCGGTTTTTGCAACAGGTGAACGACCACAAACAGAGCTCCATTTGGATGCAGGACGTGTTAATTTTTCTTTGAGACATCCGTCTGAAGAGGATTCTATGTTAAGAAATGATGCAAACCCTGACGATCCTAAATTGCTTTTTGGTGACCAGCCTTCTGACGTCATGTTTTTAAATAATATCGGAATAACATCCTTCAGAACTATATCGGTAGAGCCGTATGACGCTTCCAATGCTGTTTTATAACGTTTATTTGCTCCTGACATCTTAACGCCTGCTGTTATCATATACATTAGGTACATCACTATTGTTAAAGAAATTAGTGTCAACATTAGCGCCGTAATCAACGCTATTCCTTTTTTATTAGCGAGCATATTCATAGAAATATCCCTGTAACTAGCCTAAAGATTCTTTGGCCTTACCACGATTCGATAAATTTTCCAGCGATAATTCAGCCAACCCTTTGCAGTCAAATCAGCAGCGGTATATCCTTTGGTTATACTCACATTTGATGCGGAATTGTAAAGTGAAGCTGACGTATTTGCATCACCAACTACGACAGAATAGGTATTATTCATTAGCATGTCGGTGTTTTTAAAATTTAAATCTTTGCGTCCCTCTTGTGCCATTATGTAGACTTTAATATATTTAAGCGTTTTTCGTATCTTGATTGCATCTAACATAATAGCCTTTATGCTATCACCAGAAGCAGTACCAGAGACAGAAACGGAAGAGCCATAGGCAGAAGACTCAGTAATTATACCATCGTTATTTACATCCCAACCGAATACAACCTGCATATCTGCAACACAATCAAGAAGAGGCTTATAATTTAGTTTGCCTCCATCATGGTTTACTGTAGCTTTGTAGAGAATTCCGGTATTAGATGCACACATAGTTGGGATACTGGACGTAGTTGCTGGACGAGCCACAAAAAAATCTGCGCGATTGAAAGGCATACCAAGACCTGAAGCACTATAATTATTAACTCCATACAAAAAGTAAGTCGGATCTGCTTTCCCTGGATTAAAATCACTGTTCATATTTACTGTAGGATTGCCTGGCCAGTATGTACCTGCAACCCCAGTATTATTGTTATTAAAAATCAAAGTATTGGTAATGGTTCCATCATCTAAAAATGCTCGTTTAATAACAATTGTCATATCGTCACTTTTGAAATTATCTTCTGTATT
>CAIQWT010000102.1 GCA_903875605.1 uncultured Geobacteraceae bacterium | reverse complement strand
CTATGATTTTTACATTCTGCAATCTGCTACAACAAAATAAAACAGCCACCTAGCAGTTAAGCTAAGTGGCTGTTATTATTGGTCGGTGCGACAAGATTTGAACTTGCGACCACTAGACCCCCAGCTTTGCTTGATATGCCATAGACCGTTACTATCACTGGGCTTGCTCAGTAGCAACAATAGCAACATCTTTTGGCATGTCTAGTGCATTCCTACCCACTAATTTAGCCGCGCCTCTCCTGGTGTGGCTCGTGGAAATCTTCGTATAATCTCTCGTTTGCTTAATATCAGCATGTCCCATGAGTTCCTGGATGATCGCCATGTTCTCACCTTCTTCGACCAGGGCCGTGGCGAATGAGTGCCGAAATAGGTGATTATAAACTCGCTGGGTGACTCCAGCTTTCACGGCTGCTGCCTTCAGCGTCTTCCGAATATCCTTATAAGGCTGCAAATGGAATTTGCCCTGTCTCATATTCGGGAATAGGTATCCATCTGGGCGCGCCTTCTTTGAGTCTATGATCGCCTGCTGGAGTTCTGGTTCCTCAATGGGTGCGATTCTCCACTTCCCGCCCTTCCCCCAGATCCTGATATATCTCCCGTCCTTATCGGCATCTTCTGATCGGATCGTGAACGCCTCGGTCCTCCGGATGCCGTTGTACTCCATTAGTTGAACAAGCTGCTTCACTGGGTACGGCAGCAGCGCGACGATCTTATCCATCTCATCCATGCTCATAGGTTCCGGCATAGGAGAAGCGCAGTCCTTCTTTCTGAACTTGACCGGCTTTATGACGCTGCCGCAGAAATGGAGGTACTTCGACAAGTATGATAGTTCTCGGTTGACTGTTCTCTTCTTCACAGTTTTAGCGCGCAGAGACTTATATTGCTCAATAATAAACGGAGTGATGTGTCTGATCTTCATGGTCTTAAAGAACGGTTCGATTTGTTTCCATGCCCACTCAAAATCAGTGTACGTCCCAGACATGACTTCATTCTTATAGGAGATCTTGAACTCTGGAAGTTTATCGAGGAAGCCAGGATCGGAATCGTCGGTGACTCCTCTCAGTTCTCTTTCATAGATCTGTGCCTCTTCTTTGGTTCCCTGCACCGTGTAGTAATTCGGCTTACCCTTGCGGCCATGGCTGATCTTGATTATAAAAAAGCCTGGTTTATTTGGATGGGTGTAGACGCTCATTCCCATTTATCCTTTTCTTTTGCTTCCTCAATTGTCTGCCATTGCATGTTGCGGAAATAGTCGCAGCCTCCGCGCTTCAATGGAATAATATGGTCAATCACATAACCAGGTCGGCCTTTTGGATAACCTGTCTGCTGCTTGAATTCTGTCTTTGCCGATTGACTCCTGGCGATCCGGCCTGACTCATTGCGCGGGATCTGATGAGCAGATGAATAGCAAAGAAGTCTAACGGCGATAAGTACTACCAGGCGGATCATTTAAATAACATTCCAATTCCGAAACCAACCCAATAAATGATAGATGAAATTATTAAACTCGACATTGCGTTTTTAAAATCAATCTTACGGCATTCTTTATGATCTCCAACCATTCTTGCACTCATTTTCAGCTGAGTGCATCTGATAGTCAGTTGGTAAAACCACACTATTGATGAAATTGTTATAGGTATTATTGGAGATATCTGTTTAAAACCAGAGTAAATCAGTGCCGGAATAGCCAACAACATAACCATATTAACAAGAGTGTACATATCCCCTCCTATATTCTGCAAACAACCTTGTAACAGCAACGAATCTCTTCCGGCTTTGCAATGATCAGATCCTCAGACGGATTATAACTCTCCAGAAGAACCGTTCCGTTCGTCTTCCTGTATCTCTTCACCATGACTCTACCGTCTTTCAATTTAACGACGACATCATCGTTATTGATAACTTCCTTGCTGGTATCAACGATCACAGTTTCTCCCTGATAATACCTGGGGACCATGCTCGTTCCTTCGACTCGGAAAGCGAAGGCGTTCGGATCCGTGATCTGAGCAGGGCAGTCGATCCGCTCCATCCCCTCTCCTACTGGATAGGCATCTTCCCAGAATCCAGCATCCCCAGCTTGAGCGTATGAAATCACTGGAATAGTTCGGTGCGAAAGCATGATGTTGGTAATATCTGCCTGCACATCGCTCGTCGATTTCGTGTGATTTGCTTCTATCTTAGGACCGACGGCAATCCCCATTTGTCGCATACGCTCGATTACTTCTTCAGCAGTAACTGAAAGTCTATCAAGCAGGGACTTAAGCATTTCCCCTTCGCCTGTCTTTACCCATTCCTCATTGATTCCATAAGCAACACATACCGCTCTCAAGAACTTATCAGTAAGTTTTTGCTCATCACTGAACGCAACGCTAACAGTCGCCGCAGAATATCCGGTCGCCTTGGCTATCTTAGAGGCCGATCCTCTCCCGCTTATACCTTTATTTTCTAATGCCGACAAAAGTCTATTTAACATTTTATTTACTTTCTAAAAAATACTTGTTGACAAACTTTATTTTCTAAAATATAACCGATTTAAGATGTTTAGAAATTAAAAATTGAAAGTATTATTTCAGTTTTTGAAAGATTTTGCAAGTTTTTAAAGAAAGGAGGTGAAAGCTATTGATTTACGAACCATTACAGAAATTGGCGGGAAAGACAGGTCTGCCATACCACTGGCTCAGAGAATTGGCAGTCGCGGGAAAGATTCCTGTGATTCGTACAAGTCCAAAAGGCAAGTGGTTGGCTATCGAAGAAGAAGTCAGGGCGGCAGTACAGAAGATGCAGAACGTATAAAGCAAAGGCCCACTGCGGGAACAGTGAGCCAGGTACAAAAAAACTTCGACAAGGAGAACTTATCACATGGAACTTGTAACAGTCAACAACGGCTCTCTGGTGACAACAACATTGACAATCGCTGAAGGTCTGGAAGTTCAGCACAAGAATATTCTGGAGCTGGTTCGGTCACACCAGGCGGATCTGGAAGAGTTCGGAAGGGTCGCGTTTCAAACGCGAGTGGTCGATCTTCCCCAGGGCGGCAATTATCCGCTGACAGTTGCGGAACTCAACGAACGCCAAGCAACATTGATCATGACATACGCCAAGAATACAGAAATCGCCAGGACATTCAAAAAACGCCTGGTCAAAACATTCTACGAACTGGCAACAAATCAGAATCCCGCAATACCTCAGACTCTCCCCGAAGCATTACGACTGGCCGCAGATCTGGCCGATAAAATCAGCGAACGCGACAAACTCATTTCAGTAATTCAGCCACACTCCGAAGCGCTCCACCGTATTTCTCTTGCAGATGGATCTCTCTGTCTTACCGATGCAGCTAAGACTCTGGGCATCCAGCCTAAAAAAGTCCTTATTCCTTACCTCAAAGCAAACGGATGGATCTATCACCGTCCTGGTTGTGATCATCCTATCGCGTATCAGGACAAGCTCCAGCAGATGCTGCTTGAGCACAAGGTCACAACTGTTTCCCGAGGCGATGGCAGCGAGAAGGTGACGGAACAGGTCCGTGTCACTCCGAAAGGGCTCACCAAGTTAGCTCAGATCTTTGGAGGTAAATAGTTATGTCCGAGCCAACGTATACCCAGGAACAACTAGACAAGATGTCGGAGCTCGTCATTCAAATTTTATTGATGTTGTCTGATCGGCTTGAACGAACTGGCCGGTATTAGGAGCAAGACATGACACTCGACCAGGAAGACATTCAGGCAATCGTCAAGGCAATACGGGAAAGTATGAATCTTACCTCTTTCGATCAACCTCCACTCGTTACTCCATTACAGCAAGCCATTCAGTTGGCTCGTCAGGGAAAGCTCGAAGAGTCGAAGGCATTGATCAAGGCATACAGCAAGATACAGAGGAGGAAAGCAGCATGAAACGAACACCAGAACAAATTGAGGCCGAATGGCAGAAAGTTCAGGCCGGATGGGGGAGGAAATAATGCCGGATGATCTGAAGAATTACGGACGTCGGAAGCATGACCTTCAAGGGATGCTGCTCGGATTGATAGGGGCGATGGGGCTCATGGTTCTGATCTACACATTCGGAGGTCAAGAAGAACAAGCGATCCAAGCAGTAGCCTGTAAACCGTGTCACCAAGTAGCACATAAATAGAAAAGCCGCTCTGCGAAAGCGGCTAATCCCAAACAAAGAACGAGGAGAATTATGAACACGCAAACGGAAGATGTCAAGCAACCAGCAGAAATCAGTCTCAAGGACATGGCGCTCCAGGAGATCGGATCAGTAAGCGCCGGTATTGCAGTTCTCACAGAAAAGTACTCCGGTCAGGTGTACGAAGTCACCACAACTATCGGCATGGAAGCTGCCAAGGCCGCGCGTCTGGATATCAGGGAGAAGCGTTACAAGATCCCTCATATCGTCAAGGAGAAGAAACAGGCGCTGAAGAAGATCGGTGACGACATTCAGGCCGAAGGTGATCGGATCACAGATATCCTCCTGAAACTTGAGACTCCTATCGATGATCAGATCAAGGTTGAGGAAGCGCGGAAGGCTGAGATCAAGGCCGAAAAGGAGCGCAAAGAGAAGGAACGTATCGACGGCATCCGTGCTCGTATCGACGTCATCAAGGATCTCCCCCGCCGTGCGGTCGGTGCTCCTGCTGATCAGATCAAGATTTTCATCAGCAAGGTCCAGGATGCTCCTATCGGTGTCGAGTTCGAGGAATTTGTCGAGGAGGCGCAGGTCGCCAAGGATGAAGCAATCAAGGTCATCACTGAAATGTTCGACGCTCAACTCCGTGCGGAGGAATTGGCCGAACAGATCCGCAAGGATCAGGAGTTCGAAGCGAAGCGTCTGGAAGAAGAACGGATCGAGCAGGAGAAAAAGGCAGCTGAAGAAACGGCACGACTCGAAGAAGAGAACAAGCGTCTTGCTGCCGAGCGTGAAGAGCTCGAACGGAAACAAGCAGAGTTTAATGAGTCTGTCAGGAAGCAGAACGAGCTCATGGCTGCCGAAGAAGAGAAGCGCGTAGCTGAACGTCACAAGGAAGAGATGGAGCGCCTGGAGGCTGATCGTATCAAGGCAGCAGAAGAGAAGGCAGCAGCCGACGAAAAGAAGCGCCTCGATGATGAAGCGGCTGAAGTTGCACGACTCCACGAAGAAGAGCAGCGCGCCAAAGAGGAACAGGCTCGGATCGATGCCTTGACTGCGACTCACCTCTCCACTCTCCAGGCGATTCTCGACATGGCCCAGGATCAGAACATCAGCAACGTGATAGCTCGCAAGGGAATCATCAGTCTGGCTCAGACAGGTATTGCAAGGGGGAAAGCGTGAAAGGGTTCGACAAAGCTCAAGCCGCTTATGACGCAATGCTGCCGCCTGAATATTACGAAGATGATTTCGACGGATACTGTGATGAGTGCTGTCGTGACGATGATGAGCACGATGAGGATTGCGAGAACTTCGGGACTACTGCGAAGGAAAGAGCCGAGGAGATGGCAATCGCTTATGCAGAGTCGAAAGCTGAAGCGCAGTACGAAGCTATGAAAGAGAGGGATTACTTCAATGATTGATTTTAACACTGACATATTCGGGACTGCCGCACCGGTTTCTCCCGAGATCATGATGGGGGCAAATACCGAGACAATCGATCCGATGGAACTCGAATGTCCGGAGCCTGGTGTTTATTACGATGTACCGGCTCATGTGTATCACTCCTGGGCGGCAGTGAGTTCAACTCTGCTCAAGGCATATGCAAAACTGCCGTCAACCGCTCGGACTCCCTATGTCCCTGGTGATGATGCCAACGTCGGAAGCGGGATTCATGCCTATTCGTTACAGGGAGAAAAGGGTTTGCGGGAAGAGTGTCTGTTCCTTCCGGCCACTTGCGAAGGTAAAAGCGCGAAGGCTA
Source organism: uncultured Geobacteraceae bacterium (assembly GCA_903875605.1). Classification (GTDB taxonomy): domain Bacteria; phylum Desulfobacterota; class Desulfuromonadia; order Geobacterales; family Pseudopelobacteraceae; genus JACRCG01. The sequence continues at coordinate 79,897 of CAIQWT010000102.1, read as the reverse complement.
TTGCAGAGCGCGAAATGATTCAGATGTCTAATCCAGGTAAAGCTCTTTTACCTCCAGTGTACGGTCCTCAGAAAGTGGTAACCATGGAAGTTTTGAAGGGTGTAGATGCTTCTCTTCAAAGTCATCCGAAAATAGGACCGGTACTCGAAACAAGTCGCAAAGAGGTGAGTGTCGTCTGGATCGACGAAGAGACGGGATGTATCTGCAAGGCCCGTTTCGATATCTGGGATGGATCTGTCTTGTGGGATCTGAAGAAGTGCCGGTCGATAGATGGGTTCCAATGGCAGATTAAAGATCTCGGCTACATGATCCAGGCCGGATTTTATTACGACGGTGCTCTTGCGAACAATCTTCCCGCTGTTGGTTTTGGATTCATACCAATGGAAGCATTCCCTCCGTATCAGGTTGCATGTGGGTATGTAGAACCTGAAAAACTGGAAGCGGCTCGGATGGATGCGCGGCGACTGCTCGGTCTGGTCAAGGAATCTCAGATGAATGATTACTGGCCGAACTTTCCACCACCTTCTCATATTTTTTCATGGGAGGACTTAACTCCCGATGATCTCGTAAACGTCTATTAAAAAGGAGATTCAAGATGTCTGACATTGAAATTGTAGATATGTCTTCACTGGCAATCATGCAGAAAGCAGAGATCGATACTCAGATCTCAACAGCGAGAGCCTTCCCTCGTTCGATGGTGACGTTCCGGCAGGAAATGGAAGGGATGGTCAGCATGTCGGAAGAGGTAGCGACTGAGTGCATTTTTGCTCTTCCTCGCGGCAAGAACGACGACGGCTCCAAGAAGTTCATTGAAGGTGCAAGTGTTCGATTCGCTGAAATTGCTCTTTACAACTTCGGCAACGCTCGATCCGGATCCAGCATGATCGCAGAAGATAAGGAAAGTGTGACGTGTGAGGGATTCTTTCACGACCTGGAGAAGAACGTCGCAATCAGGACTCAGGTTCGCAGGAAGATCACGGACAAATACGGCAAGCGGTTCAATGCCGATATGGTGACGATGACTGTCAATGCCGCCTGTGCTCTGGCAAAGCGTAATGCAATCCTCCAAGGAATACCGAAAGCTCTCTGGATCGGATTTTATGATCTGGCTCGTAAAACTGCAATCGGTGATGCAAAAACTCTGGTGTCAAAGCGTACGGCAATGATGGCTTATTTCCACAAAATGAATGTTGCTCCGGAAACGATCACTGAATTCCTCAATGCTAAATCTGTCGACGATATCACGCTCGACGATCTGGCTATTCTGAAAGGTATCGCAACGGCCATAAAAGAGGGTGCGGTGTCTGTGGATAAGGCTTTCATCACGGAAGATGACGGTGCTGTCGGCAGGACCGGAAGAGCAGCGGCAGCAGTTGACAAGATCAATGCTGCCAAGGCGAAAACTGCAGAAGTTATACCATGCGAATTCTGTCAGAAAGCAGACGGGACTCACGAAAGCGCATGCCCTAATTTTTCCGTATGAATGATCGCGAAAAAACAATGATGCTGCACTTATCACTCGCCGCCTTCGAGTCAGTCAGGAACGACGAAAAACCAAAATCAGCCCGATATATTCGTATGAACAAGGCTATCGACCGAATTTTGGAAGTGATTGATATTTACAGAATTGAGGCATGGCCGGTTGACGACATCATTACGGCAAGCAATCTGGTTGATGAATTTAATGTCAGGATAACTCAAGTTTTTAATCCCAAACGCGTGACACGGGGAGCAGATGGACGGTTTAAGTCGGTGTCCGAATGAACCCACAACCTAAAATAAAGACTTCTCGAGATGCAAAATATCTTGCTTGGCTTAGAACTCTGCCCTGTACGGTCTGTAAAAATCCAGTAACAGGGCAGAGTCACCACACCGAAACAGGCGGAATTTCTCTCGTAGGTTCGGATTATTCAGCAGTGCCGATATGTTCCGCCTGCCACAGGGATATACATCAGCATTCATCAAAGCGGGGTAAATGGTCAGACGCGGAACTATCAAGTATTACTTGTCGGTTACAAGAGCAATACAAAAGTAATAAAAAATAAATCAATTTTGTATTGAGGGTCATATGGAAGCAAAAGAACTCAGAGAAATTCAGGCAAGAATTAAATTTGATGCTCCGTCAATGGCTCTGTGTCTGGGCTTGGATTACGAACAGTATCGTCGTTATTTGTATGGGGCTGCTGTAATCCCTGAAAACGTAAAACGTGCTGCGCTGGAACTTGAACAAGTACAAAAGCAATTTGATATTCAACGTGATCGCGAGTATTGCCATTTTTTAGATACTCATTATCCGAACGGTATTATGTCCGAGGCCATTGAATGCGAATGACTGAAGAGGAATATGCTGCGCTGATGCATCGTAAGACCATCGAGTCATATTCAGCATCTCCTGAAGCAAAGCAGTCAAAGTATCGAAATCAGCGGGTAACAATTGACGGTATTTCTTTCGATTCTAAGAAAGAGGGGGAGAGATACCGTCAGTTAAAGATGTTGGAACGTGCCGGGAAAGTGTCAAATCTTGCGCTACAGCCGGCATTTGAACTCGCCCCTGCCGTGTCTATTGCCGGTAAGTTAAAAAAGCCTCTGCGGTACGTGGCTGATTTCTCTTACATCAAAAATGGGAAGATCATTACAGAAGATGTCAAGGGTATGAAAACCGATGTGTATCTCATCAAAAAGCATCTTTTGAAACATATTTACGGAATTGACATATTAGAAACTTGAGGGGGTAGAGATGTTTATTGAGCAAGTTTTTGAACATTTAAAAACAGTACATGCGCGCAGCAAGGCGAAGCATGGCCCGTGGAAGGGTACTCCGGACAAAGAACAGTTTACGGCGGTTCTGTCCGAAGTGGTGGAGTACGTCGAAGCATATAGCTGCAAAGATGTGGATGGTCCTCACGGGGAGATTGCCGAGCTATTCGACATTATGAACGTGGCAATGCGTCGGATCCTCGTACTCACGGGGGAACCAGATGCATGAGGGATACATCAAACTTCATAGGTGCGCTCTGGGGAGTATCTGGGCAAAGCAGCCTGACTTCATGGCCGTGTGGGTATATTGCCTGCTCCGTGCAAATTACAAAGCAGCTGATGTCATCACCGAATGGGGTGGGATGATCCACCTGGAGCCTGGTCAATTTATCACCTCACGATTGAAGATAAGTGAACAGACCGGAGTACAGGAATCGAAGGTCGAAAGGATACTAAATATCTTCAAAAGTGAACAGCAGATTGAACAACAGAATCGCGGGAAATTCCGTGTAATAACAGTATGTAACTGGTCAAAGTATCAAATAGATGAACAGCAGAATGAACAACAAGTGAACAACAGGCGAACAACAAGTGAACAACAGGTGAACACAAACAAGAAAGAAGAAAGAATGATTAAGAAGATTAAGAAAGAATCTAAAGGGATGTTTCCTCTCTGTCAGGCTTGGAATGATTATCTCGAAATGAGGATCAAGATCAAGAAACCTCTGACAGATGGAGCCAAGGGAATGGCTGTGAAGAAGTTGATCGTTCTCCAGGCACTTGGTCATGATCCGGTGGAAGTTCTTAATCAATCGACATTCAACTCCTGGCAGGGACTCTTCGAGGTAAAGGGGAAAGAAAATGGAACATGCAATTTTGGAGGGTCAAAAGCGACTGGAGGAAAAGCGCCGTCAGCAGTCAGTTCCGCAGGATCTGGGAAGAACGGAACTTCTGGCCTCTTTGCTGGAGACTTTCCCGACAAGTCAGATCAGTGGTGAAGAAGTCGAGTGCTGCAAATGGCATGTATGTGAACCGATGCCGTGCGAGGTCTGCGCTTTCCAGGCTGAAGAAACCAGAATCAGCAAAGAGCGCAGGAAGGCATTCGAACTTGAGAAGAACCTGGGAGGAATCAATCTAGGCAGTCGTTACCAGGGCAAGACCTTCATCGACTTCATTCCTTCGTGCGAGGACGCTGTGAAGATCAAAGCTCGGTGCGAGAAGTATGCAGCAACATTTCAGGACCGTTTGAATACCGGAGATTCACTCATGTTCCTGGGGAATCCTGGGACCGGTAAAAATCTTCTGGCCGCTGCGATATGTACGGGCATCGTTTCAAACGGATTCACGGCAGTTCATACCACGGCGCTGAAGCTGGTCAGGAAGATCCGGAGCGCCTGGGGGAAGAAAGACACCGATGAACAGGCGATGATCAACTCCTTCAGCCTGCCGGATCTGCTGGTCATTGATGAAATCGGGGTGCAGTTCGGGACGGCTGCCGAGATGATCCAGCTGACGGAAGTAATAAATGAGAGATACGAGGAGCAGCGCCCGACTATCCTCATCTCCAATCTTGACATAAAAGGGGTGGAGTCATACCTCGGGGCTCGAATCCTGGATCGTTTCTGTGAAGGTTACAGTGCAGCGTTTGAGTTCACCTGGGAATCGTATAGGAGGAAGAAGTGAATGGCTCCTCCTCAGTGGAAAGTAAAACCGTGGCGCTCCAGGAAGTATCTCACCTGGGTCGCAGATCTCGACTGCTGCGTTTGTGGGATGCCTGCCGATGATCCTCACCATGAGCAGAGAGAGGGTCACGGAGGAATGGGAACGACTCCAGGCGATGAGAGAGTTCTTCCAATGTGCCGACGCTGCCATGATATCCGGCAGCATGGACCACTTCAAAGGAAGATCTGGAAAGTATGGGGGAGAGATCCCGAGCAGTTAATCATATCAGTGCAGCAACGATGGTTTCAGAAGTTCATGACTCGACCATGGGAGGGCGGTGATGACAAAGTACGGCAAAACTCCGCACGGAAAAAGGATGGTCCGATGCGGATGCAACGATAGTTTCGATGCGCTCGATGATGGGACAGAGTGCTTCGAAGATGGACAAGCAGCAGAGCAGTGTCCAGGCTGCGGATATTTCCCCTGGTACAACATCGAACCGCTACTCGGCGGCAGCAATAGGGAGCCAAAGAAATGAAGTCAATCAAACAGGAACATCTTATCACCCTGGTAGCAGCGACGGGGATCTGTAACCTGATGGAGCTTGAGAAGTTCGTTCCTAAAAAACAGCAGAATAGCCGGTCAGATCAGCAGGATTCATGAATCGCTTACAAATATTGCCGGTCTGGTTGGTGGAAAACTCAATGATGAATGGATAGAGGTCGGTGTGAATGCCAGCAATGCCGGAATGAAGGTGATCAAGAAAGCAGTTTTGACAGAAGAGAAGAAAGAGAAGGCACTCAAAAAACTGGAGGGGAAGAAATGAAAGTAGTTATTCAGATAATGCGGGAAGCATTGGAAAAGTTGGCAAAACTCGGCAACGGCAATGAGTACGGGAATAGCGACGGAAACATAATCGCTCAAGATGCTCTAAAGAAAATTGATTCAATATCAGAACCGTTGCCGGAGGGATTAACTCAGGAAGTCATTGATGAGGCAGCAGACTATCTCCGGACAGTAGCAGAGCAGGCAAAACTGGTCACTCAGTTCGCCGGAATCGATCTGAAGTATTTCGATAAAGAGACGCTGATCAATCTCCTGGTGTTCGTGGAGGTAGATCGAGCATTCAGGGAGGGGCGTGAAGTGAAGGAGAAGTCTTTCGCGGATAGTCTGGCGATTGTGGGAAGAATACCGAAGTCAATCTAACGGCTTGAGGCTGACCAGTTCTTTATCTGGTCGAGCCGATGGTTAGAAATTAGGGTTTCGGTCATTGAGGGCAGAAAGTGTACGAGAATCCGACTTGTTGGCCGAGAGTTATATAAGTATCGGCTTCCGGCCTTGCACATTCTGAGCGACCTGATCCGCGAATCTATCAGAAGGGCATCGTACATCGTGATGGCGACGTAGCAGACCTGATACAGAGTTTATCCGTTCTCTGCTAAAAAACGGATGTATTTCTAACGCTTGGAGGTGATGGGAAATGGACTATGACGCACCGCTCGACCTATCGGCAGCAAATGAGGATGAACTTGATCTGTGCCGGAAAGATATGATTGCAAACGGAATCCCGCCAACTCCGGCAAGATGGCAACGGAAATTCAAATGGTCTTATCACAAGGCGCAATCGGCAATGATGCAACTCGATACGCTCGGAATGTCGCTATCTGGATCAGAAATACCTTGCGAACATTTCAGCGGTAAATTTTAGGGGCTAACGGCTTGAGTTGAGCCTGAATAGGCTCGAACGTTTGGTTATGCGTTCGGGCGGATAGGAGAAAAAATGGATTTAACATGGTTCAATATCGGATTTGGCAGGATAGGTAGGTTCAAATTGTTCAACCTATTCAATCGGGTTTCTCAGGATGATGGGCACTGGTGGGGATTCGGGGTGTGTCAGTACGGCAGGCGACACTTGTTCTTCGTGGGAACTGCTGGCGTTTCGATACTGTGGATAGGACAGACAGCATAACATCAATTAGAATTGTTCGCCCGTTGACACTATTTGAGTCAGTGCTGTAAAGGTTGACTCATTGAACAGACAAGTGACCGCAGATGCGGGGGAAGTATGAAAAAGCGAGATTCAAATAACTGAAAAGGCTCGGGCATTTATGCTTCGGGCCTTTTCTACTTTCTAACGGGGGAAGTCATGGGAAAGAAAAAAGGCGGGAAAGGCTGCTGATGGCTGGCAGGACAAGCTGGACAGTTCACGCGCGCGAGAGGTTCCTGGAGACTCTGAGAACCACTTGCAACGTCACGGCTTCAGCAGAGGCGGCAGGGATCTCTCGGTCCAGGGCTTATGAGATCCGCTCCAATGATAAAGAGTTCGCTGCTGAATGGCTGGAAGCTGAAGAGATGGCGACTGATGCACTTGTCGCTGAAGCTCGTCGTCGTGGTGTCGAGGGTGTGGATGAACCAGTCTATTACCTGGGACAGCAAGTCGGGAAAGTACGCAAGTATTCGGACAGGATGCTGGAGATTCTTCTCAAGGCTCACCGCCCTGATCAATTCAAGGAGCGGATCGCAAACGAGCACTCAGGGCTCAATGGTGGACCGATTCAGTATTCCAATCTCGACCGAGCGAACCGGCTCATGACTCTCATCGAGCAGGCCAAGAAGAACAAGAAGGCCGGTAAAGAGGATCAAGACTAATGGCTGGGGCATCGTCAAAACTCGCAGAGCTTTCTGATCTGCTGGAGTTCCTTGACGAGTCTGGTCAGGAAGAGCTCGACAAGATCCTGTCCGAATCAACGCCGGTCTGGGTTCCGATCTTCGAGGGGCCGCAGCGGGAAGCATACGAGTCTGAAGCAGATATCCTCTTCTACGGTGGAAGCGCCGGAGGGGGAAAGACTGATCTGGTGATCGGGGCTTCACTCACTCAGCATCAACGCTCAATGATTTATCGTCGTGTCGGTACTGAGCTACAGGCAATCATCGATAGGCTCGGGGAGATCCAGGGAACGACTGACGGCTTCAACGGTCAAAAGAACATCTGGAAGATACCAGGCGGCAATCGTCAGATCGAATTCGGAGCAGTTCCGAACCTGGGAGATGAAAAGAAGTACCAGGGACGTCCTCATGATCTGAAGGTATTCGATGAGATCACTTCGTTCCTTGAAATACAGTTCCGCTTTCTCATTACCTGGATGCGTACCACGATCAAGGGGCAACGCTGCCGAGTTATCTGCACCGGTAATCCTCCAGTCGATGCTCAAGGCGAATGGGTGATCAGATACTGGGCTCCGTGGCTCGATCCTGATCATCCTAATCCTGCCAAGCCTGGTGAACTCAGATGGTATGCGGTCATGGATGGCAAGGACGTTGAAGTCGCAGACGGTACTCCGTTCATGCACCAGGGCAAGAAGATCAAACCTCAATCACGGACGTTCATTCCTTCCAGGGTGACGGACAATCCGTATCTGATGGAGACAGGTTACGAGGCAACGCTTCAGGCTCTTCCTGAACCGCTACGGTCCCAGATGCTTGACGGTAACTTCGGGGCAGGCAAAGAAGACAACGCCTTCCAGGTGATACCGACGAACTGGGTCAAGCTGGCGCAGGACCGCTGGAAAGAAGATGGCCGGAAGGGTCCGATGGATTCCCTGGGTGAAGACGTCGCCCGAGGTGGAAAGTGCGAGACGGTTCTCGCTCGTCGTCATGGTCACTGGTACGACAAGCTGCTTTGTTATCCAGGCGTCGCAACTCCGGACGGTGCAAGCGCGGCGTCGGTAGCAATCGCGGCAGTGAGAGACGGAGCTCCGATTCATGTCGATGTCGTCGGTTGCGGGACGTCACCTTATGACCATCTGAAACAGGCAGGCGTCCAGGTAGTCGCAATCAATGGTGCGGCAGAGAGTCACGGACTCGACAAGTCCAAGCAGTTACGCTTCTACAATCTTCGCGCTGAACTCTGGTGGAAGTTTCGGGAAGCACTCGATCCGTCTGCTCCTGATCCGATCTCGATCCCTCCTGGTCAGGATATCCGTTCCGATCTGTGCGGTCCTCTCTGGACTCTGAGGGGCGGGAAGATTCTGATCGAGTCGAAGGATGATCTGATCAAGCGTATAGGTCGTTCTCCAGACAAAGGGGATGCTCTGATTTATGCCTCGGTAGTTACTCCGAAGCGCAGCACTCGACCAGGAGCAAGCGGTCATGTGAGTTCATATGATCCCTTTGCGGCAGGAGTGAAGGAAATGCAGCGTCAAAACACGGGTCATGTCTCTGACTACGATCCAATGAAATAGGAGGTTTTACCATGTGCGGATCTTCAGCACCTTCACCACCACCTGCCCCAGCTCCACCACCTGAACAACAGGATCCAGGAGTCACGGCAGCAAGAGATTCCGAGCGGATGCGTCGGAGAACGTCGGCAAGCAATACCATTTTAACCGGACCGCAGGGCGCGCCTGGTGCTGCGCCATTACAAGTCAAGACACTACTGGGGCAATGATATGAACGAATCAGTCGGTACATGCCTGGAGAGACGGAGGTCTGAACTCAAGCAGGAGCGTAACACCTTCATCGCTCATTGGCGTGAACTGGGTGATTACCTTGCGCCTCGGACGTCGAAGTTTCTGACTATCGATAAGAACCAGGGGCAGAAGGCGAATGACAAGATCATCAATTCGACCGGCACGACTGCTCACCGGACTTTGAAGAATGGCATGATGGCAGGAGTCACCTCTCCGGCTCGTCCCTGGTTCCGTCTTACGACTCCTGATGCTGCACTTATGGAATCGGCAGCGGTCAAGCAGTGGCTCTTTTTGGTTGAAAGTAAGATGCGGGTAATCTTCGCTCGTTCGAACTTTTACAACACTCTTCCGCCTGTTTATGGATCTCTGGGAGGGTACGGCACGGCAGCAATGGCGATTACTGAGGATGATGACACTGTGATCCGCTGCGAGTCTTTCCCCGTAGGTTCTTTCTGTATCGCCCTCGATGAGACAGGCCGGTGCGATACCTTCCTTCAAGAATTCAGCATGACCGTGCGGCAGCTGGTGGCGATGTTCGGCATGGAGAACTGTTCCGATCAGGTGCAGCAGTCATGCAAAAGCGGCAAGCTGGAGCAGCAGATCGAAGTCATATACCTGGTAGAGAAGAACCTGGACCGTGATTGCTGCAAGCTGGATTCGAAGAACAAGCCGTTTCGGTCTGTCTACTGGGAAAGCGGCAAGGCGAATGAGAAGCTGCTCCGTGAAAGCGGTTATGACGAATTCCCTGTCATGGCTCCGCGCTGGGACGTGTTCGACAATAACGACGTGTACGGCTATTCCCCTGGTATGGATTCCCTCGGGGATATCAAGCAGCTGCAACTGATGGAAAGAAGAAAAGCGGAAGCAATCGACAAGCTGGTTCGTCCTCCGATGCTGGCCGATGCTTCCCTCCGTACTGAGCGCACGTCAATACTCCCTGGAGACGTCACCTATATCGACAACCTGGCAGCCGGTCAACATGCCGGTTTCCGTCCCGCTTATGAGATCAATCCTCGAATCGGTGAACTGATGCAGGAGATTGCCAAGGTAGAGGCGCGGATCCGTCACGGCTTCTTTGAAGATCTGATGCAGATGTTCGCATCCTCCGACGATCCGAGCATGACGGCGCGAGAAGTAGAAGAACGTCACCAGGAGAAGCTGCTGATCCTCGGGCCGGTTCTCGAACGCCTGAACTGTGAACTGCTCGATCCGGCCATTGATCGGACCTTCGCAATCATGATGAGAAAGGGACTGCTGCCGAAACCTCCCCAGGAGCTCGAAGGTCAGGATCTCAAGGTCGAGTACATCTCCATCATGGCGCAGGCTCAGAAGCTGATCGGTGTCGCCAACATGCAGCAGTTCTTCGGATTCGTCGGCAACCTGTCGCAGCTGAAAGGGCCGCAAGTTCTCGACAAGGTGGACTTTGATGAAGCGATTGACGCCTTTGCCAGTATGCAGGGTATTCCTCCGACGATCATCGTTGCAGAGGATCAGGTCCAGGCATCTCGCGCAGCGGCAGCGAAAGCAGAGCAAGCCCAGAAGATGCAGCAGTCAATGCCTGCAATCGCCCAGGGAGCAACGGCAGCAAAGACCTTGAGCGAGACTCCTATCGGTAACACGACGGCGCTTCAGCGTCTCCTCGGAGGGGCGTGATGACCGTAGCTGAAGAGGAGTACCGGAAACGACTGAAGGATATCGTCGATCTGATGGATACGGCACATGGTCGCCGGATAGCTCACCGGATTCTTGCAAGCAGCGGATGTCTTGCTCGACCGGCGAATTTCATTGATCCGTCACAGATTTCATACTCGGAAGGAAAGCGGAGCATCGGCTTCGAGATCTATTCCGACATCATGGATGCAGCACCGAAGAAGTTCCAGATCATGATTTTAGAAGCACAGGAGCGGCAGGAGAAGATCAATTTAAGGTCACTCAAAGAACAGGGGGAGAAGAACAATGAATGAACAAGTGGCCGCAGGCGCGGAAGGTGAAGCAGGGGGAGCACCGGCAGCAGGGGAAACCATTCTCGGAGCGGGAGAAGTTGCTCCAGGAGCAGGAGAGGCAGAAGCAGCGGCAGCTGAAGCGGCAAGAGTCGCGGCACTGACTCCAGAAGAAAAGTCGGCAGAAGAGGCAGCGGCAGCAAAGGCTGAACTCGATGCCAAGGGAGCACCGGAGAAGTATGAGGAGTTCAAAGCTCCGGAGAACACGAAGCTGGATCCGGCTGTCGTAGAAGTATTCAGCACCAAAGCACGGGAATTGAATCTCTCCCAGGAGAAGGCCCAGGCGCTTCTCGACTGGTACGCGAAAGAGATTGTCCCGAACACCGTAGCACAACAGCAGGAACAGTGGACCAACACTCTCAACGGGTGGAAAGAGTCTGCAAAGACTGACAAGGAGTTCGGCGGGGATAAGTTCGACGCGAATATCGCCCTGGCACAACGGGCGCTCAATACGTTCGCAACTCCAGAACTTGGGAAGTATGTCGTCGATTCAGGTTTGGGGAACCATCCCGAATTTATCCGGCTCATGGTTCGAGTCGGGCAGAGTATGTCCGAGGACAAGTTCATCAAGCAGAGCACTCCGGCAGCATCCGGAGAGAAGTCAGAACTGGACGTACAAAAAGCAATGTATCCCACGATGTTCAAATAAACCCGCTTCCATAGCGAAGCAAAAGGAGAAGCAAAATGAGTACTATCGGAACCACGTTTCCTACCCTGGTCGATTTCGCCAAGCGGCTCGATCCGAACGGCAGCATCGCAACCGTCGCAGAAGTCCTCTCTAAAGCAAACCCGATCCTTCAGGATATGGTTTTCCAGGAAGGCAATCTGCCTACCGGTCATCGTTTCACTGCGCGTATGGCTCTTCCTTCCGTAACCTGGAGAAAGCTCAATCAGGGTCTTGACTCCAGCAAGTCTGTCACCGATCAGGTCGATGAGACGTGCGGCATCCTCGAAGCACACAGCAAGATCGACGTGGATCTCGCGTCCCTGAACGGCAACGAGGCAGCATTCCGTCAGTCTGAAGACCTGGCATTCGCCCAGGGACTCAACATCGAAGTAGCAAACGGTTTATTCTATCACTCCGTTGCTGCAAACCCCGAGCGTTTCCAGGGACTCTCTGCCCGTCTTGCTACCACCACCAACAATATCGCCTCCGGTCAGATCGTCAAGTGGGGCGGCACTTCTTCCGGCAACGATCAGACATCCGTCTGGTTGATCGGTTGGGCTCCTGACAAGGTATTCGGTATCTTCCCTAAAGGATCGAAAGCCGGTCTATCTCAGGAAGATCTCGGCCGGCAGCTTGTTCCGGACTCCAACAATAAGCAGTTCCTTGCTTACGTTACCCGTTGGCAGTGGAAGATCGGCCTCTGCGTACGCGATTACCGTTATGTGGTGCGCGGATGCAACATCGACACTTCGGCCTGGACCGCAACTGACGGCTTCCTGATCACTCAGCTGTTCGACATGGTTGCTGCGATGTACTCGCTGCAAGACTGCAAGCCGGTTTTCTACATGAACCGTCAGACGTTCTCCATGCTCAACAAGCAGCTGATGAACAAGCAGGCGAACTTCCTGGAGTGGATCGACGGTTCCGGCGCAGATCAGCCAAGCAAGGGCGGCGTTCGTGTTCCCGTGTTCCTCGGTATCCCGATCAAAATCGTTGATGCGATTACGATCACCGAGTCCGTCATTTCGTAATTTAACTCTAACAAGCGGGGCTCCGGTCCCGCTATTCCTTCAAGGAGGATCACTATGTACCTCGATATTCAAACTCAGCTTTCTGCTTCTCAGGCAATCAGCGGCAACTTCGGAACCGCGATTCCTTCCACTAACACCTATGATAACGGCTCGGCAAATGCCGACTTGGGAACCGGCGAACCGGTTTACGCTTATGTGCAGTGCGACACGACCGTCGTCGGTGGCTCTGGTGGCGTCAAGATCGATCTGATTCAGTCTGCCAGTGCGAACCTTTCGACTCCTGACATCCTGGCATCGATCACCACTGCTGCAACTCCGGCAGGCGGGACCGAGCTCATGAAGCTCATCGTTCCTCCGACTTCAAAGCGGTACATCGGTTTTCAGTACACTCCGCTTACCAGCAATACAACTGCCGGTAACTTCACTGCTTACCTGGTGAAAAATACCCAGAATCCAATGTACTAAGGAGGGATGACTCATGGCTAGATACCTGATTAAAGCAAACGCTCTTGTGGGTAATCAGTTCTTTTCTGCTGATGCTAATAGTCCTCAGGAGATCACCCTCGACGATTCTGTCGATCCTTCCCGTACCTGGACACCGCTCGACAAGGGTGCAAAGGCTGCTCTCGCACGGTTGGGCGTGAAGAAGGCGGTCGTCGCTGCTCCGGTTGCTGCCGATCCAGATCCTGCTGCCGATACTCTGTCGGGAGCCCAGGAAGACAGCAAAGAACCGGAACAGATTGAAGTCGAAGCGTAACAACAAGGGGGAGGGTTCGCTCTCCCCCTACTCTTCCGAGGTGATCAATGGGCAAGTCAGTGGTGGAACTTTGCAACACGGCGCTGGGACGTTTGGGAATATCGCAGTTCATCGCTTCACTGGATGAGCAGAGCAACGAGGCACGAACCTGTCGGGTGTTCTATGAGAATACTCGGAATCGTGTCCTCACGGATATGCCGTGGAACTTTGCCAAGCGCACCGCTGATCTGCAAGACATTGGCTCCCCTCCTCCTGGCTGGACTTATCGATTTCGGTATCCGAATGACTGCCTGAAAGTGAGATCAATAATCTCCACAGAGCTCACTGGATACCCGACGCAATACCTTTACCCTGGTGATATCAATTACACCAATGATCCACAAATGCCCTATGAGGTAATTGAAGATGAAGCTTCCGGCGGTCTGGCAATCGTGTGCAACCTGTCACCGGTTTCTTTGGTGTACACGGCTCAGATCACGAACCTTATGCTCTTTTCTCAACTGGCTTTCGACACTCTGGGGTGGGCGCTGGCGTCTGATATCGCCGCTCCTCTCTCCGCTGCTCCGAACATGGCGCAGTCTGCTGCTAATGCGTACACCTCGGCACTGCTCCGCGCTGGGGCATCGATGCTGAATGAGTCGCGTCCGAATGCAGATCCAACATCTGAATTGATACTGGCGAGGCAATAATGGGTTCCGGAATCGTACAGGCAAGTTTCACCTCGGGCGAACTGGCTCCGTCTCTGTATGGCCGTGTGGACTTCGCGTCCTATTACACCGGACTCAAGACATGCCGGAACTTCATCGTGCGGCCTTTCGGTGGAGTGACGAATCGCCCAGGTACTCAGTTCATTACCGAGATCCTTGATTCAACCAGGAAAGCTCGACTGATCCCGTTCGAGTTCTCGACGACTCAGGCTTATATCCTGGTATTCGGTCATTACACCATGCAAGTCATCATGAATGGTGGAGTCGTGATGAATGGTGGAGTCCCTGTCCAGATTGCAACCATCTGGGGAGAGAACGATCTCCCGTTGCTGAAGTTCACGCAATCTGCCGACGTGATGACGATCTGTCATCCTCTCTATCCTCCGCAGCAACTCTCTCGGACTTCTCATACTGCCTGGACGCTCTCAGCATTCAATAATGTCAACGGACCTTTCCAGGACATCAACATCGATACCAGCATGACTGTGAGCGTGAATGCAGTTAGTGGATCCGTGACGATTACGTCGGTCAACGATCTATTCCTGGCCGGTCATGCCGGTATGCTGATGTATCTCGAAGCGGCTCCAGATGATCGAGTCCTCAAATGGGAAGTTCAGAAGACTATCACGGTCAACGATATCAGGCGCGGCGGTTCTAGTTATTACCAGGCGCTGAACTCAGGAACAACTGGAACAGTTCGGCCAACGTGTCAGGAAGGCAGCGAGTCAGACGGTGATCCTGGCGTCAAGTGGTCGTATCTCCATTCCGGTAACGGCATCATCCTGATCACTGGAGTCACTTCGAGCAAGATCGCAACCGGAACGGTCCTATCCAGATTGCCGGATTCAACCGTTACAGGTACTCAGGCAAGGTCAATCAGCAACGTAGTCGCAGGGACTCCTTCACCTGATGGCGGTATCACTCCTGATGTTTATGCTCTCGTAACGTGTTCCGCTCATGGTTTCTCGACGGGAGATTCAGTCACTATTTCCGGAGTGGGTGGCATGACTGGGATCAATGGAACTGCTCAGATCATCGTCATAGATGCCAACTCGTATTTTCTATCGGGAGTATTCGGCAGCGGGTCGTATTCTTCAGGCGGCACTGCTGCAAAGACACTTACCGCGCAGCCGACATATAAATGGGCGTTTGAGTCCTGGGGGATTGTTCCGGAGTATCCTGGTGCAGTAGCTTACATTCAGCAGCGTCAATGCTTTGCTGGATCTCCTACCAAACCGCAGTCATTCTGGATGAGTCGTTCGGCAGGATTCACCGATTTCGGGACCAGCGTTCCTCTCCTGGACGACGACGCGCTCTCTGTGACTCTCAACTCCCGCAAGGCGAACGAGATCCGGCACTTCGTCGAGCTCACTGATCTGATCCTGCTCACTTCTGATGGTCCCTTCCGTGTATCTGGTGGGACTGATGGAGTCCTCGCTCCTGGAAAAACTATCTGCAAGAAGCAGGGAGCAAGTGGTTCCTCTCATGTCCCGCCTATCGTCATCAACAATGTGGCGCTCTACATTCAGGAAAAAGGCTCACAGGTCCGGTCACTCGGTTACTCCTGGCAGGCCGACAGCTTCGTCGGTCAGGATCTCACTCTCGTCTCAAGTCATCTCTTCTATCAGCACACAATCAAAGAATGGTGCTTCCAGGCGGTCCCGTTTTCTTGTGCCTGGGCCGTGCGCGACGATGGTGCTCTGCTCGGGTTCACCTATATGCCCGATCAGCAAGTCGCCGGATGGCATCGTCACGATACCGATGGACTGTTCGAGTCGGTAGCCTGCATCTCGGAAAGTACTGAGGACGTGGTTTACTTCCTGGTCAATAGAACGATCAACGGAGTGCAGAAGCGGTACGTCGAGCGGATGAATACCAGATACTTCAAGACTATGGCAGATGCTTACTTCGTTGATTGCGGTCTGAGTTATGACGGCAGGAATGCCAAAGCAACCAAGATATCAATCACAGGCGGGACGAACTGGGATGAGAAGGAAACTCTGACTCTGTCGGCTTCAACTGCTACGTTTGTGACTAAATCCGATGGAACGCTGACCGGATTTCAAGCGGGTGACCTCGGGGATCTCATCGCCTTTACCGATGGTGACAAGGTATACCGCCTCAAGATCATCGCCTTTACCGACACTCAGCACGTCCAGGTGATAGCGAACTGCACGCTCCCGACAGCATACCAGGATACCGCACGGACTGATTGGGCCTTTGCTCGTAATACCATGGCCGAGCTTAATCATCTGGAAGGAAAGACGGTTGATATCCTGTCCGATGGGTTCGCACTGGGGCAACAGATCGTTACCGGTGGCGTGGTCACTCTCCCCTATCCTGGGGTTGTTGTTCACATTGGCCTGCCAATTGTATCCGATTTTGAGACTCTTGATATCGCTTCCAGTCAGAACGACATCCGCGACAAGAAGAAGCTGATTAACCATGTTTCGCTGATCGTAGAGGAGTCGATGGGAGTCTGGGCTGGACCGGATGCTGATCATCTCACTGAGTACAAGCAGGAGCGTCTCACTTATGACCAGGTGGCGACGTCTGCCTCAGGGATCATGGATATGAGAGTTCAGGCAACATGGAATAAAGCAGGCCGGATGTTCGTTCGACAGGCCAAGCCTTTACCGATTACCATCCTGACGGTGATCCCAGAAGTATCAGC
This sequence comes from uncultured Geobacteraceae bacterium, assembly GCA_903875605.1. Lineage (GTDB taxonomy): Bacteria > Desulfobacterota > Desulfuromonadia > Geobacterales > Pseudopelobacteraceae > JACRCG01. The sequence goes on along the minus strand of CAIQWT010000102.1, from coordinate 63,173 downwards.
AGGCGGCAGTTAAATAAAGGGGGATACCAGTGACACAACATGCAGCCTCACTTGAATGCGCTCAATCGGAAAAGATCGACAACTTCGGAAAGTCTCTGACGAGGCTTGATTCACATATCAACAGTGTGAACAAACACATGGAGCGGTCCGAAGAACACATGCGCCGTACTGCGGTCGCTCTTGAGAACATCGCCGCCCAGGGTGTGCTGATCAATACGCATGAAAACAGACTCACCAAGCACGACAGCCATTTCGAGGAACTGTTCGGTCGTGTTCGTAGCATCGAGGCAGTGCATGCAAAAGATGAAGGCATCGAAGAGATCGAAGAGAAAAAAGAGAAGTTCTGGTCAGAACTGAAGCTCAAAATGGTAACTCCGGCTTTGACTGGACTGTTCTTCTTATTGTGGATTCTGGACCGTTCAGAGTTTTTCGTGAAGGTGGCAACTCTTTGGAAGGAATTCAAATGATTGCCGAGATCGTCCCAGCTACATCTGAACATATCACTCCTATTGCTGACCATGTTCGAGAAGCGGATCGTGCTGAGTTCTGGGCAGCGACTTACTCATTACCAGCAGACGTCATGCGTCGTGGTCTGAGAGTTTCAGAGACTGTTTATACCGGACTGATCGACGGTATTCCGGTCTGCATGTTCGGGGTGGCGTCGGCTGGATTACTCGGGGGAGTCGGGCGTCCATGGATGGTTGGTACTGATCACCTGGATCGTCACGCGCTGCTTTTCCTGAAAAGATGCCGGAAGGTCGTCGCTGAAATGGTCGCCCTTTTCCCTATTCTTGAAAACTATGTAGACTCTCGCAACGTCAGGGCAATTCAGTGGCTCAAGTGGCTCGGGTTCAAGATGGATGAAGCTATGCCTGTCGGAGTTCTTGGGATTCCATTTATAAGATTTGAGATGAGAGGTCGGCTGTGAAGATAGTTATCAAACCATGTACGATCAACGATGTCGTGCAGTCCGGCCTTTTGGATCTGTATGCGGATGAGTGCCAGTTGGAGGGATTACCCAGGCCGTCTGCTGATATCTCGATGTATGAGGAAATGTGCGGGTTTAAGGGTCTGCACGTAGTCGGTGCATGGGACAATACCCAGCTGGTGGGTTTCGTTACTGTTCTGACAATCAAGATCGCTCACTACGGAAAAACTCTTGTGACGATTGAGTCCATATTTGCTCATGCTGATTATCGTAAGTTCGGGGCCGGAGCAAAACTGTTGAGATATGTGGAACAGTACGCACGGGAGGCTAACGCAATAGGACTGTTAATCAGTGCTCCGGCAGGCGGCAAACTATCGAGCGCGTTAAAGAGAAGTAAAAAATACCGATTATCGAATGAGGTGTTTATGCGGGGGTTCAGTGAGTGATTTGATTTTGTCCGACATACTGCCTGCTATGACGGAAGATGATATCGGTAAGGCAAGAGCGATTGAGGATTTAATTCTGCAAATGCCCCAGGTTGATCTGGTTCACACACAGACGCTCCATGGTGGTGTTTATACACGTACTGTAACAATTCCCGCTGGTGTGGTTATTACCGGCGCTCTCATCAAGATAGAAACAACGCTTGTTGTCTGCGGTCATTGCACTGTTTTCATCGGTGGCCGGACCATAAATGTCAAAGGGTATCATGTGCTCAAGGCTTCAGCGGGACGTAAACAGGTATTCATCGCTCATGAAGACACACATCTAGCAATGATATTCGCCACTGCTGCCGAAACACTGGAAGCGGCAGAAGAAGAATTCACAGATGAACATGAACGCCTCATGACAAGGAGCAACTAATATGGCCGGTTCTATATCAGCAACCACATTGGCAACTATCGCCGCAGTCTCAGCGGTAGCAGGGGCGGGAATAGCCGGTTATTCTGCTTACGAATCAGGTCAGTCTCAGAAGCATGCGGCAGATTATAATTCAACTGTCATGAAACAAAATGCTCTTGCTGCTGAACAACAGGGATCCGTTGCTGCTGCCGAACATCAGCAGAAGGTGAAGCAGCTTGAATCAACTCAGATTACCCAGGGTGCTGCATCCGGAATCAATACCGCGACAGGAACTGCGCTCCAGATCTCGACCGAGACAGCCGGAACCGGAGAGCTCGACGCATTGCGTATTCTAAACAACGCGCAGAGGACGGCAAGCGGATTGAACTCTCAGGCAGCTATCGAAGAATACAAGGGTAACGCTGCTGCAACCGGTGGAGCTCTCACAGCGGCCGGAACTCTGATCGGTGGAGTCGCAAGCGCAGGATCTGGTTATTACAGTGCAAAATACGGCGGTAAAGCCTGGAATTAATGGAGGTAACGCAATGCCGCAAGTACCACGTTATACAGATCCAACGGTCCAAACCATTGCACCGTCAACTCCTCAGATGCAGGGACTAAGCCCTAATGATTTTGGGGCTGGACTTGGTCAGAGAATAATGCAGGCGGCGGGGGCCGTCTCAGAGATTGCAAAGTCAGAACAGGCGAAAGTAGCACGTGCTTCAATGCTTGATGCTATCAGCGACGGCAGCACCATAGTCAACACGCTATTTGATGAGGCGAAACAGGTAAAAGGACAAGCCGCGATAAACCAACCACATAAGACGCTTGAAGAGTTCGACAAGAACATTTCCGATGTCCGTGACACTCTGACGATCCCATCAGTATTAGCATCTTTTGACGAATTCGTTAAACAGCAGCGCACACAGTTGGAATCCGGAGTCTTAACGCATAGCAGGGATGAAGCTAACAAGTGGTATGCAGAATCTGACTCCAGCGCTATGAATGCCCAATTGGCGACAATCCGTAATTTTGTCGGTCAACCTCAAGTAGTGGCCGACTCGATCAAAAATGTTCGTGCCATTGCCATGACCGGACTGAGTGCTTCAAACAGTCATCTCGATCCGGACAGTGAGGAGGCGAGAATCAAGGGAGCAAATGCCGAGAGTGCTGCACATATAGCGGTTGCTCAAGCGATGATGGACAGTCAACAACCGGTAGCTGCGAAGAAGTATTTCGACGAGCAGGTTGCGTTGAACAAGATCACCGGTACAGATGCGGCTACCTTCTACAAGCATATTGCTCCGGTAGCAGAGGCTCAGGAGGTGTCAGTCGCCGCCAACAAATACTATACCCCTGGTCAACCTATCGATCTGGCAAAAACTTACGCCGATGTGAACAAGGATTATGCGGATAATCCGGTTAAGGCTAATCATATTATTGCCCAGGTGCTGAATAATCAGGCGCAATACAACGGTATGGTCAACACCACAGTTCATAATGCTAAAAACGCAATCTATAAATTTATCAATGATGCAGCTGATGCCGGTAAACCTATGCCGACTTGGGATCAGATTGCATTGATTAATAAGGACGAGGTCGGACAACTTGGTATTTACGATGCAGCGGGTCTTTCTCCACTGCGCGATGTAATTACCAAAAATGCAACTGACACAACAGTCAACACGCTATTACAGACGATTGATAGCAAGTTGTTCGAACTTCATTCCCAAAACAAATATCCTAACGCTGCTACCGCATCAACAGCAGTACCGGAACTGAGTCTGTTACAGACACTTGCTCCGGACAAGGCGTTACAGGCACTTGATCACATTCAATCGGTATATCAAGGGAATGTACACTGGCAGCAATCTCTTGCCACATTGTCAGCACAAAAACAAGCTGCCGATCAGCAGGTAAAGCAACAGCAGAACTTTGCAGCTCAATTGAAAAATGGTGGCTATATGTTCACTGGTTCTGCCGGATTGAGGGCTGTTGGTGCTATTAATCCCGAACAGGCGAGTATGCTGGACGCCCTCAAGAAGCAAAACGATGAACTGGCAAAGGGTCATCCGGTGTCGTGGTCACAGGATCAGCTTAAAACGACTGTCAAAGGTCTTCTTGGTTACAAGGGTACTCTGAACGCCAAAGAAGAACAGATTGTTGAAAACGGTACCGCAAGCCTTGGTATGTATATTTTCCGTAAAGAACGATTGAATGGGACCCCGCTTAATCCTATCCAGGTTGAGCAGTCCGCCCAGGACTGGGTAAAACAACCGGCCATGGTTGATAACAACTGGCTGTTCGGAAATACCGCAACTGAGATGCCTTTGGGAGATGCTCTTAAAAAACCTGATCAGTTTCTCGGTACATCTGATGCGTACCGACAAGTGATGGCGGTAGCACAACAAAACAAAATCAAACTTACTCCGGATCAGGCCAAGAAATCGGCCGCAGCAGTAACGGCAGGAGGTCTAAAATAATGGATGACAGCGGCGTACTCTCAATAATTCATGGTGTTACTGGCAGATCAAATAATTCTGCCATTCTTCCAGCAGTAATTTCTCAGGCTGTCCAATCGGGAACCACTCCTGATCAGGAAGCTGAATGGCAGCGCCTTGCTAACGAAAGTGGAGTCCCTGTTGGGCTGGTTCGTAACGGCGCTCCGGTCAAGTTGATGCAGGCACAACAGCAGGCAAGGGAGTTGTCAGGGACATCCCCAGTAACTGCTCAGTTTCTTTCTGATAGTAACAATGCAGCGGTGGCCCATGATTCTGTCAAGGAGCTCTCATACATCGAAGAATTCATGAAGAAGCCTATGCAATCAGTCGGAGCAACTATCGGTCAAGCGATAGGTCTAGGGATGATGCCGATTGCCAAAGCTCTTGATTATATGTCAGGTGACACCACAGAGACTGATTCTCTGATAAAGCAGATGGCGGAGTATCATCAGTACAGCAAGGACGCCGCGCCGGATCAGAGGCTCGGAACTGTGGGACATGTTGGCAGGGCAGTCGCTGAAATTGCACCATATTTACTGATGGGTCCTGTAGGAGTTGCCGCCATGACTGGCGGGGCAACCATGGATAAGATCCAGAGCAACGCAGACGCTGGTGTTGATGACGGTACTAATTGGATATCCTCATGGGCAACCGGCCTTGGTGCGTATGGCATGACCAAGCTGCCTTTCGGGGCAAAGACCAAGTTGGGGAGTATTGGGCGTGGGGTGGGACTAAATACCGGTTTCGGTGTCGGTTCCCGTGCCATTGACAGCGCCATCCTTTCACGTGGCGGATACGATGATCTGGCGGACAAGATTAATCCGCTCGATCCGAATTCCATGGTTCATGATGCCGTAATGGGAGCGTTATTCGGCGGTCATGCTGCATATGATATCTATGCCAAGGAAAAGACTGATCGTGTCGAAGCTCAACAGGCAAGAGACTTTGTTACCCAGCTCGGCACCGAAGTCACCGACAACAAGGTCACCAAAAGATTTGAACCTGCTATGAAGGAATTTCTGCGCCTGGCGAAACAGGACGGCCCTGTCCAGGATGTATATATGCCGGTCCAGGAGTGGAACACACTCTGGCAGGATGGCAAGGAAGCACCTGACGAAGCAGCTCGTCGTGTTCTCGGAACTGATGACGGTTATCATGAGTCGCTTGTACTTGGCGATGATATGAAAATCCCACTTGAAACTTTCCTGACGGAGTTCGGGAAGCGTAAGGACTTTGCTGATCTGGCAGGTAAGATCAAGGTACGGCCTGACGGTATTTCTGCTGATGAGGCAATGAGTCGCGGGGAACTTGATTCCGGAAGAATGGCGGAGCTCGATAGGCTCATCAAAGAACAGGACGAACAGAGTGCTGCCGATGCTACCCATGAAACTGCACCGGCTCTCAAGGTGTACAATGATATCTACGGTCAGATTGCCGGACTCGGTAGATATGATCGCAAGACAGCCGAAGATAACTCAAAAATAGCAACTGCCCATGTCCTGCGTATGGCTGATGACTTCAAACAGGATCCGTGGCAGTTCTGGCAGAATGACGATCTATCCGGCAGAGTTACATTCACCAACAGAGTTGACCGTGTTGCAGCTCGTCAGAAGATCGATATGGCAACCGATCCGATGCTTGATACGTTACGTGCCGAAGCCGTCTCAGGCAACAAGACATTCAAGGATGGTGATCTTTATACCGCTCCTTCGTTGCTGTCATTTGTCCGAGATCGTGGGGTGTCTGACGATAGGGGTGACCTGAAAAGCATGGAGGTTGATAGCAATAGGTTGCCTGGTCAGAAGAACATTTTACGCGAAGATGGTATGTCTCTCGATAAGGTGCGTGAGGCCGCGGTCGAACAAGGCTATTTGCCTGAAGGGTCGACCACAAACGATTTGACACAGGCTATTGACAAAGAGTTAAGGGGACAGCCTGTCTATCCTGTAGGAAGTGAGCACACAGCCAATCAAGAGAAACAGGCGCGGTTTGATCAGATGCGGCAGTTGCTTGATGCTCATGGTGTTGATCTGAAGACTATGAACAACGAGGATGTTCGGAAGGTACTGAATGGGGGGCAGGGCAAGGAACTTTTTCAGGAGGCAGCAAGCAAGGCAGACAATTTCAGAACCAGTTTAAAAGAGTATTTTGCTAAGACTCTCAATCCAAAAAATGTGATTGAAGTCGGTATCCCTTCTTCTGCATTAAAAGAGGCTGGAGTAAAAGGCGAAAAGATTCTTCTCAAACAATCGATATTGAACCGAAAAGGCGGCAGAGATTCAGCGCATGAATACAGTTACGAATCTCTGGCCTCATTGCCTGAAGCGATTAACGATCCGATCATGGTAATCGACCAGGGTGATGGGCATAAAGCTATTTTTACGGAGTTGAAATCTGGTGGAGAAAATTTACTTGTTGCTTTGGAAACCAAACAGTCAGGACGTGACATTGAAGTTTCGCGGATTGTTACTATGTTTGGGAAAAAGCCGGAAGGTATTGCAAAGTGGTTAGAGGATGGTCATAGCGTTTGGTATAACGAACAAAAGGCTCAAGATTGGTTGGCAGTTCTGCAGCCCACTGTTAGCGACCGAATATCCAACCTTCTCAAGCCTTCTGATAATATTAAGCGCTTTTCTGATGAATCTGTCAAGAGTTCTCGTGATCAGATTTTTTATCAATCTGCCTGGCACGGTGGGCCTCATACTTTTGATAAATTCAGCATGGATAAGGTCGGGACCGGAGAAGGCGTTCAGTCATTCGGACACGGATTGTATTTTGCGGGAAGTAAAGATGTTGCAAAGTGGTATCGGGATAAACTGTCCAGGGTGAACACGACTCTTGTGGTGGATGGCAAGGCTTACGACAATTCACAACAGATGTTTTCCGACGCTGACAAAGTGGATCGTCTTATATATGACGCCTACAACGGAGCAGGCAAAGGGTACAGGGACAAAAAGAATGTACTGGCAGAGTTAAAGAGTCGAGAGAAAAGCGCTTTCAAAGAGTGGAAACCGATATTCAAGGAAGCTATTGAAAAGTTAAAAAGCGACGCCGTACAGATCGAAGCCGATAAAGGCCGATTGTATAAGGTAGAACTTGCGCCTAAAGAAGATGAATATCTGTTGTGGGGCAAGTCATTCAGCGAACAAAGTCCGGTAGTTCAAAAAGCGTTACTTGCATTACGCAAAAATACAGAACTGCCGCTCGGTGTGGATGAATCCGGAAAAGGTGAAGGATACACCGGAGAGCAGATCTATAATCAGCTATGGACTGACAAGATCCGCAACGATAAGAAAGCCGAACCAGCAAAGGAAAAACTCCGTCAGACTTCTGAATATCTCCATTCCCTCGGAATTCGCGGCATCAAGTATCTTGACGGAACAAGTCGCAGCGAAGGCGAAGGCGCTCATAATTACGTCATATTCAACGACAACGATGTCAAGATCAAGCAGATGTGGCAGAAAGCAGAGGATCAAAAGCGCGGTTTCTTTCGTACCTCTCCTGATTCACCTCTCCGCGAAATAGGGATTCTGAAAGATGCCAACGCAACCACCTTTGTGCATGAGGTCGGTCACTGGGCTCTTGACGATCTACAACGCCTCTCAGCACATCCAGACGCACCGGAGCAAGTCAAAGCTGACTGGGCAACGGTCAGTAAGTGGCTCAAGTCCGAGGATGGGACTCTATCCACTGAACAGCATGAGAAGTTCGCCGATGGCATGATCACATTCTTCCGTGAAGGCAAGGCACCTTCTGAGGGTCTGCGTGGGGCGTTTGAACGTCTTTCCACATGGATCAACGGCATTTTTCAGAAGCTGTCGGACAGTGGTGTGAAAATCAATGATGATGTTCGTGAAGTCATGGGGCGGATGTTCGCAACCGATAGCGAGATTGCAAGAGCCAGAGAGCAGGTTGATCAGAAACCGCTCTTCGCTACTGCTGCAGATATGGGCATGGGTGAGAAAGAGTTCGCTGCATATAAGCGTGTTGGTGAGCAGGCCGGTGAAGCGGCTCGGGAAAAGTTGCGTGCTGCATCTCTGAAGGAATTCCGCCGTCAACATCTTGAGTGGTGGAAAGAGGAACAGACCAAGATCAATGGACAGGTTACCAAGGAAGCACAAGCAGAACCGGTATACCAGGCTATTCAGGAGTTACAGAAAGGCAGGGACTTTGCTGGAAACGAAGTCGCTCCCATGAAAATTGACAGATCGCTCCTGGTTGATAGGTACGGTGAAGATTTCGTCAAGCGACTGCCCAAGGGTGTCACGGGTAAAGACGGAGTCCATCCTGACATCGTTGCTGAACGATTTGGTTTCGATTCTGCTGATACCATGATCAAGCGTATGATAGAGACCCCATCGTATAAAAGTTACGTCGCCCAAGAGACGGCAGCACGGATGAACGATCAACATGGAGCTATGCACCTGGACGGTTCTATCGTTGATGAGGCCACGGTAGCAGTCCACAACGAGCAATGGTCGAAGGTCCTGGAGGCTGAAATCAAGGCACTCAGAGCCAAAGCCAACCAGGTCAAGCCGTTCGTCAATGCTGCGGATCGTGCTGCCGCCGAGCAACGCCGAGAGTCTGCTACCAAAATACCGACTTATGCAGAATTCCGTGAAACTGCATGGAGGCATATCGGAGAACAGGACGCCAAGGGTATCAGCCCATACAAGTATCTGGTAGCAGAACGGCAGTCGGCTCGTGATGCCTTCAAGCTGAATGGTGAGGGTAAATATGATCTGGCGGCTGATGCGCGTACGCGCCAACTGCTCAATCACTTCATGTTCCTTGAAGCTTCCCGCGCTAAGGCAGAAGTGAAGAAGATCGGCGACTATATCGGCATAGTCAGCAAGCGGAAACTCGGAGACATCGGTAAAGCTGATCAGGAGATGTTAGGGCAAGTGCAGGGGATTCTGGAACGGTTCGGAGTGGTTCCGCCTGACAATACTGCCATACGTCAACCCTTTCGTGATTGGTTGGCAGGGTTTGAGGAACGCGCCGGAACTCCACTTCCTATCGATGCCGGTTTTATCGAGAACCCTGGGAAGCAACTCGACCAGTTAAAGATGAATGAGCTCCGCTCTGTGCGTGACACACTCAAGATGATTGAAACTGCTGCGCGTGACATGAACAAGGTACGTGTCAACGGTGAGATGGTTGATCGTCAGCTTATGGCCGGAAAGATGTCTCGGTCAGTTTACTCTGCTGGCAAGGAGAATAAGAAATCCGATACCAAGGCATCACAGGATCTGTTCGAGAAGTATGCGAACTATCCGCTCGATCTGGTGCTGAAACGCCGCGAGTTCATCTTTCGTCGTCTGGACAACTACAAGGACATTGGCCCATGGCATGACGCGCTGATGAATACTTACAACGATGCAGCAGATCACCAGATCCGTCTGATGCAAATGGTGTATCCGGATATCATGGAAATAGTAAGAAACAAGGGATTTGAGGGGCGAACTGACCGTTTCAATCGTCCGATCACCCACCGGATAGAATCCATTGATGCGAGCCTCGCAAAAAACGATATCATTGCCATCGCGCTGAACTGTGGGAACGAATCGAATATGGACAAGCTAATGCGAAACGGTTTGAAACTTGAGGGCCGAGATATGCCTCTGGAGCTGAACCACGACCAGATTCAGGAGATACTGTCCCATTTAACAGCAAAGGATATCACTTCTGTTAACGCCATCTGGAAGACCATCGAGAAGTTGAAGCCGGAAGCTGCCGCACTTGCTCGCAGACGATTAGGAGTCGAACCGAAGTGGATAGAAGCGCAGCCGATGGAGATCAAGAACGGGACTCTGGAGGGTGGTTACTTTCCGCTCAAGTATGATGCCAGGTGGTCGAAGGCTGGTAAGTTGCAAGAAGATGCCTCAACGATCAACGATCTGTTTACCTACAAAGGAAGCAATACCAAGCAAGGTTACATGAAGGAGCGCAACGAGAAAGCATCTCTCCCCCTTGACCTCAATTGGTCAGGTATCGTTACCAGGCACCTGAATGATGTCATTCTTGATATCTCACACTGGCAGTTTGCCAGGGATGCCCGACGATTACTCAACGACGAACAGGTGAACCAGGCATTACAGGACAGACTGGGAGAAAAGTATTCCAATAACCTCAAGGGGTGGATTGATCAGACGATCACCTCTGACCGGTTCAGTGAAGACATAGAGGGATTTGTCGGGCAATTGAACTCTCTATTCCGCCGTAATATGTCTACTTCGTTACTGGGCTTGAGAATAGGGAACGCGATATCGGAAGTCGGTACTCAGGCTGTTACGGTATTCAAGGAATGTTCCGTATCATCCGTAAGGGACGCTGTTGTTGCGTATGGCAGAAACAGGAACAATGCTGTCAACTTTGCAGAATCTACCAGCCCTTTCCTGAAAAACCTTTCCCATGAAATAGACCGAGACTTTGTAGAAGCACTGAATGATCTCTCCGGTAGACATTCAGTGGCAAACGACATAAAAAAGTTCGGCATGATGACAAAGATGTTTTTCTACCGTGAATCTGCGGCTCTCGGGTGGTTATCAGGTTATCAGGAAGGGCAGAACCGTGGATATACGGAAGAGCAGTCTCGTAGGTTTGCGGACTCGGTTGTAAGGATAACGCAAGTTTCTGGACGGAAGGGTGACTTGTCGGCAATAGAGGGGCAGAGCAATCAGTGGGTGAGGAGTTTGACCCAGTTTATCGGGCCTTCACTGGTAGCTTACAACCATTATTCCGAAGCGGCAACCATGATCAAGGATAAGGGTTTGACTAAGGATTCAACTATGAACGCCGTGAAGACGTTCGTGTTCATGTATTTGCCGCAGGCTGTCATGTTTGATCTGATACGTGGCAAGTATCCAGATGATCCGGAGAAAATCCCTAAATGGTTGTTGGCACGGTTGACGTTCGGTTTTGCAGATGGGATCCCGATAATAAGAGATTTTGCCAAAAAGACAGAGGCCACGATTACAGGAGAACATTACACGCTTCGTCCCATGCCTATCTATAGTGGGATAGAGTCTTTATATGATGTGACTAACGCTGTAACTAAAGATGATTGGAGCGAGGCCAAGTTGGGCAAGAAGGCCGCAGGGGCCGTTGGCATGGTTACCGGTCTACCTACAGCCCAGGCAACGGTAACCGGTGAATTTTTCCATGACATCCTGGATGGTAGTTACGATCCGAAACATGCGTGGTCGCCTGTGACTGACACATTCAATTATCACAAAAAGAATCGCTGACGTCACGCGCGACAGATTTTTTTTTATTCGCGTAAAAGCACTAAAGGGGGTCAAAGACATGACCGTATCAACGAACATCAACAAGGCAACATTCAACGGCAGCGGGAGTACTGGACCGTTCACATTCAATTTTCGGTTCTATATGAATACGGAGATCTCTGTGATACGGGTGGATGCTAACGGAACTGACACACTTCTGGTGGAGGGTACGGATTACACCCTCTCAGGAGCGGGATCGTATGGTGGCGGTGTAGTTAATCTCACTATTGCTCTCGCATATGGCAATCAGCTGGTCATCATGCGCCTGGTAGATCTGCTACAGTCAACCGAGATACGTAACCTGGGGACTTTCTTTCCGGAGATACATGAGGATGCTTTTGACCGTATGGTCATGATGATCCAGCAGATCGCAGAGATGACAGAACGTGCAATTAAGTTGCCTTCGTCGCAGACGGGAAATTTCGAACTTCCTGCCCAGAAGTTGAATGACACTCTTGTCGGATTCGACATAAACGGAAATCTGACTCTTAAAACCGCAAGTTATACGGTATCAATAACTGCTGGAGCAGGATCTGCTCCGACTGTTACTTATGCCGACGCTTCAGCAGGAACAGTGATCGCAAATCTGCCAGGTAGCGGAGAGATTATAATCATCAAAACTGACGCAACCGCCAATCCGGTGACTGTGACTGGTACGGGGGGAAAGACTGTTCTCCGTCAGACGTCAGTAGATCTTACCACTCAAGACGAAGCCATACATCTGATCATGAACGGGACAAACTGGTATCGTATATGAGATGGACACTATTTTTCATATTGGCATCGGCGGCAGTTGCATTTTCTGACGACCAGCTCCTGCAGCAGGCGATGAAGAATAATGCACTTCTTTCCGCAGGAAAACTCGATGTTGTACGCTTCACAAACTATTCGGCCAGGACACAGTTGAAGTTGAACGGCAAAACTTCGACGGTTAGATTCACGAATCTTTCCTCATCGATACAAACAAAGCTCAACGGCAAAGTGGACAAGACTGTCACAGTGAATGGACAAGCATTATCAGGCAATGTCACCGTAGCCACTATCACCGGCAACGCTGGTACTTCAACGGCACTTGCAGCGAATGGTACGAATTGCAGTGCTGGACAAGCGGCATTAGGCGTGGACGCTTCCGGCAATTCTGAAGGATGCTGGACACCAGCAGGAACATACACTTTGCCAACTGCTACAAGTTCAGTACTCGGTGGAGTAAAGCCAGACGGGACAACTATTATCAACACGTCAGGTGCAATATCAGTTGCCAATCCTCTGAACCAGAATACCACCGGCAGCGCCGCAAGGCTCACTACGGCACGAACTATCAACGGCGTCAACTTTGATGGAACAGCTAATATCCTGGTTAATCCCGCAATTAAGATTGGTACATTCACCAGATCAACTGCTACCGGAGGCACGCAAGCAATCACCGGAGTTGGATTTCAGCCGAGCAAAGTGATTTTTGTGTGGGGCGTAGTCGGTTCAAATATATTCGGTGTCGGGATGGATGACGGAACTACAAGCGGCGGTGTAGATGGTAGTGCCCGACTTGTAGCAGGAACTTATGGTGTGGATAATGCTGCTCTTACTTTATGGCAATCTGCTGCCTATGCTGATTACTATACTGGAAAAATATCTGCGTTCGGAGCAGATGGCTTTACGATGAATTGGACAAAAGTGGGCGCTGTTACTGAAACTATTACAGTTTATTACATGGCATTTAGATAAAGGAGTTTACTTATGAAATCGTTATTTCAAGCGTGTTTGTTTTGTCTACTTTTCTCAGTTAATTGCAACGCTGCAATCTTGGTTTTTACCGGAACCGGAACAACTTCAGTTTATACAACTAAACTGACTCTTGAGGCGGCAAGAACTTCAGCGGATTGCGCTGGCAAAAACGTAGTTGTCACAAGCGACCTGACTCAAGCGCAGAGCAATATATCAGGCGCATGGCCTACCGATAGAAAGCTGAAATTTGAAGGCGGTAGCATTGCCAATTCAACAGCATTTACGATCAACAGTATTTTCAACTCTGATCGAAACAATATTTTCAAGGGTTCAGGACAGGTGTATTTCGGCAAGGGATCAACTCTTGAAGTATATCCTGAATGGTGGGGAGGGTTTAACACCAGTACGGGGACTGGTGATGCAGGAATCGCTATCAACAAAGCTATTTCAGCTATAGCGCAATCATTTACCACATCCCGATTAATAAAACTTTCTGGCGGAGTTTATAATGTAACGACTCCTATCGACCTGACTTCAACTGCATTTGAAAAATCGTATACTCAGATAGTCGGTGTTGGATTATCGACTAACATTCAAGCCGATACAGGTAGCAGACTGTTTGATTGCGTAGGCACAAATCATCTCACGTTCAAGGATTTCTATGTAGTCCCTGGGGCGAATTGCAGCACTATTGGCTTTCTTTTCTGGCGTGGACTTGCTGATAATTTCTGCCATTTGAATGTGATAAGTGGCGTAAAGCTAGAGCTTAAAAGTATGCACACCGTAAATGGTGGGAGGGGATCAATTGGAATTCTAAATGTAGAAGGTGAGGATCACACGTATTTCAACATTTATATGGGCTGCAATTCCCCTGTTGTACTGGAAAGATGCGGTGGCTTAAGTAGTCTTGGTTTTACTCCGATCTCTTATGTTGCATTGCAAACCACGCCAACATCATTCGGGACGGTAACATTCGGCGGGAAAAATTCCCTGATTAGTTTTCGTAACTGGCAGCCAGGTTTATATATAAATGGCGTCAATTCGCTCGATCTGGGGGCTACTCATATCGGAGGTGGGCCGGGTTCTGCGTGGGATAGTGACTCTGATGGTTCGTATGCTTATGCGATAGGAACAGGTACAAACTCTTGCAATGTTGTCCGTCATTTTGGATTGGTAGAAGGCCATGCCAAATATTTAAAACTCGGTACAACATTAGTGGATTTCACAGGTCAAGTTTTTATGGCTGATTCCGGTTCCTCTTCAGGTGCTTTTATTGATATCGGGGCGTATGCCCTCATTAACTCTAATATATCTTTTGTGAATGGCAATGCAACCAGGCTTCCATTAGTTTCCGGCACTGGGGCGCTGCAACAAACCCATTTGAAGGGTTACAACACCCTTAGATATCTCACTCCTGAGTTAGCATTAAATGCACTGAATTCGTCTGTTACAACAGATGGAAACGTAATGTATTACGATGATAAGGTGCAGAGGACACAGATACACAAAACAGCACTTCCTTCAATTATTGATTATATCGATCTGCCCATCATCGTTGCCGGAAATAATGCCGGCGTTTTGAATTATACATTAAACGGTTCAGTCACAACGCTTAACACAAATAATCAGGCCACTGCTCCGGCATCAATTGATTTCACATCATCGTTAAATGTAGTTTCCAATCTGAACGGAACTTATACGATAGGTACTGGATCAACAGTTTTGGGAACACTTGCAACCGGAGGCACAACAACAATAACAGGAGCCGCAATATCTGGCTCTATTGTCGGGAACAACTTGCAAATCACACTTACTCCTTCAGGGGCCAACTTGTCCGGAGTGTACGTTACTGCGACTAGAAAGCTGCAATGGGACGGGTTCTCTACTCAAGCGCCACAGTTGCAGTAAGGGGCCGATATGAAAACTCTAAACGAACTATTCCGGCTGGTCATACTGGCAAATGAACTTGATAACAACCTGAATGCTGCACTGCGTTTCTCCGATCCAGACGGCATAAAATCTGGCAAATCTGGTTGGTCTTTTGGTGTCTGCCAATTCGATACCCGCAACAACGGTGAAGCTCTCAAATGCCTTGCCGATTGTGGCCTGACTCAAGACGAGATTCACGGCATTGTTGACCAGACCATTGACGTTAAATCTCTGGCGCTCAATCTTATATCGCATAAGGATATTGTGGCAAAGTATGACGAAGCACAGTTAAGTCATTGCCTTGATAGCGCTGTGAACTTCAATAATGCCCACTGCATACCTGTCAACGATACAGCGGCATTACTGGCACAAGCGGACTATGTGAACCAATATGGCAGCATGGGTGATGGATTTGCAGCGTATCTCAAGTCATTGGCACGGCCTGTTGAGGCACACGATATTCTGACGTTCAAACTTGAGCATACCAAGTATGGCAAGGAGCATTCAAAGGACTGTATCCGCCGATATGAAAATATTATCGAGGTGATCAAGGCCAATGCGTAAATTTATCCTGGTGCTGTTTGTCCTGGTACTAGCAGGATGTTCCGGTCATAGTCTTACCGGATACAATGTTAAAACCACTATAGGCCAGACTGAATATGATAACGGCCAGAAATCTGGTTATACAGGGGCGTCAGTAGATGCTCACTTCGATGTCAAATAGAAAAGGAGAATCATTATGGCACAGGTAACAGTCACAGTTCCAAGCGTACCAAAAGATTGGAAGAGCACTCTTCTCGGCATTATTGCAGCAATCGGTATTCTACTGAAAGCGTACATCGCAACTGGAACCTTCACTTATGAAGGCGTGGCCGTGGCCGTTCTGGTAGCGGTGATCTGCTACTTCATTCCGGCTCCGCTTACTCCCGAGGAGCAGGCAGCACTGACGGCGACCATCACCTCGACAGTCAATCAAGTTGCAGGAGACAAGATCCCTGCGGTAATGACCGCGCCTCAGACGGTTAATACTCTGGAGCAGGCCGTCGTCGATACTGCCGCCAATGTCCAGACAATAAACGTCGGAGCCTGATCGTGGACGTAGGGTCCGTCATAGTCATCATTGGGTCGGTGTTATTGGCACTGCTGAAGTTTTGGCAGGAGAATGCACCGGCCCGTAAAGTGGAGGCAATCAATGAGGCGAATCAAGCAGGCAGGACCGATCTTGTGTCTGGTGACGCTGCTGCTGTTGAACTTAGGATTGACAGGGTGCTGGCCGATCAAGCCAGATCCTCCGGTGGTAATGCCGGAGGCACAGGCACAATCGATCAAGAAGGGGAATCCGGCATCGTTCGACGGTTGGCTGATTTCGGCGTCCGGATTAGCTCGGATACTGGAGCAGGCTGAAAAGTGCAAATAGCATGTTGCTAAATGTTGCTAAAAAAGTAAAGGGCTAGAAGGTTTTAAAAACCCGCTAGCCCTTTATTTATGGTCGGTGCGACAAGATTTGAACTTGCGACCACTAGACCCCCAGTCTAGTGCGCTACCAGGCTGCGCTACGCACCGAAATCAACTATTTCAACTACTTACTTAATCTGCCCTACCCTACTTCTACCTCTACTGTGCCCTTTTTGTACCCAGGTTCATTTTTATCAGCTTTGCTCCGGGGAGAGCAACACTTCAATTGGGAGACCTGGAGGTCCAGTAAATGAACAGTCAATATATTGCAACCACAGATTAGTGTCAAGCAAAACCAGAACCGGCATTGCAGGATAAAAGCCTATTTGTGCAGTCTTACACATTTTACTAGTAGTATAATACCATCTGTAAAATGCATCCCCTACAGCATGTTGATAGAGTTGACCAAAAAATTAAAAACATTCTTGATTCACCGGTATATCGGTCATATTATCAACGCAAATACAAAACATATCGGTGGGACAGAATGCAATCAGCCAAGCTTTACGAAATATTATCTTCATACAATCGTTATTGGAGCATTGGCAAAATTGACGCCGGCATCAAACGGGAGATTCTGCCTGCTTGTCTCGGGCAGCTTAATTCCAAAGAAGTTATCGTCCTTATAGCCAGCAAAATGAATGGTCTAAATATTGCGACCAGAGATAAGTGTCGAGCAAAACTAGTGACCACAACAGGAGGAGAATTCGCAAAATATAGCTCATGCTGATAGCTTTAAAAAAATAGGCGGAACCATAATTGGCTCCGCCTATTTAACTTTTTATAAACGCAACTAGAGTTTATGCAGCGTCAACCTTGGAGCCGTCAAGGTTAAGACCAAGTGCTTCCTTGCGGGAGAGCTTGATTTTACCATTTTTATCAACACCGATACATTTTACCAACACTTTGTCACCTTCGTTCATAACATCGGTAACCAGCTTAACTCGTGCAGTATCAAGTTCGGAGATATGAACAAGGCCATCAGTTCCAGGCATGATTTCGACAAAAGCACCGAAGTCCATGATTTTGCGTACGGTCCCCATGTACAACTTGCCTTCTTCAGCCTCATCCGTAAGTCCACGGATCATCTGAATAGCAAGGTCACAGGCTTCCTTGTTAGTACTGGCGATGTTAATACGACCGGTATCATCAATGTCAACTGTTACGCCGGTTGTCTCAGTGATGTTCCGGATATTTTTACCACCTGTGCCAATGACGTCGCGGATACGGTCCGTCTTAACATAAATAGTCGTAATACGAGGAGCAAATGGAGACATCTCAGCCCTTGGTGCAGCAAGAGTTTCAGCCATTTTTTCTAGGATATGCAAACGACCCTCACGAGCCTGTTTGAGGGCCTGCTCCATGATTTCCTTGGTTACACCACCAATTTTGATGTCCATCTGAAGAGCAGTAACACCTTGTGCAGTGCCAGCTACCTTGAAGTCCATATCACCAAGATGATCTTCATCGCCAAGAATATCGGACAGGATGGCAAACTTATCACCTTCTTTGATCAGGCCCATAGCGATACCGGCTACTGGAGCAGTTACCGGTATACCGGCATCCATCATTGACATACAACCGCCACATACGGCGGCCATTGAGGAGGAGCCATTACTCTCAAGAGTTTCGGAAACGATCCGGATTGTGTATGGAAAATCATCATGAGCCGGCAGAACAGCAGCAAGGGCACGCTCAGCAAGCATACCATGACCTATTTCACGACGACCAGGTCCCAATCGGAAGCTGGTTTCGCCAACAGAGAATGGAGGAAAATTATAGTGCAGCAGAAAACGTTTCCGTGAAGCGCCGTAGAGTGAATCAATGCGCTGCTCATCGCTGGAAGTACCCAATGTCGCGGCAACCAGTGCCTGTGTTTCACCACGAGTAAACAGTGCAGAGCCGTGAACACGCGGTAAAAAACCAGTTTCTGTACTGATCGGGCGAATCGTGTTAGTTGTACGGCCATCGATACGGATACCTGTATCAAGAACATCAGCGCGAACACGGTCATACTCAAAATCACCCAAAAACGCTTTAATCTGTTTTGCCGAACCTTCGAACTCCGTTTTTAAAGCTTCAATAGTTTCAGCTTTGATCAGATTGATCTGATCATGACGCTCATTTTTCGCCTTCAGCTTAACTGCTTCGCCAATGCGGTTATAAGCAAGTTCCTTCACGCGTGCCAGCAGGACTTCATCAACAACTGCAGCTTTAACAGCACGTTTTGCAACTCCAGCAAGTTTCTGCAGCTTTTCCTGCGCTTCAATCAGCGGCAACATAGCTTCTTTAGCAAAGAACACACCTTCCAGTAAATCTGCTTCTGATACGAATTTAGCTTCGCCTTCAACCATGATTACAGCATCGCGACTTGCAGCAACGACAATTTCAAGATCGCTTTTTTCAAGTTCTTCAGCAGAAGGATTACAGATGAATTTACCATCTACACGAGCAACCTTTGCGCCGGCAATAGGCCCATTAAAAGGGATGTCGGAGATCATGAGTGCAGCAGAAGCCCCAAGCATCGACAAAATACCAGGATCATTGTCCTGATCAGCAGAGACAACAGTAGCAATAATCTGAGTGTCATTCAGAAATGTTTCCGGGAATAGCGGACGGATCGGACGGTCAATCAGACGACATGTAAGCGTTTCAGGATCAGAAGGACGAGCCTCCCGCTTGAAAAAACCTCCTGGAATCTTGCCGCCGGCATAAGCCTTTTCCGTGTAATTAACAGTAAGCGGGAAAAAGTCCTGACCTTCTTTGGCTTCTTTTGCTGCTACAACTGTGACAAGTACTACAGTATCGCCACAACTGACTACAACAGCACCACTGGCCTGTTTTGCCATTTTGCCGGTGGAGAGTGTAATAGTTCTCCCCCCAAACTCAACCTGAACATTTTGTTCCATATTCATTTCTCCTCTTCGGTTGCGTTGGGGTCGTCGCTACAACTTCTTTTTATAGTGTATTTTGTCACGTAATTGGTGCAATGGGAGGATTAATCACATTGTAAACATCACAGAAACAAGGTACTTCTACTTTAAAGAAGCTCTAGCCACGCCCCCAACAAATATAAAAAGGGCCACAAAGCCCTTTTCTTAAATGAGCATACTGTAAAAAGTGAGGCGGTATATCTAGTAATTACAGATATACCGCCTGATACTATCTACGAATGCCGAGTCTTTCGATAACAGTTTTGTATCTACCCAGCTCTTTACCCTTAAGGTAATCGAGCAGGCGCCTTCTCTGGCCAACAAGCTTAAGAAGACCGCGACGGCTATGATGATCTTTTTTGTGTGTTTTAAAATGCTCAGTGAGATAGGTTATACGTTCGGTTAAAATTGCAATCTGAACTTCTGGAGAACCTGTGTCACTCTCGTGTTTCTTAAATGCATTGATGATTTCCTGCTTTTTTTCGGTTGCCAGCACTGGTTGTTCCCCCATTGTGTTTTTTGTTAAAGCGTATAAAACGCATACTATTTTTTAGAGTTGAATTAATTACCATATTGTTGCGAGTATGTAAAGCCTAATATCATATCAATACCCGTTTCAGCGTGATAACAGAATCAGAACCACAAGTAGGAATCAACTTACCAATTGCAACAAGATTTCCATCTGCTGTCAGGCGTACTGCGGTCTCCTCGGTACAAGCTAGAGGGTTTTCAAGTAAGGTTGCACTCCACGATGGTGACCTGCCGAATCGAAGCCCCTCAAGTCCAACCTGAGATAATGGAATTTCAGGCAAATGTTCTAGCACCGACATAGGAGACAGACAGAGGTCCATCGCCCTCATTTCGCTTACTGCCGTCTCTAAATCTGCAAGAGCAACAGAATTCTCCAGGTGGAACGGTCCGCTTGCACAGCGTCGTAATTCCTGAAGAGCGGCACCACACCCTAACTTACGTCCTATGTCATCAGCCAGACTACGCACATATGTGCCGCGTGAACAGACAACGCGAATAGATATAAGGGGAAGATCAAAGGAAAGAAGCTTGATGGAATATATTTCAACGTCGCGGGCTTTACGCTCAACCTCAACCCCCTGTCGTGCCAATTTATAAAGAGGTTGACCATTCTGCTTTATGGCAGAATACATCGGAGGAACCTGACTTAGCGCGCCGGTAAAACCGGCAATACATGAGATAAATTGCTCTTCCGTGACAGCAGAAGGATCAGAATCAGACAGAACAGCTCCAGTCATGTCCAGCGTATCGGTGGTAATTCCAAGAAGCAAAAGAGCTTCGTAAGTTTTGCTTCCTTCATCAAGGAACGGAATAACTTTAGTCCCATTATTGACTGCAATTGGAAGAACGCCGGTTGCAAATGGATCAAGAGTCCCAGTGTGACCGACTTTACGTGTCCCCAGAATGCGTCGCACACGACTTACGACATCATGAGAGGTGATACCGGCAGGTTTGTCGATAATAACAAATCCGTTTATCAAAGAGACGCTTCCACTATACTGTAGACGGTAGCCTTAACTTCATCAAGTGAGCCCTCAACCGTACACCCGGCAGCGTTATGGTGACCACCCCCTCCAAGTGCCGCTGAAAAGGCAGCAACATTCACTTTTCCCTTTGATCGAAAGCCAACCTTAAACTTCCTATATGCCAACTGTCTGAAAAATATTGCCACTTCTACCCCACGGATAGATCGGGGATAATTAACAAAACCATCAGTAAGTTCGGCATCTGCTCCGCTGGCAGCATACATGTCACTCGTTATGACAACTGACGCTGCAAGTCCGTCTTTAAATACGTCAAGAGTAGGCAGGCACCGGGCCAAAAGTTCAAGCCGTTTTTGTGGTTGATTTTCATAAAGCTGTTCCGCAACATCCCAGGCATTTATACCGTAATCTATCATTTCACCGGCAATGGTAAAAGCTTCGCGATTTGCATTTGAATAACGAAAGGAACCTGTATCGGTAAGAATTGCAACATAGATACATAGAGCAGTTTCGCGGTCGAATTGATATCCGTAGGCATGGGCTATTCGATAGACAAGGGCACCGGTAGCAGCGGCCTGAGAGTCTATAAGATTGAAGTCGCCAAATTTTTCGCAAGAGAGGTGATGGTCAATATTGATGGAAGTGTTAACCTGCGTAAAATCGCAGAATTCATTACCTGCCCGCTTCCTTTCGCCGATATCAAGTATAACGGAAACGTCATAATCCCGGATGGGAATGTGAGAGAGAACAGAATCAGAACCAGGAAGGAAAGCATATAAATCAGGGACAGGATCCTGATAATGGATCGTTACGTCTTTACCTATTTTTCTGAGAAAAGACGCAAGAGCCAGTGATGAACCGATGGCATCGCCATCCGGCCCTTCATGAGTAGTTAGAAGAAATGAGGAGTTACTGCGAATTACTTCAATTATCTGTAGAATTGTTTCCGTCATGCTCAGTGTGTATCTCCTTGAGAAGAGATTCTATCCTACTGCCGTAATCGAGTGATTTATCGTATTTGAATACAAGTTCCGGAGTATGCCTGATCGTAAGTTTCTTGCCTATATCACGACGAATGAACCCTTTTGCACTGTTTAATCCGGCTTCAGTATCTTTTTTTACTGTTTCGTCTCCGATAACCGTAAAATAAATGCGAGCCAAACTTAAATCATCAGTTACTTCAACTCCAGTAATCGTGACAAAACCTATCCGCGGGTCGTTAAGTCCCCTTGAGAGTATAGAACAGATAATTTCATGAATTGTTTCGGCTACTTTATCAGAGCGTTTGTGTTGCATAATAACCTCTTAAACAGAGAAGAGATGAGTAATGAGAAAGAAATTCAGAATACGCATCTCCTCCCTCATCACTCAACTGATTTATAATTTAGTAGCTATTTTTTCCATTTCAAATGCTTCGATGATATCACCGACTTTAATGTCATTGTAATTTTCCAGTCCAATGCCGCACTCATAACCGGTGGAAACGTCTTTAACATCATCTTTAAAACGACGTAGTGAAGACATTTTACCCTCATACACAACAACATTATCACGAAGCAGACGTACTTGAGCATTACGAACCATCTTGCCATCAGTTACGTAACTACCGGCTACATTACCGAATTTCGGTACGCTAAATACATCACGAATCTCAACACGGCCGAGGAATTTCTCTTTAAAAGTAGGGTCAAGAAGACCTTCCATGGCTTTCTTAACATCTTCAACCGCATCATATATAATGCTGTAAAGTCTTATATCAACGCCTTCTCTTTCGGCATGTCCCTGAGCCTTAACTTCAGGTCGGACATTAAAACCGATAATAATTGCGTTTGAAGCAGCGGCAAGGTTAACATCCGTTTCAGTAACAGCACCAACGGCAGAGTGAATAACATTCAGACGGATCGCTTCAGTAGAAAGCTTACGTAATGTTTCACCAACAGCCTCAACTGAACCCTGAACATCACCTTTGACAACAACATTAAGATCTTTAACTTCACCGCTCTGAATCCGTTTATAAAGATCTTCAAGCGATAACTTGGTATGTTTAGCAAACTCAATTTCCCGATGCTTGATCTGGCGTAATGTGGCAATTTCCTTGGCCTGCTTCTCATCCTTCATAGCCACAAAAATATCACCCGCATCAGGCACTCCGGACAATCCAACCAGTTCCACAGGCATAGATGGACCCGCTTCAATGACCTTTTCACCGCGATCATTCTGCATCGCCCTAACACGTCCGGAATGAATACCTACAACACAATAATCACCTGTTTTAAGTGTGCCTTCCTGCACCAAAACTGTAGCAACGGGTCCGCGTCCCTTATCAAGTTTTCCTTCGACAATGGTACCTTTAGCCAATTTATCAGGATTAGCGGTCAGCTCCATTAGATCGGCCTGCAGAAGAATCATCTCCAGCAATCCCTCAAGATTCAGGCGCTGTTTAGCAGAAACTTCAACCATTGTAACATCGCCTCCCCATTCAGAGGAAACAATACCCTGCTCTGTTAGTTCCTGCTTGACTTTCTCTGGTTTTGCTCCCGGCTTATCGATCTTGTTGATAGCAACAATGATGGGCACTCCGGCTGCTTTGGAGTGATTGATAGCTTCTTTGGTCTGAGGCATAACACCGTCGTCAGCAGCAACAACAAGTACTACAATATCGGTGACTTTTGCACCACGAGCACGCATAGCAGTAAAAGCTTCATGTCCTGGAGTATCCAGGAATGTTATCTTACGGCCGTTCAACTCAACATCATACGCACCGATGTGTTGGGTGATTCCTCCAGCCTCTCCAGCGATAACATTGGCTTCGCGGATTGCGTCAAGTAAAGATGTCTTGCCATGGTCAACATGTCCCATGATTGTAACAACAGGCGGTCTGTTTACAAGAGTTTCCGGCGCATCAACCGTCGATTCAAGAATTTCATCAAGATCTACAGCTACGTTTTCCACTTCATATTCGTACTCTGAAGCCAGAATTACTGCTGTATCAAAGTCAAGTTGATGGTTAATAGTAACCATCATCCCCATTTTCATGAGTGATTTTATAAGGTCATTTGCTTTGATGCCAAGGCGTTTAGCAAGTTCACCAACCGAAATGCTTTCCGATATTTTAATAATTCGCTTAATTGCTTTTGGTACGGTAATTTCAGTTTTTTTAGTATCGGAAACCCGCTCTTTTCCTCCGCGTTTTTTAGATCCTTTGTAGGCCGGATCAAAAGCGCGCTCGCGCTTTTCAATAATTTCGTTTTTACGTGGCTGTTCTTTTTTCTTTGCTGGTGGGGCTCCCTTTTTTACGCCCTTTCCAGCATCTCCGTACCCAGGACCCTCTTTCTTGCCACCACGTCTATTGTCACCACCAGGAAGAGCAGCTGGAGCGAGCTGAACCTGTTTCATTCTGGAGCGATCAAGCTCAGTAGCGGGAGCAGAAGGAATCGTTGAAACCGGTCGTTTCTGCTCAAAACCAGGTGAAGGGCGTCTCGTGTCAGCTCCAGGAGCTGGCCTTCTCTGATCTGCTGCTGCAGGGGCTGGTCTTCTCTGTTGCGTTGGATCCTGAACTGGACGCTGAGGAGCGCTGCGCGGCGTAACTGGAGTTTCTCTGGTCACAACACGAGTTGGACGACTTGTTACGCCATGGATTTCAACCATGCCAAGTATTCTGGCCTGGTTCGGTCCAGCTTTTACCTCTTCAACAGGCTTTACAGGCAGTGGCGATGGTTCGGTTACCGGTGCGGCAATAACTACAGCCTCTTTTTGCACATCTGGACTAATAATTACTGCTGCTGTCGGTGTCACTGTAAGCTGCGGCGCTGGAACCGGTTGCGGATTTACCTGTGGCGCAACAGTAATAGGCTCGGTAACAGTGGCTACAATAGCTTCGACTTCTTCCGCAGTAACAATTTTAGCTCTGCGGCGAATGATATTAGATGCAACCCTAACCTCATTGGTACCGGTGTCTTTAGGCTGGGGGGCGGTCAAACGCGCAACGACACCCTCATCAACCTGCGATGTAGCCGTTTTAGCGTCAACACCAATTTCCTTGAGTCTGGTAATTGCATCTTTGGGCTCAATTCCCAATGTTTTAGCCAAACTACCTACACTAATTTTTCCCATATTCTTTATACCTCCCCCAGGAAGTTTTTGTATCTATCAATAGCTTTCACCAGTTGCGCAACAAAGCCGCCTGATGCTACGGCAATCGCGCTTCTGGGCGCCTTACCTAAAATTGCTCCGAAATCATCTTTAGTGACTGCAACTCTATGCGGTACTTGATGTACGGTTGCTGAATATATCAGCTTAGCTCCAATTGCCTCAGAAACATCTGAAGCAACAATAACAAGACCCGGTCTTTTTTTACCCTTTAACGCGTCACTGACCATAGAGCCACCGCCAGTGATTAGGCCCGCTTTGTTGGCTAGACCAATCAGGCCGATAATGCGACTGTGCAGCATCTGCCTGACATAATCGACATATTGTTCTGCCGGCATTAGGGTTACATCTATTTTGTAAGAACGTTTGAATTGCCGTTTTTCTATCGCTGTAGTCAGACAGCGCTTATCAATACAGGTATATGACCCTCTACCAGGAAGACGGCTATCTAGATCCGGTAGAACTTCCATTTCAGGCGTAAGTACAAACCTTAATAACAGGTTCTTGTCTTTGCTGGACCTGCAGCCAAGACAACAACGTTGTGGAACTTCCGTATTCCCTTTGTGGGCCATGGCACTAATTACTCAACCACCACTTCGACTGCGCTTTCAGTGTCGGCAGATTCAGCTTTCTCAACAGCAGTATCCTCTGTGACAGCAACATTCTGATCCATAACAGCAGCTTCATCCACTTCATCAGCATCGGTACCGTCAAAAGAGGAAAATTCCTGAGCCTGAGCTTCGGTGACTTTTGATTCACTTTTGATATCAATCCGGCAACCGGTCAGACGAGCAGCCAGACTAACATTTTGACCGCGCTTACCGATAGCAAGAGATAGCTGATCGTCTGCTACAATAATTTCAAGGGCGCGCTTTTCTTCGTCTACAAACACCTTAGAGACCTGTGCTGGAGACAGGGCATTACAAGCAAAACGTGCTATGTCTTCCGACCATGGAATGATATCTATTTTTTCGCCGCGTAGTTCTGAAACAACATTCTGAACACGTGCACCACGCATACCGACACAAGCTCCAACTGGATCTACATCACGATCGTTTGATGAAACGGCAATTTTAGCACGGCTTCCAGCATCGCGCACAATAGCATTAATTTCAACTATTCCTTCGGCAATCTCAGGAACTTCAGCCTCAAAAAGCTTGGCAAGCATGCTTGGATGAGTACGTGAAAGCATAATCTGCGGACCTTTAGTTGTCATACGAATATCGGTAATTATTGCACGAATACGATCTCCAGGGCGGTAAACCTCACGTGGCATCTGTTCTTTGGCAGGCAAAACAGCCTCAGCACGCCCAAGATCTATAAGCAGTTCACCCTTTTCAAAACGGCGCACCATACCTGTAATAACTTCCCAAATACGATCACTGTATTCGTTATAAATTGTTTCACGTTCGGCATCACGCACTTTTTGAATGATAACCTGCTTGGCAGTTTGAGCAGCGATACGGCTAAATCCGCTGGCATCAAGTTTTTCACCGAGCGAATCGCCAATTTCGGCTTCCGGATCAATTTCATGTGCTTCTTCCAGGCAGATTTCTTTATAGGAATCTTCTACCTCTTCAACAACTGTTACGAATTCAAAGAGTTCTACCTCTCCGCTTTCGTGATTGTAATGGGCTTCAAGATCGCGTGTGTTGCGATATTTCTTATTAGCAGCAGTCAAAACCGCCTGTTCCATAGCTTCCAGAACCACTTGGCGATCAATTCCCTTCTCTTTTACAAGTTGGTCAATAGCATGCTTAAGATTAATAATTGTATCCACGTTTACTTCTCCTTGCTGTCATATATGGTTATTTCAGATCAGAGCTCATATTCAAGATTAGCTTTAGCAACGCTCTCAATCGGGATGGATGCAGTCTGCCCTTCTGTGAGCGTCATTTTAACTACGCCATCCATAAGGCCTTCAAGTCTTCCCAGAAAAGTCTTACGTTTATTACCACTATCATCAAGAAACGGCTGATAGGTGCGAACTTTAATGGTACGGCCGGTAAAACGGTCATAATCTGCCTGTTTTTTAAGTGGCCTGTCAAGACCAGGAGATGAGACTTCCAAAGTATAGTTGCATGCAATCACATCTTCTACGTCTAGAATCATTGACAATTCCCGGCTGAGACCGGCACAGTCGTCGAGCATAACTCCGCCCTCTTTATCAATAAAAAGCCGGAGAACTGCATCAGGCCCGACTCTTCCAAATTCAATATCAACCAGCTCTAGTCCCATGGACTCAAGAATCGGTTGGGCAATTCCGCTGACGACTGTACATGTATCTTCTTTTTGAGTTGCCATAACAATCCCGATTGGACAAAAAAAAGTGAGCCTTGCGAGCTCACTTACTGAGTGAACATAAATTGTACTTCTACCTATCATGCTGATGGGATGAATGCAAGCATATTTTTATGCTAAACGGTTATTTTATGCAGACTCGCCGCACTTCATATATATCTGTAAGGCCCTGTAGCACCTTAATAATGCCATCCTGTTTAAGTGTAGTCATACCATCACTGGAGGCCTGCGCCCGAATGAGATCCGTATCTGACCTACGCTTAATGAGTCCTTTAAGAACATCAGTACATTCAAGCACTTCGTGTATACCAAGACGACCGCGATAACCTGTATGGTTGCATCTATCACACCCAACCGCCCGAAACATGACAACATCTAATCGACCCAGTGCGGTATTGGCAAATTCAACCTTGCCGTACTCATCCACCAGTTCATTAAATTCATCATCTGAAGGATGAAAACTTTCTTTACACTCCTTACAGAGACGACGCGCAAGTCGTTGAGCCAACACACAGACAAGAGAATCAGAAAAACTGTATGGATCAAGGCCCATCTCAAGAAGGCGCGTAATCGTTTCCGGAGCAGAATTAGTATGAAGGGTTGAAAAGACCAGATGACCTGTAAGCGACGCTTCAACCGCCGTACTGGCAGTTTCTTCATCACGCATTTCACCAACCATAATTACATCTGGATCCAGTCGGAGAAAAGAGCGGAGTGCTGACGCAAAGGTAAAACCGATACGTGGATTGACCTGTACCTGACGAAGACCTGGCTGAGTTATTTCAACCGGATCCTCAGCAGTCCATATTTTACGATTTGTCTGATTAATCTGAGCCAGTCCGGAATGAAGTGTTGTTGTTTTACCCGAACCGGTCGGCCCGACAACCAAAATCAGTCCATGAGGACGTGCAAGCGATTCCTGAAAAATCCGTAGATTCCGTTCAGTAAGGCCAAGGTCGTTAAAACTGATTGGGTCACCACTTGCGAGCACACGAATGACAACATCTTCAAGGCCGCCAACCGTCGGCATTGTGGCAACACGCAACTCGATATCTAGAGGGCCAAATTTTTTAAACTCAATTTTTCCGTCCTGCGGTTTTCTTCGTTCGGCTATATCAAGATCACCCATAATTTTAATGCGAGATGGGAGTGCATATTTGTATTTATAAGGAATTCGCTGATAAATCGAGCATTGACCGTCAACCCTAGTACGCACTATGACATCCTTTTTTCCAGGATATGGCTCAATATGAATATCTGAAGCCTTATTCATGTAAGCATCATAGATGATTTTATTAACAAGCTTGACAATTACACTGTCTTTTTCTGTGACTTTTTTGGTTTCTTCAGCAACTTCAGGCTCATCACCCTCGGAAGTTTTACTCAACAAGTCAATAATACTGTCTGGAACAATATCAAGGTTTACTTCATCGTTGGCAGTTGTAGTGCTGACAATATCAATATTATATAAGCGTTTAAGAGATTTGGCGATGCTGGTTTCAGTAGCTATGGCAGAAAGAATTTTCAGCCTGATACTATCTTCCAGCTCTCTTATATCATTAGATTTTAGTGGCTGTGCCATTGCCAGTGTCAAGGTATTACCAATTTTAGAGATGGGAGCAATACGCTGCTTTTGGGCATATACGGCACTTATATAGCGGGAAAGTGACAGATCAAGATCTTGAGTGTTTATCTGTATGAATGGCATATCGTATTGATTGGCAATCGCTTTTGAGAGAGTGTCCTCGTCTACGTAATTCAACTTGGACAGCGCTTTTTCAAGAGTGATATTACTCTGCTTGCCAACTTCACGGGCATGAGATATTTTCTGCTGGTCTATGAGACCGCTAGACAAGAGGATGTCTGTGAGCTTACGCCTCTTGTTCTTTTGGTCAAGCAAGGAACTGAGGTCGCTTTCTTTTATGAAACCGAGCTTGCACAACAGCTGCCCGACAGGTTGATCAGGAAAAACTTTCTGAAGATCCAGTGCCTCAAGCAACTGTTCTTCAGAAATCAGTTTTTGCTCGACAAGCAGTTCTCCAACTTTTTTTACGTTCATAAATCACAAACTCCTGTAGCAAAAAACGCCCGACCATTGAGAATGGTATGAGCGTTATAGCAGATTAGCTGACAATGTAAATCGGTTTCGCCTACTGTTTTATGTTAAACCCGCTTTCGGTAACCAGATCTCTAACTATACGATCCATAGCACGATCCGTTAGAAAGATACCACCTCCTGGAAGCATAGCATCGTCAAGCTTAAAGCCCGACATCTGCAGCGAAAAGCCAGTTGATGCGTCGTGCAGGAGTCTATGCTGAGCGAAATTACCTTTTATCTTCATTCTTGAAATTAACTTATCAGATATCTTCCGAAAATCATCCAGATTTTCAAGGATAACTACTTTATAGCCTTTGGTCTCAAGAATCCTGAACAGGGTATAATTGACAGGATCACCATCAAAACTGGTGACGACATAGCGCTGACCGCTCCGTTCGAAATAACGCTCTGCTTTGACCGCCAGAGAGATACCGTTGTTGTCTGCTGCAAAAACATCAACGCTGCGGTCACGTTCAGAAGAGACTGATAAAGCAGATAAAACTGAGTCAATAATCTCGGGCTGTTTTTTAGCGGAAATAAGGTGAATGGTACGTGAGTCGCGCTGGGCAAATGTTTTTTGAGAAGCAAACGGCTCATAGAGCGAAAATCCTTCTTTTTTAAGGAACTCACCAAGCGGGTAAGGGAGAGATGTTCGTCCGCTGTTTACGAGCACTACATCCTGTTTAATAAGACTCTCAGCCGTTTTTTCAACTTTAAAATCAGCTCGTATAGTAAGTTTTGGATCAGCGCCAAATTCCATACTGAAATTTTCTTCAACGGAGTAAAACCCTGCAGCATTTAAAAGCGATGCCATAAAAGTTTTAGTTCCGGATGGTGATTCAGTGACAATTTTTACTGAAGCGTCTTTATCTTCAATTAATGATTTAACGAGTGGCGGAATACTGGCGTTTTGATCCAGCACAATGCGACCGCCATCCATTCTGCTAAAAACAGGATAACGTTCCTGCTCAAGAGTTAACGAAAATGTTGGTGTTTGAATTGCTAAGGGTTTTTGTTGTTCTTTTTTTGATGGTATAATCTTGTTCCACACATCTTGAACCCTGACCACTGATTCCTTATTTGAAAGAGCTGTAACTGACGATTCAAGCTTGAACGCTTGAATAATGGCCGGATCAGAGCCAGAAGTGCGGGAACTATCAGACCTGGCGATCTGAAGCAACTTGAGTGTTCCATCTGAACCGCGCCGGACAGGTGGAATAGTGATTTTTTGACCGATTTTGAGGCGTTTAATATCATATATGTTGTTTTCACGTTTTATTTCTTCAATGAAAGCTTCGGCCTCATTGTTTGACAAGCCATAATCTCGCATCAGAATTTTGAATAGATGATCACCCGGCTTTACGGTATAGACACCGCCTTTGGCAGGCCTTGACAATATCTTTTCGGCATTGGTTCCGGAGGAGCGCTTACCTGCTGATTGCTGTGTTTTTTCAGTATGTTTAGAACCAGTTATGGATAGCGGATCCAACTCAAAGCGAGGATCCATGACAGCATGCACACCGGTAGCACTTAGTACTGAGAATGTGCCGGCGGCATAAATAAAAAGTAAGCGGATCTTTAAATAAAAGGACATCTTGACTCCGCACAGGAACAGTTTACGTAATAGGTTGATTAATGTCCCCAAAGTTAAACCTACATCATAAAAATGTCAACTCAGTTGACTGATACTACAAGCGCTTTAACAGCCCCATTTTTACTGTATATCATGATATCACCCTTATTATTAATGCTACCAATTTCAACGATTAAACCTGCTTTTGTACTTTTAGATATTATTTTATATTCATTACTGCCGACAAATTCCTGCAGTACAGATTTAATTAAAGCTTTGGAAATGGGCGCATGTTTACCAGCAAGAATCTGCACCGCCTGAAGACGACCTGAAACCGTACACAGCCTGAATTCAGCGTTTTTTCCGACGTAGCGGGCCCATCCCGGATTTTTCACTGAATAAGAAGCATCATAGCCATTTACTGGAACAAATGAAGGCAAAGAGCTGGTTATTAGCGGCGGAGGTGCTGGAAATGGAGCCGTTTTTTGAACAGGCGCTGCCACCGGTACAGTGGCCGGAGTAACAGTACCTACAGATAATGACATGAACCGCTGCTTCAAAGAGCTTATCAATTGCGGCTTTTGCCTGATAACAAACCACCCTGCTGCGACACAGACGACACAAAATAGTGAGACATAAACACCGCGACGCAAAAATCTGGACTCTGACCGATAGTTCTCTTCAAAAGCCAAGAGAAGATCTTCAGGTATAAGCTCTTCAGCAGGAGTGGGATTCTGATTGATTCTAAATTCAGCAGCAGTTGGTGTTTGTGGAGTCGCAGGTATTTCTAAAGGCACGGTTGAAGGCTTAACCGCAGCCGGTACTGGTTTCGGTGCAACAATAAACACAACATCAGATTCTTTGCTGGCAGCGGATAATTCAGCTACCGGAACTTCATTAAGGATTGACTTTTCAACCTCTGCCAGGAGCAGTTCCGCCATTTCGTCACTGGTTGCCTGACTTTGAATATGCGGGCTTAATTCTGGAAAATCTGCAACGTGTTCGGCAGGCGCAGGTGTAACAGAGGATGAATGACTGTCAGGGGGGGGGGCTGAAACGGCAGATGACAGTGAAGGAGTGTCGTCAACAGCTGTAAAACCGGACATTTCTAAATCTGACAAAAAATCGTCCACCAGCTTGTCAGCGTCCTCACGTGACTCTTCAGGAACTGCTACTGAAGATATAAAAGCCGCAGGTGACAATTTAGGTGGAATATAAATTTTTTCCCACAGGTCTCCAAGTAACGATTTGAGCGTGTTTTTAATATTTTCTGCAAGCACGTCATCCGGTTGACTTAAATCAACAATGTGCTCATATAATCCCTTTATTACTCTAGCCTTACCGTTTCCGGTGTGGAGAAGAATAAATGTAGGAGCACTTTTCCCCAGCAGCATCTGAATGTGACGGGCAACACTCTCACCGGTTACACCGCCTATCTGATCCTGAATGCAAACAGTTGACGGGCGTTTTTCAAATACGTCCTTAAGGCCATGGTCGAAGTCATTTACAACATCAATAATCACCTTTAGAACGGGCTGAAGGACATTTTTAATGTACTCAGCCTTTGCACTGTCCGATATGAAAAGCAGATTTAGCATGAATTACCTTTAGATTTGATTGCTTTTATGTACACGGACTCCCCCTGATTGTCAACTTCAATAGGCGATAAAATCAAGTAATACTGCGCTCATGGATCACTGTAAAGCTAAAGCTTGGCGCACTATTTCCTCCTGTTGTTGGGCATGAATATGGTGCGACCATACCGCAGGGCAGGAATCTGCCGGACGGCCTATGTAACCAACTGAAACAGATAATTTATCAAAATGTCGATCCATATACTGCCAGGCACCCATATTTTCCGGTTCCTCCTGAACCCAGTACATCTGACAGGTTGCTACACACAAATCAAAAATTCTCCGTAATGCTGAGCAATCCAGAGGATACAATTGTTCAATTCTTACAATCATCGTATGAAACTGATCGAGCCGTGTACGTTCTGATTCAAGTTCGTAATATATTTTCCCGCTACAAAACAGGACCCGTTGTGCAGAAGAAAAATCACAGGGGCTTACAATACAATTTTCGAACGTGCCTTCGCAGAATTCTGCAGCGGTAGAAACACAAATGGGGTGACGTAGCAGGCTCTTCGGCGTAAAGATAACCAGTGGCTTTCTGAAAGACTGCAGCATCTGGCGTCTTAGCAGATGAAATATCTGTGCCGGTGTTGACGGAATGGCAACAATCATGTTTTCTGAGGCACATAACTGTAGATATCGCTCAATGCGGGCACTGGAATGTTCCGCACCCTGCCCCTCATATCCGTGAGGAAGCAGCATTACAAGTCCGCTGGCGCGATTCCATTTGGATTCACCGCTGGCAATGAACTGATCAATGATAACTTGTGCTCCGTTGGCAAAATCTCCAAACTGGGCTTCCCACAAAGTCAGGCAGGTGGGCGACTCCAAAGAGTAACCATATTCAAATCCAAGCACACCAAATTCGGAAAGCAGACTGTTCCAGGCCTGAAAAGATGCTCCATCGCGTGCAACGGTTTCAAGTGGTGAAAAACTGTGTTCGTTGTGGTTGTCAATCACAACACAATGCCGATGATTAAATGTTCCACGTCGAGAATCCTGACCGGAAATCCGAACAGAATACCCCTGATCAAGAAGAGTTGCATACGCAAGAGTTTCCGCATTTCCCCAATCGATCCCATTACCATTAACTACAGCCTCAAAGCGTTTCTGAATCAGAGTACCGATTTTTGTGTGAGGAGAGAAACCGGAAGGAAGAGCGGCCAGGCGCCGTGCAATTGTCACCAGTTTTTCAGTTGATACGGCTGTTTCAACCGGTTCAGTGCTAAACTCGGTACTGATTGAACTCCAACGATCAGAAAACCCGTTAGTATCGGGTACGGGTGTCTTTTTGAAAGAGGCTTCCAGTGTTTCACTAGTAAGTTGTTCAAGCAGTTCCAAAGTATCAGTAGATATTCCGACTTCTTCAGCAAGAACAGTTTCATAGATGCGGTTTACCGAGGGACGGGCGGCAATCTGCTGATACAACTTCGGTTGAGTAAAAGCCGGTTCATCTCCTTCGTTATGCCCGTGACGACGATAGCAGATCAACTCAATCACAACATCTCTACGATATTTGCTTCGATATTCCATGGCTAGATCGACAACATGAATAGCAGCTTCAGGCGCTTCACCTTGAACATGAAAAATCGGACAAGATAGCATTTTGGCAACGTCCGTTGCATAGCAGGTTGAACGGGAGTCCTTGGGAAGTGTTGTAAAACCTATTTGATTATTTAGTACCACATGAATAGTCCCTCCGGTTCCATAACCATCCAGTTGGGACATGTTAAGAACCTCCATGATACTCCCCTGCCCTGCAAAAGCGGCATCGCCATGTATCAAAACCGGCAGAACTCTAGTGGCGCCATCTTTTCCATAGCGATCCTGCCTAGCACGACTTTTACCCTCAACAACGGCATTAACCGCTTCCAGATGGCTCGGGTTTGCAGCAATTGTGACGTGTACATTGTGGCCATCAATGCCGATATCGCACGAATGTCCCTTGTGATATTTAACATCACCATCCCCTAAAAATCCGAGTGAAATGTTTTCCTTAAACTCGGCAAAAAGGGATTCATACGGTTTTCGTAAAATATGTGCCAGTACGTTCAGTCTTCCGCGATGAGACATGCCCATAACCACGTCACTTATTCCCGCTTTCGGACAACCGTTAACTATCCGGTCTAGAACCGGAATCAGAATTTCACCCCCCTCAAGTGAAAAACGTTTTTGCCCGACAAACCTGCGATGCAAAAACAACTCAAACAAAGCGGCTTTATGGAGCTTATCCAGAATATGCAGTTTTTCATCTACCGAGTAGGCGGGATGATTTCTACAGGGTTCCATACGATCAATAAGCCACTGGCGCTCATCAGGTTCCTCAATATGCATAAATTCGACACCTATTTCCTGACAATAGGTTTCACGCATGGTTACCAATATATCGCGCAGGGTAGAGCTTACATTGAGAAAGCGACGACAGGTAAAGACCGTGTCAAGATCACTTTCATCAAGGCCGAAAGCGGAGAGATCGAGTAGCGGGTGGAATAATTGACATGGTGAGAGTGGATCCGTGCAGGCAAGGAGATGGCCTAGTGAGCGATAGCGATACAAAAGGGACTGAACTCCAGAGAGCTTAAGCGCCGCCTGCTCATCAAAACTTTTATTACTGACGACTGTATTTTCCAATCCAAGCCCAAAACCAGAGAAAAAAATCTGCCAGTCTTCCGGCACAGAATCAGCGGAACGTTGCCAGTCACGGTAAAGTGCATCAAGCGATTCCCCCGAAAGCGCTGCCAGAAAATTTTTATTCATTCTTTTGTCCCCGTTTTTCAGATAGTTACGGCTGCGCAGCTACGGCACCTATAACGATATGTTATTTTACTGTTTTCTCAAGCAGATCACGCAACGTAACCCCTTTAAGGCTTGCCAGGTTACCATTCCACCCCTGGCGAACTACATCCTCGGCAATTTGAACAGCAGAAGGAGCTGTCCGAAGACTGGAAACACCGCGCAATGATCCGATAATATCACTGACCTGAACCTCTGAGGGATCACGCGCGGGCAGCCACCCGGTCTCACTTCCTGATGTTGCAGCCAGAAATCCCAGTTTTTCCAATTCATCAATAACTGTCTCAAGCGTTAACAGCGGAACATTCAGCTCATCAGCCAGGGACTGAGCTGATGGAGGAGTGCAACCTTTTTGAAAAAAAATATTAACTTGTACCAACAGCGCCACAGCCAACTCTTCGCGAGCGACTTCTGACAAACAAAAAGTACTGCATCCTGATAGTCCGTGACCACGATGTTGATGAGCAAAAACAATCTCAAGGCCGAAAAGCACAATCAGCCAACTTGTATATATCCAGACAAGAAAAATGGGGACAGCAGCCAGCGTTCCATAAATTGCATTGTAGTTGGCAACACCGACCTGGAAATGGAAATAGCCCCACTGCGCCAGCTCCCAGGCAGTACCGGCAATAACTCCTCCAGTAACTGCGGATGCAAAGCGAATACGGGTATTGGGAATGAATAAGTACAAAAATACCATAGCTATCCAGACGCTGAGATATGGTAAAAAACGAAAAAGCAATAGAATTGCATCACCGAAATAGGTATTCCGGATTAACCATTGAAGCATCCACTGGCTCTGCAATGAGGAGCTCATACTAGTCGCTACAAGCAGTAAAATCGGCCCTACAACAACAACACTCAAGTAATCACTGAATCGTCTCTGTAAGGAACGGGTTTCACGCACTCCCCATACAGCATTGAAAGCCTCCTCGATGCTTCCCATCAGAGAAACAACGGTCAGTATAAGCATTACAAGGCCTATGGCACCCATAGACTTCATATTGGTATTATTTACATAGGCAATCAGACGAGAAATCGTTTCTTCAGAATCCCCTGCAATCTGCTGCAGGAACGGTTCGAGTGCATTTTGTGCTCCGAGACCCTTAAGAACTGAAAAAGCTATGGCGAGCATTGGGACGAGTGAAAGAACGGTGGTATAAGTCAGGGCGGCGGCGCGCAAGGATCCATTGTGTGATTGAAAATTTGTAGAAGTGACATAGATAAACTGAAAAAACGAAAACAAGCGACCCTTCAATCCACACCAAGCATCTGGCGAATCAGTGAATAACAGATCTGGGATTTTCAAGTTCTGCATGATGCTCCTCGTTTTACTTTTAATCTAATAAGTGGCATATGTCAGCGATTAACGAACCTCACATGGCCCCCCGCAAAATCTAGATAGTGATTGTCTCACCAGGACGTACCCGCCTCTGCTCATCTCTGGCCGGGGCATTTATTGAAGATGAAAAAAGATAAAAGAAGATAAAGATAAGTGCGGACATTCCGATAAAAACCGGCATCAGACGAATCCTGGCATCATTTTTGTGGGGGGAAAGCACGAAACCAAAAACAGTTACGACAACACCATAGCCACCAATTGCCGCCGCCCAAAACAACCCAATACGGTAGATTCGGTTCTCTGCGCCAGAGGACAATGAGATGATTTCAGACAAAGGTACATTAAAAAAACTGGCCAGAACAATCATAATCAATGCAGCCAGTATAAGGCGCATTCCATTTCTGACAGTACGTTTACGCACAATCGCCCCCGCTGACTACTTTACACACCATGAAACATCACCAAGACCGGCACGCAGGACCTCCGGAACAGATCCAATCAAACTAACAACAGAACTTACATCAGTTGTCAAAATGCCGCCATCAATAACATAATCAAGCTGATTACCAAAAGTATCCGCTATGGTGCGCGGATCACCTTCAGGCTCTTCACCGGAAATATTGGCACTTGTGGTTATAATAGGATTCCCCAGTGCAGTAACAATATCGCAGCATATTCTGTTATCTGGTATACGGATTCCCACCGTTTTTTGTCTGGTCAGAAGCAAATCCGGCACTTCACGTGTAGCTTCAAAAACAAAAGTATAAGGACCTGGTAAATAACGTTTTATTATCTTAAAAGCTGAATTACTTACCTTAGCATACCGGGATATTTCTGATAAAGATGAACAGATAACCGAGAAAGGCTTCCGACGGTCACGCTGTTTCATCTGATAGATTCGTTCGATACTTTTTTTACAAAATATTGAGCAGCCAATTCCGTACGTAGTATCTGTTGGGTAGGCGATGACCCGACCATCTCTCAGACATTCAACCACCTGTGATATCTGGTGTGGCTGTGGGTGTTCGGAGTTTATTTCAAGTATCATGGCAGTATTCCTCAGCGGTGTTAGCTTTCCGGTGAATAACGCGCAACTTTTCCGTTACCCACCGCGACAATACTGAAAACTCTTCAAGGGAAAGAGTTTCGCCTCTTCTACGGCCCTCAATTGAACATGCCTCCAACAACTCGCTACAATCAATCTCTTTGGCAAACTCAGCTGATTTCAGACAGTTATAAAGGGTCTTACGCCGCATTGAGAAGGAGCTTTTTACAACAGCCCTGAAAACCTCCTCGTCTCCAACTTCGGCCCTGGCTTCAGTGCGGGGGATGAAGTTAAGTATGACCGAATCAATTTTAGGGCTTGGGTGAAAAGAGTCGGGGTGCACTACAAAAGCACGACTTATATCAAACCACAAACCAAGAAGAACGGTAGTCACACCATACGCAGAACAATCAGGCGGTGCGACAAGTCGGTCACCAACCTCTTTTTGCAGCATCAGGGTCATACGTGCCAACCGTTCGTGAACATGATACAGGCGAAACAGAACTTCAGTAGAAATATTATATGGTAGATTGGCAACTACATTCCATTTTTGAGGCGTTTCCGGAAGGAGTGCCTCAAGGTCAACTTTAAGGACATCAGCGTCAATTACTGTGACATGAGGTTTTTGCTGATATTGAACCCGATGCCAGGCTGCCAATGCATGGTCGAACTCAATCAGCAAGAGCCGTCCGGAACGCTCGGCAAGATGTGTAGTCAAAGCACCTCGCCCCGGGCCGATTTCAAGCACAGCCTGGCCAGTCTTGATATCTGCAGTTTGAATAATTCTGTTGATAATATTCCCATCAACCAGAAAGTTTTGTCCAAGTGATTTCAGGGGACGACGAGTGGCACTCATTTTATTGATTCCTTTATTGGCCTCACCGTAAAACCCCGTCGTTCAGGGCGGGGATGAAAGGTGCATCCAAGTGATTCATAGTGCGCCGCGCGCGTGGTTTTATGTCTGATATTTGGATAACAATTACATTTTACACCAATGTGTGATACTATTTAAACATGGATATGAAACGAGCTTACAGATACAGATTCTACCCAACTTCTGAGCAGGAGATTAATCTTGCACGGACATTTGGCTGTGTTCGCTTTTCCTATAACTACATGCTCAGACTCGGTCCTGACGCATGGTACCAGCGGCAGGACTTGTAGATTCTGTAAGTCATAGTGTCACATGTTGACATCAGGCTCGACTCAGCGAATTGGAAAACCTCGTACTTCAGGACGGGGAGCAGTCAAACTGTCCATATCCCAGGTAGCGGTGACGTCGAGTGACTGCGGAGACACAATTCCATGGGAAAGATAATAGTCGCCAGGGACCGCAAGCATAGCCGCATTATCGCCGCACAAGTCGGGATTCGGGATAGATAGTTCAACTCCCAGCTGCATACACAGTTTTGACATCCTAAGGCGCAAACCACTATTACAGGCAACTCCCCCCGCGACTACTAGGCGAGTGGCCCCGGTCTGCATGATGGCAGCCTCGGTTTTTGACGCAAGGACGTGGCAAACCGCATCTTGAAAAGAAGCACACAAATCATCGCCAGCCTGACTCGGTATTGAAACCGGATTTTTCATGACGTGCTGCATTACAGCTGTTTTCAGGCCACTAAAGCTGAAGTTGAGGGAACCGTCACGCAACAGCGGCCTCGGAAAACGAATCGCATCCGGGTTGCCGTTCTGAGCCATACGATCAATTATATGCCCGCCAGGGTAAGGCATTCCCATAATTTTTGCGCATTTGTCATAAGCTTCACCGGCCGCATCGTCAATTGTTCTGCCAAGAGTTGTATAACGACCAAAACCTTCAACATGGTACAGATGGGTGTGCCCTCCAGATACTACCAATGCCAGAAAGGGAAAAGCAACCGGTTGTTCCAGGAATGGTGCAAACAGATGTCCTTCAATATGATGAACTCCGACAAAAGGAATTTTTCGGGCAAAGGAAATAGCCTTCGCAGCTGAAAAACCGACCAACAACGCCCCGGACAATCCGGGACCGCGGGTAACCGCAATCCCTTCAAGAGCATCCATTCCAATGCCTGCTTCCTGAAGCGCCTGATTGATAACCGGTGCAACGGACTGTAGATGAGCCCGTGAGGCTATCTCCGGAACTACGCCACCATAAGCTGCGTGGATGGCAATTTGGGAAGAAATGACAGAGGAAATAATTTTACGACCATCCTGCACAACTGCGGCGGCCGTTTCATCACAAGATGTTTCAATAGCAAGAAGTAGCATAATAAAAAGACCATTATGGATTGCAGTATTTAGTGTTCCCTTGCAGGAGTTGATGCAGTGTTTGCCATCAAAGT
This sequence comes from uncultured Geobacteraceae bacterium, assembly GCA_903875605.1. GTDB lineage: Bacteria > Desulfobacterota > Desulfuromonadia > Geobacterales > Pseudopelobacteraceae > JACRCG01. The sequence continues at coordinate 22,797 of CAIQWT010000102.1, read as the reverse complement.
GCCCATGCAGCTATTCAAAGCCTAATGACATCTACATAAGGGACGCTTTTTACCTGAATCTCAAGTATAAAGTTACAAAAGATTGGCGGCCAACTCGGCTAATTCGGAACGTTCACCCTTGGTAAGTGTCACATGTGCTGCAATCCGCTCTCCCTTGAACTTTTCAACAAGGTAGGTCAGTCCATTACTGGATGAGTCAACGTATGGGTTGTCGATCTGGTACGGATCGCCGGTCAGTACAATTTTAGTACCTTCGCCAACTCTGGTAACAATCGTCTTGATTTCGTGAGGAGTCAGGTTTTGGGCTTCGTCGACAATTAAATACTGATTCGGTATCGAACGACCGCGGATATATGTTAATGGCTCAATATCAAGAAGCCCCATTGCCATAAGCTCTTTATAGCCTTTACTGTGTCTCTTTTCAGATTCATGCCCGGAGATAAGTAATTCGACATTATCAAAAATAGGCTGCATCCAGGGGGTCAATTTTTCTTCAATATCTCCGGGAAGGAATCCGAGATCTTTACCCATCGGAAACACAGGACGCGATACCAGCAGACGATTATAAATATTTTCTTCAGCTGTCTTATGAAGTCCTGCAGCAATCGCCAGCAGCGTCTTGCCGGTACCTGCCTTACCAACCAGAGTAACAAGTTTGATACTGTCGTCCATCAACACATCAAGAGCGAAGGATTGCTCCCTGTTGCGAGGAAAGAGGCTCCAGATCCCTTCTTTGGGAACCTTACGAACAGGAATAATCCGGCCATTAGCAGGGTCATTGCGACAAATGGCCGAGTGATTCGGGTTTGCACTGTCAACAATTGTAATGAACTCATTGGGGCCAAGTCCGACCGGAGCGTCAAGCCACCCCTGACCATAAAACCTATCTACGGCATCAGGCGGAACTTCAATTGACCTTGTTCCGGAATAGAGATCCTGAATATCAACTTTATCAGACTCGTAATCTTCCGCTATCAACCCAATTGCATCAGCCTTGATACGCAGATTGGAGTCTTTTGTCACAAATATGGTTACTGAATCAGGAAAACGATCGCGAACATCCTGAGCAACAGCAATTATCCGATTATCGCCGTTATCAACTCGCAGATCAAATGGTAGATTCTTGAAATATTTTTCAGCGAACATCTCAACTCGTAAAGTCCCACCTCCCGGCATGGTAATTCCGGACGCTAAAGAACCTTTCTCACGCATCGAATCAAGAATTCTTGACACCATCCTGGCATTACGACCGGTTTCGTTCATGTCTTTCTTGAAGCGATCAACCTCTTCAATTACGGTAATCGGGATAACAATATTGTTGTCCTGAAATTTAAACAGTGACTGTGGATCGTGGAGTAATACGTTCGTATCGAGAATGAAATTTTTCATGGGAGTCCCTTTCTGAATATGCAGGATAACGGCAGGGTGCCGGTGCAGCATGACTATTTTTCAATAATCTGAACTGTAATTCCTTCAAGTTTGCCAAGTAATTTAATCCAGACATCGCGATTGCGATATTTGGCATTCAGCACAACTTCTCCGTCTTTGTTAATGGCAGATAGAACACTTTCCGGAGAATCATCTACTGTAAAATAAGTATAAATACCTGTCTTATAAAGTTGTTCTTTTGTAAACGGTTTTTCCGGCGGGAGAGAGCAGGCTACGCAAAGACTGAATATGAATAATAATACTGACAATAATTTCAAGTCAGTACCCCCTTTTACTGATATATTATTTAACTAGCTGTTATTGTCTATATTTCGGATTTTATCGATACATTGTACAACTGCGTCAGAAAATAAAGCAATTTCTTCGCTGGTCGTAAACCAGCCAGGGCTCAATCGCAGCGTGCCACCCGGTGCGGTTCCCATGGAACTATGAGCAAGAGGAGCACAATGCAATCCCGCGCGAACCGCTATGTCAAAACCATGATCAAGCTCTGCAGCTAGTAGTGCTGAATCTACACCGGATGCGGTAAAAGAGAGCACCGAGCAACGCATCGAGGAATTTGCCGGGCCATGGATCACCACGCCTGTAATATTTCTTAGAGCCTGTTCAGCCTGAATGAGCAAGGAGTTTTCACGCTGATGAATAGCGGAAAGCCCTACTTCACAAATAAACTCAATTCCGGCCTGTAATCCTGCGATCCCTGGCAGATTATGGGTCCCGGTCTCAAATCCGTCCGGCACTACAAGCGGTTGCTCCTCCGCAGTTGAATTAGTTCCGGTTCCTCCCTGTATAACTGGCTTCAGTGCAACATGCGGTGCTACATACAAAAACCCGGTTCCACCAGGTCCCAGCAATCCTTTATGACCAGGTACTGCCAACAGGTCAATTGCCATTAATTCAACGTTAATAGGAACATGGCCGGCAGACTGTGCTGCGTCAACCAGAAACAGCGCTCCAGAGTTGTGACAGAGTTCTGATATTTCCTGTATCGGCTGAATTGCACCACAGACATTTGAAACATGGCTGACCGCAATCATTCGTGTATTTGCCCGCAGTTCACGACGTATATCTTCAACGTTAATTACCCCGTCAGAACCAACCGGAATGATAGTCAGCTCTAAACCTTTTTTTCTGAGCGCATATAGCGGACGCAGTAGAGAATTGTGTTCCATGGAAGTAGTAATAGCATGGTCACCTGGAACCAGAGTACCCTGCAGAGCGAGATTAAGTGCTCCAGTAGCATTGTGGGTAAAGATAACTCGTGACGAATCACGAATTGAAAAAAAATCGGCGACCGATTCACGAGCCTTATAAACAATGCGTCCGGCCTCAAGAGAGCAGCGATATCCACCACGACCCGGTGAAGCGCCAACATCACGCATTGCGTGAAGAACCGCTTCATATACTTTTTCCGGTTTAGGAAATGATGTGGCAGCATTGTCTAGATACACTTAATAAGCTCCTTGTTTAAGGCAGTAACGGCGGTTTTTCATTCAACCATGGAAAGACTTTTACAACACCGGAATTTTTGTTACGAGCTGTGTCATTTACTTTTTGTTTAATTTGAGATAATTCCGTGCTTCCCCACCAATTCAACCTGGCATTCACCGGTTCCAGACCGGCATTGTAGAGGTTATAGCCACCATTTGATTTAAAAGCGTTATTTAAAAGAAGTGCTTGGCCATCTTCCGTACGCACAGCGTCCTGACTATTATCGGTGAACAGGCAGCGTTGCAATTTAATTCTCGAACCAATCAGGTTAAGTGCAGTCTGTTTATTTCGCTGAAAGCGGGACATGGTTATCTGCCCTTCTCCACCTTTGATGCGAGCACCAAACATATTATCAGAAAATTCACCGCTGGAAATTTTGATCCGGCATTCGTCCGCGTCCAGTCCGGTTTGCTTATTGTTCAAAATCTTAAATGTCGCCAGAGCAATAGCGGACTTGCTCAACACTAGGCCGCGCTGACAAGAAGAAACAGTAATCTCCTTACCATCAAATTCGCTGTTATTGATTTCGATTCCGGTCTCTGAATCCGCAACTGTACTGCTAATCATCTGTACTACTCCGTCATGAGACAACAGAGCAGTCTGAGCCTGTTCAATCGTAATTGCTTTAAGATTTACACTGGAAAACCGGACTTCAATCGCGGTCTCGGCGTACTCAATACGACAGCGCTCAAGTATATTACGTTTTTCAGTTGAGACAAGAACGATTCCACCCCAGGAACCGCGCCCCGGCTTTTGTCGGTCTGAAGTCAGGGTAATAGGTTTGTCCTGGGTACCAACTGCATAAATACGCCCTTGAATAACCATGCCCGGAAGTTGTTGATCACCCGCAGCAGCAAAACGTACTACTGTTCCAGGGTCAATGCGTAGCGTTGCCTGTGGAGCCACCACAACGAAACCTTTAACTAGAACGATCCCATTCCAGGTTGTATCTTCAGTCAGCACAACTCTTTCATACACCGAAACGGCATTATCTGCCGCCTGTGAGAATGTTGCAAACCACAAGAAAATAAAGACCGAAAAGAAAGTTTTCACCAGTAGACTCCTTACAGTTACACCGAATAATTACCACGATTAACTCTAACTGTAAATTCAATGTTATTTTTTAGTTATTATGCCGACGTAACGTTCCGGGTAATAGGCCATTACGTACTTTCAACGAGTTATCTTTGAACAAAATATATTTGTTGACAGCACATACATGTTGTGGTTTATTTCAACGCCTTCCACAAAATATTGTGTTTATTTACCTCTCACAACATTTTCTACGTATTAATAATTATCAGTACACCGACAAAACAAGGAGTCCCATTATGAAAAGAAGTTCCGCGCCCGAAACTATTCCAGGTCTGACAAAAAATGCTGCTACCGTATTAGAAAAACGATATCTGCGCCGCGATGAATCCGGCAAAGTCCTCGAGACTGCAGCCGATATGTTTCGACGTGTAGCAGATACCATTTCAGCAGCCGACAAAAATTTTGATAAAAAAGCAGATGTAAAAGGCTTATCAGATACGTTCTATCGTATGATGACCAGCTTTGAATTCCTACCCAATTCCCCCACCCTTATGAACGCCGGGCGTCCGTTGGGACAACTTTCAGCCTGTTTTGTGTTACCGATCGGCGATTCGATGGAGGAAATTTTTGATGCTGTAAAATATACTGCCCTGATTCACAAATCCGGTGGCGGCACAGGTTTTTCTTTCTCCAGGCTAAGACCAGCCAATGACGTTGTCAGTACCACCACCGGCATTTCCAGCGGGCCTCTTTCATTTATGCGCGTATTTGATGTTGCCACGGAAACCATAAAACAGGGTGGAACCAGACGCGGCGCTAACATGGCTATTCTAAGGATTGATCACCCTAACGTAATGGATTTCATTATGTGCAAGAGTGACCAGAAACAGCTCAACAACTTCAATATATCTGTAGGTTTGACCGAAAAGTTCATGCAGGCCGTTGAGCGTGATGAGGAATACAATCTCATCAATCCCAGAGACAAAAAAATCTGTGGCAGCCTGAACGCCCGTAAAGTATTTCAGCGAATTGTCAAACAGGCATGGGAAAACGGCGAACCTGGAATTGTCTTCCTAGATCGCCTTAACCGTGACAATCCGACACCTCTAATTGGCGAAATAGAGTCGACAAATCCCTGTGGTGAGCAACCGCTTCTGCCTTATGAATCCTGCAACCTTGGCTCTATAAATCTTGGTACTTTTATTAAAGACGGCACTGTTGAATGGAAAAGACTACGCGAAACTATTCACAACGCAGTTCACTTCCTTGATAACGTCATTGAGGCTAACAATTATCCGCTGCAACAGATCCATGACATGACTCACGCCAACCGCAAAATCGGTCTGGGTGTAATGGGCTGGGCAGATATGCTTATTTTACTGGGGATTCCATACTGCTCTGATGAGGCGGTAAAACTCGGCAAAAAAGTCATGAAGTTTATTAATGACGAAGGGCATCTGGCATCACAGGAATTAGGTAAAAAACGTGGTTCGTTCCCCAACTTCAAAGGCTCTATTTTTGACAAAAAAGGTGCGCCTCCACAGAGAAATGCAACAGTAACCACAATAGCACCAACGGGCACAATTTCGATCATAGCAAACGCTTCTTCGGGTGTTGAGCCGCTTTTTGCTGTTTCTTATATTCGCACAGTCATGGATAAAAACGTTCTGGTAGAGGTTAATCCTATATTCGAAAGTATCGCGAAGGAGCGTGGTTTTTACTCGGAATCCCTTATGCAGAAAATTGCCGAGCACGGCACTGTTCATGATATCGCAGAGATACCGGACGACATCCGCAACGTATTCGTGACTTCTCACGAAATAACCCCTGAATACCACATTCAGATGCAATCCGCTTTTCAGCTTTACACTGATAATGCCGTTTCAAAGACGGTTAATTTTTCCAACTCTGCTACAATTGAGGATGTTGAAAAAGTTTATATGCTCGCCTATGAAACAGGCTGTAAAGGTGTGACTATTTACCGTGATGGCTCAAGAGACGAGCAGGTTCTTTCTACCGGCAAAAAAGAAGAGCACGTATCTGTTGCCGCTACACCGGTAGAAGAAGACAAGAAAGCCATAAAACGTGATCGCCCTAAAGCACTAAAAGGGTGTACTCACCAAATGCAGACCGGTTGCGGCCCTCTCTATATTACTATTAACGAAGATAAAAACGGCCTATTCGAGCTATTCACCACGATGGGAAAGGCAGGCGGTTGTGCCGCTTCGCAAAGTGAGGCCATCGGTCGCATGGTGTCACTCGCATGGCGCAGTGGTGTTCAGGCCCGCCAGGTTGTTAAGCAGTTACAGGGAATCTCCTGCCACTGCCCTTCAGGATTTGGCGACAATCGCGTACTTTCCTGCGCCGATGCAGTTGCAAAAGCGATACAGAACCACCTTGTTGACAATGGATATGATAGTGATACCGAGACTACACGCCATGAGCGTGGTGCCTGCCCGGAGTGCGGTGGAATAGTTGAACATGAAGGTGGCTGCTCTGTCTGCCATGTATGTGGCTATTCTGAGTGTGCGTAAACGTTTTTTATATTTTTTGTTACACGTTGCTTGACAAACAACTGCATAGTGTGGCATAGAAGTGAAGTTAAATTGAACTACTTGCCATGGGGTTGTAGCTCAGTTGGTTAGAGTGCCAGCCTGTCACGCTGGAAGTCGCGGGTTCGAGCCCCGTCAACCCCGCCATTATATGAAAAAAGGTGCCCTGAAAATGGCACCTTTTTTTGTTTGTAAAACAACCAGTGAATCTCCCGCCCACCCGGCGCGGAGATTCACTGGTTTTACGTATAACAAAAACCTGAATCCATGACCCTCCCAAGAGCGCACTTGACCTGAATCAGCCAACAGTAGTATATGATTACGCTCAGATTTTTTATAAAAAGGATTCGAATAATGACCAAAGAACTTGCCAAGGGGTACGAACCCCATGATGTTGAAAAAAAATGGTACACAGAGTGGGAGACTAAAGGTTATTTCCGCGCAGCCGCCACATCAGATAAAAAGCCATACTCCATAGTAATTCCCCCGCCAAATGTAACAGGCGCCCTACATATGGGGCACGCTCTCAATAACACACTTCAGGACATCCTCTGTCGCTGGAAGCGAATGCAAGGTTATAACGTGCTCTGGATGCCGGGCACAGACCATGCCGGCATCGCCACCCAGAACGTCGTAGAACGACAATTGACTGCCGAAGGGAAGGACCGCCATGATCTGGGGCGCGAAGCCTTTATTGAAAGAGTCTGGAAATGGAAAGCTGAGTCCGGTGGCCAGATCATCGGGCAACTGAAGCGTCTCGGAGCATCATGCGACTGGGAACGCGAACGGTTCACCATGGATGAAGGGCTCTCTAAAGCCGTGCGAACTGTATTCGTTAAATTATACGAAGATGGGCTGATCTACCGCGACAACCGCCTGATTAACTGGTGCCCCCGCTGTCACACCGCCCTGTCTGATATTGAAGTAGAGCATGAGGACCACAAAGGGCACCTCTGGCACATCCGCTATCAGGTAGTCGGCGAACCGGGGCGATTTGTTACCGTAGCGACAACCCGTCCAGAAACCATGCTGGGCGACACTGCTGTGGCAGTGCATCCTGAAGATGAACGATACAGCGACCTGATTGGCAAAATGGTTCTTTTGCCGCTGGTAGGGCGCGAGATTCCAGTTGTAGCCGACGACTATGTGGATCGCGAGTTCGGCACCGGTGTTGTAAAAATAACACCGGCGCACGATTTTAACGACTTTGAAGTGGGGCTGCGTAATGGCTTGGACAAGATTAACGTTCTTGACGAATCAGGCATCATCAACGCTGCCGGACATCAGTACGAAGGAATGGAGCGGTTCGAAGCCAGAAGGCAGATTGTCTCTGACTTGGAATCAGCGGGTTATATAGACAAGATCGACGATCATGCCATGTCGGTTGGCGGCTGCTACCGCTGCAAAACCGTGGTTGAGCCATACCTCTCTCTGCAGTGGTATGTGAAAGTGGCACCGCTTGCTGAGCGGGCTCTGAACGCTGTCAAAAGTGGCAAGACACGCATCCTCCCCAAGCAGTGGGAAAATACCTACTACGACTGGATGGAAAATATCCGTGACTGGTGCATCTCACGCCAGATCTGGTGGGGACACCGCATACCTGCCTGGTTCTGCGATCATTGCGGCGAAATAACCGTTGCGATGGAAGTACCGACAGTCTGCTCAAAATGCGGCAGTGATAAACTCCGCCAGGAAACCGATGTACTTGACACCTGGTTCTCTTCGGCCCTCTGGCCATTCTCAACCATGGGATGGCCCGACCAGACAGCTGAACTGAAAACATTCTATCCTACCGCATGCCTGGTGACCGGCTTCGACATCCTCTTTTTCTGGGTGGCCCGCATGATGATGATGGGATTGCATTTTATGGACGAGGTTCCCTTCACCGATGTCTATATTCATGCCTTGGTGCGCGATGCTCAGGGACACAAGATGTCAAAATCCAAGGGAAATGTAATCGATCCGCTAACTGTAATCGATCAGTACGGCACTGATGCCTTCCGCTTTACGCTGGCCGCCTTTGCTGCCCAGGGGCGCGATATCAAACTGGCAGAAGAACGCATTGCCGGTTACCGTAACTTCTGCAACAAAGTATGGAATGCCGCCAGATTCACACTCATGAATCTGGAAGGATTCGATCCGACTGGACTCAGCCTGGACAAAATGGAACTAAGCCAGGGTGATAAATGGATTCTGCACCGACTGAATGAAACAGCCCGGGTTGTTGATGAAACCCTTAGTGGCTACCGTTATAACGAAAGCGCCATGGTGCTCTACCAGTTCACCTGGAGCGAATTCTGCGACTGGTATCTGGAGCTATCCAAGCAGGACATCTATAACGGTACACCGGAACGAAAGCAGGCTACTCAGTATATCCTATGGTACACGCTGGAGAATCTGCTCCGCCTGCTGCACCCGTTCATGCCCTTTATCACAGAAGAGATCTGGCAGGTACTGCCGGGAGCAAAAACGACCCCGACCATCATGCAGGCACCCTATCCTGTTCACTGTGCTGCTCTTTCCTTCCCCGGAGACGCTGCTGACATGGAGCGTATCATGGCGGTCATCGGTGGTATCCGAAACATCCGTGGCGAAATGGATGTTCCGCCATCGAAACAGATTGCCGTTATCCTTTCCTGCGACAGCGAAGACACACGTCGCTTGATGAAGCATAACGAAAGCGCTATTATCAGCCTAGCGAGGGTTTCCGACCTAGCTATCGGCTTTGGCATTAAAAAGCCTGAGGACGCCTCTATTCAGGTCGCTGGCGATGTCCAGATATATGTTCCTCTCAAGGGATTGGTCGATGTGGCCGCCGAGGAGGAACGGCTACTGAAGGAGATCGGCAAGATCGAAAAAGAGATCGAAATGTTCTCTAAAAAACTGGAAAGCCCGGCTTTTGTGGATCGCGCTCCAGCCGATATTGTTGCCAAGGAGCGTCAGAAACTTTCAGATGTAACCAGCAAAAAGGTGGTGTTAGAAGAGAGTCTGGATAAAATAAGGAAAATGAAGTAGATAAGAGGCTTCCATGCAAGAGTTCCAGAACGTCGCCATATTTGCTAAAATCCACGATCCACGCTGCCTCGGAGTTGCCAGTGACCTGATCAAATGGCTGGAGGAGCGCGGCTGCACCCCGATGGTAGAGGAGCAACTGACGCGTGAGCTTGGCTATCCAAAAGCACTGGCAGAGACAGAGATCCGTGAGCAGGCCGAACTGGTAGTGGTGCTTGGGGGCGATGGCACTCTCATCTCTGTGGCCCGGCTTTTCAGCGGCAAAGACGTTCCAATTCTGGGAGTCAACCTGGGAAGTCTCGGCTTCCTTACAGAGATTACAGTTGAGGAGTTATATACCCGTTTGGAAAAGTGCCTGGAAGGCAGTCCGCGCGTTTCAGAACGAATGATGCTGGAAGTGACCCTCCACCGTGAAGGCAAAGAGGACGAAAAGTTTCATGTTCTGAACGATATGGTTATCAACAAAGGAGCGCTGGCCCGCATTGTGGACCTTGAAACTAAAGTCAACCGGCATTTTCTTACTACTTACAAGGCTGACGGGCTTATAGTATCTACCCCGACCGGCTCCACCGGCTATTCCCTCTCTGCCGGCGGACCAATTATCCATCCGCTCATGAGCTGCATTGTCATCACTCCGATCTGTCCGCATACCCTTACAAACCGCCCCATTGTAGTAACAGATGAATCTATTATCTCGATTACCGTCACCTCATCATTCGAAGAGAAAGTGTATCTGACGCTGGACGGTCAGGTTGGCTTTGAATTAAGGGAAGGTGATTCTGTAGAGGTGCGAAAGGCATTGAAAACTACTTCGCTAGTTATGTCGCGCAGCCGCGACTACTTTGAAATACTTCGAACAAAACTGAAATGGGGAGAACGCTGATTGCTATGTTAACCGACCTCACCATTAAAAATGTAGCCATCATTGATACACTCCAAATCACTTTCAAACACGGACTTACTGTACTGACTGGGGAAACAGGAGCCGGAAAATCTATTATAATAGATGCTGTCGGCCTGATCATGGGCAATCGTGCATCCAGCGACCTAATTCGCTCCGGGGAAGAGGAGGCTGTAGTAGAAGCTCTATTTGATGTATCTTCTCTACCTGAAATCAAGCGGCTGCTGGCAGAAGCCGGTTTTGACTGTGAAGATGAACTGTTGATCAAGCGCTCCCTTTCACGCGCCGGTAAAAACAAGATTTTCATCAACGGCAGTATGTCTTCTTTAGCACTATTGGCCGAAATATCACCGCGCTTAATCAATATCTACGGCCAGCACGATTCTCAGACCCTGCTCAAACCAGAAAATCACCTACGTCTATTGGATATGTTTGCCGGCATAGGAGAACTGCGACAAAAGTTTACAGAACTGTTCAGCCGAATTTCATCTATACGCGATTTACTTACCGGACTTGAGCATGCCGAACGAGATGCGGCACGGCGCCTTGATCTACTTTCATATCAGTCGGATGAAATTGCTAAAGCGGTACTTAAACCGGGAGAAGAGGAATTGCTTGAGGAACAGCGCAGACTTCTGGCAAGTGCTGAAAAGCTGGGCGGTGTAAGCAGCGAAGCTTTCGATCGACTTTACGGCGGCGATGGTACTCTTCTTGGACAACTCAAACGAATTGCCAGCTCAATTAAAGAGTTATCTGCCATTGACCTTTCGCTTCAGGAAACGGCTGCTTCGCTGGAGGGAGCCTACCTGCAACTGGAAGATGCTGCCATAACCCTGCGAGACTATGCCTCTCGCATCGAGTGTGATCCTGCCTCACTGCAACTGATTGACGATCGACTCGATCTGATCGGCCGACTGAAAAAGAAATATGGTTCAACGGTTGAAGAGATACTAGCTTATAAGGCAGGAATTGACACCGAACTGGAGAAATTACAGAGTAGAGAACAGAATAGGCATACTCTGGAAAATGAGTTTGACACACTGGAAATTGAGCTGAAAAAGTTGGGTGGAGAACTTACAGCTGCCCGCACTCAAGCAACCAAGAACCTTAAACATGCTCTGGAGGGTGAAGCACATCAACTTGCAATGAGGGGCGCCGTTATTGAACCGACCCTCGAATCACTGACCGAACCACGTTCAAGCGGCTATGAAAAAGTTGAGTTTCTTTTTTCCCCCAACCCTGGTGAAATTCCTCGTCCTCTTGCGCGGATCGCATCAGGTGGCGAATTATCCCGATTGATGCTAGCGATTAAGCAGGTTCTGCCAGACAGTGACGTCCCGACACTGGTATTTGACGAGGTTGATACCGGAATTGGTGGAGCGACATCAGAATTGGTCGGAAGAAAACTAAAAAACGTTGCGGCACGTCAGCAGGTACTCTGCATTACACATCTACCGCAAGTGGCGGTATTTGCCGGGCAACAATTGCGGGTAGAAAAGTTTTTTGCAGGAGGGCGGACCTCCACACGTGTTATTGAACTCGACCTTAATGAACGCACCCACGAAGTAGCACGCATGCTGGCCGGCACGACAGTCACCGATTCTGCTCTTAAACACGCAGCCGAACTGCTGGCTGCAAGCACGAGTAGCTGACAGCGCCTCACTGCTGATTGCAATCAGGTATAAAAATTAAAACTGAATCTGAACTTTCTTTGCTGTACCCTCTTCCCTTACCCATAAAAGCGTCTTCCTCGCACGCGAGCACCAATCGCGCACATCTTTTTCAAACGTAGGACAATCGGCTATAACTTCAAGAACATCACCAGGCATCATCTTTATAGACATAACAGTGACCTTGAGGGTCGGTTGGGGGCATTTAAGACCACGTGCATCGAGAATTGAAACAGCCATTATACAAATCTCCTTATGCTTTTCTTTGACTAAATTGCTTGAAATTTTATAAACATCTACATTCTGTATACTTAAGGCGTTGGATCAGATGTATTACTTAAAGGTTCAACTGAAGTGCACCTAATATACTTACACTTTCGACCATTTCACTGATGAGCCGCTTGAATTTCTCGCCTTCTCCTGCAGAAACATAATCAAGCCGGCAGCGCTCTTTTTCTATACCCAACTGTGCCAACATAAGGCTCAACATGCTGTGGCGCTGTAAAGCCCGACAATTCCCCTCTTTGTAATGACAGTCTCCATGATGGCAGGCGAGGATAATAACACCGTCTGCGCCCTTTTCAAAGGCTGAAAGCACAAATAGCGGATCAACCCTGCCGCTGCACATGAGCCGAATAATTTTAACATTGTGAGGATAGCTGCCCTGAATACCGCCAGCTTTATCTGCTCCGGCATAGGAGCACCAGTGACAGAGGAAGCCGATTATTTTTGGCTCAAAGCGCACGGTATCTTTCATTTCAGATTCCCCTCCATTTCGGCTATTATCTGCTCATTAGTGAAATGGTGACCGGTAATGGCACCTGCCGGACAGGCAGTGACACATGTACCGCAACCGTGACAAAGAACAGCGTTAACATTAGAAACATTGTGCTCGATATCAAATGATATGGCACGATAGGAACAAACTGATATACAAAGATGGCATCCGGCACAACGAGTGTCATCCACCTCGGCGTTGATCGGTTCAATCTCAATAATGCGTCCCGGTTGAAGAGCAGCAAGGGTATAACCAACACTTGCCATCCCTTCCAGCATCGCCGTACGAATATCCATCGGCTCCTGACATGCACCAGCAAGATAAACACCTTTGATTGTGCTTTGCGCCGCATCTATCCGTCCGTGCAGCTCCCTGAAAAACCCAGAGGAATCTCGGGCCACATCAAGCAGAACAGATAGCTTATCAGCTCCCTCGGCCGGAATCACAGCCGGACAGAGAATTACAATATCCGCAGGAGCAGCATCCCCTTTAGCTCTCACGATAAGTCTGCCTTTCTCATCCGGAGTAACGGTAAGGTCATTGATATCGCTATATCGCTTCAGGCAGGAATTATCATCCTTAACAGCATTATTAAAGAGGTGAAATGCCTCTTTACCCGGCACCACCAGTTCACGGTGATAGTGCGTGATCGTTGCATTCATGAGTTTAGACGTAATCAGATGATTGAACTTGAAGGCATACTGGCAGCAGATACCGGAGCAGTATGGCACATGGTCTTCGTCAAGACTCCCGACACAATGAATAATTGCCACCGACGCTGGGACAAGCCCGGCTGCTGTTTTAATCACACCGCCAGTAGGACCTGTAGATGAAAGCATTCTCTCAAATTGCAGGGAATCGTAGACATCAGGCAGCCTACCCATTCCAAGGCCATCTATCCTGGAGGCATCATACAATCTAGCGCCGGTTGCAACAACAATGGCACCAATCTTACGCTCGACAACCGTCTCAGCCTCTTCCAGATTTACGACATCCTGACCTAGCGGACAGGCGTCTTTGCAGGCCCGGCAATTTCCACCATTCGAGCGGAGGCAGGCATCCTCAATCAGGAACGGAGCATTCGGCAGGACACCGGCAAAAGCAAAGTCAATTGCCTTGCGATCATTTGTACTGAAATTGAATTCATTGTGGGTAATAGCAGGGCAGACCGCCACGCACTCACCACAGCCGATGCATTTATGTAGTGAAACATGGCGTGGATTCTGCTTGATTTTAGCGTTGAAATTACCATAGAAACCGGTCAGCTCAACCAGTTCTGACATGGTTATCAGCTCGATAGAACCGGGATAGTCGCCGTGAAGCAGATCCCCCATCAGCGGTTCCAGCATACAAGGGGCACATTCCATAGATGGGAACAGATCTTCGAAACGGACCGGTAAACCTCCAAGAAAAGGTGTACGTTCAATAAGCACTACCGCTCTCCCGGCTTCAGCAAACGAAAGTGCCGCCTTCATTCCAGCTGGACCAGCGCCTATTACAAGCACGTCGGGACAGATTTCTAATTGTTTTCTTTCCAGCGGTTGCTGCAGCCTCACCCGGTATACCGCTCCCCGGATAGCCGATATCGCTTTTTCAGTTGCAACCGTCGGATCTTCGGTCACCCAGGCAATCTGCTCACGAATGTTAACCATCTGCATAAGATACGAGTTTATTCCTGCATTGGTCAAACATCCTCGGAACGTAGCTTCATGATCTCGTGGTGAACAGGCGGCCACGACAACACGATCCGGTTGTTCCATCCTCAGGCTCTCCTCAAACTGCTGCCTACCCTCTTCCGAACAGATAAAATTTACAGTTTTTACATATGTTTGTTCAGGAAAAGATGGGGCTGCTTCGACAACAGCTGTGTAGCTAATTTTATCCGCAATGTTACTGCCGCAGTTGCAGAAATATATCCCAATTTTCACGCAGCCCCCTCCCATGCCATAACTTCTGCAACTATCAGTTTTACAGCACCTGTCACGGCCGCTGCAACCTCATCGGTGAAACCTTCACCAAAAAGTTTAAACTCTCTGCCCTCTATCCCCCAGAAGGAAACCTGCTCGGGAAGTGGGACACCCACCATTTTCCCCAGATTAAATGCCGTTGTAAAATCGGTGTCATGACTTGAAAATGTGTTTTTGGTTGTAACGAAATTCCCTGGATCAAAACGCAAAATTGTGCCTGGTGCGGCACCACTCAACATTGCGTCTACGACAACCGCCCGCCTGAAACCGGCCATTGCCTCCATAAGCCTGATGCCTCCGGCATTCAGCTCCGTTACGGTCAATTCCATGCGATGCCGTAAACATCCTGCAACGGCAACGGCGACAGCAAGCCCGACCCCATCATCAGAGAGTTGTGGATTTCCCAATCCGATGATGACAGTACCCACACCCGTAATGCTATCAACCGTTAGGTCCTTCACCCATTCCTCCGCATTTCCCTCAGCGTTCCACCATCACTGTCACGTATCGTCACAATCAGCGGCATTTTGCCGGGTAAAAAATGAGTGGCGCATGACAAACAGGGATCGTACAGCCTAAAGGCCATCTCAACCCTGTTGAGAATTGCTTCATCCGGAGCGTTGCTGGTGATGAGTTTTTCAGCGGCGCGCTTGATGGACATGGCTATTGGCGCGTAATTGTTGGTGGTACCGACGATCATGTTGACCTTTGTCAACACACCACGATCATCGGTAACATAATGATGAGTAAGTGTACCGCGTGGTGCCTCGACTGAGCCTATACCTTCACCGACAAATCTGGCCGGATCCGGAATATTTCGGGTCTCCGGCGAAGTAATTTCAGGATCGAGCGCCAACTCCAACATCCGCTCGGATGAGTAAAGCAACTCAATCAGTCGCGCCCAGTGAGTGGCAAGCCGGTGATGAACCGGCTGGTAGCGGGCATTAGTTATTTTTTTACAGCCAAAAGTCTCAAACATTCTCTGATATTCAGCGTTTGCCAGTGACGTTGCCATACCCTCGGAAACATTCAGCCGCGACAGTGGTGTTGCTGTGTAAATCCCACTCGCGATACCGTCAGTTAGACCTTTCCAGCCGACCTTTTTAAGGTATGGATACTTCAAGTAGGTCCAGGCCTCAACACGCTCGGCAATATGCTCACGATATTCGCCAGGGTGATATTTGACAAATTCGTTCCCTTCCGGGTCCAACACCCTGATCATGCCGTCATAAAAATTTGCCTGATTGTTGGCATCAACAGTCCCCATGGAGTAGGTACGGTGTAAGTATATGTCTGAAGTCACCAGATCAAGGTAAACAGGATTTTTCAGGACTATTTTTTCAAAAATACCCAGTGAGAACAGAGCAAAGTCAATATTCTTTCGCGCCGCACTTTCAATCTGTGTTCTCTCCTCAGCAGTTATGGCTCGGCTCCAGCCACCCGGAACACCAGCTACCGGATGAATGGACTTACCGCCAAGAAAAGTGATGATCTCGTGGTTGCGTTTGCGACACGCAATCACCTCGCCGGCAACCTCCACCCCAACCTTGCGGGCTACTCCCAGAATATTACGCTCTGAAGGTGGAGCATCAGGACCGACGATGAAATCTGGACCTCCCAATGCATAAAAGTGGGTAGTGTGATCCATGACGAAAAAAGCCATGTAAAGCAGTTCGCGCAGTTTTTTCGCCGCAGGGGTTGGTTCCGCACCGAAGACAACGTCCAGCGCCTTGGTGGCCGCAATATGGTGAGCCTCTGGACAAACTCCGCAGATCCGGTTGGTGATTACCGGCATCTCCTCGACCATCCGCCCGACGCAGAACTGCTCAAAGCCACGCAGTTCAGGAACCTGAAAGTATGTATTTTCGACAACGCCCTGATCACTTAGAAATATATCAATCCGGCCATGCCCCTCAAGACGGGTAATCGGATCGATCGTAATACGAGCCATGCGTTACCTCCCGACCCTGCCGCCCAGTATCGAACTGGCCAGGGTATATTTATAGAACAGTCCGGAGTAGTCAGGAATAGTCGTGAGAAAAGCGTTTACCCGCTCGGATATTACTTCTTCGGACAACCCGGCAGTATCGCCGATATCCATGACGGAACCAAGCGCTGCAACCATTTTCGCCCCCTGATCGCCTACTCCCTCCGGTGCTCCATAGCAGCCGGTACATGGCATGTTGGCCTTGGTACAGGGGGCTCCGCAACCGTTTCTTGTGGCTATTCCCATGCAGAGCAATCCCTGCTCCAACAGACACACCTCTGGTTCGGGGTAAAATTCGTAATTGCGACGAAAAGCGGTGATACGCTTCTCCTCTTTAGTCCTATCGCAGTCGTCACATACAGTCAGGGTACCGCAGCCAATAGTGCTCCCCTTGGATGGCAGCTCTCCGGCTAGAAATGTTTCAATCACATTCCATATCTGATGCGGTTCAGGAGGGCAACCGGGAATATAGTAGTCCACCTCCACCTCCTGTGCCAGATGCTTAACACGCTCAAGAAGAGGCGTAAGTTGCATGTCTCCCTCTGGAAAGGCGGTCGTACCGGACGGGATTATACCTGCCGGATTGTCGACTGAATGGTTATCTATATAGATAGAGTGCAGCAGTTCATTATTTTTAGTGAAATTAGCGAGAGCCGGGATACACCCACCTTTGGCACAGGAACCGAACGCTACCAGCAACTGCGATTTTTTACGCATCAAGTGAGCCATTTCGATATTTTCCTCGGTGCGTAGAGCCCCGTTGAAAAGGGTTATTGCAATTGCCCTATCCGGAAGAGACTCAATATCTTTCTTCTTGGTGTCCATTAGACATGGGCAGAACATAAAGTCCATTGCGGCATCAACATCAAGAAGTTTCTCGTGAAGATTAACAACAGCAATTTCACAGCCACCACAGGAAGCTGCCCAGTAAACCGCCAGTTTTGGTTTTTGTTTCACATGCGCCCCCTTCTTATGTTGCCGCTGCTGCACAGACCCTGTTGCGCCCGGTCTCTTTTGCCTTGTAGAGGGCAGTATCGGCTGCCTTGCAGATACTTTCCATATCTTTGAAAAGTGAAAATGAGGCAACCCCGCTGCTGAAGGACGATGAAAAACTTTCATCACCAACCGGGAAGCGGAGAGTAGCAAAACTTTCGCGAAGTTGATCGACGACTTGAATCGCAGTAGTAAGGTCGCAATCGGTGAAAATGACAGCAAACTCCTCGCCACCATAGCGGCCAACGACATCTGTTTTACGTAACCGCTGCTGAAGAAGGCGTGACAGAGTTATTAGCACCTGATCTCCCATGAGATGTCCGTATGTATCGTTTACTGATTTGAACTTGTCAACATCGATCATGGCAAAACATACTTCCGTCCCTTGGCGTTGAGCCTGCGCAAGCGCCATTTCCAGATAGTCCTTACACGTCGAATGATTAAACAGACCAGTCATGCTGTCCCTGACCATAAACGAACGGATTACTTTCATCCGTCCGGCACGACCTGCCACCGCAGCAATAAGGTTTTCAGAGGTAATCGGCTTTGTCAGAAATTCATCCCCTCCCATGCGCATTGCCTGAAACTGCTTTCCAACATCTGTCTCACTGGAAAGATAAATAATCGGAATACTGAAGGACGCACCCATTTGTCTAACTGCTTTGGCAAGCTCCATACCATTACAACCGGGCATATACATGTCGGTAAGCACCAGATCCGGTTTGAAATCTACAAGCGGTGCCATAACCTGCAGAGGATCATTAACAGTTACCGTATTCATTCCAGCAGACTGTAAAATTGTAGCATATAACTCAGAAAGGTGATGGTCATCGTCAACAATCAGCACTCTGTATGGGTCAGGTGCAACGGCATGCGTGAGAGTATCCAAGGTTGAGCAAAGCTCCGTAACGTTAACCGGCTTGACAAAATAAGCGCTTGATCCAGCGCGGACAGCAGACAGGCGGCTATTAAAGTCATTTAGTGATGATATATAAACCACTGGTACGGTGCTGCCTTGCTTCCGTATCGTTTCGATTATCTCCGCACCCCCCGTAGGCCGATCGGGAAAAATCATATCCATAACAATCGCATCCGGAGCAGAATTCTGAACTGCGTTGCTCAACTGATCCAACTCACCAAAGGAGGTTACATTAAAACCGAAACACTCAATCTGCGTGGCAAGAGAAAGACGCTGGTAAGAGTCATCCTCACAGATATAAATGACTTTTTGGTCTCTTCCGCTTGTAACCTCCGACGCAGCGACAAGTTCAACGGCTCGTGTATCAAAGTATTGAGAGGTGTCTATGTTTTTAATTTCTGCTTCCAGCGAGGTGAGACATTCCTGAATTTTTTGATGCCAGATTCTGTCGGCAGAAGCTTCTGGGTTCATGACGTTTTTCGCCAATAACTCACCTGAAGCTGCAACCGTGCTTAGTTTTTTCAACCCAAAGGAGGCACACGCTCCTTTCAGCGTGTGAATGCTTCGATGTAATATTTCCATCCCGGCAAGCCCGCATGAATCTTGAACCGCATCATTGTACGCCTTACGAATCACGCCAAGCTGTGCGGGAAGTTGCTTGATATATGCTTCACGAATTCTTTTCAGTTTGCCTGCTGCTGTAGTTACCTGACTGTTCACAGCTGCCCGGCCTTCGTGGCCATAAGGACAGCCACAAGTTCAGGCAACGTTTCCTGAAGCTCTTCATCCTTGGTGATAATCGCGTCCATCTCAGGATGGGCAATCCTGAGAGGTGCAGCATCTTCTCCCGTTATAAGCACAAACGGCTGAGTGCCGCCTTGCCCACGTATCTCTGCAAAAAGCTGAATTCCGTCCATAAAAGGCATATTCATGTCAGAGACAACAATACATATATCAATGCCAGAGGCCAGTTTTTCCAGAGCGTCCACCCCACCGTCCGCCAAAATAACCTCGTACTCTGATGACTCAAGTATCATTCCGGTCAATTCCGCAGTGAAAGGGTCATCATCAACTACCAGAATATGTTTCACTGTCGCATTCATACCATCATTCTCCTGTTATCCGATCAGGTTGCGAACGGTTTCTATTAAATTGGACTGATCGAAAGCCCCCTTGACGATGTACGCATTGGCCCCAACGGTAATTCCACGTTTTTTGTCTTCTTCTTTTTCCAGCGACGTTACAATTATAATGGGTACATCGCGGTAACGTCCATCACTACGAAGCCGTTTTGTCAATGAGAAGCCATCCAGCCTCGGCATCTCCACATCGGTAATAACGAGGTCAAACAGAATATCCCGCGTCTTTTCCAACGCTTCTTCACCGTCTTCCGCTGTTGTCACAGCATACCCATACGCCTCCAGAATACTTTTTTCGATCTCCCGGGGATTAATGGAATCATCAACAACAAGCACTGTCTGTACACGGGCATCCTTAACCGCAGCAACTCTTCGTCCCGAATCCGCAATCTCATGGGACTGCCTGAACAGCTCTGGAATGTGAAGAACATTGATGATGCTGTCCCGCTCTCCAATGGTGACACCCGATACCAGCCGCAAATTCTTCAGGTGAACCGGAAGCGGCTTTACAACCATTTCTTCCCTGCCTATAATCTCATCGACAAGAAGACCAAGCCTTTCCTCGCCATCCTTTATTATGACAATCAACACCTCGTCTGTCCCAGAAATAGACTCTCCCGGTAACTTGAGGAGAGTAGCGAGGCTTTCAACTGGAATGATCTGTTCCCGCAGACGGATCGCTCGCTTGTTAACGATTTCAATAACCTCCGCCCTCTGAAGCGATAGCATTTCGACCAGAGATGTAGCCGGTATTGCACAGTTTTTACCACTGACTGAGACAAAGAACAGGGGAAAAACAGCCAGATTAAGCGGCAGACGGAGCAGAAAGGTGGTCCCCGCCCCTTCTCCGCTGTCAATGACAATAGTACCTTTCAATTCATCGACAACGCTTTTATTGACGACATCCATGCCCACTCCCCGACCGGAAAGATCCGTTATAATAGGGCTCGTACTGAAGCCAGGCATAAAAATCAGGTCGGTGAGCTCCGCCCGGGACATAGCAGCCAGTGTATCAGCCTCGAACAACCGTTTAGCAAGTGCTTTTTCTCGTATTTTGTCAACGGAAAGACCTCTACCGTCATCGTTCAAGGAAATGACAACACAACCACTGTCGTAAAATGCAGAGAGTTTCAAGGATCCTTTGAGCGGCTTTCCAAGCGCGACCCGTTCCTCGCTGCTCTCCAGTCCGTGGTCCAAAGAATTGCGAATCATATGCATCAGGGAATCACCGATACGGTCGATAATTTTTCTATCCAGCTCGGTGTCACCTCCCTCAACAATGAAATCGATATCCTTGCCATGCTCATAGGCAAGATCCCGTACTGTACGACGAAGAGGCTCAAAGACAGTCGAAAGCGGTTGCATGCGCATCCTTAGGGAAGTCTCCTGTAAATCGGCAACGAGGTGGTCCTGCAGTAGTGAGGCATCTGACATGGCCCGCACGGAGTGACGTAAGGAAAGCTGCAGTGCGGCACCGGCATCAATCATTGAGTCATGTCCGCTGTCACCTGTAGCTATCCGTCCGTCAACAACTTTCAAATGCCGCGCAGTTGCGCGTTCTATATCTCGAAGCGTTGCGATATGCCTTCTGAACCTGCCGTGCTCGGATACGATTTCCCCCATAAGCCTGATCAGATCATCAAGTTTGGCAGCATTGATACGCAGATAATCGGCAGGTTTCCCCTTGGCAACAATGGGTAGTGGTGTGTCTAAAGATGCAGTAGTCGTCTGTTCGGCTCCCGGGGCATTTGGTACGAGCTGAACAGATTTTTTGGGAGCGATGGCGGGGGGGGCGGCGATCACCGGCACATCACCATTCCCAGTTACAGGTATTTCTGCTGCACGGGCCAGTTCTTCGCAGAGCGCCTCCGGCGCCACCGATGATGTATCACCCGCAGTTATCTTTTCCAACATTGCCGAAAGAGCATCCACTCCCCGGAAGAGGGCATCAGAAACAGAGGCAGCCAAAGAAATTTTACCCCCACGTACCGCATCAAGTACATCTTCCATTTTGTGAGCAAGCTCTGTAACACCTACAAGCTTCATCATTCGCGATGAGCCCTTAATGGTATGTGCTGATCGGAACAGCCCGTTGATCATCTCGGTATCGCCGGGCGTTTTTTCGAGATTGAGCAGACCTTCGCTTATCCGGGAGCAATGTTCTCGCGCTTCTTCAACGAAACGTGCCAAAAATTTCGAGTGATCAAATGCCATGTCTTATCCCTTTTTTGGGGCCAGTATCGATAGTTTATGCCGGCAAATTACGATGAACTGTTCTGCATTGAATGTAAGCGGGAAAAATGCCTGTCCAAGCCCCCTGAGCGGCCCCTTCTCCAAGATTCTGAGTGCGGCTTCGTAACAACTTCGCGACCGTTTTTCTGCCAGCTGTGCATAACTGATCTCTGCTGAGTAAAAGTGAGCCAACCAACATGATGCGTCCAGATAGATGGCCTCCCGGAAACGCCTGATGGCATCCTCGTCGTCACCCTTCTGCCTCGCTATCATCCCAAGCATAAGATACGCTACCAAGCAGAGCGGATCACGCCCCAGAATGATCTCGCAGACGATGCAGGCCTCATCAAAACGCGATGTACTCAGTAACAAACTGCCTTTGAGACAATAGGCTTTCACGAAAGAACTGTCCTCAGTAATTATGGCATCAAGAACGGTAAGAGCCGTATCGCATTGATTATTTTGGGCATAGTTAATAGCTTCATCAAATCGTTCCCGAATATCCACTAGCTCCTGTTTGCTGGAACCTTTATTGCTACCGCCCAGTGTGCGGCTCTGATGTGCTTCAGAACCAGTGGCATAAACGCGGTCAGCCTGTAAAACCGTACTCCTCAACGCTCCTGGCTTCGAATGAGAACGGCTCGAAAGCCGGCGTTCTTCAAAAAAAAGAGG
>CAIQWT010000101.1 GCA_903875605.1 uncultured Geobacteraceae bacterium | reverse complement strand
GCCAGGCGACAACGTTGCCATGACTATCAAACTGATCACTCCGATTGCTATGGACGACGGTTTACGCTTTGCTATCCGTGAAGGCGGTCGTACTGTTGGTGCCGGTGTTGTTGCTTCAATTATTGAATAATTAAAGAACTAAACGAACCTATGTAGACATGACGACGTCAATGACTACGGATTTCAGCCAAAAGGAAGCACATTTATGAGAGACATCATTACCCTCGGTTGCACAGAGTGCAAACAGAGAAACTACACTACAACCAAAAACAAAAGAACTACTCCGGGCAAGCTCGAATTCAGTAAGTTTTGTCGTTTTTGCCGTAAGCACACTCCTCACAAAGAAACTAAGTAGTTATTACGTTTGTTGCTCGGATACAGGCCAGTAGCTCTAACTGGTAGAGCGCCGGTCTCCAAAACCGGATGTTGGGGGTTCGAATCCCTCCTGGCCTGCCACATTCAATCGATATTATTTCGATTATGAATAAACAAGCTATCTTGAACAGCGGCGCTTATATTTAAGCTGCCAGGAGCTATATTGTGCAAAAAGTCACAGCTTTTTTTGAATCAGTAAAGCTAGAGCTTGAAAAAGTCACATGGCCAACACGTAAAGAGACCATTGCAACAACAGGTGTTGTTATTGTGATTGTTGTGCTGATTTCATTCTATCTTGGTGCTTGTGATCTAATTTTGGCCAAGCTGTTGCGTCTGATACTAGGATAAAGGATACAGCTATGTCCATGAAATGGTATGGTGTTCATACATATTCAAGCTTTGAAAACAAGGTTCGCCTTAATCTGCTTGAGTCTATAAAAAATGAGCGCATGGAGAGTTTCTTTGAAGAAATACTCATCCCATGTGAAACTGTAGTTGAACTAAAAAAAGGCGAAAAGAAGACTTCTTCAAGAAAGTTTTTCCCCGGTTACATCCTGGTAAAAATGGAGTTAACAGACGAGACTTGGCATCTTGTAAAAGAAACTGCCAAGGTAACCGGCTTTGTCGGCGGAAATACCCCATTTCCTATCGCTGATGAGGAAGTTGACAAGATTACCCGGCGTATGGAAGAGGGAGCCGAAAAACCAAGGCCTAAAGTTCTATTTGAAGTTGGCGAAACTGTCCGGGTTGTAGACGGCCCTTTCCTTAATTTCTCGGGCGTTGTAGAAGATGTTAAGCCTGACAAAGGAAAATTGCGAGTCACAGTGACTATATTTGGCAGAGCAACGCCTGTCGAACTCGAATTCATGCAGGTTGAAAAGAACTAACAACTATATAATCAGTCATCCTATAGTGATGACATGCATACGCAGTATTCAAAGGAGCATTTATGGCAAAGAAAATAACCGGTTACATTAAATTACAGGTACCTGCAGGGAAAGCTAATCCCTCGCCGCCAATCGGCCCTGCCCTAGGGCAGCATGGTGTCAACATCATGGAATTCTGTAAAGCATTCAATGCAAAAACACAAGCTGATGAGGGTACAATAACTCCGGTTGTTATAACTGTGTATGCTGACAGATCATTCACATTCATCACCAAAACACCTCCTGCTCCGGTTTTGATTAAAAAAGCTCTAGATCTTAAGAGCGGTTCTCCCGTTCCAAACAAGACAAAAGTCGGCAAACTGACTAAAGCTCAGGTTGAAGAGATTGCTAAAAAGAAAATGCCTGACCTTAATGCTGCATCACTTGAAGCAGCCATGAGAACAATTGAAGGTACTGCCCGCTCAATGGGCGTTGATATCGCCTAATCAGCACACTATATAATAATCAAGATCCCTAGAGAGGTTGTATCATGTCAAAAAGCGCAAAGAAACATTCTGAAGCAATGTCAAAAATTGACAGGAACAAGGTCTATCAACTTGGAACTGCCGTTGATGTTGTAAAACAGGCCGCTTATGCAAAGTTTGATGAGACTGTTGATGTAGCAGTTAAACTGGGTGTCGATCCACGGCACGCAGACCAGATGGTTCGCGGAGCTGTTGTACTCCCTAACGGACTCGGCAAAGACGTACGTGTTCTCGTATTTGCAAAGGGTGAAAAAGAAAAAGAAGCACTTGATGCCGGCGCTGATTTTGTTGGTGCTGATGATCTGGTTGCTAAAATCCAGGCTGGGTGGTTTGATTTTGACACAGCAATCGCTACACCTGACATGATGGGTGTTGTCGGCAAGATCGGTAAACTGCTCGGACCACGTGGTCTCATGCCCAACCCTAAAGTTGGTACTGTGACTTTCGAAGTAGGCAGAGCCGTTAAAGAATCCAAAGCCGGTAAAGTTGAATTCCGTGTTGAAAAAGCCGGAATCATACATGCACCTGTCGGCAAGGTATCATTTGACGCTGAGATGCTCAAGGGCAACCTGTTAGCACTCATTGAAGCACTTGTAAAAGCAAAACCATCTGCAGCAAAAGGCACTTATATTAAGAAAATATCCCTCTCATCTACAATGGGAGCTGGCATTAATCTTGATATAAGTGATGTTACTGCTCAGATTTAATTACTCAGTTTAGCCAAAGTCAAAGACAGCAGGCGTGTGTTACTACGCTTAATCCTTTAAAAGGACCTGCCGAGACTTGGGTACCGCATTTTCCAACTGCGTTCCTGGCTTTGGCCGAGGCTTTGCCTCATATACCAAAAGAAAGGAGGAACTCGCTTGAACAAAAACACCAAACAAGAACTAGTAATTGAAATGCGTGAGCGACTATCACGCGCCAAGGCTGTTTTTCTCGCAGATTTTCGCGGGATGAATGTCGGGCAGGCCACAACGCTAAGAAATGAATTGCGTGCTGCATCAGTTGAATACAAAGTATTCAAGAATACTTTATTTGACCTAGCTGCTAAAGGCACTGACATTGAATGCATCAGTCCATTCCTTGCAGGCCCTACCGCCATTGCCATCAGTTATGATGATCCGGCAAGTGCTGCAAAAGTACTAAGCAAGTTTGCAAAAGATCCGCAAGGCAAGTTTGTACTTAAAGCGGCAGTATTAAGCGGAAAATTGCTTGATATCAAGCAGATTCAGGCACTAGCAGATCTACCCTCGCGTGAGGTTCTCATCGCTAAGATGCTCGGATCCATGCAGGCACCGGCCACCAACTTTGTTGGTGTTCTCGCTGCGCTTCCAGGTTCATTAGTACGAGTACTTGATGCGATTCGCGCACAAAAAGAAGCTAACTAAAAAGTAACTTAAATATGCATAACTAAAAACAAATCCGGAGGATTTACCAAATGTCTATTACTAAAGAAGATGTAATCAGTTTTATTGAAAAAATGACTGTTCTTGATCTTGCTGAGCTTGTTAAAGAACTCGAAGAGAAATTTGGCGTATCTGCAGCGGCTCCCGTTGCTGTTGCTGCTGCAGCAGGTCCTGCTGTTGCTGAAGCTGTTGAAGAGCAGACTGAATTTGATGTTCTCCTTAAAGCTTGTGGCGCTAACAAAATAAACGTCATCAAAGTTGTTCGTGCTCTGACAAGCCTCGGCCTGAAAGAAGCTAAAGACGTTGTAGACGGCGCTCCTAGCACTGTTAAAACCGGCGTTTCAAAACAAGAAGCAGACGATGCACTTAAGCAGCTTCTTGAAGCTGGCGCAGAAGCATCAATCAAATAGCACTCAGTCTTTTGTCTTTATGAGAGCCAAGGTCGCCCTGAGCGGCCTTGGCTTGTGCTGTTTCGGCATTCTTTAATTATCATTTATTTCTTATATTCCAGCAAGTTATACTTTAGATCTGGATTCAGTTACGATACCCGCCAAAGGAGAAGCCATGGCTTATTCTATTGCCAATAATCACCTCTTGCGTAAAAACTTTGCCAAGATAAAGAACATAATAGAAATCCCAAATCTTATTGACATTCAAAAAGATTCTTATCGACGTTTCCTTCAACAGGAAGTGTCGCCTGAGTCACGTTTGAATACTGGTCTTGAAGCTGTATTC
The DNA here is from genome assembly GCA_903875605.1 of uncultured Geobacteraceae bacterium. Lineage (GTDB taxonomy): Bacteria > Desulfobacterota > Desulfuromonadia > Geobacterales > Pseudopelobacteraceae > JACRCG01. Next base: position 24,006 of record CAIQWT010000101.1, on the reverse strand, counting down.
AGGAGTGTGTTTCCGATAAAGGATTTCAGTGAAAGCGCTTCTCTCGAATACGTGTCGTACGCACTTAATAAACCCAAGTATGATGTTGATGAGTGTCACCAGCGCGGCATGACTTATGCCGCACCGATGAAAGTAAAAGTTCGTCTTGTTATCTGGGATGGCGGTAAAGATTCAACCGTCAAGGCAATTAAGGATATTAAAGAACAAGAGGTCTACTTCGGCGAAATCCCGCTTATGACTGATAACGGGACTTTTATCATCAACGGAACTGAACGGGTAATCGTAAGCCAGTTACACCGGTCACCTGGCGTGTTCTTTGACCACGATAAAGGCAAAACCCATTCAAGTGGCAAGGTTCTTTACTCTGCCAGAGTTATTCCTTATCGCGGATCCTGGCTCGATTTTGAATTTGACCATAAAGACATCCTGTACGTTAGAATTGACCGCCGTAGAAAAATGCCTGCAACTGTTTTGCTTAAGGCTTTAGGCTACTCAGTCGAGCAACTTCTCAATTACTATTATAAAAGCGAAGATATTTTCATTGGCTCTGATTCAATTACCAAAAGCATTGAGCCTGAACTTCTTACACTTCAAAAAACAATCATTGACGTAACCGACCCAGGTAATGGTGAAGTTCTTGTCAAGGCAAACAGGAAATACACAAAGTCATCAATCAAAAAAATGCAAGAGCGCGGCATAAAGAATGTTCCTGCAACTATTGAAGATATTCTTGGCCGTTTTGCTTCATCGGATATTGTTGATCCGACTACGGGTGAAATTATCATTGAATGTAATGATGAAGTAACTCTTGATAGATTTAATGAAATTAAAGCTCGCGGAGTACTCAGCTTTAAAGCGTTGTATATCGACAATCTGCATATTACTTCATCGTTCCGCGACACGTTACTGATTGATAAGATCAGTTCGAGCGATGAAGGTCTCATTGAGATATACAGACGCCTACGACCTGGTGATCCCCCAACACTCAAAAGCTCACTGGCACTCTTCGATAACCTGTTTTTCAACCCGGAGCGGTACGATCTGTCTGCTGTAGGCCGACTAAAGCTGAATTATAAACTTGGCCTCAAGGTTTGGCAGGACTGTATGGTGCTGAACGCTCCATGCATGCTAAGCAGTGAAGATGTTGTCAGTTTTGAATCACTAATAATGCGTCTTGTTGGCTCAAATGACCCATTTGCCCAGTATTTGATGATGAGACTACCTGCCGATCTTGTAAAATCTCTCAAAAAGATGGAGGCAGGTCAGTCTGTATCGGATAAACTCAGGGATCAGTTGTTGCTTGAGCTTAATAACAACATTCGAGACAATGATTTTTTCCAAAAAGAACTGTTTTCTACATTCGGTTTGTCTAAAGCAACATCAAAACTTACCGAGGCGATAGAACTTGCTGGTTTTGACGAAAATCGTAGACTTATTGAGACTCTGCGACGTAACAGAATGGTTTTTGAAGACCTGTTCAGCATGGATATCAAAGTAGCAGTTAAAAATGATATTCTTGAAATCGTACGCTACCTAATTGAACTCAAAAATGGCCGGGGCACTATCGATGATATCGACCATCTTGGCAATCGCCGTGTAAGAGCCGTTGGTGAACTACTGGAGAATCAGTATCGTATTGGCCTCGTTCGAATGGAAAGAGCTATCAAGGAACGAATGAGCTTGCAGGAAGTTGAAAACCTCATGCCTCATGATCTGATTAATTCCAAGCCAGTTTCTGCTGTTGTTAAAGAATTTTTTGGATCTTCACAGTTATCCCAGTTTATGGATCAGACCAATCCGCTTTCCGAGGTAACTCATAAACGACGTCTTTCGGCCCTGGGACCTGGTGGCTTAACTCGTGAACGAGCCGGATTTGAGGTTCGCGACGTTCATCCTACTCATTATGGACGTGTCTGCCCTATTGAGACCCCTGAGGGTCCTAATATCGGTTTGATCGCATCATTGTCAACGTATGCTCGAATAAACGATCATGGTTTTGTTGAAACTCCATATCGAATAGTTCTGGAAGGTAAAGTAACAAATGAAGTGCGCTTCTTCTCTGCTCTAGAGGAAGAGGGTCATGCAATTGCACAGGCAAATGCCGAAGTTGATACAGATGGACGCTTCATAAACGATTACAACTCGGCACGCAAAAGCGGCGAATTCATACTTGTTCACCGTGACGAAATTGCTTTAATGGACGTTGCTCCAATTCAGCTCGTTTCTGTTGCTGCTGCACTGATTCCATTTCTGGAAAATGACGATGCAAATAGAGCCCTGATGGGTTCTAACATGCAGCGTCAGGCTGTTCCACTTTTGCGCGCTGACTCGCCTCTGGTTGGTACAGGCATGGAACGTATTGTTGCACGAGATTCCGGTGTTTCAGTAATTGCTAAACATAATGGAGAGGTTGAATCCGTAGATGCCGCTCGTATTGTTGTAAAAATAGATGAGAATGAGATCGATGAGAATGGCACTGGGGTTGATATCTATAACCTTATCAAGTTTGCCCGTTCAAATCAGAATACCTGCATCAACAACAAACCGGTTGTCAAGGTTGGTGACAAGGTTAAACGTGGTGCCGTTATTGCTGACGGCCCTTCTACTGACATGGGTGAACTCGCTCTTGGACAAAACATCGTGGTCGCCTTTATGCCATGGGGCGGATACAACTACGAGGATTCGATTCTCATCTCTGAGAAACTTATAAAAGATGATCGGTACACATCGATTCATATAGAAGAGTTTGAATGTGTAGCCCGCGACACAAAGCTTGGCAAAGAAGAAATCACTTCTGATATTCCGAATCTCGGAGAAGAGACGCTAAAGGATCTTGATGAATCTGGAATTATCCGCATTGGCGCTGAAGTAAAGCCAGGTGATATTCTTGTAGGCAAGATTACTCCGAAGGGTGAAACTCAGCTTTCGCCTGAAGAAAAGCTTCTGCGTGCAATTTTTGGAGAAAAGGCTGGAGATGTCCGTGACACTTCGCTTACCGTACCTCCTGGAGTTGAAGGTACCGTTATCGGGGCTAAGATTTTCTCCCGTAAAGGTAATGACAAAGACTCACGCACAGAGTTAATAGAAAAGGCCGAAGAAGACAAACTACGTAAAGATGAGCAGGACGAAATCAGAATCATCCGTGACTCTGCTATCGGCAAGCTCAAACGTTTACTGGTAGGCAAAACTCTTGCTGTTAAACTTGAAGACAGCAAGGGAAACCTTGTTCTTCCTAAAGGAAAACAGATTACCGAAGAATCACTTCAGTCACTGGCAAGTTCGGTCTGGAGTACAATTTCAGTAAGTGATGATAGTGAAACAGACGATAAAGTACATCAGATTCTTGAGACACTCAACCGCCAGATTGACCTGATTCATAACGTTTTTGAAGATAAGATTCAGAAACTTAAGCGAGGCGATGATCTGCCGCCTGGCGTTATCAAGATGGTTAAAATATATATATCTATTAAACGTAAACTTCAGGTCGGAGACAAAATGGCCGGCCGCCACGGTAACAAAGGTGTTGTTTCACGTATTTTACCGGAAGAAGACATGCCGTATATGGAGGATGGCCGCCCTGTTGAGATCGTACTCAACCCGCTCGGAGTACCATCACGTATGAACGTCGGCCAGATTTTAGAGACTCACCTTGGTTGGGCGGCAAAAGGTATCGGCTGGAAAATTGAGGATATGCTTGAAAAGCATACTTCAGAAGAAAACTTGAAAGTGTACCTTAAAGATGTTTATGGCGACGATGAGGTTTCATCCTTCATTGACCGTCTTGACCAGACGGAACTGCTTAAGGTTGCTCGCCGTCTGCAACGAGGCGTCGCAATGGCATCGCCTGTTTTTGAAGGTGCTACTGAAGCACAGATCAAGGCAATGCTTGGCAAGGCGAATCTACACTCATCAGGTCAGGTCACACTTTTTGATGGACGCACCGGCGAACCATTTGACAATAAGGTTACAGTCGGAGTCATGTATGTACTAAAGCTTCATCATCTTGTTGATGACAAGATTCATGCACGTTCCATAGGACCATACAGTCTCGTTACTCAGCAACCTCTTGGAGGCAAGGCACAGTTCGGCGGCCAGCGTCTCGGAGAGATGGAAGTATGGGCAATGGAAGCTTATGGCGCAGCTCATGCTCTACAGGAATTTTTGACTGTTAAATCGGATGATGTCTCCGGACGAACCCGTATGTATGAGGCAATAGTTAAAGGTAAACATACTCTGGAACCAGGCTTACCCGAGTCGTTCAACGTTCTCATCAAGGAACTTCAGTCTCTCTGCCTTGATGTTGATCTGCTCGAAGGTGAAGAAGAACAATAAAGATTTCCTGGCCGTCGTCTGTATTACCAGACGGCGGCTTCAGACAAACGGAGGAGAGCATCGTGGAAGATTATTTCAGCTTTTTTGATAAACCAAAAGATCCACTCCACTTTTCAGCTATACGTATATCAATTTCATCTCCCGATAAGATTCGGGAGCGTTCTCACGGCGAAGTTAAAAAGCCAGAGACGATTAACTATCGTACGTTCAAACCAGAGCGTGACGGTCTTTTCTGCGCCAAAATATTTGGCCCGACAAAAGATTATGAGTGCAACTGCGGCAAATACAAGCGGATGAAACATCGCGGCATTATTTGTGAGAAATGCGGTGTTGAAGTTATTCCATCTAAAGTTCGACGTGAGCGTCTGGGGCATATCGACCTGGCAACTCCTGTTGCCCATATCTGGTTCCTGAAATCGTTACCTTCCCGAATTGGTAATCTTTTGGATATCACACTTAAAGACCTTGAAAAAGTACTCTACTTTGAAGGGTTTGTTATCAGTGATCCCAAAAACACACCATTACAGTTTTGCGAAGTAATGTCTGAAGACAAATATATTCAGAAACAGCAGGAATATGGTTCTGATGCATTTTCAGGGGGAATGGGTGCGGAAGCTATTCGCGAGTGCCTGCGTGCTTTGGATCTTGAAGACCTTGCAGTTACACTGCGCGCTGAAATGGTTGAGTCAACAAGCGAAGCAAAACGTAAGAAAACAGCAAAACGGCTTAAAGTTGTTGAGGCATTCCGTCATTCTGGAAACAAGCCGGAGTGGATGATACTCGAATGTATCCCAGTACTTCCTCCAGAACTGCGTCCACTGGTACCTCTTGACGGTGGGCGATTTGCAACATCCGATCTAAATGATCTTTATCGGCGTGTTATTAACCGTAACAATCGTTTGAAACGTCTTTGCGAGCTGCAAGCCCCTGAAGTTATTATACGAAATGAAAAACGAATGCTGCAGGAAGCGGTCGACGCACTTTTTGATAACGGCCGCCGTGGACGGGCTATCGCCGGTCCGAACAAAAGACCATTAAAGTCACTTTCTGATATGCTTAAGGGTAAATCAGGCCGTTTCCGTCAGAATCTACTCGGAAAGCGTGTTGATTACTCCGGTCGTTCCGTAATTGTTGTAGGTCCTGAACTTAAATTACATCAGTGTGGTCTTCCCAAGAAGATGGCATTAGAACTTTTCAAGCCGTTTATATATAACAAACTTGAAGAGCGTGGTTTTGTTACAACCATCAAAAGTGCAAAGAAAATGGTTGAAAAAGAGCGCCCTGAAGTATGGGACGTTCTTGAAGAGGTCATCAAAGAACACCCGGTCATGCTTAACCGTGCCCCTACTCTTCACCGTCTTGGCATCCAGGCTTTTGAACCTGTTTTGATAGAAGGTAAGGCCATTCAGTTGCATCCGCTCGTCTGTACCGCCTTCAATGCTGACTTTGACGGTGACCAGATGGCTGTTCATCTGCCGCTTTCTATAGAAAGTCAGGTAGAGGCACGTGTATTGATGATGTCTACTAACAATATTCTTTCACCAGCCAATGGTAAGCCTATTATTGTACCTTCGCAGGATATGGTACTTGGGGCGTATTATATGACCCGTGACAGAATCAATGCCAAAGGTGAATACTATCGACCAACTGAGCAGGAACTTATGGCGGGGATGAATGTATCTGGATGTTTTTCTGCACCTGAAGAGGTCAGAATAGCATTTGATGCTGGCGAAATACACATGCAGGCTCTGATTAAAGTCCGCATGAAAAATCTCATAACCGACGAGAAAGCTTCAATGGTTGACACCACCGCCGGACGCATTCTCCTGCGCGATGTACTTCCTGCAGCAGTACCTTTCTCAACCATTAACAAGGTTATGACCAAGAAGGAGCTGTCAAATCTGGTTGATACTTGTTATCGCCTCTCTGACAGTAAAGAAACAGTCCTTTTGGCTGATCGGCTTAAAGAAATCGGATTTAAGTATGCGAACCTTGCCGGTATATCCATATGTCTAGACGACATGGTTATTCCTGAAGGCAAACCGGCGATCATTGAGAAAGCGCACGAGGAAGTTACAGAGATCCAGAATCAGTACACCGAGGGTCTCATAACGGATGGCGAACGCTACAATAAAGTTATCGATATCTGGGCAAAAGCAACTGAAGAAATTGCAACTGAAATGCTCGATAACCTTTCAAAAGAAATTGTCACCGCTCGTGACGGCAGTAAGATAGAAACATCCTCTTTCAATGCTATCCATATGATGGCTGATTCAGGTGCTCGAGGTTCTGCACAGCAGATCCGTCAGCTAGCCGGTATGCGTGGATTGATGGCCAAACCATCCGGAGAGATTATCGAAACTCCGATTACTGCAAACTTCCGTGAAGGACTAACTGTTCTGCAGTACTTCATCTCAACGCACGGCGCACGTAAAGGTCTCGCAGATACGGCTCTTAAAACAGCTAACTCAGGTTATTTGACCAGACGATTGGTTGACGTTGCTCAGGATGCGATTATCACAGAGGTAGATTGTGGTACTTTGGACGGCTTGATTGTATCCTCTCTGACAGAGGGTGGAGAGATTATTGAGCCAATTGGAGACCGAATCCTTGGTCGTGTTGCTCTTGATGATATTCACGATCCGTTAACTGATGAAATTCTCGTTGAGATGAATCAGGAAATCGATGAGTATTTGGTAAAACGAGTTGAAGATGCAGGAATTGAGAAGGTCAAAATCCGTTCAGTGCTTACCTGCCAGAGTAAACGCGGGATTTGTGGTAAATGTTATGGCCGCGACCTTGCTCGCGGGCATAGTGTTAACATGGGCGAAGCTGTTGGCGTAATAGCGGCTCAATCAATTGGTGAGCCTGGTACCCAGCTGACCATGCGTACATTCCATATCGGGGGAACTGCATCACGTCATGCAGAGCAAACTTCACTTGAAGCACGTGCAGATGGCGTGATCAACTATATCAATGTTAATACTGTAATTAATAACGATGGCCACCATATTGTTATGAACCGCAACGGAGAGATCGCTGTTATTGACGAGACCGGCCGTGAACGTGAAAAATACACAGTTGTCTATGGTGCCAAGATCAAGATTGCACCTGGTGGAGCGGTCAAACAGGGTGCAACACTCGCTGAGTGGGACCCCTACACTATGCCTATACTCACGGAATTTGGCGGTCGTGTTAAGTTTGCCGATATTCTAGAAGGCGTTACGATGGAAGAGCAGCTTGATGATGTTACCGGTTTGTCCCGTAAGGTAATCATTGAGACTAAAGATACAGATAAACGTCCACGAATTGCCATCAAGGATGCAACTGGAGAAGGCGGTGGTACAATAGGCCGTTACTTCCTACCGGCTGGTGCTAATATTTCGGTAACAGATGATTCTGTTATCAGTGCCGGTGATATTATAGCCAAGATACCTCGTGAAACAACTAAGACGAAGGATATTACCGGTGGTTTGCCACGCGTAGCTGAACTCTTTGAAGCACGTAAGCCAAAGGATTTCGCAGTCATTACTGAGATAGATGGTCGTGTTTCATACGGTAAAGACGCAAAGGGTAAACGAAAAGTAATTGTCACTCCAGAACTTGGCGAGCCAAAAGAATATCTTATTCCTAAAGGTAAGCACATCAGTGTTCACGAAGGCGACCATGTCCGCGCTGGTGAGCCACTTATGGATGGTTCATCTAACCCACATGACATCCTCAGGGTACTTGGTGTTAAAGAACTTGCCAAATATCTGGTTGACGAAGTTCAGGAAGTTTATCGTCTCCAGGGTGTTAAGATAAACGATAAGCACATTGAAGTTATCGTTCGTCAGATGTTGCGCCGCGTCCGCATTAAGGATACAGGAGACACAAATCTTCTGGTCGATGATCAGATTGAACGTTTTGTCTTCGAACAGGAAAATGAAAGAACACTACGTGAGGGTAAACGCCCGGCTGTTGCAGAACCGTTGCTACTCGGTATTACGAAGGCATCACTATCAACTGAATCTTTCATTTCGGCAGCGTCCTTCCAGGAAACTACTAAGGTACTGACTCAAGCCGCAATTGAAGGAAAGATAGACCACCTGCGTGGACTCAAAGAGAATGTTATTATGGGTCGTTTGATCCCTGCTGGAACCGGGATTGCACGTTACCGTAACTTACGTTTAGTTGCGGACTCTTTGGCCCCAAAAGAGAATCAGGTAAAAGAAGCTGGAAGTGAAGATGCCATTGAGGTTGATTTAGAAGCGGCCTAAGCACTCTGAAAAGTAGATATGAAATAAACAACGGTCGGGAGTCAATCTTCCGGCCGTTGTTGTTTCAATTATGTTCAGCTTGCTTTACGAGCTTTACCTGTCAGTTTTTTCCAGCTACTACCGGCTAATTCAACTAATCCATTCATCGTACGGGTGTAGAATTTTGTCACAGGAATACTGTTGACCATCAGTGAACCGTTCACTGTCTCAATAACGACTGGATCACCGGCAACACAAGCAGATATCTGAGAATAGTACTCACCGGAAATCCCAAACAGATATTTATAGGTTGCACCTTCATAACGACACGCTACGATAAGAATCACTATTTCTGGAATGCCAGTTTTATGATGGCAGCGAACCGTTGCGGAGGCAAAAAAACCTTTTACTATCGATTCTGCGCTCAGTATTTTTTCGAGGTTAAGGCCTTTCGGTTTCATTTTTCCGAGTGAGGGCAATCCCCAAGGTTTAAATCGCTCGTGAGAGCGAACATCAAAGTGTTCACTACGTTCCAGCAGCGTAACAACATTATTATTTATTGGGCCGCCAATTGAATGCGACAGTCCAGCTGAAAAGCCCTGTTCCATAATCAGGTGATGATTTTCAACTATCTGTACCATCCCAGTAGCTCCAAGCGGATGTCCCCTCCCCTTCAGACCGCCGGTAAGATTAGTCGGAAATGCACCGTCTTGTCCCGTTAGGGAATCATCAAGAAGAGCATCCATTAACCTGTTTCTGCTGACGATCCCAAGATCTACCAGATTTATCGGGCCAAAGCCATTAAATGGGTCGTGCATATTAACGTGAATCTTTCCGGCAAAAGACCGTATATCCTTAATGCCGGCCATTCCATATGCATATCCTGCTGCAATAACTGTAGCTGGAAATGAATGGAAGTAATTACGGTCTGCTATAGTCGGAATATCGGTAGCACTACCGACTCCACTGACTATTACATCTTGTGGGCGTGAGGTAAGTACAACTGCAGCAACACCATCTGACATCGGACAGAAATCGTGGTACCGCAACGGATACCAGTACGGATAATTTCTGCCGTCAGCTATCTGAGAATAGTAATCCTGTAACTCAATTTGAATATTTAAATGGGCATTTGGATTCTTAGCTGCTAAACGTTGGCTACGCTGTGTCAGAAGTGCTGAATAGGCTGTCCACTCCTCGTCAGAAAGTCCGAGATGTTCTTTCAGGGATCGCGCTACCAGACCACCGCATGCAGGCATGGTAAGTCCATATTCCGATTCCTCACGATCAATAACACCTGCAATAATTCGTGTTGATTCGAGCGTAGAAGCATCACTCATCTTCTGGACTCCAAGAGCAAGAACAGAATCATATCTCCCAGAGGCGATTTCCAGATAGGCACTTTCAAATGCAGAGGCACCAGAAGACGAAGCAGTATCAACAAGTACTGAACGAGCTCCGGATATTCCCAGTATACCGGCAATTTTAGCTGCAGTATTATCAACTCCGGAAAAGGCGGCAGGGTTCTGACTACCTACAATGACAGCTTCAATGTCACGGCGACGGACCGGGCTACCGCGAAAAATGTCTCCACTCCATTCTGACAGTTCCAAAAAAGATAACTTCTGTTTTTCTTTTCCGTTATAACGTCCTATCGGAGCCATCCATGAAGCTGCAACGTATACTGGTCGAGGTTTAAAAGGCATTTAGGCGCACCTCCATAATCGGTTACTGTTTTGTTGTTTCAGGTTAAGCATGCGGACAACAGCAATAGTCGTGTTTACAGCTAGTTAGAATCCACAGCCACCGCCGTTTTTTTGGTGATACTTTTGATGGTATGCCTCAGCTTCCCAGAAAGATTTTACCGGCACAATTAAAGTTGCAATGGAACTTCGTATTGAACGATCATTTTCTAATCGTGAACGGCTCGCTAAAGCTAACTCGTGTTGAGCCTGTGAGTGATAGAAAATAACGGAACGATATTGTGTACCTATATCAGCGCCCTGCCTGTTGACTTGAGTTGGATCATGACATTCCCAAAAGATTTTAAGCAAATCATTGTAGTCTACCAGACAAGGGTTGAATGTAACTTCTACAGCTTCAGCATGGCCCGAATCCTGACTACAAACGTCATAGTATGTCGGGCTATCAGTGATTCCACCGCAATAACCAACACGAGTAGAATTTACACCTATAACTTCCATAAAAGCATCTTCAACACCCCAAAAACATCCCGCGGCAAAAGTAGCTGTTTCAATCACGTTATTCTCCAATCCCAGAAGACAAACAACCGAAAAAACAAATAGTTTTCAAACACCTGAAACAACAATGGGCCCCGAAGGGCCCATTCAAACTACATCAACTTTTCCATCTCTTCTTCAGATATATCAAAGTTTGCATAAACGTTTTGGACATCATCATTATCTTCAAGTTTGTCCATTAATTTGAGCATGCTTTCAGCCTGTTTCCCTTCAAGCTTTACTTGTGTCTGGGGAATCATGGTTATCTCGGCATTAGTGTGCTTAAAACCTTTAGACGTAAGCACCTCTCGAACCTCCATAAATGAGGAGGGTTCTGATGTTACTTCATAACAATCATCCTGCTCTGAAACATCTTCTGCACCTGCTTCAATAGCGGCTTCAAAAAGTTGGTCAAAATCGACTGATTTGTCATAACCAATCAAACCTTTTTTACTGAATATCCAGGAGACACAGCCAGCTTCACCCATGTTACCGTTACTTTTGGAAAATATACTACGGATATCTGAGACTGACCTATTGCGGTTATCAGTTAAAACTTCAACTAGTACAGCGGAACCACCCGGGCCATATCCTTCATAAATAATTTCCTCATAGGTGACTCCCTCCATTCCACCGGCACCCTTCTTAATTGCCCGTTCGATGTTGTCTTTAGGCATATTTTCTGCTTTCGCCTTATCAACAGCGGTACGCAAACGCGGATTAGCGGCAAGATCGGCTCCTCCAAGTTTTGCAGCAACGGAAATTTCCTTAATAAACTTGGTAAAAAGCTTACCGCGTTTTGCATCAGCAGCGCCTTTTTTGTGCTTGATTGTGCTCCACTTATTATGACCAGACATCGCCTCTGCTCCTTTGGAAAAAATATGATATGCGTTTTTTATTGCCTAAAAAAGTGAGAAACATTAACATGTAAAGTCAAACCTGTCCAGTGAGATTTTACCTCAGAAAGGATCTACCTATCATGAATAGCTCCAATAAGTTACTTTTATTATTAATCTTTTTTTTACTATTCGCTATCACCCTTACTTCGTGCAGCACAACAAATAAGTCATCTCACGCTAGTGATCTTCCAATTCTTTCGCAGGACGAGTTAATTCGTCCTTATACAAAATTAGCTCGAATACAGGTAACGCGTGAAACGTATGGCTCTGACTATTCTCTAACACCTGATATTAAGGCATGGGGTCTTGCTGCTGTCCGCCAGGAAGCAGAAAAAATGGGAGCTGACGCAATTATGCTGCCAGAGGTTACAGGACGCACTACCAGTTACGGTATTCTTCCGTCGACCGAATATCGAGCTACTGGCTTTGCGATTAAATTTAAATAGTATATTTTGTGGTTGACAGTACGACAGATTATTAGTTATAAAGGTCACTTAATTGAGTAGCGGCGCGTTATCCAAGAGGCTAGGAGCCGGTCTGCAAAACCGTTAACGTCGGTTCGAATCCGACACGCGCCTCCAATTATTTATCTGTTTTATGACTCGAAAGGCCATGCTTTAAAGCATGGCCTTTTTTCGTCGTTAGATATATTTCCGTGTAACCGCGCTATCTTACACAGTTATTTTGCGTTTTCATCAAGAAAATAATTTAGAAGTACAACCACATCTCGTATTTCTTTTTTATTCATATCAGAATTCGGCTTACGAAGCATTTTTATCCCGTACGCTTTCACTGCCTGTTTATTAAAAGGCTGCCCCGTAATGGGTGCTCTGCCAGTTTGTACAGCAATAACCGTTCGCTCCATTGTATGGCACTTAATGCATTTAACCTGCATCAGATCAAAGGCAGGCTTGTGTATTTCAGGTACACTGTCAGCACTAAAGTTCATTTTAGCACCACGACCCATAACCTTCACACGTGCTTCAGCTGTAGAATAAGCACAAAGGGCAATAAGCACTGCCATAGTAATATACTTTTTCATAAATGCTCCTTATACGTTTTCTAAAACTCTTAAAGATCTATTATTCTGTTAAACTATAAAGGACTAGAAGCTGAAGGTAACACCAAAAGTTCCAATTTTGTCAGCTATTTCTGTATTTCCAGTAGTTTTATAGGAAATTCCGTAAACGTGTTTGTACTCTGCCGCCACTTTAAGATTTTCTATCGGCGTGAAGGCTAATGTAGGGATAAAACGACGGATCAGATTAGCACCATCATCCTGATATTCAAATCGAAGTGATCCAATTAGATTTTGCAGGATTGTGTACTGGCCTTCAATAGCAGCAACATAGGTACTTGCAGGCGGTTCAACGTATGTGAGAGCAGGATTATCGTCTTCCCCCCTAACTCCGGATAATTTCAGCCGGAATAACTTATACAGCACATCAATGTCTACCCCTGCCCGGTAATAGTAATTCTGAACAGGAGTTCTACCTGGCGTAGTATTTGGTTCGCCATTAGTACCTACATATCCATAGCCACCGACTGTCAGAGTCAGATAATCAAAAATGCTTTCTTCCTTGTTCAGATCTATTTCCGGCTCATTGGCAAGATAGTCTGCTCCACCGAACTTAACCGACGTGTGTAAATACCATTCTTTGGTGTTCTGATTTTTTCGGTTTACTATCCCACCAGCCATAAAAAGACGGTTAGTAAAAATCATGCTTGCCTCAACAGCGTCCTGTGGCTGTTCAGCTTTAAAAAGTGATGATCCAACGGTATACGAGTAAGTCGCATACGGATTTGTAATGGACAGCTTATTATTGGTTTTCCATAGGCCAAGTTTCGGCTGAAACCTGCCTACTTTTATGTTAATCGGTGAATCAAGGGCGTGTCGCCAGACGAGGAAAAGCTCTCCAATATCGTTTTTACCCAGCATGTTTGTGGGGGTTGCTGATGTATTCGCATTTTTGTCAACATTCTCAGTATAAATCAGATATGTACCAAAGAAACCGACCTTTTCCTTAAAATTGCCCCCGGCATTTAACTTAAAAGAGCGTGCTGAAAAATCAATGTCATTAATTCCTTTGGGATCATATGTACCATGTAAATTTGCAGTAAAGGAAACTGGCAACTGCTCTGGAATACCTGACAGAGCCACTCCCTCCAACTTCGTCTCTGAGCCTGCTATGCCATGACTGACATCTCCATCATTAGCTTGAACCGGGGCTACCGAAATTACGGCAGTGTCAGTTGAAACCATCATTCCAGCTTTTAGCTTACTTAGTATGTCCGCATTTCCATCACCTTTAACAACTCCGCCACCGGAGGGAGCTACCGTTTGTTTCGCCTCAGCAGTAGTAGATAGAGTGGACTTGGGTTTTTCCACTGCCTTCTTTTTACCCTTACCGAAGTAAACGTAGGAGTTTTTCAAAAAAGCTTCCCCGTATTCATTAAGCTCTGGGAATATAGTATGACATGTACTGCATTCAACGTTATTTGCTCTTGTGAAGGCAGGAATCGCGTGGGCACTATTAGGTACAAAAAAAGAAATAAACATAGCAACTACAATTACAATCGGCATTTTTTTAATAATTTGTTTTATCATCAGTAATCTCCCCAATATGTTAGTGCAACAAAAACAGGGTACGAATCTAGCTTCAACAATATGCAACGTCACAACAATACATTTAGACTATGGAGCAGGTCTATGGTCTCCTGTAAAGGTCTTGATTGTACCGTTTGAATTGTACTTAGTAGATATACTACCGCAGATATAATAACTGGCCATCTTATACTCATCAGCTGTCAGGCTCGCACTAACGCCGGAATCCGTTGTACCTGTGAGAGTCATGTAATTAAAGATATCAGCAACACCACTGTCTCCGGTTCTCCAGCTGTTTTTTAGTAGCATATAACTCCTGCTTGCACCACTTCGTGCGTATGCCTGCGTGCTCGTCGGATCACACACAGACTTGTTAAGCACTCCATCATCCAACCAATCCATTGAGTCGTACATAAGACGTTTAACATAGCGACGATTGTGTACAAAAGAGCCTGGATCGTAATACATCATAAAGTAATTATAAACAGCCCCAAGAGTATAGGCCGTACTACGAATCTGACCGGACATGTTAAATGCATCGGTATAATTAGCACCAGGCACGTAATAATCAAGACCAGGAACGGGTAGTAAAGGTCTATCTGAATTATCATTCAACTTACCTGAGCGCAGCCAGGACTGGACTTTAGTATACCAGTCCGTAGGAGTTCTTGGTTTACCTTCCGCATCTTCCCATGTCCGAATAGCCGATGTATCGACAGCAAATTTCATCAACCGTGCAAAAGCCTTTAGGGCGGCCTTGTATTGGGTTCGTTCAACATTGAGTGCATTAGCCTCGGTAGTTCCGATTGCGTAATTCTGGCCAGCTTCATCCCATTCGTTATTGCCAGCAACCTGCCCTGGATGACAAGCTACGCAAGCCTTGCTAACGGTACTACTAATCGGCTCAGATGGCTTAACAACTGAATTATAGTATGTAGAACTTGCATCACGATTAACCGGCAGAAAGGAGTGACTAGACTGAGTATGGGTAGCGACCAGATCATCCTTAAGATTTACATGACAACCAATACATGGGCCATAAACGCGCCCGTCTGAGGTTTTACGACCGTCTGCGATCATACCCCTTGATCCTTCGAGAGATATATTGACCGGGTTTGTTCTGGTTGTTCCAATGATATCATGAGTGAATGAGGAATTATCGTATCTCGATATGCTTGAACCACTGCTGTAAAACTCAAAACCACCGCCTACTACTACGTTGTTTTTGTCTGTCGGTCGGAAGACCATTTGGGCAGCACCCCTAAAATGATCAACGATCTTTCCGGTTTTCGACATATCAAGATTGCGAATATCAGCCATCTTTATATCAATACCAGTTAGTCGTCCTGAGTGGCAGACCACACACATATTAGAAGCACCTACATCAGGATATTTGAGGTAGAAATTCGTTATTTTACCACCGCTCATAGTGACCGTTTTTGTTGGGTCGGAACTATATAGTGACGTAAAATTATAGTATGTTTTTACCTGAGGGACATTCCGTAGCTTATAGTTGTAAGCGACTTCACTACCGTTGTCATGGCAGGCATTACAGTTGGTCAGCTCTTTACTTTTATCAGGTGATATAGATGATTTATCTGCTAATGGGTTAATGGCCAATTCTGTTGACATTGTCTTTACGGGGTATCCTGCGCCGGCAAAGGGCCTTAAATTTAAAAAGAGTTCACCTGTCGACGGATCTGGGCTAACATACTGAATAAAGCCGGTTGTAGTATGGCACCGGACACATACTTCGTAGTTTCCGTTACCGGTATCAATAACCGCCAGTGATGCTGGTTTGGCTGTTCCAGCAGTCTTAAAGTCAACTTCTGCACGGGTGATGATCCTGACGTCACTAAAGCCAGTAACAGTCCCATGACTACTTACGGACCAATCTTTAAGATGGTTTCCAGCTGACGCTGTGTCGTGTGGATTGTGACATTTACGACAATTTTTTTCATACTGGGAAGAGACATAACTACCCGGGTACATGCTGTAAGTTCTTGTATTAAAGTGGGCACCCTGCGATGTTTTGAAACCTCCGCTTTTTGTATGGCACTTGCCACATTTACCTGCCTCATCAGCATTTACTGTGACATCTGGTCCAATAACGGTGGGGCCACCATGGCAGCGACCACAGTTTCCAGCATCTGGATGGCTTTGATGAGGCTCGTGGCAATCTCTGCAACTAGCACCGTTTTTAGTATTGTGACCGGAACGAAGCCATTCAACTGTGATTCGCTCTCCTGTTATTTTACTAGCAACTCCGTGGCAGTCTATACAACGTTGTGACTCTTCGAGCTTGCTAACATTGGCACCTACAAGAGACTTTTCTCCGCAACCAAAAAGCGTGATCAAAGGCAGTAATAACACAAAAACAATCGGCAACCTGAGTAAAACCGGCATATTATCTCCTTCAAACAATCAATAAATCAGCATACTTATTATTTCAGTAGCTTATACATGTAGGCAAAAGCTCCGCCAACGGAAATACCTGACAAGAGACCAGCGTAGCGATTTACTTCCTGCGAAAACTGAACGCGACCCATAAACTCTTCGATATCGGACGTCTCCTCTGTCATAAGAGCTATAATATCCTGCCAGTCCTTGTCCCACTGAAATATTTGCAGATAAAGATCGGAACCTCTCCAGAGAAAAATACATAAGAAAACGACACCAAAAGCAATAAACCCCTTTGAAATATCTGAGTCCTTAATCGCAGCATAGATTTTTCTGACAATTTCCAGGTTCATGACACATAAAAACACCCAGATTGCGTTTTCAACCATCTTAAAGTTTCTAATCGTATTTGGGCTGGGAGTCGGGTTGACAATCAGGAAAGCACCGGATATGGCAAGAACAGCTATTGTACTCAAATATACAATAAGTTTGTTTCCGGATATTTCGAAGGTACGGCAGAACACGTAGTACTCAAGAAATCCGTGAGTAATAGTCATAATAGCTACCGTTCCAACAATATAGTGAAATGCCGTGAGTTTCTGGTAATGAGCCCAAGGATTTATGCCGTACGCCTGACTTAGGAAAATCAGAAAGAAACCAATTGAGATACTTGTCCAGACACGAGCATTGCCTATACTGAAGTAAAAACTGATTGCTCCAGCCAGACCCCAGAAAACCACCTGTACAAGGTCGAACGGATTCATTTGGGTCAGTAATTCAATAAATTTTTCCATTATATCCTCCAGGACGTTTCTGTATTTTAAAATTCTGACTTAGCAATAGAGATTACGGTCGTAAGCTTCTCCATCATCAATTTGATATTTGTGCCGCTGACAAGGAGTTTTGCGGCCCTCTCTACACCCTTTAAAAAGCTTTCTACACCATCAGTATTAATCAGACACGTATTCCCGCCATTGTCTGATATTTCCTTGTCAACGATACCTCGACCAACCTTGCCAACATATTCACCTACAATAGACTTTACCTGATTTTCTAACTCTGACAGCTTTAGAGACGCTACTTTTCTGTCGCGCTCATGTCGTTCAGTATTTGTTTTATCAATTTCTGTTTTATGAAGAGTGACACAAGTCTCCCATATTTTTTGAATATTTGTGACCTCTAGCAGATTCGTACCCATTAACTCGTCGGCACTTTGCGTTGAAAACAGATCAATCTTGGCACCAGGTAAACCGGCTATTTTTTGTGACTCGGTTGATGAAGTTTCTATGTCGCTGGCCCCATCATGGAAAAAACCCAGAGGATTACCGTCTTTATAAAAAATCATGGCTGAATGTTCATCAGTATAGATGCGCAGACAGCCATTCATTTGATCATCTTTTACTTTTTTAAGAAGAGAGTTTATATCAATAAGCTTAAGATCCTGGGCTTTATAGAGCGTTTTTCCCTCCAGAAGAGCATGAATACACATGGTGAGATCTTTGGAAAGCTTATAGACATTCAGGGCACCACTTCCAGTCGTAACCATTAATTCGGCAAGTGCAGAGAGAGCTTCAAAACCGGCTTCACGCTTACCATTCTGCCATTCAACAAGGACGCTCACTAATTTTCCAGCCTCAAATACCAGAATAGCGGTGCTGGCCTGAAAAACAAAACTTGCATAGCCTGTGAAAGTGCCATTACTCAGTTTTGTTAAAACGTCTGGAAGTTTGAGTTTAGAAACGGCCAGATTCTCAAATAACGGGTTGCCCTTGGGGAGAAGGAACATTTAAGCCTCCTGAAATGAATATTTTCCATAACAGCTTATAATTCTAATGTAGCGGTAAAAGTCATCAGGTTCTGAGTGATGCCAGATATAATCCAAGTAAATCTTTTTTTAGATTTTATCAAGGAGATGAATATGGCAAATAACCGTATTATTTTAGTAACTCAGTGATATTGCGTAGCCCTTTAAAAGATGCTGACACATATAATAAGTATAAGTAATCACAACGTACTAAAAAATAAAACAAAAGGCACGGGTGCAGTTTTGATCTGTTCCCGTGCCTTTTGTAAAGTTAACAATATTTACAAATTATGTGCCATACGTTCAAATTATATGTTTTGAGCATCCACAACAGCGATGGCGGCCATATTGACAATATCGTCTACGCTATCACCACGCTGTAAAACGTGAACAGGCTTATTCATCCCCATTAAAATTGGCCCGATCGCCTCTGCTCCGCCCAGGTGATGCAGAAGTTTGTAGCAAATGTTTCCTGAGTTCAAATCGGGGAAGATCAATACATTGGCGCTAGTTCTCAATTTTGAGAAGGTAAAACCTTCCAGCAGCTCCGGCACAACAGCGGTGTCTGCCTGCATCTCTCCTTCCACTACCAGGTCTGGAGCGCGCTCCTTTACAATTTCAACTGCCCGTCGCACCTTCTTTGCCTGAGGATGGTTTGATGATCCAAAATTTGAAAAAGAGAGCATAGCTACCCGTGGTTCTATATCGAGCATACGAACCTTCTCAGCTGCCAGAATGGCAGTTTCTGCGAGTTCTTCAGCAGTCGGATCAATCGTTACTGTTGTATCGGCCAGAAAGTAAACCCCTTTCTTGAAAACCATCATGTACAGGCCGTGAACACTCGAAAGCCCCTTCTGTTTACCGACAACTTCCAACGCCGGACGGATCGTCTCCGGGTAGTGCGTATCAATACCACCAAGCAAAGCATCAGCATCACCCATGTGAACCATCATTGAACCAAAATGAGTACGGGACTTACGACGTAAAAGGCGCTGTGACTCGGAAAGCGTTATACCCTTACGCTGACGCAGTTTATAGAGTTCATCAGCATAATTATCGGTCAGCTCAGATTCGTTTGGATCGATAACAGGAACATCCAGTTCAATATGGAGGTCTGCCATTTTCTGAAGAATCTTATTGCGGTCGCCGATCAGAATCGGCTTGGCGATACCCTCTTCAACCAGCTCTTTTGCAGCTCTAATAATTTTTTCATTATCTCCTTCCGGAAATACAATGGTTTTCGGATCGCTCTTGGCTTTGTTGATAACCATGCGCATGATCTCTTTGGATTTACCCTGGGTTGATTCGAGGTGTTCAATATATTTCGCCATATCTTCAATCGGTTGTCCGGCGACTCCACTGTCCATCGCAGCCTGAGCAATGGCCGGCGCGACATGCAGCAGAACCCGTGGATCGAACGGCTTGGGTATTATGTAGTTTGGTCCAAAGACAAACTTCTGGTTACCGTAAGCTTTACAGACGGTATCAGGCACCTCTTCGCGAGCCAACTGGGCAAGCGCTTTAACAGCTGCAAGTTTCATCTCTTCGTTAATACAGCTGGCACGACAATCGAGTGCACCACGGAAGATAAACGGGAACCCGAGTACGTTGTTGACCTGATTCGGATAATCAGAGCGGCCCGTAGCAATCATTACATCGCTTCGGACAGAGTGTGCATCTTCGGGAGTAATTTCAGGATCCGGATTGGCCATGGCAAAGATGACCGGATTCGGCGCCATACTGGCAACCATTTCTTTAGTAAATGCTCCTTTGGCGGAAAGGCCGAACAGTACGTCAGCTCCGACAGCTGCCTCCTCCAGAGAGCGGAAGTGAGTGTCTGCAGCGAAGAGCTCTTTATATGGGTTCATTCCTTCAACACGGCCCTTGTAGATGACGCCCTTGGTATCACACATGATCATATTGTTCGGCTTGACACCTAGTGCTATGGCGAGCTTAGCGCACGAATTCGCGGAAGCACCGGCTCCATTAACGACGATGCGTATATCTTCAATCTTTTTATCAACTAAATGCAGTGCGTTTATCAAGGCAGCAGAAGATATTATGGCAGTACCATGCTGATCATCGTGAAAGACCGGAATTTTCATGGTTTTTTTGAGTGTTTCCTCAATATAAAAACACTCTGGAGCTTTAATATCTTCCAGATTAATGCCGCCGAAAGTCGGTTCCAGCAATTGACAAGCCTTGATAATCTCATCCGGATCTTCAGTATCTAGCTCTATATCAAACACATCAATATCGGCAAATCGCTTAAAGAGGATACCCTTCCCTTCCATAACCGGCTTGCCGGCCAGAGCGCCAAGATTTCCGAGACCAAGGACGGCAGTACCGTTAGAAACTACCGCAATCAGGTTACCCTTAGCGGTGTATTTATAAGCATCTTCCGGATTTTTTTGGATCGCAAGACAAGGTTCGGCAACTCCCGGTGAGTAAGCCAAAGAAAGATCTTCGGCAGTCTGGCACGGTTTGGTTGAAATAACCTCGATCTTCCCTTTGCGGCCGCTTGAGTGGTATTCTAGCGAATCTTTGAATTTAGCCATTTTCTCTTCTCCGTTTTTAGTTTAGTTAAAAAAGCAGCATGTTTTTTTGAAACAATATGACTTAACTTTTACTGAAAGTGAAAAACAATATCCTTGTTGAAATACACTTGTCAAGCAGTTAATGTTGAAATAAAAAACAACCCCGCTAAATAACAGGCACATTCTTTGCTGTCCACGTACCTGACATTTCCAATTCGATTTACAGAGTGTTAAATAATCATCTAAATCGGCGTTTAAGGCACTGCGACGACTTAAGAAACTAAATGCCTTATGGAAAAGGTTTCCATCCGTGATTTTTCTCCGAAAAAAGAGTTTATACTACCTACTATTTCTCTTCGTGCTGCAACTTCTCCTACTACCACCTCATGCAGCTGCAGACCTGGTCTACAGCCTCAACAGCAATAGCACTGTAAGTGTAATCCAGACTGGTGACGACGCTGTTGTTGCCACTATTTCTTTACCATCCGGTTCTAAGCCTACCGCTATGTGCCTTAATCCCGTAACGTCTCAAGCCTACACCTTGAACGCCGGCAACAACTCAATATCCATAATTGACACCGAAAAACAGACCGTCATCAAAACCGTTTCTGATATAAAATTCACCGGATTAGCATCAATTGCCTGCGACACCTCCGGGAAAAGTGTTTTAATAAGCAATAGTGAATCTGCAGGAACAGCTGCGTACATACGCTACCTTAATACAGAAACACTGGAACTGGATAATGACGAAACCGCCGTTGGCAATAACCCTGGCAGCATAGTATTCAATAGAGATGGCTCAAAAGCATATATACTTAGCCAAGGAGTTCCTTCCCTTACAGCAATAGACATGGCAACCAGGCAGACTGCAATTACTCCGGCGCCTGTGGTTCTATCCGAATCTGATGGCCCTTATGCCCTGGCATTGCATACACTCGACAAATATCTTTATGTAGTTAACATATTTGGCAACTCAGTGTCTGTAATTGATCCGACTACGTTTAAAGTATTAAAGACAATACAAGCCGGCAACTACCCGAACGCACTCGCAGTCAGCGCCTCAAGCAATAAGCTGTATGTAGCTGATTACCTTGATACTATTACGCTACTCGACCCGGAGTTACAACCTCCATACCCTACATTTACAAGCGAATTCCCCGGATCGCTTGTCGAACGCAACGATGGCCAGCGGCTATATGTATCCTCGCTGTCAGATGATTCAATCCGCTCATTTGACACCACATTGTTAACCTCGAAACCCTCCTTAATAACCCTACCAACTGGAAGCGGCCCCCAAACACTGTCAACACTGTCAGGCACAAGACACAATCTGGCTATTTCCATATCAGGCGACGGCATCGGAAGTGTTGGTTGGCCTTTTAATTCTGCCTATCCTAAACAAAACAGCGGAACAGTGGGGGTGCCGGAAGGCATCGTAGTCATTACCAATGCAACAGCAGACACCTGTTCGAATGTCGAATGGACCCAGTGCGAATCGTCATCTGGTAGTGGGACAGGGTCGGCCAATTGCACAACAGGTCCGTTAAGTGTCGACAAAACAATTCATGCTGTATTCTCTAAAAAGAGTTCACATACTATAAGCACAACAATTACGGGCGGGAATGGGCTTATTAATTGTCCGCCTCAGGCTTGCGACGGGAGTAACGCTGTCTGCTCAATTATCCCGGAAACTGGATACGAGCTGTCAACCCTGAAAGACAATGGAAGTGATATTTCGGGAAGTGTTATCGCTGGGACTACCTTCCAAATCCAAAGTATTAAGGGTGATCACCGAATAGAGGCCCTATTTACTATCAAGACATTCACAGTCACAGCATCCTCAGACAGTAATGGGACAATTACTCCATCACCAGGTCAAATTATCGATTATGGCAGCACCGCAAACTTTAGCCTTACTCCCAATGCAAGCTTTACGCTGGTATCTGTCTCTGGCTGCGGTGGTAACAGCAATGGCAGCACATATACTACAGGGCCGATCACTGGTAACTGTACTGTTTCAGCAGCATTTACTCCAAACACATTTACTGTAACCTCTCTGACTCCAAGCAGTGGCGGGACTATATCCTGCCTGCCTGCTGCCGTTTTATCTGGCGGTTCATCTACCTGCACAGTCAACCCTAAAACCGGATATCACCTCAATGTACTCAATGACAATGGTATTGATAAAACGGTAGCTATTATAGGGAACTCCTATCAAATAACAGATATCACATCAAACCATGATGTCGCTGCACAGTTTTTAAACAGTGTACCCATTGCCAATAATCAGAGTCTTGCTACACCTGAAAACAAGGCACTTACAATTAATCTTACCGGTAGTGACGCTGATGGGAGCAGCCTGAGTTACAGAATTGTATCGCCACCAGTACATGGCGCAGTAAATGGAACAGCCCCTAATCTGATCTACACACCGGCATCAGGTTACGTAGGAATTGACAACTTTACCTTTACTGTCAACGACGGTGTTAATACTTCCGCTGTAGCTACGGTGGGCATCACTGTGAATCAGGTAACCAAGACTGTTTCCTTTGTTTCCGGTGCTAACGGCACAATCAGCGGACCCAACCCACAGACACTGAACTGGGGTGGCGTTACTACAATTGTCACGGCTTCTCCCTCTGCCGGTTACCACTTCGTAAACTGGACAGGTATAGACGCTGTCGTAATCAGTATCAACAACCCGTTGACCGTTGCCAATGTTACGGCTGACATGGTTATCACGGCAAACTTTGCCAACAGCGCCCCGACCGCCAATGGCCAGAGCGTGACTACGACGGAGAACCAGCTAAAGATCATTACCCTCACCGGCAGCGATCCGGAAGCAAGCAACCTGACCTACACGGCCGGCTTGGAGGCTCGCGGAACGCTCACCGGGGCTGCACCGAACCTGACCTATACGCCGGCAACAGGGTCTGTGGGGAACGACAGTT
>CAIQWT010000100.1 GCA_903875605.1 uncultured Geobacteraceae bacterium | reverse complement strand
CTGCGGCAGTTACGCCAGGTGGGCGTGCCAATGAGCTACGAATTAGATATTACCAGCTTGCAAAATCCCAAGATCAAAAAGGCCCTTAAATTGTGTGAGGTTCTCTATGAACTTTATCCTGAACACCCGCGTGTTTTGCATGGACTTGGTCTGTTGCGATACCGAACTGGGGCAGGGCGCGATGTAGCAGAACCACTTCTGCGTAAGGCTATTCAGTTAAAACCAGACTTTGCTGACGCCTACTATAATTTGGGTATTGTGTTGCATTATGCCATTCTTTTAGGTGAAGCCGAGGAACAGTTTTGCAAAGCACTGGAGTGCGACCCAACTCACTACAAGGCCATGACGTCCCTTGCAACGATACTAGTAACGAGAGGGCAAGTGCAAGAAGCTCAGGATCTGAGCGATAAGGCATTAGCACTAAATCCTGACTACGCACCAATATATCAGAACTTTGGATCAATCATGCTAAATAACGGCAGAGCAGATGAAGCTGTTATGTTTCAGAGAAAAAGTTTAAAAATAAAAAAATCGGACTCAGCGTATTCGTGCCTTTTTTTTGCCATGAATTTGATACCCTCTTTCAGTCAGAAGGACATTTTTGATGAATCTGCTCGCTGGGGACAAGTGCTTTCACAAAGATTTATTCGAAAAAAACATGGCCACTTGAATAGTTCACTTCCAGATCGTAAAATTCGTATCGGTTATGTATCCGGTGATTTCAAACAACATCCAGTAACATTTCATCTAAAACCTGTGCTTGCATCCCATAACAAGCAAAATACAGAAATATATTTGTATAATTCATTTCCGCATGCAGACCGATTGACAGAAGAACTGGCTAATTATGCCGATATTTACCGCGATATTTCCTCTCTGTCGGATGACAAGTTGGAGCAGTTAATCCGGATGGATTGTATTGATATTCTGGTTGATCTTGCCGGTCATACTGCGTTCCACAGGTTGGGGCTTTTTGCACGATGTGTTGCTCCGGTGCAAGTCTCATGGCTTGGTTATTTCAATACAACTGGTTTGAGATCTATTGATTACTTGATTAGTGACTCTGTTACAATTCCGCCAAGTGAAGATAAATATTTTACAGAACAAGTCATTCGATTACCAGATTGTCGTTTCTGTTATCAACCCATGCCGAATGCCCCGCCTGTTGCCACAACACCAGTATTACTTAATGGCTACATTACCTTTGGATCGTTTAACGCCATACACAAAATTACCTCTGAAGTGATTGCGCTCTGGTCGCGTCTGCTTCTTGTTCTTCCACACTCAAGGATCGTGCTTAAATCGCTAACTTTCAAGGATGAAATTATAAAAAATGATTTTATAAAAAAGTTTACTTATTATGGAATTACAGCCAATCGTATCGAACTTCGTCCGAGGTCTTCTTATTCTGATATGCTGAATGAGTATGCTGATATCGATATAGCTTTGGACACCTTTCCGTATAATGGTGGTGCGACTACTTGCGAAGCTCTCTGGATGGGGGTGCCGGTAGTTACTCTCGAGTGTGGCACACCAATTAGTCGCCAGAGTAAGGCCTTTTTGTACACAATTGGATATCCGGAATGGGTGGCGTCCAATGCAGATGAATATGTCGAAAAAATACAAAGGTTGACGCGTAATGTGAAGGATCTTCAACTAATTCGTGCGGGGTTGCGAAAAAAAATGGCAGATTCTCCGCTTTGTGATGGCTTGAAATTTACCAGGCATCTTGAAACTGCTTATCGTCAAATGTGGCATCGATGGTGCTCTGAAACACTGCCGATAAAATCATTCAGGCAGTTCAATACAGATGAGTTGTATGCTGCCGGTTATAGTAATTTAGTGGATGGTGACATACATCAAGCCTACAAACTTTTTAACCGAATTCTCCGTAGATGCCATGGGCATATTCTAGCACTTAACGGTATTGGTAAAACATTTGAAAAATTAGGTAATTATCCATCTGCTGTCAAATCGTTTAAAAAAGCAATACGACTAGATCCTTCGTATTTTAACTCATTCTTTAATTTAGGTTTTTTGTCTCTATATTCAGAAAACATAAAAGAGGCTAAAAAAAATTTCCTTCTAGCATTGGCTCTTAGCCCTAATCATGTTGAAACATTAATTAATCTCAGCATCACAAACAGATTACTTGGCCGCCTACATGAAGCGCAGTTATACTGCGAAACGGCACTAGATATTTTCCCTGAACATGTTGGAGCATTGGGATGTCTTGCTTTTTTATCAAGAGACCAGGGGGATATCCCACGTTCTATTGAAATACTAAAGAGAGTGATGGTTCTTGAACCTGATAACGTAGAAATTCTTTCCGCAATAATGTCATATATGATTTACATATATGACACAGATCAGAAAGAAATATTTGAGATTAGCAAAAGAATAGGTTCTGCTTTCGATCGGATTGCTCCAACTACGCCTGTTTTTTCGATATCACCAGAAGTACGCCAACACCTCCGTATTGGCTTTGTATCCTCTGACTTTTGTCATCACCCAGTAGGACTATTACTAGTAGCGCTTTTTAAAGAGTTTAATTCCAAAAGACTATCTTTGTACTGCTACAGCAATAGAATAAAGCCGGATTCTCTTACTGTGTGGTATCAGAATACTGCTACAGGTTGGCATGATATTTCAAATATATCTGATGCAGAGGCATCATCGCTTATCCAAAAAGATAAAATAGATATTTTAGTAGATCTATCAGGACACACATATAGGCATAGATTACAACTATTCAGTAAGCGTTCAGCCCCCGTACAGGTTAGCTGGATGGGATATGGTCATACAACCGGATTGAAGACTACTGACTATGTTATTGCTGATAAAGACTTTATTCGATTTCAGGATGAACAGTGGTTTTCTGAGCAGGTTATGCGCCTTCCAACCAACCGTTTTTGTTTTGTTCCGCCTACCCCGTGCCCAGAAGTTGTTGACCTCCCATTTTATGACAACAATTATATTACCTTCGGAAGTTTTAATAATACTTTGAAGATATCAGAGCAGGTAGTTTCCGTATGGGCTCAAATATTGCTTCGAGTTCCTCGCTCACGGTTGATTCTCAAATATAAAGCTTTTGGAGATGCAACTGTGCGAGCTCGGTATTACGAATTATTTGCTAAGCATGGCGTTGCGCGGAGAAGGATAGAATTTAGGAAGAACTCCACTCCTTTTTTTATGCTGATGGAGTACGGTGATATTGATATAGCTCTTGATCCCTTTCCATTTACTGGCGGGATGACTAGTCTTTTCTCGCTTTGGATGGGAGTACCGATTATCTCTTTGGCAGGTGAATTACCAATAAGCAGGCAGACTAAATCTTTTCTAGACCTTGTTGGACTTGGCAACCTTGTGGCGCATACTTGCGACGAGTATGTAGAAAAAGCTGTGGCACTTGCCATTGACACGGATCGTATCTGTAATATCCGTGAATCATTGCGCCAGTCTATGATTGAATCACCACTATGTGACGCAAAAAAATATTCTTCAGATGTATGTGATTTGTTCTTCAAGATGTGGGAAGACAAGAGGGATAAGCTTTCGCAACAATCAAACAGACATTGAATATTCAAAGGTGATAAAAAATGACTAATTCTATTATAGAGACCGTTTCAAAAAAGGTATTAAATGTTGGTGGTAATGACAAGGCAATTCCTATTCCCTCGTGTTTCGATGGTTGGCAGCATGATTTACTCGATATAGATCCTACCGGCAATCCGGACATACTCTGCGATGCCAGAGAGTTATGGAAAATGCCTCCACGTCAGTATGAAGCAGTTTATTGTTCTCATAATCTTGAACACTATTTTGCTCATGATGTTTTGAAGGTGCTAAAAGGGTTCAGGTTGATATTGAAAAAAGATGGTTTTGCATATATTCGTGTTCCCAATCTTGTGGGAGTAATGCAGTCCCTGATCAATTCAAAAATGGAGCTAGACGATGAATTATATATGTCACCATCAGGCCCTATTGCTCCTCTTGATGTAATATTTGGATATAGAAAACAAATTGAACAGAGCGGTGTCGATTTTTACGCGCACAAAACCGGCTTCAGTGTGACTTTGTTGGTAAGAGCTTTAAAGCAATCAGGATTCACTTGTGTTTTAACTAGTCACGATGACTTGGAAATATCAGCTTTTGCTTTCAAGACTGAACCAACTGGCGAACAGATAAGAATGCTCAATCCGTAGTTGTACGGCATAAAAATCTAGTGTCGCAATTGTAAGCTTGAAATGCGAAATATAACCATCCAAAATTGATCCGGAAGTTTTTTTATTCTTACAGGAAAGTTAGCCGTTTTAACTGTTACATGTTAATAAGGAGGTGTTTAATGTTCTCAATAATACAAACTACTCTTAAAGGTGTCTTCCGAGACCGTGTTTTTCAAGGGATCATGGCATTAGCGGTGTTTTTTCTTTTTATTCCGTCTGCAGCCTCTCTTTCGATGCGACAGGTAACGGAATTATCAATCACCCTCTCACTTTCTCTTATTTCTATTTTGTTATTCATTTTGGCATTGTTTCTAGGAGCTACCACAATCTGGAAAGATATCGAACGTCGCTATACCTTCAGCGTATTAAGTCTTCCACTTAGTCGTACTACCTACCTTGTTGGGAAATTCTTCGGCATTGCACTTTTTATGCTGCTTACTGCACTATTTCTGGGAACAGTATCCATTCTTGTCATCAAGTTTTCTTCTGTTCTGTATCCTCCTTCCAGACCGATTCTGTGGAGCACTATTATTGTTTCAATATTCTTTGATGCGCTTAAATACATTATTATAGTGGCTGTTGCCATGCTGCTGGCTACTGTCAGCACTTCCTTTTTTCTGCCTATTTTTGGCGCAATCAGTACCTTTTTGGCCGGTACAATTACTCAGCAGGTGTATGAATATTTGCAGTCTCAATCTGCTCAAAAAGCGGTATCTGATGTGGTCAGAAATGCTGCAAAGTTGTTTTATTATATCCTGCCAAACCTGAGCGGATTTGACCTTAAAGTGCATGCAATATATTCTATTCCTCTTAATTCCTCAGGGCTTCTTTTAACTATCATCTATTTTTTCGTGTATACCGGAATTCTGCTTGCTATTGGCTCCATACTCTTTGAACGAAGAGAGATGAAATGAGCGGACTATTTTGGCGACCAATGTTTCTCTTACTCGTCTGCCTGATAGGGTATGTCGCCGTGCTTGGACCTTTTACTTCTTATATGAAGCATAAGCCAGTTGAGGAAAAACTTGGTTATGTTCCAAGTGCAGACTTGCTCCGCTATTCCTGTGCTGATTATAAGGAGGTCGTCGGAGCAGCGCTGCTTATGAAAGTAACAATGTATTTTGGTGGTTTGATGGATAAACAGGCTGATAATATTGTTTCAGAAAAACCAGACTATCTGAGTATGTCAAATATTATCCACAGTGCTTTGAAGCTTGATCCATATAATATGGATGGCTATTATTTTGCGCAGTCTTTTCTTGTCTGGGATGTTAAGAAATACGTTATTGCCAATAAACTTCTTGATTATGGCATGAAATACCGCACCTGGGATTGGTATCTACCGTTTTTTGCGGGTTTCAATAATGCGTTTTTCCTGAAGGATTTTAATAAGGCTGCTGAATATTACAAAAGGGCAGGCGAGTTAAGTGGTGATCCGTTGTATCTCAGCCTAGCAAGCCGCTATATGCAAAAATCCGGGCAAACAGATCTTGCCATAGTATATCTTTCGATTCTGGAAAATGGCGAGAAGAACCCGGCTGTCAAAAAAAAATATCAATTCCGTCTTGCAGCTTTTAAGGAAGTACGTCGAATTGAACTGGCACGGGATCGGTATAAAGAAAAAAAAGGAGTATTGCCTGCTTCACTTGATACTTTGGTTCTATCCGGCTTTTTAGCACCACCGCCATCAGATCCATACGGTGGTCAATTTTACATCGAAGCGGATGGGAAAGTTGTAACCACCAGTATGTTTTCTTTTACCGAAGCGGGTAATAGTAAGAATAAAGTGGGAGAGACAGATGAACGCCATTGAAATAACTGGTTTGAGCAAGCAATTTACCGGAAAGCATATGATAAAGATTGATGCTCTGAAGGGGCTTAATCTTAATATCGCTGCTGGAGAAATTTTTGGTTTTCTTGGTCCAAACGGTGCCGGAAAGAGTACGACTATCAAGCTGGTAATGGGATTATTGCGACCAACATCCGGTGCAGCACAGATTATGGGATTAGATGTAAGCCGCCCTGAATCTCGTTACAACGTCGGATATCTCCCAGAAAACCCTGCTTTTTATGATTATCTGAGTGCGGAAGAGTATATCACTTTTGTCGGCACACAGTTCAAGATGGACTCCACTCTGCTTGAGCAGCGAACAGAAGATGTGTTGATTCGGCTTGATTTGTGGGATGCGCGGAAACGCCCCATGCGTGGCTACAGTAAAGGAATGATTCAGCGAGTTGGGTTGGCTCAGGCTCTTGTCCATGACCCCGAAGTGTATATCCTTGATGAACCGATGAGTGGTCTTGATCCGATCGGACGGGCATTAGTCAAGGATATAATCCTTGACTTGAAGGCGCGCGGCAAAAGTGTGTTTTTTAGTACACATATTACCGATGACGTTGAGAAGGTTTGTGACCGTGTCGGAGTCATTGTAAAAGGTACTCTTGTTGCTGTGGATAGGGTAGAAAGCATCCTGCGCAGCGGCGTTGAAGGTTATGTAATCCATTTGCAGGCCACAGAGGCTGAATCACTCCCGTTTGCCGGAATTGAGGCGCTTCGCCGCACCGAGTCGGTATCCGAATATTATGTACCTTGCAGCGGCTTCAACGCTTTTATGGGTGAAGTGAACAGAACCGGCACTAATGTCGTCCTGGTGGAAATGAAGCGCAGAGATCTGGAGGATTTCTTTCTCTCTCTGGTAAAGTAAAAATAATGGCGAAGTTTTTCGGATATGATACTATCCCTGAAAGGAGGGTTTTTACTATGACACGTGAACATATTCTTGATTTTTTGAGACAGCATAAGCTGGAAATGCATGAGCGTTTTGGTGTTATCACGATCGGACTGTTTGGTAGCTATGTTCGCGGAGATGCTCGTGTTGATTCGGATATTGATGTAGCAATTGAACTTTCTCAGAATACGGCAGATAGTTATTTCGGAGTGCTCCATTTTCTTGAGGATTCTTTTAATGCGAAAATTGATCTTGGAATAGAGTCGAATTTTAAACCAGTTTTAAAACCTTTCATTAT
>CAIQWT010000099.1 GCA_903875605.1 uncultured Geobacteraceae bacterium | reverse complement strand
GTACCATATTCAAGAGCACCTGCTCTATCTTTGAAATATCAGCACGAACCACAACCGGTTGTCCGGAAAGCTGCAGACTAAGACTTATATTTTCACGCAGCGTCCGGCGCACCATCGAATAGAAAGACATGATAACGTCGTTCAGATCTACGACTTGTATCTGCATGACCTGCTTACGCCCGAAGCTGAGTAGTTGCTGCGTCAGATCCCGTGCCTTGCCGGATGCTTTAATAATACCGTCAAGCTGAGACCGTGCCTTATCGTTATCCGGCAATGAACGCTTAAGCATGTCGGCGTAAATTAAAACAGGTGTCAATAAGTTATTAAAATCATGGGCTATGCCACCAGACAGGTGCCCAATTGCCTCCATTTTCTGCGACTGGCTCAGCAACTGTTCCAACTCCATGCGCTCAGCTTCACCTCGACTCCGCTCTATAGCGATACCGGCAAAAGCAGATGCCTGTTGGATAAGTGATATTTCGTTTTCAGTAGGAATAGCCGGAGATCGATGATAGATGGCAAAGGTGCCGAGCAGCAGGCCTGTTGATGAAATAATCGGTTCAGACCAGCACGAGCGTAGCCCGGCAACCTGAGCGGGTGCAAAACCTTTCCAAAAGGGATGCGTATTAATGTCTTCCACAATAACCCGCTTCATCCGGAAAGCAGCAGTACCGCACGAACCAATTCCATCACCGATTTTTGTGCGATGGGTTGCACTGTTATAAATGTCTGGCAAACTTGGAGCAGCCCCGTTCAACAATCTTTTACCGTCATCACTGACCAACAGTATTGAACAGAGCATTCCTGGATTTTCATTCTCAATCGAAGTGGCAATAAACGAGAGAAGCCCGGAAAGCGACTCACCGCGTGCAATTCGTTCCAGAATTTCTGAACGGACTATTTCACGCATCTCTGCCTTTTTCAAATCAGTAATATCCTTAACGATATGAACGGCATTAATAATAGTAGCATCTTCTGAGAAGACAGGATCAACGGAGACTTCAAACCACCTGTCTGCGATGTGGAGCTGCATTGATGCACGTTTTTTAGTTTCTAGCATCCGTGCAAATGGGCAGTTCTCATGCTGAATCATGTCACTATGTGAAACTTCACAGCAACTGCAACCGATTACGTCCTGAGAAAGTTTTTTGAACACACTCTCAGTGGCTTTATTAGCACGGATGATTGTACGGTTAATATCCAGCAACCATACCACGTCCTCAACGGAATCAAAGGTTCCCTGCCATTCCTTGATTGTAGTTTTTATTTTGTTATCGGACTCTTTACGTTCCCTTATATCACGCACCATACTTAGAATCTGAGTTCGGCCATTAACATTTGTCACCCGGGCGTGAACTTCTATCGGCAGAATATCCCCGATATTACGAACATACGCAGACTCGAAATATGCTTCTCCATGATCAAAAACTCTTTTGATATTTTCCTGTATCCGGGCGGCAAATTCAGGTGGCTGTATTCCATGAAGACCTTTTAGCAGTAATTCCTCACGGCTATACCCGGTCATGGCCTGCAGTGCAGTATTAAAATAGACAAACTGCCCTTTCTCATCAAGCAGCAGAATTGCGTCGGAAGCGGCGTCAAGCAGTTCGACTTTGAGTTCAAGATCGATTTGCTGCTCCTCAAGTTTACGGTTGACCTGCTCAAGCTTCTTGAATTGTTGCAGAAAAATATATGGCAGCACTGTCAGCAGAACTAACAGCAGACAACTAACAGCAAGTCCGGCAACTGAGAACTGTAGCTCTCTTTCAGGAATTCCGTGTACGTACACCACACCTGATAATGCTACAAGCACAAGTATAACGGCACTGATAAATCTGCGGCGCAGACGAAGATAATAATCTGTAGACATTAGGTTACTCCATGATCAAGGCCGTATTAAAACAGCGTTTACTGAATACCATGAGAGACTGATTAAATAAAGGTTAGAAATGGTGTTAGAACTACTTTGAGCTCCAATCATTATAGAATAGCAAGACTTCATTCGACTTTAGTGGTTCGCTGAAATAAAAGCCCTGTATAATTCCGCACTCCCGCTCAGTCAGATATAGCAGCTGCTCCTTCGTCTCTACCCCCTCGGCAACCAACTCCATATCAAGTCCCTGCCCCATGGCAATGATCGTATTAACCACTGCTGCATCGTTTCTGGTAGTCAGCATCCGACGAACGAACGATATGTCGATTTTCAACTCGTTGATCGGCAGTCGTCCCAAATATTCGAGTGAAGAATAACCGGTGCCGAAATCATCCAGCGATAAAATGACGCCGATCTGCGCCAGAGCGTTCATTTTTTCAAGAGTTCGTGAACTGTCCACCATGATCATACTTTCGGTCAGCTCCAGACAGAGGCGATGCGGATCCAGCCCGGTTGCCTCCAGCACACGCTTGACGGCAACATCTAGATCGCTGCGCATGAACTGCAGTGCTGAAATATTAATCGACATGCGTAAACCTATCAGTCCAAGCTTCTGCCATTCTACGGCCTGCTCACAGGCATGCCACAGCACCCATTCACCGACCGCTACGATCATCCCGCTCTCCTCCAGAATCGGCACAAAAAGGCTTGGTGAGACGGGCCCCTCACCGGTTGGCGTCCAGCGAAGAAGCGCTTCCACGCCAATTATAGAGCCTAGAGTGTGGTTGATTTGCGGCTGGTACTGTAAACTGAACTCTCCCCGATCGATGGCTTTGTGAAGCTTTGCTTCCAGGGCAAAGCGCTGTTCAAGCTGGCTGTTCAATTCGCGGGTATAGAAACTGATAGCGTTTTTCCCCTCTTTCTTCGCTTGATACATGGCCGCTTCACCATTTTTCAACAAGCTTTCCACGCTTTCGCCATCTTCCGGATAGACCACCACACCAATACTTGCAGTTGCAATAATATCCGTTCCTTTAACGGTAAAAACATCATTCATGGCACAACGAATCTGCTCTGCTCGATTTTTTGAGTCATCGGCATCATTAGACAGTGGTGGAATAATTGTAAATTCATCTCCAACAAAACGTGACACAACGCATTCGTGCCCGCAGACCGCCTCAAGGCGACGGGAGATTTCCTTAATCAGATTATCCCCGAATTCATGACCAAATGTGTCGTTTACGTATTTGAGATTATCAATATCCAGAACCATCAGTGTCAAAAACTGGTTTTCGCGGTTAAGCAACTCCAGTTGAAGCTCAAGATAATTCTGAAAATAATGGCGATTAGGCAAACCGGTCAGTGCGTCAAAGTTGGCCTGATAATAGAGTTGGTCTTCATGCTGTTTGCGGCCGGTAATATCCTCTTTTATGGCAACAAAATTAGTTATCATGCCGGCTTCATTCTTAATCGGGGCAATACTTGCCAACTCCCAGAACTGCCGGCCATTTTTGGTTTTGTTACAAAATTCGCCCTGCCACTCCTTACCGGAACTTATGGTTTTCCACATTTCAACATAATAGCTGTCCGCCTGTTTGCCTGACTTAAGAATACGCGGATTCTGACCTATAGCCTCTTCACTGCTATATCCTGAGACTACCGTAAATTTTGGATTTACGTATTCAATAATTCCATTAATATCGGTGATAATAACACTGTTGGCGCTCTGTTCTACTGCGGCATTCAGTTTGCGCAATTCAGCAGTTCTCTGCTTGACCAGCATCTCCAGATTATCATGGTAATTCCGGTTCTCCTGAACCAGACCAGCCCGTTCGATACAGCGGGCAACAACCATCTCTAGCTCGACAAGATCAACAACCGGCTTGCTGAGATAGTCCCAGGCTCCACGACGCATCGCTTCAGTTGCATCTGACAGCACTCCGGTGCCTGAAAGAACTATGACCGGCAGATTATCATTGTGTTTCCTGGCTGCATCTACCACATCCATGCCATCCACGTTCGGCATTCGCAGGTCTGTAATAACAACATCCGGGTGCATGGAATGGATCATATCAATCCCTTCGCGACCATCACAGGCCTGAAGCACGACAAAACCACAATCTTCAAAAAAAGCGGCCACACTGGTGCGAATTGATTCTTCGTCGTCAATGGTTAACAACACCATATTTGCAGCGATTCGATTCATCATTTATTGCTCCAGGCTACGGCACTGCTCTTGATTTTTCTCACTAGTTTCGACAAATCATGGATCGGCTTGAGCAGAATGTCGTCGTCAGTCATCCCGATGGCACACAAAGAATCAGACAGAGAATAGTGCATGCCTGTGTGGAGAAGGTATCCAGTTGATGGGCAAAGAGCATAAGCCGCGGCAATGAACTGTTCTCCACTCATTCCAGGGAGCCTCATATCCGATATACAGACCGCCGGATTGAGTAAATGAATTATTTCCAAAGCTTCTTCGCCACAGGCCGCACCGCGCACACTAAAACCTTCGTCATCAAGATAGGCCATTATACAGTCGCGGATCATATCGTCGTCATCAACCAGCAGCACCCTGATATCGGCATTATTCATAACGCTTCCCCCTGCAATGGCAGCTTGATGGTAAAGCTGCTTCCCACACCGGCTTGAGACTGGACATCAATTGATCCATGGTGCCTCTTGGTGATTATTGCATAGGCTACCGACAACCCCAGACCGGTACCCATACCAACCTCTCGGGTGGAAAAAAAAGGTTCGAAAATCCGCATTCTGGTTGCCTCGTCCATACCAGGTCCGTTGTCCTCTATTTTGATCACAACCATCCCCGAAGACAATAATGCCCGCACTGTTATTCGCGGAGGTCGGTTCAGCTCCGCACCTGAGATCGCCTGAGCAGCGTTTTTGAGGATATTCAATATAGCCTGCTCTATTTCCACAACGGCCATCTCAACCGGCGGCAGCTCGGGTGCGTAAAGGCGCAGCAGCTCAATGCGATGAAAATTATATTTTTTCTTCATGTCATAATCGGTACCTGCAAGATTAAGCACCCTGTCTAATAGAGCCGGAATATCGGTATATTCAGTACCGGACTCGCCGCGCCGACTAAAATGGAGCATTTTAGATATGATATCCGAAGCCCTCATTCCAGCGGTTCGAATGTGGCTGATAAAATCCAGGATACCCCGTTTTTGTAGATATACCCGTACCAGGTCGAGATCAACCCCAATCTCAGCAGCAACTTTTAAATTTGCCGGAATATCGTCTGATACCCGCCTCTCTATGTTCTGGGCATGCTGCAGTATAGCACCCAGCGGGTTATTGATCTCGTGTGCCATACCGGCAGCCATACCGCTGATCATGATCATTTTTTCCGTCTGTATCATTATTTCTTCAATGCGGAGTTGCTCGGTAACATCATGAGCCATGCCTATAAACGTCAGCAGACCGTCTTCATCCAAATGCGGCGTGCCGCGAGATGTATGTCGGCGCCAGCCGCCATCTGCATGATGAATGCGATAGGTCATCTCCTGTGCCGATTTGGTCTGAACAGACGTTAAAATTGAAGTTTCACAGAGTGAGATATCTTCCGGATGGATAAATTCCCTAAAATTATGCCCTATAATCCCGGATGGTTCATGGCCGAGAATTTTCTCCCAGGCGGGAGAAATATAGGTGAAGTTACCTTCCATATTCAGTGAAAAGATGATGTCGCAGGAGTTTTCTACTAGCATACGGTAGCGCGATTCGCTTTTAAAAAATATTTCTGCTGATTTAGGCGACATCCAATGACTCCTTTACACAGAAAAACGTGCCGATTTCCTGAATCTATATCCCTTATAGCCTGAACTGACCGACTAACTGCTTCAACTCTTCGGCCTGACGCGAGACATCATTGGCAGCTAGCGCTGTTTCATGGAGTGCGTGATCATTCTGCTGTGCCAGATCGTTGAGACTCATTACGTTGCAACTGATTTCGCGGGTCGTGGCTGTCTGCTCTTCTGCTGCAGTAGCAATCTGACTGATCTGCTCGGTGACATCATTGATGATATCAAGGATTTCCTGCAATGAGCGTCCTGATTCTGCAGCATGGCTGGTCCCCTGCTCAACCTGAACAACGCTCTGTTCCATAGAGACAACAGCATCTTTAGTCTCTTTCTGGATGGCTTTGATCATTTCACCGATTTCTTTGGTTGCACGGGTGGTGCGTTCGGCCAGTGCACGTACTTCATCAGCAACTACAGCAAAACCGCGGCCCTGTTCACCTGCTCGTGCCGCTTCAATTGCGGCATTCAGCGCCAGCAGATTAGTCTGATCAGCGATATCTTCGATAGTGCCGATTATGGCGCCGATTTGTTCAGAGCGAACTCCCAAAGCATCAACTGTACCGGCTGCTTTTTGGACCCGCTCGGCGATACTGTTCATGACTGCTATGGATTGACCGACAACAGCCGCCCCCTGCTTGGCTTTCTGAGTCGCACCTCCGGCATTACCGGCGGCCTGATGGCAGTTATTTGCAATATCGCCTGAGGTGGCAGACATCTCTTCACCGGCAGTTGCCAGCGAAGTTGATTGAGAAGAGAGCTGAGCTATGCTTTCCGTCATCTGCCTGGAAGTCAACTGGAGTTCAAGAGAGGAGGATGCCAGTTGCAATGAGCTGCCGGAAACCTGATTGATAATGCCGTGAAGTTTACCGATAAATGTATTGAACCATTCACTCAGTTCACCGATTTCGTTCCTGCCGACAATCGGCAGCCGGCGGGTCAGGTCGCCATCACCCTGAGCAATATCTCTTATAGTGTCAACTACCGCCTTGATCGGCCCAATTACTGTTCGCGACACCAGCCAGGCCAACAGGGTACTAAGCATCAGAATACCCATCAGGGCGATACCTATGCCGATCTGAATCTGACGGACGTGGGCTGTCACATCATCAACGTAGATACCGGTGCCGATCACCCAACCCCACGGCTGGTAAAGTTCCACGTAAGATATTTTGGGCACCGGCTTGCTGTTACCAGGCTTGGACCAGGCGTAATCTACGAAGCCTTTGCCTTTATCTTTGCAGACCTTGACCATTTCCATAAAAAGAGCTTTACCATTCGGATCTTTATTTTCACTTAAATCTTTGCCGTTCAGCTCAGGCTTGATCGGGTGCATGACCATTTTCGGGCCAAGGTCATTAATCCAGAGATAGTTTGAGCCGTCATAACGGATGGCACTTATTCGCTCGGAAGCCCGTTTTTGAGCTTCTTCTTTAGTGAGTATTCCGGATTCTACCTGCTTCTGGTATGACGAAAGCATACTGGTTGCTTCCTGGACGAGATAGCTGACAGTGGCCTGCTTCTCTTCCATGATCAGCCCACGGATAAAAGGCACCAGTGCAAAAATAGTCGCTGCTACCAATACCAGCCACGTCAGCACTGACAGACTCATGATCTTTGTAAAAATGCCCCAATCCTTGTACATTTTAAGCTTCATAAATTCCCCCGTTTCTAATAGCAACCGCAGTTTTGTAACTGTGCAATGAAAATTCTTCTCAGTTAGAGAGCATATGGCGTGCCATAGACTAAAACCTTTTTTGCGGAGTTATTATAGATAGTTATATCCACTAGAATGTCCGGACTCTTGCGACTATTGTTGACAGGGGATTACCATTAATATGATTTTATTGTGACAATTCAGGATGTTAGACTAATTGCGACAAATGTCTCAACAGTGACTATTGTCGCAGGGGCATGTTTAAGATTCTATATGTCTCTTTCTGGAATCGATTAGAGGTGCTGTCGTTGACTAATAAGTCTTTTTGCATGCCAGTTATTATTTATTAAATATTGTGAATTGCATTTTTTTGATATAGTTTGGTTTAGTTTTTACGCCACTTAACTCTAAAACTTTTAAACTCGGCAACGGGCTGAAACCCCCAGTCA
Source organism: uncultured Geobacteraceae bacterium (assembly GCA_903875605.1). Classification (GTDB taxonomy): domain Bacteria; phylum Desulfobacterota; class Desulfuromonadia; order Geobacterales; family Pseudopelobacteraceae; genus JACRCG01. The sequence goes on along the minus strand of CAIQWT010000099.1, from coordinate 26,345 downwards.
AAGGAGGCAGCTATGAGGTACAAATCAGCCAGCACTTCTCTTACTGATGCCTATCAGGCTGGAAGCACCATTGGCGAAACGCTGAAAGATATGGCACCGGAAGTGATTCTGCTATTTGCCTCAATTACGTTTGAACTCGAATATGCAGATTTTTTCACCGGATTGTACGATGGCCTTGAAACCAGAGATGTAATTGTGTTCGGCGGTACTGGTGACGGTATTTATGAAACTTCCATGACCGCACACTACGGAGTGTGTGCCCTTGGAATTACGTCAGATGGCATGACAAAATGGGGCGTCGCAGTGAAGACAGGAGTCGGCGCCGATTCATTAACCACAGCGCGCGCGTGCGCTTCTGCTGCTCTTGAACAGCTTGGCGGAAAAGCTGAATGGGCCTTTGTTCTGGCAGATGGCGTCACGGCCGATGGAACCTGCATCGCTTCCGGAGTGCGTGACGTTTTTTCGTTTCCGTTCATTGGAGGGATGACAGGTGATGACAGAAAATTTACTCGCAGCCGACTATTCCTCAACGGAGGCAACATTGAAGACGGAGTTGCAATTCTGCTCGCATCCGGAGCAATGCCTTTTATTACTAATTCAGCCAGCGGCTTCCTGCCGATTGGGGTTCCCGGGATAGTCGGAGAGTCGGACGGCAAGACAACCATAAGTATCAGCGGGCTTAATCCACTGGATTTTATAAGGGACCAGATCGGCAAACCACTCGCAGAGGCTGATCTGGGAATACTCGCTCTTGCCACCTATACCGATTCGTCTTTAGAACGATTTTACCTCCGCTCATCATTCCGTTTCGATATGCGGACAGGTACAATTACCACCTTTGGCAGCATACCTTCGGGTGCAACCATCCGCGTAAGCGGTGCCGATCGAGAACAGCTGCTGAAAGCCATATCCAGCTGTATTACAAGCATTGTTAGATCCGGATTCATTCCGGCTGCTGCTATAGTAGTGAGTTGTGCCGGCAGGAAATGGCAGCTAAACAATCGCGGGGAAGAGGAAGTGCAGGCGATTCAGAGTGCTATAGGGAATCAAATACCTCTTGTAGGCTTTCCTTCTTTTGGTGAAATAGGTCCATTCCTAAAAGATGACCTTTCATACACCGAGTCCTACTTCCATAACGCCACCTGTGTCATCTGTCTTTTGGGAGCGTAATATGAACTATCCACTGTTATCTCTGAATGTAAATGCACCGGATGTTTTTCTGTACCGCCCCAACCTTGAGCAAAGAGATGTCAGGCGCTGGCCGTTTGCTCTTCTGGCGACAACCCGTGAGGATGCAGAAAACGCGCTGGCACCATTTGGCAACATCCTAACCGGCATCATAGTTACGTTTGGATCTGAATACAGCTGGATTCAATGCGCACCACTCCTTTTTCATTTTACTGTCCCGAGCGAACTTACCGCACAACTTGGAGCGCTGCTTCATTCACACCTCATGTTGCTCGATAACTGTCAGCAGGCCACTTATCGTAACAATGAGCAAAAACTGGAACTGGCTCGTTCCCAAGAAGAATGTAATCGTAACAAGCTTGAGTTTTCGCAGGTTAAAGAGAGCCTGATAGAAGAGTTAACAAAGCGAAGGCGTGCACAGGAAGCTCTCCATGAGAGTGAATATCGCTGGAAATTTGCCATCGAAGGTTCCGGTGACGGTGTATGGGATTGGAATATCCAGAGCGGCGAGGCACAATACACAAAACGCTGGAAAGAGATGCTGGGTTATTCTGAAGATTGTATCCACCCTGCAAACGAAGAATGGGTGCAACGAATTCATCCAGATGATAAGTCATATGTTTCCGGAGCAATGCAGGCCTACTTGAATGGCAACACGGCAACGTATGTAGTTCAATATCGTTTGAGATGCAAGGATGAGAGTTACAAGTGGATTCTTGGTCGCGGCACGGTGGTTAACCGCAGTGAGGACGGCACCCCACTGCGCATGATCGGGACACATACAGACATCACAGAAATGAAACAGGCAAAAGACAACCTGGAAGAAAACCGACGGTTTCTTGCTGACATTATTGAGTACAGCGGGATGATAATTGCGGTCAAAGAGGTGGATGGCCGCTATGTGACTGTTAACCGGAAATGGGAAGAAGTGACCGGGGTGTCACGGGATGAAGCTATCGGCAAAACAGACCATGAGCTGTTTCCACACACCAGCGGTATGCAGTTCAGAGATAATGATCTAGAGGTATTGTCAAGCGGCACCTGCATCGAGAGAGAAGAAGAGCTCGAAGATTCGCAAAAGAAACGTCGCTATGCCATTTCAATAAAATTCCCCTTAAAGAGCAAAGACGGCAGCATAAGAGGCTTATGTGTGATGAGCACCGACATCACAGACCGGAAAGAGCACGAAAAGGAACTACTGAAAATTGAGAAACTGGAATCCCTCGGCATCCTGGCCGGAGGCATCGCGCACGATTTCAATAATATTATTACAGGAATAATGGGAAATATCTCCTTTGCGCAGATGTTTATTGATGCCAATCACAAATCATACAAACCACTGCTTGAAGCCGAAAAAGCTTCCGTACGGGCGACTGAACTGGCTCATCAGCTTCTGACATTTGCTCGCGGAGGAGAGCCGATAAAAAAAGTAATTTCGCTTCATCACCTGTTAAACGAAAGTATTTCCCTGGTACTTCACGGTTCAAATGTTAAAGGAAAAGTTGACATTATTCAATCTATCCACGCTATAGATGCGGATGAGGGGCAGATTAGTCAGGTATTCCACAACATAATTATTAATGCCACGCAAGCAATGCCGGGAGGCGGTACACTGACTGTTTCCGCACAAAACGTGATCCTTGCAGATTGTAATACGTTGACATTACCAGGCGGAACATATGTCCTGCTTAAATTTACCGATCAAGGGTGCGGAATACCGGATGATGATTTGAAAAGGATTTTTGATCCGTATTTCACAACCAAACTTACGGGGAACGGACTTGGGCTCGCCTCGGCGTACTCGATTGTGTGCAGGCATGGCGGCCATATCGGAGTAAAATCTATCAAAGGAACAGGCACGACCTTCTCAATCCATCTTCCATCCATCGGCCATGAGCAAAAGGATTCTCAAACAGAAACATCCATGCTAACAACCGGGGAACATAGCGGAGGCTCCATCCTTGTTATGGATGACGAAGAAATGATTCGTGACATGACATCTGAAATGTTGGAGTTTCTGGGGTATAGCGTTACAACATGCGTAAACGGCGCTGAGGCGGTTCAGCTTTTTAAAGCGGCCAGAGAATCAGGGGAATCATTTTCAATGGTAATTATGGATCTTACCATTCCTGGTGGCATGGGGGGCAAGGAAACGGCAGAACAGATTCTTGCAATCGATCATAAAGCGTGCCTGATCGTGTCGAGCGGCTATTCAAATGATCCGATCATCTCGGATTTTAGCAAATACGGGTTCGCAGGGGCTGTAGCAAAACCATACAAAATGACAGAATTCGGGCAACTCTTGAGTTCATTGTTATTAACACGGAATACAGAATCTCTTAACAGTGTTAACCCTTCCTGCACAACCGTTTGTTAAGAGCCTGGCGAGTAATCCCAAGATAGGCAGCGGCAAGCCGCTGGTTATTGCCAGCGAGTCGCAGCGCCTCCGCTATCAGAAGTTCCTCGGCCCCTTTTATAGTTGGAAACTTTTCTGCAAACGGGCAGACCAGGCAGTTAGTAGCAGCAGGAGATGACGTTGCGGATGCGAGTAGATCACTGCCGACCGCCGCCACAATTGAATCGAGAGATAGTGTGCGGCTAGCCGAGCGGGCAACTGCATCGTGAATCAGTGCTTCCATTTCACGGATGTTGCCGGGAAAGCGGTAGGACATGAGATAGCTATTCAGCTCTGACGGTGCGACAGGTGTGGGTTTACCTAGCATAGTGGCTGCCTTCTCCAGAAAATGTAACGTCAGCAGCGGAATATCCTCAGGACGTTCGCGGAGTGGCGGCAACTCAACACGGTGGCTGAAAAGCCGGTAATACAGGTCCGGACGGAAGGTGCCCTGTTCCATCTTACTTTTCAGGTTGGCATGGGTCGCAGCCACAATTCGAACATCACTTTTTTGTACCTTGTCGGCACCAAGAGGTAGATATTCTCCTTCCTGCAACAAGCGGAGCAGTTTCATCTGAGATCCTGGCGACAAGTCACCGATCTCGTCCAGAAAAAGAGTCCCGCCGGCTGCCTGCCGAATCAAGCCCTCACGAACCCTATCAGCACCGGTGTAAGCGCCGCGTTGATGACCAAAGAGGGTGTCACTGAACATGATATCATCAAGTCCGGCCAGATTAATCGCCACAAACGGGCCACGAAGAGTGCTTAAAGTGTGGAGCGACCTGGCAATTAATTCTTTTCCGGTGCCTGTTTCGCCAGTGATTAATACCGGCTGGCGGGATGGGGCGACTGACTCTAGATAAAGAAACAGAGAGCGCATCCGTGGAGAGGCAGTGATTATATTACTGAATGCTGTCTCGTCCTCCAGCGTTCCCTCTGAGAGATGACGACGCAGATTCTCTAACGCCTGCTTTGTCCTGGCCCTTTCCAGTGAACGCTCCAGAGTGAGTTGTAGCTCTTCAAAATTTACTATTGGCTTGGAAAGATAATCCCAGGCCCCAGACCTCATGGCCCGCACCGCCTCACCAACTGCTCCGACTCCGGAAACAACAACAATCGGCGTCAGCTCTGCCTCTGCCGCAATTGCTTCTACCAGGGCAAAACCGTCCATCACCGGCATGCGCAGATCAGTCATAACAATATCGGGTTTCTGCTCCCGAAACAGCGACAATCCCGTCTCACCGTTTTCCGCTTCAAGCACCCGGTAACCGATGTCATCAAGATACGCTGTCAGAGACTCCCTGACGTACTGTTCGTCTTCTACAACCAAAATTGTAGCCTGTTGCTGAGGTGTGGTGTTTGTTGTTTTCAAAGTTCCAGTGCCTCCGCGACTGCCCGACTCAGCTCACTGCGGTTATAGGGTTTTTGAATAAAGCCGCAAGCCCCCATCCTGACCAGTTCACATCCTGTACCTTCACTACTGAATCCTGAGCAGAACAGCACTTTCAGCTCAGGCACTTCCTCACGTAACCGCAGGAAGGTATCTTTGCCACCCATCTTCGGCATTATCATATCAAGAATAACCAGCGATATCTCATTCCTGTGAGATCCAAACACCTCTAACGCTTGAATACCATTCTCAGCGAGAAAGACAGTATAACCAAAATCTTCAAGTAATTCGCGGCCGATATCTCGTAAAATTTCTTCATCGTCTACCAGCAGGATCCCACCTTTACCCGTAAGCGCAACTCCTTCAGATGCCTTGGCAACGGATTCCGCCTCAATTATCGGCAGGTACATTTTAAAAACCGAGCCGACTCCAGGCTCACTCTGTACGTGCAGTTCACCTTGATGACTGCGCACTGTCCCGTAAACAGATGCTAAACCCAGTCCAGTTCCTTTACCAACCGCCTTGGTCGTAAAAAACGGTTCGAAGATATGATCCATCAACCCTTTAGTCATACCAATTCCGGTATCTGACACTGCTATTTCCAGATAACGACCGACTGCAAGGGAGATCCCCAATGATCGATTGGCCGCCACATCCATATCCTTTACACTTGTTGTATAGGTCAGAAATCCACCATGAGGCATTGCGTCACGGGCGTTGACCCCAAGGTTGAGCAGCGAATTCTGTAGTTGTGCTTGATCACCCATAACAACAGGATTATCTGCCTGCATACGGGAAGTTATTTGAATCTGCTTGTCAATAGTGCGTTCAAGCAGTGACATGACGGTAGATATTGTTTCATGAATACGAACCGGCCTCGAAACCGCATCTCCTTTACGCGAGAACATCAATAGTTCACGGGTAAGGTCTGCTGAACGGTTTGCCGCTTCGATGATTGTATCCACCATTTTACTGTTTTTATCATCACCCGGCAGTCGCAACTTCAGCATTTCAGCTGCAGCCATGATCCCGGCCAGCATATTATTGAAATCATGGGCAATACCTCCAGCCAACTGACCGACTACATCCATTTTTTGGGACTGATGCAGTTGGTTTTGCAAGCGTTTTTGGTCGGAGATATCCATAACGGCACTCAGTACAAACGGTTTGTCGGCAATCTCCAGCAGTGTACCCGAAAATATGGCGGTAAACTCCTCCCCGCCTTTACGTTGCATTTCAACCTCAAAGTTATTGACAAAAGAATGTTCACGCAAGAGTTGCAGAAAGCGATTCCGATCCGACTCGTGCAACCATACACCCAGATCTACAGTGGTTTTACCGATCGCCTCCTCTCTTGAATAGCCAAACATATCTATGAACGCCTGATTAACTTCACTAAAAGCCCCTCCAGGCAGGCTAGTAAGAGCAACCGTTATGGGCGAATGTTCAAAAACAGCTTTAAATTTAAGAGATCCCTCTACGGCCACCTCCAACTGAACTCGCAGCATTTCCTCGGTTGCCAGCAGCTGATCGTGGACAATCTGATATTCTCCAATTTGCTCACGAAGCATCTCTTCCGTTGCCTGTAGTTCATCCTGGCTCTGCATGTATTCGCTAATCTGTGCTTGCAGCATCTCTTCTGTAGCCTGCAACTCCTCCTGTGAATCCTGATATTGGTTGATCTTCAAGCGAAGTATCTCTTCAAGCCGTGAGCGTTTGCGGATATTCAGAGCAAGTCCAGTCAAACTGAAGAGACAAAGGAGGAAGAACAGGCATCCCAGCAAGACCACTGACTTGTTGATGGCAAAATCTGATGCAGGGATAGAATCAGCGGCATATAGCGTAGAAACGGACGACAAGAGATGGGCACATATAAAAACCATAATGATGCTAGTTAGCGTACTTGGCGAGAAAACGTGATGTCGCGAAAATCTCATATTAACCCTCAGAAATATCGTTGATAAAAAAACGGGCCAATCACACATACTTAAGATTTTATTATTTTAATCATCATGTCCAAAAGAACGGCTGTCCGGATTACGCACGGGCAGCCGTTCAGGCAACGCAGCAAAAACCATCTGTCAGAAACTATTTTATTAAAATCTCTATTTTGGCAGTTTTCTTGACATCTCCAAGGTAGCTCTGTATTGCGTCGTTAACTTTCGGTCCTTTAAGATACTCTTCTATCTTAACTTTCACATCCTTTAATTCAGTAATTTCAACCGGTTTTTTTTCCGTAAGCTTGATAATATGATAGCCGAATTGAGTTTCGATGATATCACTAATCGCGCCTGGCTTAAGTGAAAAAGCCGCTTTTTCAAATGCCGGAACCATTTGGCCTTTGCCAAAGAAGCCAAGATCCCCACCCTGCTTACTGCTCGGACAAGTTGAGTTATTCTTGGCCAGAGTGGCAAAATCAGCACCGCCAGCCAACTCTTTTTTCAGTTGTTCGGCCTTCTCGCGGGCCTTATTCTTCTCCTCTGCCGAAGAATTACTGTCAGCACCTATCAAAATGTGACTGGCTTTAACAGTTTCATCCTTTTTAAACTTATCGGAGTTAGTGTCATAGAATGTACGGATTTCTGCATCAGTAACTACAACTTTTGAAACGAAATTTGTTTCAACAAAGCGTGTGATCAGCAGATCACGGCGTGTATATTCACGAAAGTCTTTTTCGTCCATCTCAAGATCCCTGATGGCGGTTTTAAAATCATTTTCGTCCTTAAAGCGAGCCTTACCCTGTGCCACCTTGGCATCAATCAGTTTGTCCAGATCCTTAAGTTCAACTTTTGCTGCGGCCTGAAAAAGCAACTCGGCTGCTACTAACTGTCCAACGGCCGGCATGTCATAAGTTGCCATCTGGTCAGCCGGCACGGCCTGTCCGCGTAACATAACTTTTTTTGCCCGGCGAAGCTCGACGGCATCAATTGCAATTCCGTTAACCCTGGCAACGGTACCTTGAGGCGCTACGTAAGCTGGTGCGGCGACAGGTGCTGTACTGGCTTTATTAACTTCCGTTTCTGCTGAGAGAGCAGGACCACCGCATGAAACCAGTGCAGCAACCACAAATGCTTTTAACCATACTGATGAATGAGAGGTTTTCATCGTCACAGATACTCCTTGAAATAAATTTTCCAAACTCTATCACATTCGGCCTGAGTATGAAAAGTCAAACATGACAAATAACAAACATACTTTTGACATTTGTTTTCCTTTCAGATACATTCACCGACAGTTTTTGTGCCAATCAATAGTAGTGAAGCACAGTAAGTTGCAGCCAGATCATCCGGAGGAAACGTGGAAAAGAAAAAGGTTCTCGTAGTTGATGACAGCCTCTCAGTTGCCAGGCAGCTTGAGAAAATAATCAGCGAATCAGGCGACTTGACCTGCGTCGGACATGCAAAAAACGGTGCAGAGGCAATTAAGATGAATCATACTGAAAATCCTGAAATCATCTGCATGGACATGAACATGCCCGGCATGGACGGCCTGACGGCACTGCGCACGCTCTCAGTCATGGATAAAGAGGTCAAGGTTGTGATGGTGACTTCGCTTGGTGGAGTTGGTGACAAGTTTACCGAAGCGCTTAAGCTTGGTGCAAAAAACGTCATATCCAAGCCGTTTGAAGCCGACAATGTCCTGCGGATTCTGCGGGAGCTCTGATTCATCCAATTTAAAATTAGGCAAGGGGCAGAATATGGCTGTTAAATTTTTTGGACAATTTCTTGTCGAACAAAATATCGTTACCAGTGAAGAATTGCTTAATGCGGTTCATCTGCAGGAAAAAAATAATCTAAAATTCGGTGAAATGGCCGTGTCAATGGGTCTTGTTACCCCTGCAGAGATCGGGCGTGCCCACAATGCTCAGATGTCTATAGACAATAAACTAGGTGACCTACTGATAGAGATGGGTTTTTTGACGATAGTTCAGCTGAACGACATTATTACCCGCCAGAAAAACACTCATCTGTATATCGGCGAAGCGCTGGTGCAGGAAGGGGCGTTAACAAACGATGAATTACAGAAACACCTGGATGCTTTCAAGGCCGACCAGGCACAATATGTAACAGACGGCATTGAACTTCCAATTTCTACCTCAGACAACAAAGTATGGGAAATGACGGCTGATCTGACCTACAAGATGATCACCCGCGTACTGGGCTTGCAGTTTAGACCTGGCAAATGTGCTGTATCAACAGTTATCGCGCCTAACTTCATGATGGCTGCCATGGACTTGAGTGGTGACGTTGAAGCACGCTATATGATTTCTGTTTCAAAGGGGCTGCAGAGCTCAATTGCCAAGGCGATACTTGGCGAGGAATCAGTCGCTGCCGAACCGACGGAGGTATTAGAAGACACTGTCATGGAGTTTGTTAATATCGTCTGCGGGAACGTGGCTGCCAAGGCTTCCCAGATGGGGATCATAATAAATATCAACCCACCTGTAACCATACATCCACCGCTCTCCGGAATGCAGGTACCTGAAGGTGAAACAGCCCTATGCTTCCCGATTCATATCGGTGACGGTGACATAATGGAGCTTTACCTGTTGATTAAGTAAGAAAATGAGTGGCGCAGCACCACAATCTCCTTAGAAAAAAAAGGCAGCCTCACTCTTGAGGTTGCCTTTTTCGATATAGGAGTATCATTCCGCCGTAACAACAGCGCGAGTATCATCCGCCATGTCCTGCACAAAAAGCGGCGCTTCCACAACCGGTGTGCCACGACTCCCCTTTGCCAATTCAGCCATGAACATATTCGCTGGAGACTCAGGGTTGCTGTGAACCATCCGCAGGCGGAGCAGTGACAACTTAAGCTCTGTTGCCAACGAAATGAATTCAGCCAGGCGCGACGGAAGGTGTATAAAGCAGATTCTGCCCGAAGGTTTTACCAGATACTTAGCCGCAGAAAGAAAATCTGCAAGCCCGGCCGTTGATTCATGGCGAGCAGTATTGCGGCCAGCACGTGGACTGGTGCGGCCGCTCACCTGAGTCCTAAAGGGTGGATTTGATACGACTAGGTCGAAAGAAGATACTGTGTGATTGGTGCGCAGATTGATGATGTCTTCAGCCTGGATTATCACCCTGTCTGAAAGTTTATTGTGCAGTATATTTTTCTCGGTCAATGCTACCATTTCAGGGTTGTTTTCGACAGCCACTACTGAAGCACCCTGGTTAACCCTGGCCAGTATCAGCGAAATAATGCCGCATCCGGCTCCGAGATCTGCAATATGCCCACTCGATGGCACTTCCGTACAGAAGCGTGCCAGCAGTAGCGGATCCAGTGAATAGCGATAACCATTCAGTGGCTGAAAAAGCTGGAGTTGATACAGCTTCAGATCGTCAAGTGTCAAGCAGTGCCCCTTGATTCCTTCCCCTTTTTCATCTTTACGAGCCACTCACGAAATAACATTGCTGCAAACAGTGCAAAAGAAATCAGAGTCAGATATTTTCCGACCTTGAAAGGGAGCGGGTCGAAGACAAACTCTACCTTATGGGCGCCAGGGGTCAGGTATACCCCGCGCAGCACGTGATCTACAGGATGGATTTCTGCTTTTATTCCGTCAACACGTGCGATCCATCCCTTGTAGTATTTTTCCCCAACAACCAGCAGGGCATTTCTGGTCGGTGTTGCTTCCAGCACGATCCGTTCATTTTCGTAACGCGCAACTGAAACTGCACCTAATGTCTCTGGGACCGGAGAATCAAGCGGTAACATAGGCAGAGAAGGTTGCGATTCAACAAAGGCAAGCCTGCGAGGATCGAAAGCAGGATTTGTCAAAATTGACAACTGCTGTTGTTTATCCGCAACGACAATAACCGACGGCACAAGCCATGCTTTGGGAAGGACGGCATTATTACGCACTACTATTTCGCTACCATCCGGAGACTGAAAGACCTTCTCATACTTGGATGACAGCTGTGTTTTATCCTGCTGGTACTGGTCACTGGCATAAATAAGATATTTAATATTAAGGATATCCGGCATTGCAGAGTTAAACGAAAACGTATCCAGATAATTCTGCCACCTGGTCTGCTGCACCGGCGTAGACATAAACACCGTTGGAATTTCAGCCGAGGCGTATTGTTGTGGGTCAGAGCTTAAAGGAAAAGTTCGGTATTGCTTTGAATCCTTAAGCAGAAATTCCATTATTGGTGTCACTACACCTTTGGATTTTATCGGGACTTCAGATAAAGGCATGAACCTACCATTCACTCTACCCATATCTGCCACTAGAATCGTCAGCAGAATCAGAGGTAGAATACGCGCAGAAAGCCAACCGCGAGATAAGGCAAAGAGTGGAATCGCATATGCTGTTGCCCATCCTGCCGCAATGGCAGTCTCCTTCAGGCTGGTGTTCCAACGCTGCACTATAAGGTGAGCACCCTGCTCATAGCGAGTAGGCAAGGAGATAAGGTCATAGACCCAGTTGACCCAGACATTCCCCCCATACTTCAATAGCAGCCACACAACAACGAGTACGACCGGCACCAGTAAAATCCCGGCGATATAATAACGAAAGGCTTTATTCTTTCTCGCTTCAGCGTCCAGCAAAACATCTAATCCTCTCGCGGTCATTACCCCAAGCCCGAGTGCCGTGACAAAAAGCATCATTTTTGGCACACGGAAGCGGTTAATTCCAGGAAAGTGATCGTAGAGCAGATTATAGAGCGGGCTGTATTTACCCATTGAAAATAGCAGACTGCATGTTATAGCGATAACAGCAAGCCAGGTATAGCGATCCCGTCTAAATACAAGCGGTAACGGTAACAGTAACCACGGCAACAATCCCATGTAGTCGCTTGTCTGGGTAAAATGCATACGGCCCCAATAATAAGACGAATCTTTCGGAGCAGGGTCACCTGCCTCCTGACGCGACAGTCCGAAAAAACCGGGAATTATGAATGTTGCCAACTCCTCCGGCGGCATGGACCAGGACATGGCCTCATCACGGTTCAAGCCGCCCTTACCCTGATTTTCACCACTCTGTACACCGCGATTAGTGTCCTTTGACCAGTTGGCCAGCGGCAGCAAAGAAATTGATACGGTTGTCAAGAAAAAGACCAGTAGTGCCAGGTTGAGAGCTAGTAGCTTGTAAATCGGCTTTTTATCTATAGAACCGCGTGTAGCCCAAACCTCCCCCGCAAAACGGAGAAAGCCGTAAACACCAAGAGCAAGGCACGTATAAAAAGCTATCTGCCAGTGATAGTTAAAGAACTGAAATGCGAGGGTAAAGGCGGCAGAGAGGAAAAAAATAAGCCGACGCGACTGGAATCCTTTTTCGAGAAAGTAAAACGCCAGTGGAGCGTATGAGATTGTAGCAAGCTTGAGGACGTGACCGGCGTTAAGTAAAGAAGCATTTTCGGTGCAAAAGGCAAAGATAATACCGCCAAAAAAAGAGGCGGCACGGCTTGCACCGATGGAACGACAATAAAGGTATGTGCCTGCTCCGCCGAAAAAAAGATGCAGCACCATAAACCAGGCGACATTGACTGGTGACGGTATCAACCAGTAAATCAAGCGATGGTAAACAAGGAATGCCATCGACACACCGCCACCTTCAGTTGTATAGCCGCTGTTCTGAAAGATGGACCAACCTGCTGAAGATATATCTACCTTGAAAATATCCAGAAAAGGAGTTTTACCGAGATCTTTTACTGTCCAATAATACTCATTAAGAATGTCCGGAGCTCTGATTATCTTTGATGTGAATAATACCGGTGCAAATATTCCGACCAGTACTACGAGAAGGATAGTCAATGCCAGTATATCTTTTCTGCGTTCCGTCATTGGTTACTCCGCTGCCTGTATTAATTGTCCTTTGAACTGAACCGATAAAAATCAAAAACTGCTGTTCCCTATTGCAGCCGAATAAACTTCTAGTGTTTCCTGCGCACACTTCTCCCAGGAAAAGCTGCGGGCTCTTTCTAACCCCTTTTCCCTCATGGCATCAGCCAATTGAGAATTATATAGCACCTTTTTTAGAGCAGTTGTTATTGCTACAACATCAGTGGGCATCACTGAAAAACCGGCATCGCCAACAACTTCGGGCAGAGATGTCGTGTTGGAAACAACTACCGGCACTCCACATGCCATCGCCTCAAGCGGTGGCAGGCCAAAACCTTCAAAAAGGGATAGATAGGCAAATACCAGGGCAGAGTCATAGATGAACGGCAGCTCTTCATCCGGCACAAAACCGGTAAAAAGCACCTCTTCAGCCAACCCCAGCTCCATTATACGATTAAAGAGACGGTCATAAAGCCAGCCCTTTCGTCCTACGATGACGAGTTTTGGTGTCTCCTTGTTGTCTTTTCTGAGCAGAGCGTAGGCTTCAATAAGAGAATCAATATTTTTCCTCGGCTGTATCGTGCCGACATAAAGTATGTAGCCATCAGGAAGTCCGTAGCTGTTCAGGATTGTCCTACCCTCTTCCGCATTCCGCTGTTCGAGCATAGCCGGGTTAAAACCAAGCATTGTAGCTTTGATCCGCTCCGGTTCTATCTTGAAGTCATCGATAATTTCCTGCCGGGCATATTCCGAATCCGTGATAATGAAATTGCTTCTTTTTGCAGCAATCGGGATCTGAAGGCGCCAATAAACCTGCGCTGCAAACTTCTCTGTTTCTGGATGCTTTATGGGAATGAGATCGTGGAGAGTAACCACTACTGGACAGGGTGAAAAGTATGGTATGGCACTTTTGGGGCAATGAAGAAGATTAACCTTTTCCCGGCGACACGCTAAAGGCAGCAGCACATGCTCACGCCACAACCTGGCAAGGGGATTACGACCCGGAAGCACAATTTCACGCGCCTGTGGAAACCTTCCAAGATGAACAGGATCATTGTAAAAGATGACATAATCATTAACTGAATCAATTCTAAAGAGCGCATCTAACAGCCCAAGAACATAAGTCCGGGGGCCGCCCTGTGTAGAGATGGTTGAGGCGTCGATTGCTATGCGCAATTTTGTCATGTGTGCACCGGCATCAATAAACTTTCAGATAGAGCAGACTGCCGTCGACATCTGCACGGAACTCTTTTCCAATAAAACTCTCCAAAAAAGCCCTGCTTTCGGTGTCACCGGTTAAAGGAGGGTGAAGTACAATGTAGCGAATACCGTACTTTTTGAGAAAGGCTTCCCGTTGTGGAACCAGCATCCGCCCTAACTGTCTGTGGGATTCAATGTCGACAGCGCTAGGCTGTTTTTTTTGAGCTAACATTACATTGTCGTAAGCTGAAACATCCACCAGCAGGTTTAAAATCTGGTCATTGAAATCAAGAGCGTCAATGGCTAACCTGCTTGCCAATCCGCCAAAGATCTGTTTTTCGTGGATAGTTTGATAATACATCATGCTCGATGGATTACCTGATCCGTGTTTAATAATCGCGGACCATCGTGACAACGGTAGCTGTAGGACAGAATATACCTCCTTATCACGAGCCATCTCACGAAAAACCGGGGGGACATGAGTCGCCCCGGGATCCTGATGCGCCGGTAGCGTCTCCACCAGGATCAGTAATGGTATAGCTACCAGCAGTAACGCGTGCCTCTGATTTGAGATTTTACCGACTCGATTTAATAATTCCCGAAAGCCATATCCGGCAAGTACCGCTAAAGCGAGTATTGTCATCAAGTGAAACCGGCATGGAGTCCTGTTCTCACCTAACAGAGGAATATCTATCATGGCCAGATAAGGCAACGGAATTCGCATACCAGCAAAAACCCAAACGCCATTTACATGAAGATACGTCCCCATGGTCATTATCCAGAAGCAGAATGCCACCAGCCCAACGCATCTCACGGTCAAGTCATCACGACGGTGCCAGCCACCATACAGTGCAAGAGCGAGTGTAATTATTCCAAGGTATACCACGCTGTCGCGCCCGAGGTTGAATGAAGAAAACATTGATCCCCACAAGGAATGAAAACCTGGTATCACAAATCCAAGGAGATCGGCAGAAAACATGTTGGCTCCACCATGCTCGAGAACATCGACTCTGGTGGCGCTTCTATTGGTAAGTATCTCCCGCAAAGTGGGAAATAGATAGAAGCTTGAAGACAATGAAGCAACAACGACAATAAATCCAAGTTGGCTACCAACTCTCTTCACTGTTGAGACATTCTTTTCACTGGCAATAAATGCGACTGCTAAGATTATTCCACTCGCTAGAACGGCACAGATCGTCTGTAATTGGTCGGTGAGTATAATCAATCCGAGGGCAACCCCGGCATATAGAGCCTGTAAAGCTCTCCGCCCTTCCAGTGCACGCTTCAGCAGCAGAAAATAAAGCGGTAACCACTGCAAAGTAGCCATATGCAGGTGTCCACGGCCCTGGGAAAAATGGAACGGTGAGAAGGAAAAAATGATCCCGGCGATAATAGCGGCACTTTTGCTTGAAGTCAGATCATACACCAGCAAAAAGGTGAAATAACCACAAAGAATGAATCCGATAAAATAGGAAGTATTAACTGCAGCATTGACGCCAAAGAGTAAATTAACCGGCAGGGTCAGTATAAAATTGGAATATGTGGTTGTATGAAACACCAGGCTCATCCCACCCGGATGAAACAGATAGTCAGAGTAGAATGGATTTTTGAACTCAACCAAACATCGCTTGAACCACCAGAAGGCATTAGCAAAGACGGCATCATCTCCGAACCCGTTGAACCCATTTGGATTGAGCAGATAAGAATAAAGAAATGCGAGTGTAACCAGAGTATAAATCACTAGAGCATAGATATGATCCCTAGGAACTAAATGAGGATGACTTTTCATCGCAGCACCTTTTTTGCTATTGTCACGATGCTCTGACCCACTGGAGGTGACCAATATTTTTCAATAGACTGAATGAATGGTATGGCACGGTTAAACATAGAAACCTTGCCCTTACCAAAATGTGACGTCCCTAAAAAGCGCATCATAAACAGCCATATAAAAAAACCTGGCAGATTGAAATAGCTTGATTCCAGTATTTTCAACCCAGCTTTTTCGAAGGCAAAATGGATTGTTTTTTTTGTATATCTGCGGAAATGGCCAGCAGAGGCATCAAAATCACTGAATAAAACCGGGAATGCCGGTGAAAATGTCAAAATTCGCCCTCCGTTGGGTAGCGCATCTTGTAACATTTTCAAAACAGATGAATCATTTTCAAGGTGCTCAAGGACATTCACCATAACGATGGAATCTATTCGCCATGATGACAGCATATCAGCAGTCATCTCTTCAATGGTTGATGATACGACGACGACCCTGTCGTCCTCCTCAAAATCCTCCATAAGTCTTATATTAAGTCTGGGATCCGGCTCCACAAGTACCAGAGAAACCACCGAATTATGCGACGCAAGCAATCGTGAAAAAGTTCCAGTGCCTGCGCCTATTTCCAAGATACGCTCACCCAGATGAGGCGCAAAGAGCGTCATGATCCAGTTATAATAGTTATACATCCCCTCCAGATTATCAAGTTGATAGTCAGGCAATGTTTCAACTGACGAAATATTGTTGTTTTCTCTACTAGTTAACATTCATTACCTGCTGTGCTTTATTTTACCTGACATTAGGATTATCCCTTTGAACACTTCCCAGCCTGTTTTAATTAATGCCGGAGAAAGCATCCCAAACAGGCGACCAAAGATATAACCCGGACGGAGATAAAACACTCTATAAGCTCGCCTATAGTGCATCTCTACAGTCTTAGAGGGAAGTCCGGGTAATTCCATTATTGGATGCGCCAGATCGTATTTTTCCCAGTCAGAGTGAATAAGACAGTTGTGTTTATTTGCCCAGGTATATAGTGCCGTTCCAGGATATGGAGTTGTTATGTTAAAAATTGCATATTGGATATCAAGTTGCGTAGAGAAATTGATCGTATTTATAAGGGATTGCTCCGTTTCTTCGGGGCTTCCAAGCATAAATGCCCCTCTGATGTCTATCCCGACTGAGCGCGTCATCTTGATGGTATCGGCATAATTCCCGGTTGTAACACGTTTATTGATCGTCTTAAGTATCTTGTCATCAGAGGATTCAAAGCCGTACATGATCTGGTGGCATCCCGCACGTCGCATCAAATAGAGCAATTCCTGGTCAACGGTGTCCACCCGGGCAAAACATGACCAGGAGACAGCCGTTCGATTTTCTATTATTAGCTGACAAAGAGTAATTATCCGTTCCCTGTCAGATGTAAAGGTATCGTCATAAAATGAAATTTCTTTGATGCCGTAGTGCTTCTGAAGAAAAATGATATGGTCATAAACAAGTTCAGCAGCGACATAGCGTATCTGCTTGCCAAACATGCCTGAGTAGCAGAATGTGCAGGAACCGGGGCATCCGCGTGATGTGATTATTCCAAGAGAAGGAGAATGGCGCGCTGCCCCCAGAGCCGAACGATACTTGTCCATCGGCAGCTTGTCATAAGCTGGCAAAGGTAGGGAATTAAGATCCGCCCGCTTTTCATTCAGCGGGTTGATAACCACTTCGCCGACTGCCGATCTCCAGGTCAGACTTGCAATCTCACTCAAAGGATCGTTAGCCGCCAGCGCGACAATAGGTCCCTCGCCTTCGCCTCTTATTACAAAATCAGCAACACATTCCTCAACCAATTCACGATGAAAGATGGTCGGATGAACTCCACCGAATAGAATCCTCGCTTGGGGAAAAGCTTTGCGAAAAAGTTGAGCCGTGATCGTCGCGCTTCCTATTTCAGGAGTCGTAGCCGTGATACCGATAATATCGTATATGCCGTTTGAAGAGGCGAGTTCAACGACCTCTTCCGGTGTCAGTTGCAGAGCCTGGGCATCGATAATATCTGTTGGAGTTCCGTGTTGTTCCAGTAATGCCGCGAGTACAGCAAGTCCCACAGGAGGCGTCATTGAATTAATAACGCTCCAGATGTTATTCCGCTCAACGGTTCGTGACGGATTTATTAAAAGAAAACGCATGTAGGTTACCGAAAAAGGTTGTATTTAATGATGCAGCGGATGGCAGAAAACCCATCTTTCCAGCTGATTTTTTTGCCATCTCCATAAGTTCTTCCAAAATAGGAAATTCCGACCTCATAAAGCCTCACCCTCATTCTGGCTATTTTGGCGGTAAATTCCGGCTCAAAACCAAAACGATTTTCCTCTACTGTTAACTTGTTAAGGACATCACAGGTAAATGCCTTATAACAAGTTTCCATATCAGTAAGAGTTAGGTTAGTAAATATATTGGATAATAATGTCAGAAATTTGTTGCCAAGCATATGCCAGAAAAATACGACTCTATGCATATCCCCGCCACTGAATCTAGAACCGTACACAACATCAGCCTTACCATCCAGAATCGGTTTGATCAGTTTTTCGTACTCCATAGGATCATATTCAAGATCAGCATCCTGAATAATTATTATTTCGCCGTTAACATGAGTAAAGCCTGTCCTGAGAGCAGCCCCTTTTCCCCGGTTTTTTTCATGTTTAACAAACAGTATAATATCGTCGCGAAGTTCCTGTAGAACTAATGCAGTTCCGTCAGTAGAACAATCGTCAACCACTACGATCTGGGTGACAAACGGAATAGACTTTACCCTTGATATTAATTCCATAATTGTGTTGCGTTCGTTAAAAACTGGAATTACAACCGATATTTTTTGCACGTGAACCTCATCAGCAAGCTGCATTTAAATTCGTCCTTTCAATATTTTTTCATACACCGAGAACGTCTCATCAACAGTTTTCTGCCACGAAAAGTGCGCCGCACGCTTAATACCCTTGAGTAACATGGTATTACGCAGTTCCGGGTCTCCAGCCAGCCTAAAGATCGCATCAGCCAATTCAGACTGACTTAGAGGATCTACAAGCAACGCCGCATCACCGGCAACTTCCGGCATTGATGATACATTTGAAGTTATAACAGGGGTACCGCAATTCATTGCCTCAAGAATCGGTAAGCCAAATCCTTCATACAGTGACGGATAGACAAAAAAGTCTGCTCCTTTATACAGATGCGGTAGATCATTGTCATTAACAAAACCTGTGAAAAGGACAGAATCACCCAGTGACAATGTCTCTATGAGACCCGCCAGTGGCGACTTACCCCATCCCCTGGCTCCGGTAATAACCAATGTGTGTGGCATACCTTTCCGGCGCGCAACGGCAAAAGCGCGGAGCAATCCTTCCAGATTCTTTCGTGGTTCAAGCGTACCCACGTTGAGTATGTACGGTCGCGATATTTTTGCAATATCATCGGCAGGAATTCCGTGCGGGATTTCTTGAAATGCATTGTTAGCGGCCAGCAGAGTGACGGTAATCTTGTCCTCTGGCACCTTGAAATAGCGAATTATATCTCTTTTGGAAGTTTCACTGATGGTGATAATATGATCAGCCTGCTTCAGGATTGACGGCAATATAAAACGATGATGCCATACATTCATCTTGCCGTGGGTTTCGGGAAAAAGCAGCGGCGTTACGTCACATATTGTTATTATTTTTTTATAAGCAGTTTGCCTGAAGGTACCATAAGGGGTCGTACAATGAACAAGGTCAAATCCTGCTATACCGGCCTTGTCCGGCAAGGTGAAATTAGGCCACACAAGTTTAGCAAGTGCCCTCCCCCCACCCGGAAAATCCGTCAGATTTATGTCTTCAAGCCCAGGCAGTAAGCGCTGTTCACGATCAACTGCCGTAACACCGGCCTTTGCCCCCAATCCCTTAAGAAGATTCCAGGTGTAGGTCCAGGTACCCGCCCGCAGGTTGCCAAGAAAGGCGGTAACAACACCGATATTCAATAGAGATCCGTTCATTGGGCAGCAATTGACCTAATAAGTGCAATGGTCTCCTGTGCAGATTTTTCCCAAGAAAAAAAGGCTGCCCTTCTAACACCTTTTTCTGAAAGAGCAGATTGCAATCCTTTTTCATTCAGTATCTTATTTATTGTCTCAGCGATCTGTTCAACATTAACCGGATCAACAAGTAGTGCAGCATCACCGGCTATTTCCGGCATTGACGAGACATTAGAGGTTATGACCGGACAGCCGCAGGCCATAGCTTCAATTACCGGCAAGCCAAAACCTTCATACAGAGAGGGGAAGATAAAAACCTCTGCAGCACCATAAAGCGGTGGTAGATCTTCATCCGCTACATATCCGGGTGTTACGACACGCTCCTCAAGACCGAGCTCACGAATCCACCCTTGCAGGACTACGTCTCCCTTAGCCCTTTTCCCAACCAGCAGCAACTTGATATCTCCGTCAAGCAGAGCCAGAGCCTGCAGCACACGATGCAGATTTTTGCGCCACTCCGAATCCCCCACATACAGGAGAAACCGCCCGGTGATACCATAGCGATCCAGCAACACATCCGCGCGCGTCGCGTCGCCTGAATTGGACATATTGAACAGATCATGATCAATACCTGGGTGGATCACATGTATCCGCTTCGGCGCGACAGCGAAAAGACGCACCAGGTCATCCTTGGTAGCCTCAGAAATGGCAATTACCGCATCCGCAGATTTGAGCTTTTGAAAATTGATCCGCCAGCCAATCTGCACAGGCAAAGGTTGGCCATCCATAACCTCGGGAAAAAGAAACGGTATGAGATCGTAGGCCATGGCGACGACCTTTACATTTTTTGAAGGCATAAGATAACTGTTAAAGTCTGTTGCAAAGAATACGTCAGCACCACTCTTCTTGACCAAGCCCGGCAGGAACAGTTGGTCGGCAATCCAGTTAAAACGGTTGGGACGCTCGAGGCGGAATGTCTCAAGCTGTTCTTCCCTATCAAAATACGGGGCAAACTCGCGGCCACGCTGGGTCACAAGGACGAAATCATCGCCTTCAATCTGCTGCTGCCCCATCGCACTCAACAGGTTATTGATGAGCACACCTATGCCGCGCACCCTATTGGCATTTTGCACCGGTCGTGCGTCAATACAGACCTTCACGTATTCTCCTTACATCGTCTGATTATAACGGCTGCGAGTCCGGTCAATAAACGTGCGGCGTAACAGCGAGTAGAGCAACCGCGCATACCTGATGCCGAGCAGCAGTTGAAACGGGCGGTACGGGCAGTAATCCCGGTACAGTTTGTGATTGGCTTGATAATAAAAAGGTGACCTAATATCCCTGATGAGATCTGAAATTTTACCAGCGTTCAGCGAATGAGTGCCTGCGGAAATAGCCGTGCGGTGAAAGACAATGCTACGCGGTTCCACTAGGAGGCGATAGCCCTTCTTCTTTGCCCGCAGAGCTAATTCAGCATCTCCATGGTATTGGGGGCAGTTCTCATTATCCAGCATTCCCAGTTCACGAAAAGCGGCCGCCGGAATCAGAGTGGAACTGCCATGCAGCCAATCGCAATCCATCAGCTTGTCAAAATCACAGCTATCACGCCGGCTCGTATAATCTCTTATCTCTCCCAGGAGCCAGTCGATCTTACCGCCAAACGAGCAGACAAACGTATGGTCATGGTAATCAATCATTTTTGAAGTGACCAGACTGCGGGGATTATCACAAGCCGTTTCAAGCAGAGGCTCCAGAAATCGGGGGTCCACTACATTGTCGTTGTTTATGGTCAGAATGTAATCCGCGCCACCGGCAAGCGCTTCGCGAATCCCAGCGTTTGTGGCGCCGGCCCACCAGAGTGTCCCGTCACCCTTGATGATCTTGATTTGCGGGAAGCTGTTGGCAATAGCTTCTGAAGAGCCATCTGTCGAACCGTCATCAACAATAACAATTGCCAAATTTTGATACGATACGTGCCTCATTGATTCAAGAAAGGCGATAGTCTCTTCCCTGCCGTTATGAATAGGAACGACTGCCGCAACGTAAGGTACTTTCAGATCGTCACCCTTTTCATTTTCCAGTCAACTCCCGATACACCGCCAGAGTTTCTTCCGCACAGCGCCGCCAACTAAACTCAGCCGCCCGCTTGAGCCCTTTTTCGCGCAACTCCGCTCTTAGAGCGCTATCTTCAATAATCCTTGCCATTGCTTCGGCCAGCTCTTCCGGACGGCGGGGATCTACCATCAGTCCGGCGTCACCGACAACCTCCGGAAGTGACGAGGTATTTGATGTAACCACCGGACAGCCGCATGCCATTGCTTCCAATGGAGGGAGACCAAAGCCTTCATAGAGCGACGGATATACAAATAATGAAGCACCGTTGTAAAGCGCCACAAGATCTTCGTCGGGAACAAAATCCGTAAATATAACGTCTCGCCCTAATTTTATCTCTTCGATCTGCTTGAATAGTCCATCGTAAAGCCAGCCTTTCCGTCCCGCAATAACAAGGCGATGGGGTAAGGCCATCTCTCTTTTCAAGATATTGAACGCCTCAATAATTGCGGTGACATTCTTACGTGGCTCCAGAGTTCCAGTATAGAGGATGTAGTCACCATCAATGCCATAACGGAAAGTTACCGGAAGCACTTCGGACCGAGGCAGCACACGATATTTTTCGTCTGCAGCCAAAAGCGTCACAACAACACGCTCATCTGGAACACCCAAACTTTCGACAATATCCTTCCGAGTATGTTCTGAAATAGCGATTACGGCATCGGCCGAATGAGCTTGGCGCCGAATTGTTCGAGCAAGTGACTGCATACCTTGCGCGTGGTACTCAGGAAATAAAAGAAATGTAAGGTCACAGATTGTGAGAATCCCTTTTGCCCGGCGTCGAGGAGGTAAGACATATGACATCCCGTGAAAAACATCAATCTCTCCAATAATAGACTCTACTGCAGGATATCCAATAAAATCCCATAGCTTTCGCTGAATCTTCTGAGGAGGAAAAATCTGCGGGTACATAGCAACTTTTCCTGCAGGGTCTACAATATACTGTCGAGCCCTTAATACTGTATCCTCCTTTCTGTGGAGCCTTCGTAGAGGAGTAGGCAGGTGGACACTGAAACTTACGTCAGGCGCACTTGCAAGAATGCCGTTTATAATTCGGGCAGCATATTCTACAATTCCAGTTTTCCTGAGGGTCAGTATATTTCCATCGATTCCGACTCTCATCTTTTCCTGCCAACTATCCATAAGGTATTGTACACGTTCATGCCTGTTATCTTTTTGAAAAAAGAACATATATTGAAATAAGTACTGTCAATAACCTCCT
This sequence comes from uncultured Geobacteraceae bacterium, assembly GCA_903875605.1. Classification (GTDB taxonomy): domain Bacteria; phylum Desulfobacterota; class Desulfuromonadia; order Geobacterales; family Pseudopelobacteraceae; genus JACRCG01. Next base: position 3,285 of record CAIQWT010000099.1, on the reverse strand, counting down.
GCCACCCTTTGCTCACATAGTATGGGTCCATACCTTGCTCGACTACATCAAATCCATATTTATCCAACGCATTTGCCAGAGATTTTCCAGTAAAATGTGACAAATGGATTTCTGAAAGAGATCCGTCTAAACGAATTTTTGAGATCCCCAACACGCCCTCGTACCGAATTTGCTTTAATCCTAGTGAGTGGAGTAGCTTCCTCACATGACGTCGAAGTGAATCAAGCTCGTTAGGCACAGCAATAAAAATCATCCCACCGGGATTAAGTAGCTCCCAACATCGTTTGAGCGAAACTCCAGGTTCGTGCATATGCTCCAGAACATGAAAAAGGGTAATGTTATCATATTTTTTTCCGCCAAAATCAATTGACTCAATTCGGCCCGCAACTAAATCAAGACCGTAATTTTTTTTCGCAATTGCGACCGCCGTTGAAGAAATTTCCGATCCAAAAACCGAAGTGAAAAAACATTGCGCCAATGCAATAAACTGTCCGACTCCCGCTCCGACATCAAATAATGATCCTGGCACAGAATGACGGCGCACCGCTTTTAAACGGAGTCTCCAGGTATTTTCCCTCTCAGGCAGTTGCCCAAGCCACTCATCATACTGGACCGGACGAGAGTAAAAGCTATCGATTTCTCCAGGACTCGGACGTGGATTGTCGAAAACATATCCGCATGTCTGGCATGACGCAATACATGAAATAGAGTCTATAATTGAAATGTCTGAGCTGCCACAGATACAACAACGAAAGAGATATTCAGTTTTATCATTTCCCTGCGACATTTCGGTACATCTCCATAGTTTGCTCACTGCACTTTTTCAACTGAATTCTGCCGCCAACAGAAACTTTTTTGTTCAGATCTGATTTCAGCTAGCTGCCATTAAGAGTCTCTTCATCAGGAGAGGTTTCCTGTCAATACCTATGACAATAAGTTGCTCACATAGACATATAGTTTTTAATACTGCCGGCAAGCTCCCAAAAGGCGCGGTAGACCAGATACCATTCCGGAAAAAAGCCAAATGTGTTTTTCAGTGCCACTGAGGTTCGCACCCGCAGCGAGAACGCCACGGGCGCGCCGGGCACAAGGCCGCATAACGTTTCAAGAGCGGCTTCAGCGCCGCTGTCCCGGCTGTTCACTATATGTTTCACGTCTCTGAGCCAAAAGCTGCTGGCAAGAATACCCACGTACTTTTCCAGCAACACGGCGAGTGAAGCGGGCTGGCGTATTTCAGGTTCGCCATGCGCCGCGCCATACTCATCAAAGGCGCGGATCACGTAATTTTTAAAGTCGAGCAAAGCTGCCAGATGCCGACATGACCGGGTGTCATGGCTTTCAGCCCCTTCATGCATCCTGATGCAGGCCACCGCATGTTCTGCATAAACAAGGCGATCCTGAAGCGACAGAGCAAAGATGAAAGCATCGTCCGTGGCCATCCCGGTCGCAAACTGCGGATAGCCGCCAATCGCCTCAAAGGCCTGTCGCGAGAAGAAAACACCCGTTAAAAAGGTCTCCCGCCTCAGTTCGGCACGGCTTTTCAGGTAGTCAACGGCAGACTCAAACCTGGGAGCCGGCAAGGCTTCCCTGATAACCTCACCAGACCCGCCGATCAGCACTCTTTTCCCGTGGATAACGGCCTGCGCAGCACACTCCGCCTGCATGGCAACCATGGCGGCAATAAAGTCCTTATCCAGCAGATCGTCATCCGGCAGGATCGTGCACCACGCCACTTCAGGAGAGAACAGCCTTACGCCCTTGTTGATACTGCCAAGCAAGCCGAGGTTTTGTTCGTTACGTACGTACTGTAATCTAGTCGATTTTGTAGAAGAAATAAATTCTGGGACTTCAGCGGCCAGGGAATTGTCAATAATTATTACTTCAATTTCCTTGTATGATTGATTGAAAACACTCTGAAGAACTAGTTTCAGGAAGTGTAATCTGTTACAAGTTGGAATAAGAATACCAACTTTTATAACTGGTTTTACAGATGGCATATCGGCCTTTGCATCAAATGCAATATTTACTGGAATTGTAACCGTCAGTATGGCTAATGTTTTTTCTTTGGGTTCACATCTTTGAAAACCTCTAAAATATTACAATACTTTTTCTCATTTATTGTTGTATCGAGTGAAGGGGTTTTATTCAGAAAATACATAATTTGTCTGATGGAGTAATTTCTTATCGACCCTGGTACAAGAGACATACCTTTTGCTGCAATCCACAGGACAGATGGATAAATGATTTTTTCAAGCAAACTTAATTGGCTTCTCAGCTCTTTTACTAACAATAATGATTTATTTACATCAAGTGCATTTCTATGTAAGTCCTTATAATACTTGAAATATACATGGATAATTTGAAGATAACGGTACCTTCTATAATTCACACTAATACCATAATCTTTACCATAATTTATGCGGAGTAACTCCATTGCAAACAGCCATGAAGTCTTATCTTGAAGCCCAGGTAGTACTATATGACTCAATTTTTTAGCACTTTCAGCATCGGGAAGATTATTGAGAAACGCAACGCCCTGTTCCTCACGCGCATTTGAGTAATAAAACCCAAAAGACTTCGGACTTATTCCGACAGTAACAAGATGCTGTGGGCAGATAAGGATTTTTTTAGCGACCATCATTATAACGTTTGTTGCATAGAAATCTGGATATGGTGATTGAAAAAAAAGTCCTTTATTTTCAAGACTATCTATGAACTTACGACTTAAAACGGAGTGTTGCATATTATATGTATAGACCATTTTGAAATTCATCGCATTTTTTACTAGCTCAATTGCGTCTTCATGTGCGAGCCAAAAAGGTTCATTAGCCCCGACAAAAAATGGAGCATAACTGTATGGTTGCAAAAACCCGTCAGGATACCCTGGCATCACGCCAGGATAGGCATAGAGCAAGGCATTCGAATAAATGAAATCTGGCATACCATACTTTTCGATCATTTCAAAAACGGTTGTGAAATATCCTTGCAAAAGACAGTCATCATCTCCGAGCATGATTACAAAATCGCCTGAACTTTTGTAAAGTGCATTATTCCAATTGTCCGTGACCGGAATAAAGCTATCTGTTCGAAAATATTTTATCCTAAATTCATTGAGAGACTGAACATAGCCTAAGACATCCTCATTCGAGTAATTATCAGAAACAATGATTTCCCAGTTATCATAATCCTGCCTTCTCACTGACTCAATGGCATATTTCAAGAGATCTAATCTATTTCTTGTTGGTAAAAGCACTGAGAACTTCACGTTGTCACTCCTTTTGGTAG
>CAIQWT010000098.1 GCA_903875605.1 uncultured Geobacteraceae bacterium | reverse complement strand
CCGTTCATGGAGTGCTTCAAGCTTCATGTTTGCCTTTGTTGTCAATATTGAGAAAGTTTCCAGAACCGCACCTGTCGGGTCAGACCAATATTCCCATATCCCCGCCAGTGGCATTATCTGATTATTTACAAGGTGGATGTAATGCGGGATTTTTTCAGTGCCGGTATGGCTCCACTCATAAAATCCTGAAACGGGGATAATGCAGCGGTTCTTCTTGATTGCGTGACGGAATGAAGGTTTTGCGGCGACAGTTTCCGACCTGGCATTTATCAGTGAAGCTCCCTTTGATGGATCAGTTGACCATGACGGCACCAGTCCCCACTTCAACTGGTCATAGTGATTGGTTGAATCGGCTGCTTGGCGGATTACGCCAACAGTCTGGGTGGGGGCAACATTATAACGAGGTTCAGGACGTACTTTACTCTCGATAATGTCAAAAATCGCTTTCAGTTCCTCATAAGGAATTATGGTAACAAAACGTCCGCACATCAATCTAACCAAGCGCCATCAACAAATCGTTTACCTTTGATATTATTCCGCCAAAACTTAATGTATTCTGCAAGTTGCTTCTCTCCAATTGTGTCTTTAGGAAATCTTTCGGCTGTGTCGTAAAGCTCTTGAGGAATTCCATGCTGCTCCATTACCTGCTGATGATACAGCAAGTCACCGTCCCATAGATACAGATTGCCGAATTCATCCAGTATTGTTTTGTAAATGATGCCTGTTTGATGTGCAGCTTCAATTAGGTCAGCATTTCCGGGATTCTTGAAAATTTTTATTTCTAAATTAGATGAATTCATAGCAAGCCCAAATTCGCCATTATGGATTGATTAAAATCCTTCAGAGGTTTTGTTAGAGCGTTATTGCGCTTGAGCACCATGTCACCTAATGAAACAACGAGGTTGTTTGGAATCGCTTCTGGTCGTATGTCTATAATATGAGTGAATGCTTCCAATTCTCTCCCAGGCCCAATTTTATCTGCCCAGATGACATATGCGAGTGCAGGAGATCTTGAAGCTCCATAATCGCATGAAACAAGAACTGTTGCATTATTCACTTTCCAAGCTTGTCTTGAAAATTCCAATGTCTGACAAATATCGTTGATTGTGGGTGGTAGTGTATTAAATTCATGAGCATCAGCATCAGACACGACATCTCCAAAATTCAATTGGAGGTAGTCGCCTTTGAACCATTTGGGCCTTGAATCTCCAACTTTGGGGTTTACAATTCTGATGATGTGCGTCGCAGTGGAAAAACTATCCAGCTCATCTGCTCCGCACACGATTATTGAATGATTCTGCATACTACTGATTGATTGCCGACTTAAGCACATTACTCGGCTTGAACGTCAATATCCGTCTGGCTTCGATAGTGATTGTCTCTCCGGTCTGAGGATTGCGCCCACGACGATCAGCCTTCTGCTTGACAATGAAACTGCCGAAACCTGATATTTTCAAAGTCTCGCCAGATTCAAGCGTTGATTTCATAATTGTGAATACGGCTTCCATCATTTCGGCGGAATCCTTCTTTGAAAGGCCGGTTCCGGCTTGAATGTGTTCTGCAATATCTGCTTTAGTCATAAAAAATTCCTTATTACTGGACGGTGTACTCGTAAGTACCGCAAGTATCAATATTCCGTTTTTACATGCGTTCCGAAAGTCCCGTAACAAGGATACCCTTGCTTATTTTTATGAGGGTTCAAGGTGCCATCATAGGACTTTCGAGTAAACTGCTTGCCGCAGACTGAACATTTGAAGATGTATTTGGGGCCTGAACTCAAGGATTTGACAGCAGTACTTCTTCCACTACTCCTTCCGAGGGTTGGAGGGGTAATTGTCGAAATGGATCGTTCAGTATCGCGGACGTGAAGAGGCCCTGAAGGGGTCAACTCAACAAGGAACTTAGGACTGAAAGGTGTTGTGCTGACTTCAATCCCTTCAATGCGATCAACTCGATATGACCTCGGTTCTCCGGTTTCATGTTTGATAGTGCACAGCAGCAAGTTTCCTTCTTTTGTCCTTCTCAGCGAATACGGCTCTATCAGACGCCAAGTCCCCTGATACTGAAGGTTAACACATAGCCGGTTGGCAGCGGCAAAACGAACCGACTCAAGAGGGACTGGCGCATGCCAGGCATGAACCATTGAAGGTGGGAGCCAAGATTCGTCGATGGCTTCTCTGATCTTAATGCCAGCGAGTACTGGTTTCTCTGCGACCTCATGCAACCAATCAAGGACAGTCGGCAACTCTGCCCAGAATTGCTCGAACGACGGAAGCACCGGCAACTGGTGGGCGAGCATGTCTTCCCATTCTGCCAAAAGCTTATCCCGTGCGCTTTCGGTCAGAAGTGAGCCTCTGGTCGGCACCGGAATATTCTTGAATGCACACTTTTCCTGCAATGTCTGCATTACCACCGCTCGGTCGGGTCGAATCTCGTCATGGCGATAGAGGTGTACGACATCATACAGGTCTCGTGGCCGTTCCCGTTCAGACAGCGCCCTGACTTTTTCTGCGAAAACCTCTTCAAAACAGTAACAGCTGACTCGAATCCCCGCTGCTGGTCGATCAGAATACGGATGATGTACTTCCCGCACCTCAGGCTCCATCACCAGCTTTTCCTTCGTTGTCAGGTCGAACTTGATTCGTGCCAGGTTCCGCCGCTGCTGCATAGGGCCGACATAGTAAACCCGTCCCTCGGCATAGGAGCCACCCTGAAGCCTGGAAATCTTGAATTTGATCTGATCGGCAGGAATCTCAATGCCGCTCTCATCGTATATCCAATCAGAAATATCCCGGAATGTCCGAAGTAGAAAATCTTCGTCGATGTGTGATTCTTCTGTAATGGTGAAATCGAGGTCTTCTGAGAAGCGATAGGTTTCAAACCAGCATTTCTTTAGGCAGGTACCACCCTTGAAGACCCAGTGCCCGGTCAGTGCCTCATTGGCAGCAATCCCGGCCAAAAGCCAGCCAAGAACGTAATCTTTCTCAACGACATTAAGGGATAATGAAAGCTCTCTGGCAAAATCACTCAATTCCTGGCGGTCGATCATACACTCTCCTTCAGCCAGCTCTCCGGAATCCAGAGTCGCCAGCGAGAAACCAGCCGCTCTGCCTTAAGCTTTGGATCAATTTTGGTGTTCCCTTTAGTAAGCCGCTGAGCGCATTTTTCGATAGTGTCATGCTCGTCAGGGGCATTTCGCTCAAGGAGAAACCCAAGTCGCTTGAACACTGCACCGTTGCCAAGGCGGCCAGCATATTCAATCAGCAGTTCAAGGTTTTTCATATCTGAACGAAGATAGTTCAGCAGCATGTCCTGAACCGACCTGATCCCTCCGCCCAAATGCGGCTCGGCCAGCATATCGAGTATCGTTCGTGTAGGGTCGGAAACAGAAACTTTCACCTGACCGCGCCATACCGACTTGAGGCCGAACATTTTCATTTCACTGACCGTGCAAACAAGATAACGGGTTCCCTTTATGACCGGATTACGATCACGAGGGACCTGCCTTGTCATCACAATTGTTGTTCTAAATATCTGCTCGGTAAGATCCCAGTATTCTGCCGCACTCCAGCCACCAATGTAACAGGGAGCATAAAGTTTCTCAGCGATCAACCAGGCATCTTCAAGCGGTACATCGACCGAACTGGCTTCTAGCGGGACAGGCACGTACAAACCGCGCTTCACCCTAGATACCCATCCCTTTTCATGCCACCGGGAAAGAATCTTTGCCGCCTCGGTATTGTTGATTTCCAGAATATCAGCTACCTGAGCGACGGAAACGGTTCCCTTAGTAGCCCTAAGGACTTCTGCCAACCGCTCTCGCGAAAGTTTGCCTATTCCAGTAAGTTTACTCATGATATATCCAGTATGTGAATATTCGCAGATAGTGTGAACTTTAACATATTACATATACTAAGTAAATAAAGTATATTAAACAAGTCATTATTCGCGTTATCTGCGAACTATTGCGTAGTGAATTGTCGGTTTACACGGCTATCTATCGCTTCGACTTTGATAGTATTTTTAAGCCAATTCCTGAACGTTTTCTCTCATAGATACCGAGCCTATACCTTTAATATCCTGGCAAAAGGTATCGTCCGAATGTTAATCGCAGGCGGCTTATACTTTGAACGATTTGAGTTTAGCCACGAGAGCCCACAGTCACACCCACCAGTTGGCAATAATTCACGGACTCCTGATGCAGGGTTCAAAGTGTTGAATCCGAAATCACCCGCTTTTGCCATTGTTCCATCTTGCAATGCAACCGAATCGCTAATTGCGTTACGGATCAACCGATCAACTGCCAGCAGCTTATCCAGCCAGCCCATATCTATTGAACTGAATTGCCCGATGCACTGGCGGGCTTCATTTATGGTATCCTCGTCACCAGCAATTAGCTGGGCAGTTGCAACATAGAGCCGATTGCTATCGAACCGCTCAGTACGCTCTTCTGACGATTCATTGAATGGTTTTCTGTCGGAGAAGGTAATGCCGCTATTCCAGGCAAGCCAGACAATCAGTCCTTTCAGTCGAGCAAATTCATCATACTCGGACAACTGAATGGATTTGCCATCAAGACAGATGATAGATTTATCCCCGTCATAGGCAACTTCGGCAATTTTGTTAAGCAGCTTACGTAACTCCTTTATAGGAACTGCCGTTTGACCTTCTGCTATCCAGGGCACTTTGCCATCAAGCCCGCGAAGAAGCCTCAATGCCGACAATATTCCCGCCATGATTACGACAAGCTGCGCCAATTCCAGTCGTCCCTGTTTGAGTGCGTCCAGCTTGTCACACGCCATACCCACAAGAGTGCTGACCTTGTAATGACACACATTCAACGGATTCCTTGCTGAAGGTAAATCCTTATCATTTTCCGGTTTAACAGGTAACGATATGGTTTCATCTTCGTCATCAGCGTCAACCTGTTCTTCTTCGGAGCGCCCCATTGCATCACGATTTTCGAGTACATCATCCAATAACACTGGGTTTTCATCGCGCAGATTGTACAGCAGCACATCCAGGAGATATGCAAGGTCATCTGAACCACGCAATCTCTGCTTTCTCAGATGTTCCTGTTCCACAACCTCGTCCATTCCGATGGAGAGCTCAGCCCCGTCCTTCTGGGTTGCGGTCGTTTCATTACTTTTCCTCTGTGCCGGTGCTGCAGTAGTACCTCTGGTAATAGCAACAGTGTCACTGATCTTGATTATCTCCTTGATACAGTCCACAAAATGCTCAAGATTGGGCATTCCTGTGGCAAGTGAAGACAGTGCATCATTGAACCGACGTTGGGAGCTTGTTCTGGATAGTCCTTCGATCTGCTTTACATACTGAACCAGTACGGTAAATTGCCTGTCGAGTATTCTGAAGCGGAGGATCGATGGCTGTGCGGACAACCCTTCAATTGAGAGAACATACTCGTTTCCAATCAGATGCGCCTGATGTTTAACAATATGATCAGAACCAATAATGACAATCTCGCACTCTATAGCACCTGGGAGGTTATCCCCCGACACTTTGAATTTGACATCACTTTCTGAAGCCAAGGCAATGACCACCTGAGACGCTCCGGCAGTTTGATCAGACTGATCATCACGCTCCCAGTTTTTCTGGATCTGCTGCCAGTCATCTTCTTCCACAGGTGGCATCAAAGCAATCGCAGGCAGCCCAAGTTCATCTGCAGCATCTTTGGCATCAACACCCTTACGGGCAATCATCATCTCTACGTTTTGCGTCATTCCGGGAGCAAGCCATGCCGGATAGCTTGGATTTGCACTACCGACCGCCAGTACAGTCTCTCCGTCATTCCGTAGAATCAAGATCGATTTTGCATGCAGATAGCCAGCCTGCTTGTCATCTTTCTCTGCAACAACACCAAGCCTGGAGCAATTGACAAAGGAAACTCCAGGCAGTTCTTTGTCTACAGATAGCTGGACTGTTGCCGGATCGATGCCGACAACCAGTTCATTTGGTGCAAGTTCGTCACGAACCCTCTCAATAAATGCCAGCTTGGTATCAAAGAATGCACCGTTGACGGTAACTTGGCTCGTTGGCTCCGACCCAGCAAATTCAGTGAACTGCTGCCATAGAGCTGGTGTCTTTGTCCCAGCAGAGAGCACCCGACAATTATCTGGTAACGTTCCTACACTTTTCTGCAACCATGGGGCAAAATCCTGAACCTTCTTGACCATATCGATGATATGACCAGGCAATGTTTCCGACTGTGATTCTGCCCAGTCGAGGATGAACTGCCAGGCAGAGCTCAGCAGAGCAACACCTTCAGTATCGTCTTCGCCTTTACAGAGAATGACATTGGTCATTTCCCGATTGTAGCCAAACCCCGATAGAGTGAGGTTGTGACTCCCTACCAGGAGCGTGCCCTTCTTCTTGCCTACCAGAAAAACGACTTTCGGATGAAACGCCCCGGCAACCTTTATGGGAGCCAGAGTGTAAAACCGTCCTGCAGACCGGGGTGGATGACGATCAACGGCGAGAGTTGCCTGTGTGGAGTCCATCATCAGGACATTATGTCGAATGCTGCTGCCCATAAGGTGACGCAGGACAACATCTTCATAGAAGGGAAGATAGGCATTGAACGTGGTGATCAGTGACGCTTCATAGCCACCGGTTTTGATCTCGTTGAGGATTGAGACGCGCTCACTCATCAGCAGCCTCCATGAATTGTCTGCCGAAATCGGAGACCGTCCAGACGGTACCGCTTTTAACAAGTGCTCCAATGTCTTTCAGGATTCGTAAAGCTTGCCTGAAACGAGGAGAGGTAAATACAGCATCTGGGACTGAGATGATTTCAAGACCCTTGTCTGATGGTCTGATACGAAATGTGGACTGCGATTGTCCGCGCAATTTGCGTAAAGCTACCATTAGGTGGGTATGAATGCCCCACGTCGTAGCCAGCCAGCCGATCCACTCTCTTGTCGTCAAATTTCCCCAAGTGTTGGCACTATATTGATTGAATGTCTGCAGGTTGATTGGATACGCCTGGAGATAGTTCGGAGGGAAGACAAAGTCGCTATATCCTACTTTTGTCTCCGGACGGCTTTGCAGTGCAATAAGGATCTTCATGCTTGCCATGAGTATGGCTGATCGTTTAGAGGCTGCATCCTCGCGACTCCCGCACAGAGAAGCAATTCTTCCAGCCAGGTGAACTTCATGATTGTCGTTTGTCCAATCCTCCATAGTGGCGAGCCACGAACCGGATGCGCCGATCAGAGAAGTAACCGAATCATTCAAATCCAAAACAGGATCGAGACTCTCAACTTCCGGTGACGCCAAAAACCAGCGAGCAAGGTCTTCCACAGAATGGAATCTTTCACCGGATTCTTCATAGGCATGGAGTATGACAAAAAATATTCCCTGTACTGCGAGGGAGAGCAATTCGTTTCGTTGATAAACCGCCCATTGCTGGCGGGTCTTTTCAAGACGTTCAGAAAGAAGCCATTTTGACTTGTCTGGGAAAGCGCCACTGTACGTACATCCTCGGAATGGTTCCATGTCTATGGCCACTCCGCATCGTGCCAAGCCATCTGCCAGTGACAGAAACATTCTCAACGAACGACGTCGGGCCAATGCGTCCTGGTTTGAAAACTGTCCATCACCAAAAAACAACTCCGAAAGCTTGGCATGCTCTTCTACGCTTGCATTCAAAGCGCATGGGCAAAACGAATGCAGTTCGTCAAGCCGGGCAGCTGAAACAGTATCCTCGTCAAGGGTCTTAAAGAACAGTTCCCTTTTGACAGAGCGATCAACAGTCTCCGCCATCGCTCCACCGACTTCTCTAATATTTTTGACGCCGGTCAGCAAATCACCGGTCATCATTTTTAGTTCACGGAACACACCGAGATAATACTGCCCGAGCCCTCCCAGCTTGTTTTTGAAGTATCGTGTTTTCCCTTCACGACACGCAAAGTCTGATAAACGAACCGAATGTCCATCGCGGATTTTAGAGACCGGCTCCGCCATATTGCCGCTGCCAACAGTTGCAGCTGCATGTTCGTCCCGTTCACCACCGGATACTTTGGCATGCCTTTCTGCAATCAGGGTAAACAGACAGTCGGCTTTTCGGAAGAGATCGATAAAAGTATCACCATAACAGTGCCCGTTTTTCTCAAGTGACCAGACAACCCACGGATAAAAGCTGTAGTAACGGGCACGGTCAGTAACGTTTGTGATGCCAGGAAGCATTTTGCCGTAAAGGCTTATGCAGGGGGCTTGAACGGCCAGATGGTCAAGGCCGCCAATGGCGTTGGGTGGTTTTACCCAAGATGTGGTTATATCCATGAATTTCCCCAGGTAGGCACGACGTTCAAATTTGAATATTTGAGCAAAATCAGTCGTTTAATGTATGTTCGTTACCATCTAGAAAAATAACTTCTGAGGCTTCAGGAGGATGTGGTTTCAAATGAACATGCAAGAATGCATCAAATGACGGGTAAATACCTAACGAACTATACCCCTCCGTATCTATTCCCTTCATGTTGACATCACTCCTCCAGCAAGTCACCACCTGTCCGGTATGAAAAATCACGCCATCAAGAACCCTTCCAGTGCCACTAATTCCCGAAGGGTCAATTTTCCTGATCAAAGTAAACAACCTGGGATTGTTCTCCATCACTGTCACCTCATCCTTTTGAATGCTCATTTATTGTCAGTGCGTAGATGAAACCGCCGTCCTTGCCGATGAAATCATAGACCTTAATAGGGGGGTCACATTTAGGCAGAACTGTGCGGCCACTTTCAATTGCTACAGGTGGCGGAGCAGCGCTGAATAAATGAATTTCATTGTAGTGACCATTTACGCAACGGATATCATTCAATAATTCTCTATACGCAGAGCTAAAAGCCAACAACTTTGCCTTGCTTGAAAGGAAATCGAGTCCGGGTTTCGCCGCTTTAATTTCATACAAATTACAATCAGCGCCTAATATCCCACGGATATTCGTCTTATCGATCTCACCACTCACAGAAATTGCTAAGGCTGTTTTTGATGATGTGTTGTGTTTTTCCGGCCCAGTAATTTGGTAGTAATCTTCTCCATCATCTTCAGACGTATCTTTCCATGTCCATTTATCGGTGCTTCGATGCTTGTGATACAAGTCAACATGGTCAATATCTCCTATCAGGCTACCAAGGAAGACCAACAAAGGGATTGGTGCAAGAGCAAAAACTGATATATGGTTAAAATCCCGCCGGTTTGCACCGGTTTTAAAGATGTCTTTGAATTTCTGATTGATGGTCTGGCATAGAAAAGACCAACCTTCTTTCGTTTCTGCGTAGCATACTTCTGATAGGTCAATTGAATATGGATTCTCGCTAGAGGGGTATTTCGGCTGTATCGCCTGAAAAATTTGTGATTGATCAATGTTGAATGTTCTCTCGCCAATAGGGATAAGAAACAGCAATATATGTGTCTTGAAGTTCTCAAGAACCCCAGTAAGAATCTTAATTCGGTCTTCGTGTTCCTTCTTATATTCTCGCAAAAGCTCAACAGGATAAGCCGCTATATATTCATAGCTATCGATGATTTTCCCGTGGTCTTTACAGGTCAACATCAAATTAGAAATATCGGTCTTTAACTTTTCTGAAAGTATTGCATCTCCACGAGGACCATCTTTTTCATATGCGATAATATGCGAAATTATAGACAGGTTATCACGCAACTGGGTCAAATTATCGGAATACAGAATCTTATTACAACCACGAAATTCACACCTTCCAGCGGCCTTTGCCCACAGCTGTTTCTGTACCATTGAAGGTGGTTGAACACGTCCAGTTTTTTTTGTATTAGCCTCTATAGCCATGCACTCTCCAAATCAGACCTTATTCAATGTAGTAAACGAATTCACATACTTATTGCCTTCCCACAACCGAATCTCTGATGTGCCTACAATCATAAAGAACAGATAGTCACTGTCGAAAACGTCCTGCTTCATCTTTCTTTTCCAGTCATTCTTATCAACAAAAGAGGGTGTAGGACTCGGTTCAGGATGCGTATGCCATTCGCCAAGATACGTACATGTAAAACAACTAGCTTCCCATTCCCGATCTATAATCTTTTGATGAGACTTCCTGTTGCGGAAAAATGAAAACCTCGTTGATTTATCCCCTGGCATTGGCAAGGTAATTTTGTCTACAACGATATCTTCAGAATCCTTGATGTATCGTCCCATGATTACGCCACCGGATTCAGGCTTATTCCACGAATCCTGAGCATAAGGAAAAATAGACGCAAGGATGTCTTCTGGAATTAAAACGCGACCACCATTTGGACGCACATAAACGATTTGGTTGTCCTTCACGCTATCGGCCACAAACATTACATTCAGTTCTCATAAATGAATCGCTTTCGAGGACATGCTCATTTGTTCCAAGATATCTTTTTGATAATTCAAATCCGTTCTTCACAAACTGCTTTGAATCACCCCTCCATGAACGAATCACGTTAGCCAATATCCCCCCGTTCAGGGTTTCAATGGCAAGTCGGGTTGCAAGTTCTGAAGTTTTGACGGCATCTAACGAACTGAATGGTGTAAAGGTGCTTCTGCACCCATCTATATTTTTTGCGAAGACCTGGTTCTTGGCGGCAAATGCAGCACGACAGTAGGTTTCGTTGTCATCTTCTCCATAGAGGCACGACAAACAACCCTTATCTGTGGAACACATATTCGTCAATAATGCATGACCACCGATTCCATGAGGCTCAAGCCACGTGAATATTACCGGTGGAGTTTCTGCCTGCCAAATATGTTCGTTAAAAGCAAGTTCGTAAGTTGGACTTCCAAGAGCTGAAATGATTAAATCATATTCTCCGAGAATAATATCCTTTGATTCGAGTGCATCGCGTATTGACCTGTTGACAGCCGTAATCGTAGTGAAGGGCAATCTTCCCTCGATATCCTTCTTGATTCCTTCAACTTTTGGTTTGTTAATATGGTTTCTGCCCAAGACATGACGGAAGATGTTCTCGTACTTCAGAGTATCCATATCAACAACGGTCATAGTTGAAATACCAGCGCGAGTAAGTTCTGTAGCGATAAATCCGCCAACAGAACCACATCCCAGCAACAGGACTCGTTTTGACCGGAAATTGTTGGTGCTTCCGCCACGAGGCAACATATGTTCCTTGTCGTACCGCTTCACAACCATAGGGATAATATTACTAGCTCGTCCTCCATCGAGCAAAGGATGTCGTTCATTGGGGATACCTTGAAATCTGATACAGAACAAGGTCTCCCCGGCAGACAATCGCGGCAATGAAAATAACAATACCTCATTATTCTTTGATTTCTTCAGCAGGGATTCAAGCACAGGACGTTGCGAATCATCGATGTTATTGAAAACCAGTTGGCGTATTTCAGACAGTGACCAGAGATTATCAGGGTGAGGAGGTATTAGAACAGTTCCCCTTTTCAGAGGTATATATATTCCATGGGCAGCATTGACGGTCTCAATTTTCTTATAAATTGGGACGTTGAAGAATTTCCTGAAATCGTTCACCTCATCGAGAAGATTCCATTTTTCGTTCTTCACAATCTTGATTGCTTTCACGTTATCGGATGGTGCCACAAAAGAATTAATCGTTTTGATTTGAAACTGGCGATCCCAATAAGCCCCAAATTCATCCAGAAAATCCAGATGATTCCTTCCTGAAATACCTTCTTTAAGCGCATTGAGTGCTCTTGACAGAGACTCCTCTACAATACCTTCGATATTGGCAGATATAAGCAACAGTCCTTCCTCTTGGGCAAAACAAATATACCCGTCACTATCAACGTGAGGGATGATTCCGAAACAATCCCAAGGCTTCAAAAAAATGCAGGGGAGCGATAACGGAAATGTATTCTTAATGCCAAAGACAAGGGTGATGGCATTACCATTAAACTCTACTTCGAGTTGATATGCTTCAGTAATGCCGCGATCCTTAGCCCAATCCGCTGATAATTGTTTTTTATGAAGTTCTGTTATGGACTTAACAACAGAACTCGAAGACAGCGCTTCGAAAATTCTCGATCTAATAGCGCTCATCTTAAGCCGATGAACTGGATGTAATTATTGCTGGTCCTTTTTTTTGAGCTGTATCCGACTTCTCAGGAACAGGGAAGTCATCCCCAAAAATCTTTTGTAGCGTTTCACATGCCGTTACCGGGTCAACTTCTTTCTCAGCTAAATTCAGCGAATCCAACAGAGTATTAAGCTGTGTTTTGAAATCTGCCATCTGCATATCTGTCATTTTTTCAAAAACGTCACAACGCGGGGCAACTGGCAGAAATGACTTCAGCCGTTCCGATGTCTTATCCGCATCATAGTAGGTAGAAAAGCCGTTTATCATCCTGCTTACGACATTATTTAACGCTACCAAATCGCTGTATTTGTATTTGCTGGCAAAAGCATCGACTAAATCTTTCTTCGCAATGAAGTAATCATAAGAAGCGATGGTCAACCCGATTCCTACAGGTGCAGCGTTACCGTCTATTTTAAAATTCTTATCTTTCCACCTCTTTAGGCACCTGATTATCCGGATAAACTGCTTGTGGTCATCCCCTGACAAATGGTCATTGATAAGGTCTGTTAATTTACATGGTTCGGAGTGATCCCAAGTCTTAAGGTCTGATGAGGAGTTGAGTTTGCCTTTCGCCAGGTACTTTTTTCCGTCTGAGTTGCATTCCGCGTCAGAATAGACAGCTAAATCGACATGGAATTCAGATTCTCCTTCTTTCTGGTAATAGACGGTCACGCAGGGTCGCCTCATCTCAATACGCTTTGTGTGACCATTTAATGCATCATAAACCCATTTTTTAACCTCTACCGGGTCAGAATAATCATCCTTCGCAACCTTGAATGAGATTCCGACATCGATATCATAATCGCCGTTGATCGGTTTGATGCCGGTTCCCATCTCGTAACTGCCCTGATTAAACCAGTCATATTTGGGAACCGGTTCATCCTTCTCCTCGAAATTTTTTTTCAACCCAGTAGCAAGTTTGTTGAGGATTATGTCCCTCTTCTCTACCAAGGTGCTGTTGTGTTCAAATCGTTTCAACTTGATCGTTTCGTGGAATTTTTCGAAATACTTCTGAACGTCAGCCATAAACAACCCCTCAAATAATTATTTACCCTTCTATATCATCAATATGAGACATAATAAGTCATTCCTCTTTTTTGCTGCCTATTTCAAGTGACTTAGCGATTTTCACTGTGAGCTTCTTTCCAAATCATGTACTGCATCAGATCAGATGGAAAGCGTAGCCGATCAGGGTGTTTTTGATCCTGGTATTTCTTGAACCGTTCAACAATAAACTTCTCAACATTTTTCAAGCTCAACTGTTTCCATTTTTCTGGCTGTTCAACTGGTGGCAAGTTGTCTGCCACAAGAACCTTGAAGACCTGAAAGGTATCATCTTGATAACGGACTTCAGTGTTCAAAACGTCTGCAATGTGTGCTGTATTTTCCTGCGGCCAGAAGCCAAGACGTTGAACTGCATACCTTGTCCGATTATTACCGAAAGACCTTCTTATATTCTCTCGACTATCAGTCGAATCATGCCCGGTTTTGACTTCGACAATAATACCGATAATTCGGTCACAGAGGCTAATTCCCATTGCTGATAATTTTGGGTCCCAGTCTGTCGTCTGTCCGCCGATAACTTCATAGGCATGTGGATGCCGAACGGCAAGGACATCGCAATCTGCTGAATGGGTGATGGTTTCGTCATGACGATGAAGAACGAAATCTACTAAAGGGAAGAATCCGTTCAAACGTAAATACCAATAAACAAGAGTTTCACCGTAATTCATAAAGTCCCCAATAAGTGCTTCTAAACTCCTAACCCAAGTTGCTTTTCATCCTCAGTTGATTTCTTCGCCTTCGCAGCTTTACCTTTACTAGATTTATCAGCCTTCACCGGCTTCTTTGCCTCTTCCTCAGCAGCCCGCTGGTGGTTGAGGGCGAGAAGGCGTTTCAGGAGTTCCTTGCGGGCTTCGGGGGAGATGGTGTAGCGGACACGGTCATTTTCGGGGAGGGTTTCGACTTCGTGGAAGTCGTGTCCGAGGTTGAGGTCGGTCCAGCCGTAGGCGGCGAGGACGGCTTCGTCCAGTTCGCGGTGAAGTTTGCGGAGTTCGAGGATGCCCTGGTATCCGGCTTCAGCTTCGTCAGGTTTACCGCTGACCTTGGCGACGATAGCGGGTGCTAGGTCGCGATTGTGGAAAAGGTTATAGATGTCTGTTAGACCAAGCCAGAGACGGAGCATTAGTGTACGGCGGTATTCGTGGTAACGCTCGCCAATTTCACTGATCAATTCCTTTGTTTGATTAGGAAAAGGATAGTTTATAAAACAATCGGTCGGAGAATAACGTCGGTCGCCCTTGAACGTTGAACAATAACGCCATGTCCAAATTTCATGTAATGATGATTGTAATATAGCAAAAGTACAATACCTTGAATCTGTAACAACAATCACTTCAGTTGAAAATAACTGGTCTGTATTACAAAACACGAAAGCATGTGTTTTAGATGTTCTACATTGACAGAGCACCCTTTCCAAATTTACCAGTTGATCTCTTAACTCTTTTTTATTTATCCAAAACTTCCACCATTCATTAACCATTCTCGGATATTTATTGGCATCTTTTTTTAGTCTTTCAGGCTTCACTCTTTCTTCGATCACTGAGAATGCGCCTGTATATTCGGATGCTTTTGAGTATTCCATTTCGTCGAAATATATTATGGATCTATCTGATGTTTGGAGTGGTGATTTGTTAATATCTCGCCCGCTTTGATATTTAAAAATAACCTTTTTTGAGTTTTCATCTGTTGATATTAGTGATATAGCCTCACTATTGGAGAGTATAAAACCCTCTCCGTTCGGCTCGAACCCTTTAAAGCAGCGATCTTTATTTTCAATTAAATCCGTAGGATTTATTTCATCTTGGTTATCATTAAAGGCTGACCCAATTGAGGTAACTGGAATTCCATCAAGATAACGCCTGTTTTGCCATTCACCTTTTACAACACCGAGAAGCGAAACTCTAACAGCAGCAGCTCCTGGCCAGGCAACTGATCTGTTAGCAAAAACAATATTCCCGTTACGACAAACAACTTCTAGGCCACCTTCACGTGTGTCACCCTGTGCAACTGTATTCGTCGTAATGATTGAAAAAAAACCTCCAGGGCGAAGTAATTCATAAATTCTTCTGACAAAATATGTGACTAAGTCAGCCCAACCTTGAGCAGGAAAAAATTCCCAACGAGCATACCGCAAGAAGCCATCACCATACGTCCCACTCAACTTTTGACCACCAAGATACGGAGGATTTCCAAGAATGCAATCAAAGCCGCCTTGTTCGATGATCTCAGGAAACTCCAGAAACCAGTGGAAGAAACGTTTTCGATTCGACAGCGCCCATGCCATAGCGGTGGCCTGCCCCTGAGGGTGGCGCTTACCAGCCAGATAACTATGGTATTCCTCGTCAGTAATTAGCTTGGGCTGGTTTTCTTTGATCTTTTCAATATAAAATTGGGCAACAGGAATAGCAGCAATCTGGCTCAGTAACCAAGAATCCTGACTGCCAGCAAACTCCTGGTAACGCTTTTTCTTGGAATCAATCTCGGAGGGGGTTCGCTCAGGCAGAGCAGCAATAGAACGCCATCCATTCAGCACTTCGGACAAGTGTTTCTCAACTTCAGGTGAAAAGGAAAGGCTCTCCTGCTTGACGAGCTGTTTCTCGTGAATCTGACGTTCTTCTTTATTTCGTTTGCGGAAGCTTGCTGCAATTTCCTTGTCATCCCCCGGCATGGTGGCAAATGCTTCATCAGGCACTCCACGTTCCAGTTCATCCCGTCGAGCAAAACCAACAATGGCGTTGCCGCACTTGATGTGATGATCGAGGAAGTTGAGTGGTTGTCCGGGGATGTGAGCCTCCAGCCAGAGGGCAACCTTGCACAACTCCACAGCCAGCGGATTCAGGTCCACGCCATAGATGCAGTTGCAGATTACATCGCGAACGGCAGTGCGGAAGGCAATCGGTGATGGTTGTTCTTCACCAGTCCGTACAACGGCCAATTCGGTGGCAATGCGACGAGCTGCGGCAAGCAAGATATGTCCTGAACCACAGGAGATATCTGCCACGCGCAGTGACAGCAGTGCCTTCTCCGGATCAGCTTCCTTCAGCTTGCCAGCAATCAGGTAATCGAGGGAGTGCTTAATCAGCGGCTGCACCAAATCATCTGGTGTGTAATGCGAACCTGTGGCAGCACGTTCATCACCACGTGCAAAAGCAAATTCAACCGAACTGTCAGTGCGGATAAATACCGGCTCGTATTCCAATAGCCCTTCGTAGACTGAACCAAACTCCTCCACATTGAGGGCCGCGTAGTTGACCCTAATAACTTGACCATTATTCGGGTTTTCATAGAGACTCAAGGATCGGAGACAATGCAGCAGGGTTTCGTTATCAAGTGCACAGCGGACAAAAGGGCCGATAGCATCGAATCGGAACAGGTCACCCGCCAGTGGTGCAATACCAAGCTTACTGCCAGGGCCGCCATCCTCAAAAAGATTGAAGGTTGCCAGCAACGCCAGCCAGTGGTCATCATGCCGCTTGTCTGCCAGATAGCGCTTCTCAGAAAGACGGCGCAGTCGCATCAGGCTGTAATAGCGATCGTAGATATCACGCTTGGCAGCAACTTGTGAGAGCGGATAGATAAGATTGCGCTCTTCAATGACCATCAGGAAGAGGAGGCGATAAATTAGCCGAAGCAGGTAGTGATAGTATTCTAAAGGCTCAAGTTTGCCGGAATTGATCTCGTCCATCAACTCTGTGTTGTTGGGGTGCATCAAAAAGCCGTTGGCAAAGGTGCGGATGGCATTTTCTACAGCCTTGCTCAGTCCATCGCGAATACGAGCACCGGAATCAAGAGAATCCTGGTGGTAGCGTTCGATGATGCTGTCAGCTGAGTTATCCAACAGCGCTGGCAAGCGGGTAACATGCAGAAGCCGATAAAGGATAGCAAAGTCGGCAAAAAGACCATCCGTGAAGATTCGATCAAGATCGAACTCCAAGTAAGTGAGTTTCACCAAGCGTGAACTGTCCCGCAACAGACGCAATAACCTGCCATTGGTGACCATGCCATAGAGCTGTTCAGTGAGATTTAAGTACTCCTGCATCATGGCATGGGCCGACATCTTCAGTGCGACCTTCTCTGGCTTACGATCCAAACCGGCCGGTTCGCGACTGCCACTGATATGGATGGCTGCATTGCCACGATTAGTGACGCGGTGGGATATCGGATAGAGCTTGCTGTTCAGCTCAATGCTCTTGGCCTCATATTCAAGCTGATAACCGAGTAGTCCCAGCAGCGGAACAATCCATAGGTTGCGGGTTTCGGTCGTGGCGGGAGAGTCTTCTTTGAGGGTTTCCAGCTTGCGATTGTAGATGCGCCAGTAGTCCTGGGCATCGGCCCACGCCCGGGCAATCTCGTCTTTTACCTTGCTTGTCGCTTCCAGTCCAAAATCGACAGGGCGCTGACCGTTGGCATCATCGAGCTTTTCAAGAATGTCAGGGGAGAGGATCGAACCTTCAATGCGGATGGAGGGGTAGTTCATGCGGCACCTCCAGTCTGTCCACCTTCAGGTAAGAGTACGTATACCCCGAGCAGATCCATTGGTAGCACCGGATGCACTACCTGGAAGCGCTTGCCGTCCATGAGTGAACTGAACCGTTCATGGGCCTCCACCAGTTTTTGTGACTGCTGTTCAGCTACACCATCGAATTCTGTCGTAAAGCTTTGCAGCAGCTTCAGTTCGTTATCAAGGAAGCTCAGCCTTGCTGGTGTTGGTAGATCGGAACTTGCCCGAGCTGAGGACAACAGCTCACGAGCCTGGTCATGATTAAGATATTCCTTCTGTTGAGGTGTACCTTTCCAGCCCCAAAGAATCATCTCTTCAGCTACTACCTGTTGATGCCCCTTCCGATCCTCAATGACGTTTCGACAGCGGAAAAGTAACAGAGTGGTTTTGGTGGCAACCTGTCTGGTACGGATAACGGCTGTACGGGCGGCACGCTTGTCCACACGGCTGACCGTGTTGGCCATGACCAACTGACAAAGCTGCTCCACAAAACGGTGGTTACGCCCCATATAGTGGTAGCCTTCAGGTGTGGGAGAACTGAAGCTGATACTTACCATATCTCCGGCTGGCAGAATTCCACGCAACTGATCCGGCATATTGGCGGTGACGATTCTGAAGCCCTTTGCCTCTGGCATCACTTGAACACCGAAGAGGTTATTCAGAGCGGTAGTGACAAAATCTTTAACGGCATGGGGATCACCAATCGCTTCATCGACTTCTTTCAGGTCGGCTTCAATCTCATGTGCCTTGATGGCATGCTGAGCAAAGATACTGCGGGATGCCTCTTCACGCTTGGCAGCTTCTTCCACCTTGCGGGTGACGTTAATTTTGGCTTCTTCTGCCTCGTTGAGTTCACCAAAGTCAAACGTCATCTGATTGCTGCGATCACGCCCTCTGGTAATTTTTCGATCAGGACTGATGAGGAGCGCCTGGGTAATGGTGTCGATAATGCTCTGGGAGTCCTCTGGAAACGGGACGTTGATGCCTGTGGAGCGCTTGATCTCGCGAACTTTGCGCAACAGAACATCCAGTACGATACCGTCGATAGGGTTGTCAGCACCATAGAGCAGACAAGCTTTCACCTCAGGTGCATTCTGACCAAAACGGTCAACACGTCCTTCTCGCTGCTCAAGCCTGTTTGGGTTCCAGGGGAGGTCGTAGTGGAGGACGGCAGTAAATTGGTCCTGTAAGTTAATACCTTCACTGAGACAGTCTGTTGCTACAAGCACCCGCAGCTTCGATTTTCCCATCTCCTCGATCTTCTGCTTGCGCAGTTCATCCGGAAGTTCACTGGTGATGACCTGGATGTCGAGCTTCGGGAATTTCTTTTTCAACGCTGGAGCAAGCAGTGCGCCTACATAGTTGGCGGTGGCAATGTAACGGCAGAAAATAACCGGATTGAAACCTGCTGCCAGCCATTCCTGTAGAAGAGCTTCGGCAGTGGCAACTTTTTTATCGTCCTTGATTGTTGAAAGAGCTGCAAGCTGTTGTGAAAACGACCGCAACTTTTGTCGTTGGGTTGCGCTCCAGTCATTCTGCTCGATCAGCTGGATGGGAGTACTGTCTCCCTCGAACCCGAACTCAGTATCCCTCACCGGGTTTTCATCAAGAGCATCAGCAGTCCATGATGTCTCGTCAGCGGCTGCCTTCGCCATGTTGGTAAGACGGGTATTCAGCATTTCAACCCCGGCAGCGGGGCTGGACATGACGCCACGCAGTAAAGCCAGAGCGGTCCAATATTGTATTCTACGCTGACCCGGCTTGCCCGGATCAACAGAGATAAGTTGCTTGGCAAAATCAAGTATCTCTTCAAAGAGGTTTCGATACCCCAACGTCAGGGAATAATCGGCTTCAAAGGCATCGCGGGTCGGGAATGGCGTGTCCTCTCCCATCCACTTTTCCACGTCACCCCTCTTGCGCTGGATAAAATGTCGTGCCAGATCGCGGCGTTGGTTTTGCGAAGAGCTCGGCAGATCCAATGTTTCGAATTCCGGCTGCAGTAGGCCGAGGAGAGAATGGAATTCCTCCGGCTTGCCGCTGTGCGGAGTCGCTGTTAGCAGGATCATCTGCTGATGGGCTTTCTTGGCCAGTCGGCTGATCAGGTGGTAGCGCTGCTGCTGGCTTGCTGAAGCACCAGCTGGCCGTGTGCAGGTGTGAGCCTCATCAATGATCACCAGCTCCGGGCACTGTTCAACAAAGACGTCACGGCGATTATCGGACTTAATGAAGTCGATGCTGATAACCTGAAACGGGTAGTAATCATAGACGCTGGTGTCACCCTGAATCTGGCGGTCAAGACGGGCTTGCGTATTGGAGCGGATGATAACCGCTTCAATATCCAACTTGTCCCGAATTTCGTTCTGCCACTGTTCGCACAGATGCGGCAGACAGATAACTGCAAAGCGCTGGATCTTGCGCCGCTCCAGCAACTCTTTGGCTATCAGGAGTGCTTCGATAGTTTTACCAACACCAACATCATCAGCGACCAGCAGACGGACAGAATCCTGGCGCAAGGCCATGATAAGCGGCACCATCTGATAGGAACGTGGGCGGAAGGAGAGTTTAGCCAGACAACGGAATGGACCAGCGCCATTACGGAAAGCCAGACGTGCTGAATCGTAGAGCAAACGTGCGGTGCTGATGTCTCCAAGATCATCTTTACCAGGAGGGAGAAAAACTGTTTCCTGTGGTTTATCGGCAGGGATGTTCAGTGGCAGGTAGATACCGGCAATTTCATCATCTGAGCCACCAAGAGGTTTAACGATCAATAGATCGGGATCAACTGAGGGGAGCACAATCCAATCGCGCCCTCGTAAAGAGACCAGTTTACCTGGCTGATAGGTTGTATTCATCGTACCTTCCGGAAGATATCGGGTCTCGCGGCCACAATCTCGGCCAAACTGTCCCGGTAGTAATAAACCCATACTTCATCGCCCATAGCCATGATGGCCTGGCGTTTTTCATCATCATCTGCACGTACTATCGGATCATCGTGAGGCGTGCCGTCGCAGAAAACCCATATACGTGGCTCATAGTAGAAATCTGGCTGGACATAGAGACCTTCAACCCTTTTCTGTGCTGCGTCTGGCAGACGGAGACCGTTTGCAAAGAGGTGATCAATGAACCGGCGCTCCGTTGACGAGTTTGGATCTATATTGCGCAGCAGGGTCTGGTAGTGCTCATCGTAACTGCCGAAGCCCTGGTTTGACTGAATCTCTATAGTGCACAGCAGCAGCTTTTCCAGAGCGTCTTTGATCAGATGACGGTCGATGATCTTGTGATCGCGCTGGTTATAATAACTGAGCAGGTCATCATAGGAAGCTGGCCCCTTGTAATCGGGATCGTCATAGCGGCAGATAGCATAAGCCTGCTCTAGCACTTTATGGAAAGCGTGGATGTTTTCAACAAACTGGGAAAGAATGCCCAGGCTCCCCTCAGCCGACTCATACAGCAGAATATTGGGCGCTTCTGGGTCACCCATGGTGACAACGCCAATTTCACTTGGTTCTACCTGGAAGACCGTCTCGATGGCCCGCTTCAGCGCATGCTGCAGCGTGATAACACCTTCAGGCTTGAGTCCCAGAGGTTGAATCGGCTCGATGTAGAGAGCATCGGCCAAATTTGAGGTCATGAGCTTCACGCGGCGATACGGTTCGGTAATATGACTACCTTCTTCAGGTACGGAGCTGCTCCAGTCTCCTGAAACCATGCCGATGGGGAAACCTTCTGCTTCCTGCGCCCGCCATTTCATGTTGATATGAACGAGACGTGCTGCCGGAATATAGCGAATATTGAGTAGCTCGTTTTCGCTTGAATGAACGATTGCTTTTCGTACCCGCTCAATTTGCCCGCCATCGACGGAGAAGTATGTTTTAATTTCAAAGCCCTTGGATACGCGTTCCTCTTCTTCGCAGGAGATTCTATCTATCTCCACGGCACGCGATTCGGCCATTTCCAGTAAATCATGGATATGCAGCTTGTTGGCGTTGTCACCAAGCGAAAGTCCCGAGAATGGACAGAACTCCAGGTCTTTCTGATCTGCCGGGAGGAAGTACCCTGCTTTAGTGCTGATCTTCGCTTCAGTGAGTGAAGACTCGGCATCCTGTATCACCAACTGGCAAATCTGAAATTTGCGACCGTTGTGATAGATAATGTTTTGAGGGCCGAACTCACGCAATGCTATTGAACGTGGACGAGAGACAAATTCGCCCTGGGAATCCCCAGTTGGTAGGAATACCCTCAATGGAAGACGGGTGAAGTTGTAGCCTGGCAGGAAGCCTTCGGATGCCAGATAGCGGTAAGGGTAAAACTCCGATAGTTCTGATGACCGTCCGGTAAGGTCATTGCGCAGTAGGTCAAGCTGGCGGGTTGCCTGATCCAGATGACGCTTATATTTACGGTATTCATCACTACCAAGACTCAATGTGCCGCTTTCGATCTTCTGAGTAGCCTTAGTCAGGATCGTTCGGGCGGAACGGTAGAGCCGCCGCCACCGGTTCAGTGAATCATCGAGGTTTTCAACAATCTTCGACAGGTTTTGATCAATCCACTGTTCGGAGTACCAGGTAGTAGCCTTTATAGCCAATTGATCGTCAAAGTCGTGAATAACTCGCTTGAACGTTGCCTTCAGTCGGTCGAATTGCGCTGGTGAAATGGCCAGTCCCGCTCTGACACTGGCAGCCAGCGGCATGGTATCATTGTCATCAGTGACCAAGTTCATTATAGACGGTTTGGCACCACCAACATTGTCAATGCCAGGTAGTCCGATTTCGGAAGCGACCATAGCGTTGAGATGAGACAGCAGCAGTTCCTTGTTACAGAGATCGAGACGAGGAGCCATCACTGTACCGGCCACCAGTTCTCGTTGCTCTTTGAAGAAGTGACGATCATGAGGGGCATAACTGGAGCAGTAGGTAAAGATCAGCGCCCCCTGACCACTTCGACCGGCGCGACCAGAACGTTGGGCATAGTTGGCAGCGTTGGGCGGGGCATTCCGCAGATGAACTACACTGAGGGAGCCGATATCTACTCCAAGCTCCATTGTGGGAGAACAGAACAGTGCGCTGACTGATTGAGATCGGATCTTTGTCTCATCAAGTTTCGTCTTGGCATCATCCAGGAACCATTCGGCCCGGAAGCGATCCTCACGGTCTAGGCGGGTATCTGTATTCAACTGACCAGTGTGGTCTTCACCACGGAAGCGTTTCATTGATGAAAAATCGCGCTGATATAGATTTTTGAAGAAGTCGTTGGGTTTCGGAGTTAAATCCTTGTAGGAACGGCGCTTGATGACATCAGCCTTGACAGTTGTACCATCACCGTTTTTCCAGATAACACTTTCCAGACGAAGGCGGTAAATCTTGACCTCTTCATTTTTTTCACTTCTTGCCGGGAACGACTTCAGATAATCAGCCTGTTCAAGCATATCCATGATTTGGAGGATAAGC
The DNA here is from genome assembly GCA_903875605.1 of uncultured Geobacteraceae bacterium. Classification (GTDB taxonomy): domain Bacteria; phylum Desulfobacterota; class Desulfuromonadia; order Geobacterales; family Pseudopelobacteraceae; genus JACRCG01. The sequence goes on along the minus strand of CAIQWT010000098.1, from coordinate 29,372 downwards.
TCACGATACCCCTCCCGCTTGAGGTCAATATCAAGTCCTTCCCGTTTAACAAACTGCTTGATGAATTTACCCAGTGAGCTGGCTGGTCCCATGCTTTTGGTGAATAGCCGGGCATTCTTGTTGAGAGGTTCGTAGCGGATGTAATACGGCTCTTTGAATTTTTCGTTACGATCCAGTGACCAGGGGCGCTTGAGAAGTTCACCAAAGAGCTTTTCGTTCTCCTTGAGTTTGGACTGAGTAAGGTAATTTTCGCTATGGATGGCAAATTCAAGCCGGAAAAAATCAAGGATAGTGCTAATCAGCTCTATACGTTTCGCTTGGTCTAATGCCCCAAACAGAGGCGATGCCGACCAGAACTCATCGGTGGCAGCAATTTCATCCATGTCTTTATATTCAATAGCCAGCAGAGCACACTGCTCAAGGTTCGGCAGTACAACACGCCAACTGCGTCGCAGATCGGCCACTGCACGATAAAAGAGGAAGTCCTGAAGTGCTTGTTCGTATTTACGCCTTATTGGTGCCAGGGCTGGTTCCTGATTCACATTGGCAAATTCGAGGAATGGGAGTCGCAGTGATTTGAAGACAGATTCACCGATAGTGGCGAACGTGAGACTGCCGCCAGGTGTTTGCTCTAAAGCCTTATGAATTCCCGCACGAAGTCTGACAACCTGAACGAAATCGTTGAAGTGACCCGCTTGGAGAGCGGCATCCTGACGATTGTCGGTAAAGCTGAGCAGCTTCTGGTCTTTGACAGAATAACCGGCATCATTGAGCCGATTGAGGATGGAAAAAGCGGTAATGGTAGTGGAGGTGCTGCGCCCTTCGCTGCCAAGCTTGGTGAGTTTAGTGCCTTCGTTGGTTTTGGTGTCAAAGAACACACCGGCAGTTGGATCAAATAGCAGCGGGGCTTTCATGAACCAACCCCACCATTTCATCTCATTTGTTTCAGAACAGTTCCCGTATTCATCAAACCAGAGCTTTATGGGGAAGTACAGTTTCTTCTTGCTGTCCACAACAACACCAGATTTCGTTACACGAAACCAGGACTCAGGCAGCATCTCGGCATCCTCGGTAAGATCCCAGAGGTCTTCACCAATGAAGAGATAACCATCATTGGTTTCTTCATCATCTGATGTTTCTCTGAATTCCCGTGGTTCAAGTTGCTCACCCGACCGCGAGACACACAGAAATGCATGGCCACTTGCTCGACTGAACACATTAGCGAAGATCGGCTTTTTAATAGCCTCATCTTTTTTATACATTCCAGGTTCAAGTGTAATATCCCGCATCTCATCCTGATCAAGAGTCGTGTAGACTGAGCCAGTCTGGGATATGAACTGATGCAGCTTGAATGGGAGTAAAGTGTACCGCTGACCCGATTCTTGCAGCCTGACATTGGCGAGACTGATCCATTGCAGGAGATCCTGTAGAAACGCTCGGCAGGTTTCAGCTGACATTCCCGAATCAGCTGCCAGTTCCTGGGCAATCTCAACCAGCTGCTTTGGCTTACCTCGAACAAGGATGCCTTCACGGACATCAAGGGCAATCTTGTTCTCAAGCCAGATAGCAACCGGATGAACCTTCAGTTTATCTATTGAATCATCATGGCTTATGCCATCAGTGATTGCATCAGCCAGTTTGTTTTTAGGAGGAATTAAGCCCTCAGAAGAGAGAGAACGGGTTAGTTTTTCATTCACAACCTGCCCGGGAGTAAAAGTCCGACCGAATAACTTGGTAGCGACACCGGCGACTTCAGCCCTCTGGTCGGCAAGATTGCCTGAAGTGTCGGAAACCATGGTTGCGGAAGTGCCTATGCTGACAATCTGATGAGCACAGTTAGAGCGGATTCGCCGGATCAGCATAGCAACATCTGCCCCTTGGCGGCCTCGATACGTGTGGAGTTCGTCAAAAACCAGAAAACGGAGGTTCTCGTATATGCCGTCCCGAATTTCACGTTCACGGACTCGGGTCAGCAACAGTTCCAACATCATGTAGTTGGTAAGCAGGATCTGCGGTGGGTTCTCCCGCATTTTGGCACGGGCATCCTCACCTTCCTGGCCGGTATATTGACCGAATGAGATCGGAAACGCCTTGCCGGTTGTATCTTCATAATTCTTTTTGTAACGGGTGAATTCCTCAAACTGCGAATTGATGAGGGCATTCATGGGGTAAACTACGACCGCGGTTACACCTTTAGAGCCTGGATTGGAAAGCAGATGATGGAAGATCGAACCGATGTAGGTAAGTGATTTACCTGAACCGGTGCCTGAGGTGACGATGAAGTCTTTACCAGCAGTGCCAAGACGGATTGCTTCAACTTGGTGATGATAGAGCTTATAACCCTTGAAGATGTCACGAATATCGGGGTGGAGTGTGCCGGACGTGGCAAGGTCTTCGAGGCTCCCAAACATCTCAAATGCAGGGTTAAACTGAAGCAGCGGTTCTGGCCAGAGCTTGCCGCGACTCAACTCGCGGTTGACCACTTTACGAATCTCAGGATCGGCTATGGATATGAAGCTGCGGATATATGAAGAGTAGTCACCAACAATATCTGCATGAGTCTGGAAAACGTTCAATTCAAACTCCTCGATATAATTATTTTTCAGCTTCCCTTTGATTCGGAATATCAATCCCAGCCTTCTGACAATATTGTCGGATGAGATATTCAATCATGTTACTAATGCTGCGGTGCTCTTGCTCTGCCGCTAAACGCAGAGCTTCACGCACTTCAGGGGCGATTCTGAGGTTAAGGTTAGTAGACTTGGGTAATGACATATTCTGAACCTCCAATCAGGCGGCACTATACAGCAGATGCACAGCGGAAGCAAACAGGATTACCGGACGTAACTCAGAGAAATAGCGGTGGTTTTAATGAAGAGAGCCACAAACCAGAAGCGGATATGGAGTAGGTCAGAATTGACGTCGATGGAGTCTATTTTATGAAAAATATTCATGTAACCAAGAAATATATACTTTTTGTGATTCGAAAATATATGCGAGAAACATGATTTTCCACATGTTTTTGCCTTTCATACTCTACAGTACCCTTCACAATATCATCGAGTTACAAGCACTTTACCCCCCGATAGATTGTAATTTTAAACATGGAAGCATTACTTGTGAGGGGGGCAAAACGTTATGGAAGCACATATTACTGGCTTTAGAGCACTGATTCAGAAGATGGATCTCACCGATCTTAAGTGTCTGTGCAACAAACATCTGTGCATCGACTATCAATCGCTTGATAGAAGGCTTGGAAACGGCGGTCGGTTAATATTAGAGAATTATCCGGCAGACGGCATAGCAAGACCAAGCGTAATAATCACCACACTAACCGAGATCGACTCAAAAGATTGCAATGTGCTGCTGGAGCTTAAAAGGCCGTTCTTTGCTGCTGTTGCCGCTGTCGTTGCCGCCACTGCGTCACATGTTGCCCCGACTGTTCAGCAGTTTGAACTCGGGAAATTGCTGAAATTTCTGTCCCGATACAAACATTCGATAAAGCAGCTCGACCTTGCCTACCTGGACACCGAGAAATGCCTCACAGAACGCGAGGTTTTCCATTTCTGCGCCAACAGCCAGGATTATTGTGTCGGAACCCTGGTTAAATGGAGAATCCCCGAGATAATTACCAAAATGAATGGAAATGGGGTCAGTCAGCGACGGATCAAGTTAGGGATTTCAGACTCGAAGTCGAACTATGGGGTCATATGTTTTGCCCCGAAGACCGGTCGAGTCAGCGTGGCGCTTAAAATCAGGAAGAAACAGAAGATTGAATATGTCTTGCGGGACTACGGGAACTATATTCAGCAACAGCAAGATTTTCAGGCCAGGTGCCGTGCTTTACTGGTCAGTTGCATAGACGTCATTACACCGAGGTCAAAAAGGGCGAGAGTGAAGGCCGGGTACGTCCGGCAGCCATCCTGGGCATCATTCCTGGGGCAACAAGGGCGAATAGAAGCAATCAACTGGAGTAGTATGGAGGGATAGACGCTGAATAAGGTGGCAGCCCCCCATTTAGAGAGCCTGCCACCTGTATACTTTAGACAATATTATTTGCGGGTTGCGTTCCAGCCCTTCATTGACTAATAGGGTGCCAACGCGTCAAGTAAGTTTTACGGCTATGAATTGCAATTTCGGTACGTTGATAGAGACGGGCGAGAACATCTGTCGGAACCCCATTGTTATAGGCATTCAATAACGATGAATCATCAAGAGAACTCCAAGGTCTTTTTTCATTCTTTCGATGCGGTTTAAGGATTATCCCTTCAACAACTATTGCAAAAGGTCTTGTAGATACTGACAGTGCCTGTTGAACCGTTGGGTGCATAATTAAGTTTCCTGGGGAAAGAATTGCATCAGTAACGGGATTGATGCCGCTTAACATTTTGTCAATTATTAAAAGTATATCCGAATTATTCATATAAATTCTCCTAAGATAATATTATGTCTTGCCAGTGATACATGCTGCTATTTCCGTATCTCCTGAGAGAGATCTTATGTAGGTATTCGTTTTTTGTCATAAACAACTGATTCCTCCTGCTTTGATAGCCGAAAGTGCTAGGCCCTGATATATTGCCGCAACCTTGTGTGTGTATGTCATAACCACCCACACGAGAGGGACAGGCGGTAACCAAGATGTCACGCATTGCCTTAAGGAAATGATAGGTGAATATTCCGTGTTTCTGCTCTGGATACCAAGAGCTAATTTGATCACCCTTGGAACTTGTCATTACGGCTAAATTCTGGATTGTTACTGCTGGTTGGACTGTTTCCAGAAAAATCGGGCTGGCATTTTGGATAATCATGCCTCGTTCTGAAGCTCCGCTGAAACAGGCGTCCAAAACAATTGTCACACTTTTTGCCTGTTTTTCACGGGAGAGCTTACCAAGATTTTCATAAAGTTGCTCAAGCGGATAAGCTGAGTGCTTAATAGCGTTCGGATCCATGTCGGACGGTGCCAGATAAGCTTTTTTTGTGTTGGAGTCAGGCGCACCATGACCGGAATAGAAAATGAAAATATCCGACTTGCCTTGTTTGACATAGTTGTAAAGGAGACCTTTGTGATCGTGGCTGTCGCCAAATACTTTGAACAGTTCGGTGAATTTAGCGTCCTTGCGGAAGATGATATTCTTTTCCCTGAAGCCAAGCGACTTTATCAGATATTTTTTCATTACCTCGGCATCACGGTCAGCATACTCCACTGCGGGAATCATATCTGAGTCGTATTTCTTATTGCCAATTACAACGGCTATTGCATCATCATTGCTTACATTTGTGGAATAAGGTACATCAACAAATGCCTCGATTTTATCCAGCGTATCTTTTATTAGTCTATTTTTAGGTTCCTGTTGGACGGCTTGTCGGGCTAATTGCACTGAGCGGTTATATTCTTGCTCTTTTTTTTCAAATAGCACTGTTGCAAGAGTACTCATTGCTTTCGCGTATGACGGTTTAAGGCGCAACGCCTCGTCCAAAGACCTTTGTGCTTTTTCAAACTTTCCCGAAGAATAAAGCACCACGCCAAGGTTGTAATGCAGTGAGGCGCTTCTTTCGCACAGGGATAGGCCACATGTAACTAACAGATCCCTCCCCACTCTCTTTAGATATTTTGCTCATCTCAATAAACAGTGCCTTGCCGGAGTGATCTTTTATATTGGCAACACTCTTCCCCTCAAGTTCGGGCATGATCGGATGCATCACAACGGTGGTGCTTGAGTCGATGATAAAAAAATACTCGCCATTGTCATAGCGTAGGTCACGGATTTTTTCCTTGACCCGATTCTGCGCCTCAACGACAGTAAACTCTCCTTTTACAGCTCGCTCGTTATATTCAGCTATCAACTGAACTGCTATACTGGTGATATTGCTAAGTTCTGTTTCTTTATCTTCAATTTCCATCTTTTCAATGAACGGCAGAAGGACGCCAATACTAACAACAAAAAGCAGTACAATGCTTACTACCGAGATGCTGACGATCTTGTTGAAAACTTTCCAGTTCCTGAATGGCTTTAACTGCATAGCGAGAACACCTTCTTATTTGTCATAAATCTGCTTATAAAAACATAGTGTTGAAAATACGAGCAACAGTATTGTATACAGAACAATAAGTATAGTTTAGGATTCGATATTGTAAATAAGTATTAATGAATAATACTTATTGTATTACAGTCGTGTATACAGTATTAATGCGCTACTTTTTCTAGTAAATTTTATATTTAAATAACAAAACTTGTGCTTAAGCTGGCTAAAGTAACAATAAGCATAGTTATATTATATTGTTTAGGAGATCAACGTGCTTGGAAACCTGACGTTTAGTAAAAAACTGTGGTTGCTTATAACAATTTCATTACTTGGAATGATCGGCATCTCCTGCTATTCGATTGTTACAAACAAAAACATTCTGACAAAAGAAAAGGAACTGAAGACAAGGCACCTTGTTGAGTCGTCTCACTCAGTCATTGAAAGCTATTACAAGCTCGCAAGAGATGGAAAGATGACTGAGCAAGAAGCAAAATCACAGGCTCTCTTAGCTGTCAAATCTATGAGGTATGACGGGAAAGAATATTTTTGGATAAATGATATGCATCCCACCATGATCATGCATCCACTTAAGCCGGAATTAGATGGTACAGATCTGTCTGATACAAAAGATCCTTCGGGAAAGAAACTTTTTGTTGAGTTTGCTGAAGTAGTTAAAAAAAGCGGATCTGGATATATCTACTACCTATGGCCAAAACCCGGATTAACTCAACCCGTAGAAAAAGTCTCTTTTGTGAAGGGCTTTGAACCATGGGGATGGATAGTTGGTAGTGGCATTTATATCGATGATGTACATCAACTGGTCAAAGCTAACGTGATCAGATACATGATCATCGCGGGGATACTTTTTCTTGCAATAATATTAGTGAGTTATTTTATTAACAAAGGCATCGTCAAGAGAATCCACCAAATTCAGGAACAAGTTAAAATCGTTGCCGCTGGCAATATGACGATTGAATGCCGAATAGCGGGAAGTGATGAAATAAGTGATATCTGTAATCAGATGAATACGATGAAAAGATCTCTATCCGATATATTAAACGATATCATCAGATCCATCTCAGTAGTCATTTGTTGTGCATTTGAAGTTAAGAAAAATGCTTCATGCATTCTTGACAGCTCAAAAGCTCTCTCTAGTGCTACCTGTGAAAATGCTTCCGCAGTTTCACAAATGAGTGAGACTATTGGTGAACTGGCTAAGACGGCCTCTTATGCCGCAGACCTTTCTGAGCGAGCATCTCGTGAAGCCCAAAGTGGTTCAGCAAAAAGTAATAAAAGTATTGAAGCGATGGTAGCGGCTCAACATGAAATGGACGAATTACAGGGAAAGCTTCTGAAGCTTAATGCTACTACTGAATCAATTGGCGCTATATCCGATACCATTGCCGACATAGCCGACCAGACTAATCTACTTGCACTTAATGCTGCTATTGAAGCGGCCCGGGCAGGCGAACAGGGCCGTGGTTTTGCGGTAGTTGCTGATGAAGTCAGAAATCTTGCTGAGCGCACAACCAAGGCAACAAAAGAAATCGCGACAATGATCAAGTCAGTTCAGAAGGAAACAACCGAAACATCAAAAACCGCTTCTGAAGTAAATGTACAGATTGAAGAAGTATATGCTCTCATTCAAGCATCAACGGCTAGTCTGATTGAGATATCTGGTATCAACAATCAAGTAAGTAAAAGTATTATGGAAATCGCTGTTGCAACTGAAGAACAGTCAGCAACCTCACTTGAAATATCGAGAAACGTAGATAGAGGTAGAGAGGCTTCTGAAGGAATTGCTACATTGGCATTAGAACTTACGGATTCTGTCTTTAGGTTGGGGAAAGCTGACGAGGGAATTAGGGACGCAGTTGCAAAAGTGACGGTACCAATGGAAGCCCTGACCATGATTGAGCTTGCAAAATCAGATCATCGGCTCTTTGTACAAAAAATTGCTACGTGTATTCATGGAGGACAAAAAGATCTCCATGCGATGAAACTTCCCGATCATCACACGTGTCGTTTTGGTAAATGGTATGATTCTCCTGCAGGACAAGAATTGAGAGCATTGCCGAGTTTTAGTGCCATAGTTCCACCACATGAAAAAGTTCACTCGCTGGCAATAAAAGCTCAAGAAGCTTGTAAGAGCGGAAATATTGATTTGGTACAGACACTCTATCTTGAAATGGAAGTGTATTCTGAAGAGATTGTGGGACTACTCGAAAGCCTTGAGTCCGAGTTTGAGCGAAAGATATAGCGAAAGCCTAACCTGATTATAGACAACGTGCCGACCGTGGCACGTGAAGTTGCCCTACAGCAGATGCTGAACCTGGACACTCCAGTGCTGCTCTACCGCACATACATCAAACGTAGACAGAACGAAGCACTGGTAATGCAACCTCGGTCCAGCCATAGCCACCACACTAAGGCTAATCATTCCGATCGCATAAAGAGTATCACACGATTCTAAGCAGAGATGGTAATTTCCATCAGGAGGTATAAATACTTGAGAACACTAGTTATGGATTCACTCTGTACTTGGATCGGTAAGACGCAAACCGATGAAGATCTGATTTCAGTCCGACATTCCAACCTTATGGCTGCTACGGTTGATTTTCTTCAAGGAAATATATGCGATGGAGAAAACTTACCTCCTCTGTGGCATTGGATTTATTTTCTGACAGGAGTACACGCAAACGAGCTTGGACCAGACGGTCATCCTGCTCGTGGCGGATTTATGCCGCCAGTACCTCTGCCTAATCGGATGTGGGCCGGAGGGCGTGTGACATTCATGTCACCAGTAATTATTGGCTCTATTGTACGCAAGGAGTCGAGCATCCTGAAGATTGATTACAAACAAGGGCGGTCAGGGGATCTTGTCTTTGTAACCGTACTCCATGAGGTAAAGTCACAACAGGGTGATCTGTTAATAAGGGAAGAGCAGGATATCGTCTACAAGGAGTCCACTCCAACAAAACAGGGGGGCAGCACTCCAGCTACAATGCCTGTCGCGCAATTCACCAAAACCTACACGCCAGACTCAACTATGCTGTTCCGCTATTCGTCACTGACCTTTAACGGGCATCGCATTCACTATGATGTAGATTATTGTAGAAACACTGAAGGATATCAAAATTTGGTAATTCACGGCCCACTGAATGCTACCATGATGGCCGGATTTGCCGAAGAGATCAGCGGCACTAAATTAGCCACTTTCTGCTACCAAGGGTTGTCCCCTGCCCTGCTTGGTGACTCAATAACTATGCATGCCTCAATAAATGAACGTACAATTAACCTTTGGGCAACTCTGGATAACGGCACTATCTGCATGAAGGCAGAAGCGGCACTTCAATTTTAGTTCCATACACAAATTAAAAAGCCCACCATGTTCATTCGGTGGGCTCCACTTAATATTGCAATATTAAATTACCTTTTAGGTTTTAATCCGACCATTTATGTTCAGTCGGGTTCTAATTACTCATCCTATGTCTGTTTCCACTCTGGTGGAGTCTCATCCATATTTAGTAAGCCCTCCTTTTTTGTGTTCTATACTTCTTCCTATCTGTCTTAAGCATATCACCCCGAACATAAAATAACAGTCTGTTAAAAAAAATTTTATGCGAGTATAGTCAAAGGGTTGATTTGCGAGTCGAGTTTTTTCGAGATCAATGCCAAGCACTTGGATCTCTCTCGTGAATCATCAGACCTGCATAAATATTTACTCTGCCATATACCCAACCACATCTTACCATTCCTGACTATCAGCTGGGTCCAAGAACCATATAAAACTGGAGAATCCAGTACCCCTCTGAGACACCCACGCTTTTAGAAACAAAAAACATTCATTTTACCACATGAATTATTAGTTACTTTCGCAGCGATAAGTTCTATACTCAAAATATAAAAACTCTGTTTTAGGAGGCATCTCATTTGGCAAGAACCTAACGCAGCCAGAAAAGCTCATCGTGACAATAAGGCCTGCCAACCATTATGTTAACAGAGACTCTATAAACCGAAGTTGTGTTTTGTTTAGTGCGCCGCTCTTTTAATTTTAGATGTGTTGTCATGACCAACATGCCCAACTAACTCTCAGTTGCCCCCGAGGTCGACTTCACTCATGTCGAACTGTAAGACGTCATTGATGCCCCGACGCTTCAGGAGTTGATGAATGATTATTATGCCATCACCGGCATTGATTTTGCTATCGGCGACCTTAAGCACCAGTGGTGAAAAGCGGTAGATCAGGGTTGATTCGAAAGTTGATGGATAGCGGCGCTTTTTGTATCACGCTGGTATCGTAGATGCTTGCGGGATTAATTCAGAAACCGTATAAGCTGAGCGTTTTGAAAAACGCCGTAAGAGGGATTTTATAATGATATTTTTGTGGAGAATGGTCGTGACATTTTCTCATATATACTGAGGTGAAAAATGAATGTCGGCATAGACAAAAAAAACGCTGATTCAAGGCAAGGCGGTAATGACTATATCCTAAGGGAACTTCTGGATGTCACCAGTTTGCGTGCGCTGCTGGATTCACTTGGTGAAAGAGACTGCATGCCGTCGGCCATTACTGACACAGAGGGCAATATTCTTACCTCTACGGGATGGCAGGACCTCTGCACAAAATTTCATCGGGTAAACTCAGGCGCCGGGAAGCTATGTATTGAAAGCGACCGGCATATAGAGGCCCGACTTAGTGAAAAGTGTCCTCATGTTGTTTACCGCTGTCCGATGGGACTTGTTGAAGCGGCAATGCCTATAATTATCGAAGGAACACATCTTGGCAATGTTTTAACCGGCCGGTTTTTTATTGAACCGCCAGACGAGCCTTATTTCATAAAACAAGCTCACCAATACGGTTTTGATGAAAGCGAATATCTGGAAGCAGTGCGTAAAGTCCCCCTTTTTACTGAGGCGACGCTCTTCAAAAATCTGACCTTTATCCGAGGCCTTACTCAAATGCTTGCAGAACAGGGGCTGCAATATGCTCGTCAATTTGAGGTTGAAGAAAAATTGAGAGAAAGTGAGGCTGCATTCCGGTCTCTCTTCGAAGATATCAACGACCCCATATCGCTGTTGAAAGATGGGCGTTTTATAGACTGTAACTCTTCTCTGCTCCGTCTGCTCGGCTATGCTGCCAAGCAGGATTTTCTTAGCTGTAGCCCCTCTGACATTTCTCCTCAATATCAACCTGACGGCCGCTCCTCAGAGGAAAAAGCTTCCGAGATGATCGCTACCGCTCTAAAAACCGGATATCACAGGTTTGAGTGGAATCACACACGGATTGATGGATCCCCGATACCGGTTGAGGTGACTCTCACACCAATTTCTATCGATGGCAAAGATCTTTTGCACACCAACTGGAGAGACATAACAGACCGTAAACAGGCGGAAGAAGCACTTCTATCCCTTAATGATAAACTGCAGGAACAGAATGAAGAGTTGATGGTAAATGAAGAGTCATTGCGTGACCAGAACGATGAACTTCTGGCAACGGAAGAGAAATTGCGTGTACAGATTGAAGAATACGAGATCAGCCAGAAGTTGCTTCGTGAGAGCGAGGCTTATTACAGACTACTTACAGAGAATGCATCTGATGTGGTCTGGAGAGTTAATAGCGAAAATCGTTTTACCTACATAAGTCCAGCTGACGAACGCCTCCGTGGCTTTAAAGTTGAAGAGGTTATCGGCCATCATTTTTTTGAATTATTTACCGAGGAAGGGATTTCCAAAATCAAGGAAAAAATGTGCAAGAGATTGGAGGCTGAATTCAGAGGAATTAAGACCGGTACTGAAACCTTCGAAGCTGAGCATAAATGCAAAGACGGGAACTTGTTATGGGCTGAAATAAGTTCCACGCCAGAGCGTAATGAAGAAGGTCATATTGTAGGGTATCACGGCATTACCAGGGAAATCACTGAACGCAAGGAACATGAAAAAGAGCTTCTAAAAATTGAAAAACTGGAATCACTGGGTGTCCTTGCCGGAGGTATTGCCCATGATTTCAACAACATCCTGACCGGAATCATGGGTAACATCTCCTTTGCGCTGATGCTCCTTGATCCCACGCATAAGTCGTACAAACGCCTGACTGAGGCGGAGAAAGCATCCGTACGGGCAGGAGAACTTGCCCAGCAGCTGCTGACCTTCGCCCGTGGCGGAGAGCCGGTCAAGAAAGTTATTTCAGTCCAGCAGTTGATACGTGAATCGGTCTCTCTGACTTTGAGTGGGTCAAATGTAAAGGGAGTCTTTGATATCTCCGATTCACTGCAAGCCATTGAAGCAGATGAAGGGCAAATCAGCCAAGTATTAAACAATATCATTATCAATGCCACTCAAGCGATGCCGGGCGGTGGAACGGTGACCATTACCGCTCGGAACGAAAACCTGGCAATTAATAACACCCTTGCCCTTCCAGCCGGAATGTATGCCCGGATATCAATTGTCGATAATGGCTGCGGAATATCTGCTGACGATCTGCAAAAAATATTCGACCCCTATTTTACCACCAAATCGACAGGGACCGGACTTGGTCTTGCCTCTGTCCACTCAATAATCAGCAGGCATAGTGGCAATATCAAAGCCACCTCTACAGTTGGCACTGGCTCGGCTTTCACCATCTACCTGCCATCGACCGAGGTGACCGGCACGGGTGACCAAACTGACAGACCAACAATTGATGCCGGCTCTCACAAAGGTGAGTCGATACTGGTTATGGATGATGAAGATATTATTCGAGACATGACTGCGGAGATGCTGGATTACCTTGGATACCGGGCGACAACCTGTGTAGAGGGCATAGAGGCTGTCGCTCTGTATAAAGCGGCTATGGATTCAGGAAATCCATTTGCAGCGGTTATCATGGATCTGACTATTCCGGCAGGAATGGGGGGCAAAGAGACGGCGCAACAGATCCTCGCCATCGATCAGGCCGCGTGCCTGATCGTTTCCAGCGGCTATTCCAATGACCCGATAATGGCTGACTTTACAACTTACGGTTTTCGAGCTGCGGTAGCAAAACCCTACTCAATGACGGAATTCAGCCAACTGTTGAGTTCGTTGAGCAACAAGAACTAATCAGAATCTTTCCAAAAGTCAAAATATTGAAATCATCGAAACCATCGCATACCTGTTATCCAACAATCCCCCTGCACACGAAGCCCAAACTCTGGTCGTTTCAATTTGCCGGAACGACAATCTCCTGTTTGGCATGACGTCCTCCCACTGCGACTGACTTAGCTGTATCCTTTTCTCGCCACCGGCATCACTAGAAACTCTGTAGATCATCAAACATCTGGTTTACGGAACATCCCTCAACTGTCGGAGATTCTTGCTACAAACTTGCTATTTAAAAGTTTACTGATAAGCTTGACACGAATGATGGCTTGATTGAGTCGTGCAAGCAGGTAATCACGCTGATTTGTTTGAGTAACCTCCGATTTATACGTATTGGACGACTTCCACCGACTTAGGTCTACTACCCGGTTTTTTCTGCTAAATTTACCTGTATACACAATATTATTGTTTTTATCGCTTCACTAAACTATCTTGTGATAAATAAATAGACGTTTTATCATAAAAAATATTTTGGATATTTGTTTTTAAAGATGATAATTTAATCTTTATTAACGAATGGTTATGTATTAAACAGTTTTTTATTTATTTTAGCAGTCAAAACCACAAGGAGGATGAACATGAGAAGAGCAATACTTACAACTTTGTTGGCTGGCTTGTTCGCCACGCAGGCGTATGCTGCGGACAGTATCAAAATCGCGATTACCGGCCCGTTTTCCGGAGGATCGGCACCGATGGGATCGTCGATGCGTGACGGCGCAAAAATCGCCATCGCCGAGATAAATGCAGCGGGTGGCATAAAGGTCGGTGCTAAGATGCTGAAGTTTGAAGTACTGGAGCGGGATGATGAAGCAAAAAATGAGCGTGGTGCCCTGATTGCCCAGGAGCTTGCCTCCATGAATGATCTCTCTGGTGTCATTGGCACCGTTAATACAGGCGTTTGTCTGGCTGGTGACAAACATCTGCAGGAAAAAGGGATCACCAAAATCATCACCCCGGCCGCCGGTTCCGCCTCAATGACCCAGTGGAGTAAAGCCAAGGTGAAGGATCTCTCAATCTTCCGCCTCGCCGCCCATGACGGCATTCAAGCCGCAATGGTTGTGTCGGAGGCGATCAATCGCAAGTACACCAAAGTCGCCATGCTGTATGACTCAACCAACTACGGCGTCTCGGGTCGTGACGACATGGCTGAGCAGATCAAGAAGCAGGGCAACATACTGCAGGTGGTTACTACCGACAAATTCAATATCGGTGACAAGGATATGACAGCCCAGTTACTGCGCGCCAAAAACGGCGGAGCCCAGGCAGTTCTTATCTGGGGCATCGGACCGGAACTGGCTGCCGTTGCCAACGGCATGGCCAAGATCGGCTTGAAAGTGCCACTGATCGGCGGCTGGACACTCTCTATGTCCAACTTCATAGATAACTCAGCCAAAAACGGCAACGGCACCCTGATGCCGCAAACCTTTATTGAAGAACCAATCACCCCAAAGGCTAAAAACTTTATCTCCGCCTATCACAAAGCCTACAATGTCAAACGGATCCCCTCGCCGGTCTCCGCGGCACAGGGGTACGACGCGGTTTTTATCTTTGCCGCTGCAGTCAAACAGGCCCAGAGTATCGATACAAAAAAAATCAAACTTGCCCTTGAAGATCTGAAGGAACCGGTACAGGGGGTCATCACCACCTGGAAGAAGCCGTTCAGCACATGGGATCCGGCCAATGAAGAAAGTCACGAAGCGTTCCGCCGCGATCAGGTGGTAATGGGAATGGTGCAGGATGGTCACGTGGTTTTCGGTAACGATGCCGATCGGAAACGGCTGATCAGCAACGCAACTTCCGTTAAGGGCAAAAAATAAGGTGCACTGTCCCGCAGGATACTCCGCAGCACAAGGAGTTGCATGATGAATCAGGCTGTAATCCAACTAATGGTGAGCGGCGCGCTGATGGGCCTTGTCTATGCCCTGGTCGCGTATGGTTTTCAGCTTACCTATGCAACCAGCAAGAGCATCAACTTCGGCCAGGGAGAGTTGGTGATGCTGTCGGCCTTTTTCAGCCTTACCCTGACCAACCTCGGCCTGCCGTATTATCTGATGATTCCGGGAGGCCTGCTGTTCGGCGTTGTCGCCGGCCTGTTTGTTGAAAGGGCCGGCGTCCGCCTGGCTCTTGAACAGAAAAGCGAGGGGTGGATTCTGATGACCATTATTCTCGGTCTGTTCGGAGTTTCTGCCGCCGAAAACATCTGGGGGCGCGATGACCGCCCATTTCCAACTCCGATACCGACCGAACCGATGCAGTTTTTCGATATCAGCATAACACCACTGGAAATTTCGGTTGCGATTGGTGTTGTTATGATTATGGTGATTATAGAGCTATTCAAACGCAAAACCCTTCTGGGCAAAGCTTTTGAAGCGGTTTCGGCGGACCGGGATGCAGCGGAACTGATGGGTATATCTGCGACCCGCACCATCATGCTTTCCTATGGTCTGTCCGGCCTGGTTGCAGCGCTGGCCGGTATTTTGGTCTCACCGATCACAACAGTTGGACCGACCATGGCTTCAGCCCTGGTGTTGAAGGCTTTTTCTGTTGCAGTTGTTGCCGGTCTTGAGTCAGGATTCGGCGTGGTAATCGTCGGATTATTCCTCGGTTCACTGGAGAGCCTTACCAGTTTCTACGTCGGCAGCGGCTGGCGTGAAGCGCCAGGCCTGGTTCTCCTGATTCTTGCCCTTGCCGTGCGTCCCACCGGTATATTCGGCAAGGCGGTAATACGGAAAGTTTAAAGCACGTTCCGGTTATTCAGATTGATTACGTTATTATTGGAGTAGCTGCTGATGCTTAAGCGCCTGATACTGATACGGGGGATCGAAGGGCTGATGGTCCTCCTGCTGGCTGCCATACCGCTGCTTGTTAATAACAGCTTTGTTCTCGGCCTGCTGACACTACTGGCAATCTACGGCATCTTGCTGATCGGCCTTGACATTACGGTCGGCTATCTCGGCTTGGTCAATCTGGCCCAGGCAGCGTTTCTCGGCTTGGGTGCATACGCCGCCGGGCTGACCGTGACAATATTTGGCTTTGGCATGCTCTCCGCGCTGGCGGTGAGTACTGTGATAGGGCTCGTCATGGGTACTCTGATCGCATTTCCTTCCCTACGCCTGGATGGGCCGCAGTTCGCCCTGGCAACCCTGAGTTTTTCAGCGTTGTCGGCCACAGTCCTTAACGAATGGGAATCCCTGACCCTGGGAGCTCAGGGACTGCAGCTGCACCGTCCGCTCCTATTCGGCATTAGTCTGGATGCCAAAGGGTTCTACTGGCTCTGCCTCTTCTTTTTGGGAATCGTCTGGATCGCCATGCACAATCTGCTCTCATCCCAATGGGGACGCGCGTTTGAAGCCCTGCGTGACAGCCCTATTGCCACCGATGCAATGGGAATCGGCACCTATCGCCACAAGGTGACAGCCTTTGCCCTCGGCTCCGGCCTAGGTGGACTAGCCGGAGGACTGTACGCCTTTAACTTCGAATATCTTCAGCCACATGTGTTTATCTATGAACTGATGGTTATTCTCCTTTTGGGGGTCGTGCTGGGAGGGAGGAAATCGTTGTGGGGATCTTTTGTCGGCGCCGTTTTGATCGTATTGCTCCCCAACCTGCTCTCCAACCGCATACTTTTCCAGTTTTTTTCTTCAACAGGATTCCTTTTTACTCTGGGTGCTGGTGGAATGGCACTGTATCAGAAAAAAAACAGACTGTTTCAGGCTGTTGCTCCTATGATTGCCATGGGTCTGCTCGTAGTCGGCAGTTTTACGGTTCAGAACACTGAAGATTGGCGCAAGGCGATCTTCGCACTCATGCTTTTCTCCGTGGTGGTCGGACTCCCTGAGGGGCTTATGGGATTCACTTCCCGATTTTTGTCCAGGATCTTCAGCATTGAGGCTGAGCCATTTGCCCCCCTCTCCGGACTGGAACAGGTCCTTGTCAGAAAACCTGTGGACGGCTCGCCACTGCTGCAGATTCAGGAGTTGAAATGCTACTTCGGCGGAATAAAAGCGGTTGATGGTGTTTCGCTGACGGTTGCATCCGGCACGATCCATGGCCTAATCGGCCCCAACGGTTCCGGGAAGAGCACACTGGTCAACCTGGTTTCAGGACTGTACGTTCCAACCGACGGTACAATACTGTTTCATGGTAAACCGCTGGTACAGGGAAGTCTGTTCGCTGTGGCACGGCAGGGAATCTGCCGAACTTTCCAAAATCTGCAACTTTTCAGTGAGTTAACGGCTCTTGACAACGTCATGGTCTCCATGAAAGGTTTTTACAGCACCCCGCTGCCGCTGGTTCTTCTGGGACTTGCCAAACGGGCCGAAAAACGGGCCGAAGCCGATTCCCTCGCCCTACTTGAGATGGTTGGCCTGTCGGGCGAGGCGAGAACAGCAGCCAAGGATCTTCCCTACGGTGCCCAGAGGTTTCTCGAGATAGCCCGTGCTGTCGCCCGGCGTCCGACGCTCATTATTCTGGATGAGCCTGCTGCAGGCTTGGCTCAACCTGATGTTGTCACCCTTCTGGGAATCATCCGGCGTATCCACCAACAAGGCATCACCGTCATCATGATCGAACATCATATGGAAGTTGTTAGCGGACTGTGCGATATCGTAACCGTGTTGGACGGCGGCAAGGTGATTGCTGAAGGTGTGCCTGACGAAATCAGGCGGAACCCTCTGGTGATTGAAGCCTATCTCGGAAAAGGAAGCGAACCGCCTGCCGCTACTGCGGAGTGCCGACTGTCGCCGATGCCGGTGCCGGCTTGAAAGGGAGAGGGTAAAGCGTATGCTTGTTGTTAATGATCTCTACGCCGGATACGGTATGAGCGAAGTGTTAATGGGCACCTCGCTGGCGGTAAAAAGGGGTACGGTAGTCGCCCTGATAGGACCCAATGGCGCCGGAAAAACCACCACAATGCGAACCATATCCGGCGGCATAAATCCAACCAGGGGAGAGATCCTCCTTGACGGCAAACCTGTGCAAGGCCTTGAACCATCACAAATTGCCCGCCTCGGCCTGGCCCATGCCCCTGAAGGACGCAAAGTGTTCGGACCGCTCTCGGTTGAAGACAATCTGCTTCTGGGAGCCTTTACCCGCCTCCCCCATTTTTTTGGTTTTCAAGCCAAAGCGGCCGGTGATCTGGACAAGATTTATGAGCTATTTCCCCGCCTGAAAGAGCGGCGCCGTCAGACATCCGGAACCCTTTCCGGTGGCGAGCAGCAGATGCTAGCTATCGGCAGAGCCCTGATGGCAAGGCCTAAGGTTGTCCTGCTTGATGAACCGTCAATGGGATTAGCCCCGGTTATTGTTGACGAGGTATTTGATATTATCCGCCGCCTGAAGGGGTCGGGCATAACGCTGCTGCTGGTTGAACAGTCAGCCAAACGGGCGCTTGAAGTGGCCGATTACGCCTATGTCATGGAACGAGGGCGTATTGCCGTTGAAGGGGTTCCGCAGGAATTGCAGAAGAATGAGCGTGTAATTGCGGCTTATTTAGGTAACTGATCAAGCATCGGAAAGTCTCTGTACCATAAAGGTCTCTTGCCATGAATAGTGCCGCATCCCCTTGGTATCGCTGGTACATTTTTGCTATGTGCGGAGTCACCTACGTTATCTCAGGCTTCTGGCGCGTTTCGAATGCGGTCATAGCCGATGACCTGGCACGGGACTTGATGGTTACTCCCAAGGTTTTGGGGCTGATGGGAGGAGCTTTCTTCTATTCTTTCGGCTTGGCTCAGCTACCGATGGGGCCTCTGTTGGATCGCTTCGGCCCTCGCCTCGTCATCTCCCTGCTGGTATGTGTCGGTTCGGCCAGCGCAATGCTGTTTTCCCTGACGGACAGCGGCACCGTAGCGGTACTTGCACGGGCTGGGATCGGACTCGGCATGGCAGCAGTTCTGATGGGCTCCCTGAAAATCCTCACAACCTGGTTTTCACCCCACGAATTTGCCACACTCTCCGGAATACTGGTCGCCATCGGAGGGGTTGGCGGTATCGGAGCAACAACCCCGCTTGCTTGGCTGAGCGACCGCATCGGTTGGCGCGGCGCATGCGGCGTCATGGCGGTCATAACGCTGCTGCTTGCTGTCGGAATGTACCTGGTCGTGCGGGATCATCCTCAGCGTCAGGATGGCGCGCAACATAGCTCTCCACCATCTCTGGCTGTCATCCTGGCAGGATTGCTAACGGTATTTAGCAGTGGTGACTTCTGGCGTCTCGCCCCGCTCGGATTCGCCTCGTATGGTGCCCTGATTGCCGCACAGGGATTATGGGGTGTTCCGTTTCTGGTGCATACCTACGGCATGAGCAAGAACTCTGCCAGTTCAGTCCTGCTAGCCATTCCGATCGGGCTAGTCTGCGGTGCACCGCTGTGGGGCCGCTGGTCCGACAAGCTTGGACGGCGCAAACCGCTCGTTATAACGGGACTCTGCTCTATGCTGCTGCTTTTTTCCAGCCTCGTCCTGCATCTACCGCTTCCCTACTGGGGGCTGGTAGTACAATGCTGGCTGTTGGGGTTTACCAGCGCCGCCCTGTACATTCTCTACACCCAGGTTAAAGAGACATTTCACCAATCCATCTCCGGTACGGCCCTGACAGCACTCAATTTTTTCGTCATGCTAGGTGCGGCCATGTTCCAGCAGCTGACAGGATTCATCATGGGGTATTGGAAACCCAATGCCGCCAACACCCTGCCGTTGCCCGCCTATCAATGGGGTTTCGGGGTTTCAGCAGCACTGCTGGCCTTGGCACTGGCCATCTACACTCTCTGCCGCGACACCCATCCAGGAATAAAACCTGATCACTAAACCCGGGATGGGGTTGCAAGCCCAAAACCCCGGAATGCTGCCGAGCCAAGAACATATTCAACTACAGATGAGGCTTCCGATACACTGGCATCTTAAATTTGATAGATTCCCGCTTAAATTCACCCTAAATTCAACTCATCAAGCGATAACCGGTAACCAGGCAAAAGTTTTTCTAAAAAGTAGATCACCTCTGGCAACTTACTGCTGGAGAGTTGTTCAAAATGCTCGGATTCCGCCCGGCGAAACTCATGATTACCGCTCTTACTCTCTTCGATGCATTTCGTAAGTGCCGCAATTTTGTCTGCAGCCTTCACCAGATGTACATAGGCTTCTTGATCATCGAAAAAAAACAGTGGTTCATACTCTCTCGCAAGTTCAGGTGGTAACATCGCCAAAAGCTTCCGACGCGCCTTATCCTCCAATTGATGAAACGACCGTTTGAAATTTGGGTTGAAGTGCTTAACCGGCGTGGGCATGTCTCCGGTAAATATTTCACTGGCATCGTGAAATATTCCATACATTGCAGCTCTGGATGGGTCAAGATTCCCCTCAAAATAAGTATTACGGATCATTACTAAAGCGTGTGCAATAACCGCCACATCCAGACTGTGCTCCTGAATGTTTTCAGGCACCGTATTGCGCATTAAGCCCCAGCGACTGATATAACGCATGCGTGACAGAAAAGCGAAAAAATCAAAGCGTTCCGGTTTCATAGTTTTATTCATGACTAAACTCTTTCGTATGGCTCAAACAGCCGTTTATATTCGTCCAGTGCAAACCTGTCAGTCATACCGGCAATGTAATCACAGACAACTCTTTGAAGCCCGAAACGTTCCAGGCGTGACTGGTATTTCGGTGGTAGTAGATTAGGATAGCGCAGATATGTTTCAAATAAACGGGTTATAAATATTTCAGCTTTAACACGCATTTTGTCTACTTTATGGTGGCGGTAAAGATTCTGAAACAGGAAACGCTTCAACTCGAGATTACTGTTTGTTATGTCTTCGTTAAAATGAACAACTACCCGATTCACGAGTCGCAGATCTTCGATCGATGCAATAGCCATTCTTTTAATATTGGCTGATGTCGTGGTACAGATGTCGTTAATCAACAATCCAATCAAAGCGCTAATCGTTTGATAGACAAGTCGCTTGTCATCAATTGCAGGGTATTTGGTTCGGACACCGGAACAGACTTCGCGCCACAGGTCTACCTTCTCCAGCATTTCCAGCGTTATATAGCCGGATTTAAGACCGTCATCAATATCATGGTTATTATACGCTATTTCATCGGCATAATTGATAATCTGCCCTTCAATGGAAGAAACGATCCCAGGCATGAATTCGGCCATGATATCACTGGCAGTATCATATGGAGTTGAGTGCTTTATTATTCCTTCGCGCACTTCCCAAGTAAGATTCAGCCCGTTAAATCCGGGATATCTTTCTTCAAGTTCATCCACGACACGAAAAGACTGCATATTATGTTCAAAACCGCCATATTCCTGCATCAAGCGGTTCAGGACGTCTTCACCTGTATGGCCAAAAGGTGTGTGTCCTAAATCGTGGGACAAAGCCAGAGCTTCCGTTAATTCCTCATTCAAGTGGAGTTTACGGGCGATTGCTCTACCGATCTGAGCAACCTCTAGCGAGTGTGTCAGACGAGTACGATAATAATCACCTTCGTGATTGACAAAAACCTGTGTTTTATACTCTAGGCGCCTGAAAGCAGCACAATGAATAATGCGATCCCGATCACGTTCGAAGGCCGGACGGTTGTCTCGAAATATTTCTGGATGTTTGCGGCCACGGGAAAATTCACTTTTACATGCATACTCAGCCATGTCGCTTCGTTCTGTAGAATCGTTCATCACAGTTCCCTGAAAAAAGTAATAAATTTACCTGATATGGTTTGGTCAGTTATGGTACGGAGAACTCTTTTTTGCATGCGACTTTTTGTTGCCACCTTTTTTACCAGAAACTCCGGCAATCAAAAGCACATCTGCTAACTGCATCTTCCATAAACCATCCTGCTGTGTAAGCTTGAATTCACGAGTTACAGAAGTCGCTGATCCCGGGCTTCCTTCAAGTCCAATTTTAACATAAACGGTGGCGTCATTACTTTTTTCATTCAAAATTTTGAAGTTTTCCATTTTCTGCCAGCAGCAGGCTGGGTGCGTCGTAGAATCATGCATTTTTTTTACAAAAGATTCCCGCGAGGTCTTACCACGATGTGCTAATTGCTCAAATAGTTGTTCATATCGCCCCTCACGCCAAACATCAAGCGTATCTGACATGGACTTTTGAAGGGCAGACTCCGCCTCAATGGCAATGCATGATCCGGTGCTAACAAGTGACATCAGTAACAATACAATCGTCGTAATAGCAAGCCTGGCGTTCATAGTTCTCCTCTCAAAAAATGAGAGCATCGTAAAGTAATTACCATCGGCGTGCAACTTCTAAAGCGCGTCAAAGGCAATAAAGGCAGACACTAATACAGCTATTTGATAATAATTTACAAATAATGTAGAATGCATACCATAATTGTTAAAAGGGGGGCATTATGGTGAGTCAGGAAGACAAACTTCGAAAGATAATCGATCTCGGTTATGAAATTTCACAAATCAAAGACATAGATCTTCTACTTGAGAAAATTTTGCACGAAGCACGCGGTTTCACAAACTGCGATGCTGGTTCGATCTATGTGCGCGAAGGGGAGCAATTGGTCTTTCGCTACGCACAAAACGACACTATACAGAAACAACTGGCTCCTGGCAGAAAACTTCCTTATTCCACATTCAGTATACCCATAAGTAATACTTCAATAGCAGGACATGTCGCTCTAAACGGCTCTATTCTTAACATTTCAGACGTATATAACGTCGGTAACCAGTACCCGTTTTTATTTAACCGCTCATATGATGACCTAACAGGCTACCGCACCTGCTCAATGCTGACTATTCCCCTGAAAAACTTTCGTGGTGATGTTATCGGCATCCTTCAATTGATTAACGCTAAGAGCAATACCGGAGATACGGTTCCATTTGCCCATGAAGACGAAGACATCATATTGTACTTTGCTAATAATGCTGCAAGCACTATTGAACGCGCCAAGATGACGCGCGAAATCATTTTACGTATGAACAAGATGGCTGAATTACGCGACCCAAAAGAAACTGGCCCGCATGTCAACAGAGTAGCTGCATACGCAGTTGCTCTATACGAAGCATGGGCTTTTAAGCACAATATATCGCAACCGGAAATAGATCGAAATAGAGATGTGCTACGCATGTCTGCCATGTTGCATGATGTGGGTAAAGTCGCAATTTCTGACAATATCCTCAAAAAACCGGGGAAATTTACCCCGGAAGAGTTTCAAGTTATGAAGTTGCATACTCTTTATGGCGCAAATCTTTTTGCCGACATTAACTCGGATTTCGATGAATCAGCAGCTTTGGTTACTTTCAGCCATCACGAACGCTGGGACGGAAACGGTTATCCCGGCTATATTGATCCTCTGACACAAAAAGCCCTGCCTGGCTACGAAAAGGAGGACGGTACGGCAATGGGAAAGCGTGGTGAAGACATTCCTTTTTATGGAAGAATTGTCGCACTGGCAGACGTCTATGATGCACTTTCATGCAAGAGGTGTTACAAAGAAGCTTGGAATGAAAACGAAGTGCTGGAAAACATTCGCGGAGAGGCCGGGAGGCAGTTCGACCCTGAACTGGTTGGTATTTTTCTAGAAAATATTGACACATTTCGCCAGATAGAGAAGCATTATCCTGACCAAAGCGAGTAACAATTTAGTCTCAAATGCGTCAATTCAGACTTCACAGGCACAGTAAGTCACTGAGATACTCAAGGACTTACTGTGCCTGTAATTTGTTTTACTAGATTGTTCTTCCATCCACCTCAGCAAACAACCGCAGTTTTTGCATCATAATCTCGAATTTGGCTGGCTTCAACGACTGGGCACCGTCGGAAGATGCGTGTTCCGGATCAGGGTGTACTTCAACGATAAGTCCATCTGCACCTGCTGCCACAGCTGCATAGCACATCGGGGCCACATAATGATGATTGCCTGTACCGTGAGATGGATCAATAACTATCGGTAGATGCGTTTTACCTTTCAGCACCGGAATTGCAGATAAATCCAGAGTATTTCGGGTGGCTGTTTCAAAGGTGCGAATGCCGCGTTCACAGAGTATTACTGACTGATTTCCCTCACTCATTATATATTCGGCACTCATCAGCAGTTCCTGAATTGTCATCGCCATACCGCGTTTCAGCAACACCGGCTTGCCAAGTTGACCAACTTTTTTGAGTAGAGCAAAGTTTTGAGAATTACGGGCTCCGATCTGCAGAATGTCGGCATAGTCTGCTACCATTTCTGCTGTTTCAGGATTGATAACTTCTGTCACAAAAGGAAGCCCGGTCAAATCACGCGCCTTGGCCAGCAACCTTAGCCCCTCCTCTTCAAGCCCCTGAAAAGAATACGGTGAAGTACGGGGTTTAAATGCTCCGCCTCGAAGAATATGGGCACCGGATTTTTTTACCGCAATAGCCGATTCAATAATCTGTTCTTCACTCTCCACAGCACACGGCCCGGCCATTACAACAACCTGAGGCCCACCGATGACGACACTGTCACTGATCCGCACCATGCTGGACTCCTTCTTGACCTCAAGTGAAGCCAGTTTATAGGGTTGAAGTATCGGAACCACGTTTTCAACCCCATGTAGCGATTCGAGCGCCTGAAGCGCAGACTTGCCGCGCTCGTCGCCGATCGCTCCGATCACATCACGCGTCGTACCATGAATCACATGTGAAGTGTACCCCAACGCCTTAATGCGTCTGAGAACTTCGTCCTTGTCTCTCTCTGCAGCACCAGCCTTCATTACGATAATCATTCTCTTATCCTTTCCACAAACAGTCAGGACTGGAAGCCCCCTCGTCTTGACTGAACTGAACAAACAGACAGCAAAAACCGGGGAGACTTTCGTCTGCCCCGGTTTGTGGTTTTGTGTGATAGCTTCTTTGCTTACACCTTTACCCGGGCAGACGGACTGAAATAAAAGCCGAGCCAAAAGTAAAAACTGAATGTAATGTAGAAGCGATTTGAGTTCATAACCTGTACTTAATCACAGCCGGTGCGCACATGTCAAGAGTCAATTACATGGTCAGTTCATCAACGACATCGACTAGTTTAGGCAAGTCAGGTTTGGTTAATATACAGTTAGCTCCAAGACCTATCCATTTACGTTTGTTGTCCTCAGAAGCAAGTGAAGAAAAGATAGCTACAGGCAGATCATTCAATGAATCTTCCTTACGAACAAGTGAAGTAAGATGCAGACCATCCATTTGAGGCATTTCTACGTCTGTTATCAGCATTCGGATGTGATCTCTGAATTGATTCCCCTCAGTAGAAGCCTTCTGAATAGTATCCTGTATTATCTTCCAGGCTTCGGCACCATTTTCTGCTTCAATAACGGTATAGCCAGCCGAGCGAAGACTACTACAGAGCGTTTTTCGAATAAAAACAGAATCATCAGCCACAAGAATTGTTTTTTGTGCACGGTCGGGGTTAGACTCGCCGCGGTGCATCATAACCTCGTTAAGCGGCTTAAGTGCACTTTCAGAGCAGAGTTCCGCAACTATTTTTTCAAAATCAAGCACCAGAATAATTCTGTCATCCATTTTGACCAAACCAGTCACCTCATCGCTGTGAACTGCGGAGGCCGGGGCTTCAACATTTTTCCAGGAGATCCTATAAATCCGGGAAACTGAATGAACCAGTACACCAACCATAAGGTTGTTAAATTCAAGCACGACGACACGGTCTGCAACAAGATCACCTACCGACTTATTAAGTACGGTCGCAAGATTAATAATGGTAATGACCTTGTCTCGAAGCTTTATCATACCCTCGACGCCTGGCTTGGCATTTACAACCCGCGACATTTGCGGCAATCGGATTATCTCACGGACTTTAGCGACGTTGACTCCGTAGTGGCATGGGCAAATGTTGCCCTGTCTGTCTACCTCATCAATTCTGAACTCAACAATTTCAAGCTCATTGGTATCGCTCTCAAGAAGTATTTTACTTTGCTGCATTTTGATCACCTTTCAAAACGAAATGAGAGGTTAGTATAACATGCTTTTATGAAAAATATAGCATACTGTTAAAAATCCAGTAAACATTTGATTCCGTTTTTTGCCTGAACTTGACTCTATATGGCGCCTGTGTTAGTTTTTTCGTATAACTTTTACTTGAGGTACGTAATGTTTTTTCCATCACGTGATGTTTTTTTTACACTCGCGACAAAAGGTAATTTGATTCCTGTCTATCGGGAAATCATGGCAGACATGGATACACCGGTCTCAGCATTTAGAAAGCTTGATGACAGTAAGTTTTCGTTTCTACTTGAAAGCATTGAAGGTGGTGAAAAATGGGGCCGTTACAGCTTTCTTGGTTCAACACCATCTATCATAATACGTTCAAAGGGTAATCTGGTCGAAACGATTTCGGATGGGATCACTGTTCAGACAGAAACATCTGATCCACTTGCCTGCATCAAAGAGCTACTAGCTCAGTTTACCCCGGTTGAAGTTGACGGACTGCCTCGCTTTTTCGGTGGCGCAGTCGGTTATCTTGGTTATGACATGGTTAGGCACTTTGAATCACTACCCACACAAAAGCCCGCACTTCTTGATACTTATGATTCATATTTTCTGATAACAGACACAATAGTTATTTTTGACACTATGAGTCAGAAAATCAAAGTGGTTTCAAATGCTCACATAACAGATAGTGTGTCACAGTCGGATGCCTATATCAGTGCTACCGTTAAAATTGACGAGATTATCAGCAAACTACGTGCTCCGTTACCTCAACAAAAAGCATCAACCCCCACTAAGCCAGTTCAATTCCTTTCCAACATGCCCCGTACCTCCTTTGAGAATTCTGTCGAAAAAGCAAAGGAATACGTTCGTTCTGGAGACATCATTCAAGTCGTACTTTCCCAGCGCTTCAGCGGTGAATTAACCGCCGATCCATTTGATATATACCGGGTTTTGAGAACACTTAATCCTTCGCCGTATATGTTCTTTCTGCGCCTCGAAGATACGGTTATTGCCGGCGCCTCACCGGAGGTTATGGTAAGGAAGGAAGGAGACAAGGTAGAATTACGACCAATTGCTGGAACCCGCCCGCGTGGAATAACACCAGAGGATGACGATCGATTAAAAGATGAACTGCTCGCAGATCCAAAAGAGTGTGCTGAACATGTAATGTTGGTGGACCTCGGCAGAAATGACCTCGGGCGTGTTTGCAAGACCGGAACCGTCAACGTTTCTGAATTAATGCTCATAGAAAAATACTCCCACGTTATGCATATAGTCTCGAATGTGGTAGGAGAATTATCAGCTGATCGAGATGCCTTTGACCTGGTTCGAGCAACATTTCCAGCGGGAACCCTGTCAGGCGCTCCAAAAATCCGTGCCATGCAGATCATTGATGAACTTGAGCCGGTACGTCGCGAAATCTACGGCGGCGCCGTTGGCTATTTTTCTTTTTCAGGCAACATGGATCTCGCTATAACCATTCGCACACTTGTTATTAAAGATGGAAAAGTACACCTTCAGGCTGGAGCCGGTATTGTGGCGGATTCCGATCCGGCGGCAGAATGGCAGGAAACGGTGAACAAAGGTATGGCAGTCATGCGTGCAGTTGAAATTGCCGAGAAAGGTTTATTTTAAACGCCAGAACAACCGATCCATCAGGATATCAGCCTGGTGGCGTTTCAATAGGCAATAACAAATGATCATTCACTGTACAAAAGCGCCTGCATCTAAATTGCCAAATATATCATCAGTTCAACGGCAGGAATCAAGCCTTCTGGGTAGTTGGCACGCTCACCTACACATCATTGACCGTCGCCAATGCATTATGTTTTGCCATAATGCTACCCTTTACATCCTGTTTCAAGCCGGTCTGCGTAAAGAGCAATTTGCTGACCTCGGAATGTACATAAACAACTGTTCTTAGATGCCATCAAACAGTTAGGCGCCACCGAGTCCTGTCTCAAAAGTGTTGAGTTGGCACTCGGGCCAGCAATTTTTGACATCGCCACTGACCGATCAGTACTTGGGACCTTGAATCAATCTCGAGGGGACTTTGATAGCTTCCTCGCACAACACAATAACGTATTAGAGATCGATTTGAAGGATACTGTTAAGTGGATGAACGAGAGACCAATGACTGCTAGAGGCGTTTGGTTGTGGCCGGCAAGGCTCATGCTTGAACTTGTGGAGAAACTATAGTTCAGCTATAATGATGCAGTTTTCTCAGATCCTTTGACGGCAGTATCACGCTTGAGTTTAATGGATAATACGTCTATATTCAAAAGGTGACTTCCTGGGAATATGGCGAGGGTATCAAATAAAAAAGCGGGTACAGTTCCAATTGTGCCATTTATTATCTTTTACGTTTCAATAAGTTAGGTCCTATATGCTACTGATGATCGATAATTACGACTCGTTTACATTCAATATTGTCCAGTATTTTGGTCAACTTGGAGAAGAAGTACAAGTACATCGTAATGACAAAATAACACTGCAACAGATCGAAGACCTGCGACCTGAACGTCTTGTAATTTCACCTGGTCCATGCTCTCCGGAAGAGGCCGGCATTTCTGTCGCAGCAATCAAATATTTTGCCGGCAAGATCCCGATTTTAGGCGTTTGTCTAGGACACCAGTCCATCGGCTATGCGTTTGGTGGAACGGTACAGAGAAGTGCCCACCTTATGCACGGTAAAACATCTCCTATTTTTCACAACGAACAAGAGTTATTCTTTGGAATGCCGAATCCTTTTCTGGCCACACGCTACCATTCATTGATTGTTGACCGACCCTCGCTACCCGATTGCCTGGAAGTGACTGCATGGGTAGAGAACGGGGAAATCATGGGGTTACGTCACAAGGAACTACCGATATGGGGAGTTCAATTTCATCCGGAATCAATTCTGACCGAAGGCGGAATGGATCTATTCAAGAACTTTCTTACAATCAGCGAAAGCTGATTCTTACGACCCTCTCTACAAAGAGTCCGATTTACCTTGAATTTTTACGTTGACTTTTCTTGCCTAGAATTGTTACAGTAACAATTCATTCAAGAACAAATTCAGGGGGAAGAGATATGAAGTGTCAGACAGTGCTTGCAGGTACCGAGTGTACTTTTTGGGGAAAACAGGGTTGTATATTTCCTGATGGTTCCTGCCAGACTATAGCCGAAAACTGTGAGGGATGTGAGCGCGTTGTGACCGGAAGTATCGGTCAGGTATGTAGTGCGTATCCATCGCCGGTAAAAAAATGGATCGGTGGAATCTGCAACTTTGCTTCCCACGTAAAACTGGATCTATCTG
>CAIQWT010000097.1 GCA_903875605.1 uncultured Geobacteraceae bacterium | reverse complement strand
TGATTATATAAAAAAGCCCTCCGTGGTTTAACTCCTCGGAGGGCTGTCTGTTACTCCTGCTCGTATCCCGCCACCACCGTCTCGTAATGATCGGCAAAACCGTTTGCTGTCCTCGCTTCTGCGGCATCATACCCGGCAATAATATCTTCTCTCATGCTCTCAGGCATGAGCCGTTCTGCCAGGGGATAGAGTATTTCGTCCTCTTTTTCGATGTGTCCACGCAGTAGTTCAGCATAAGCCAGTGCATTGTCGGCAATGATATGCTCCTTGCCGGTTTGGTTGTCCAGAGCCTCACGGGCAGCTGTCTCCATGGCTTTGACAAAGGCGCGGCCTTGATCATGCTCCATCATCATGGCAGCAACCGGGCTGTTTTCACGCGGCATACCGTTTTTTACCAGTGCCTCAAAAAGCACATCTTCTTCTTTGGCATGGTGAAAACGGTCGGCAAAATTGCGTATGAAATCTACGCCGTCAAGATAAAACTGCCAGTTTGAGTACGTGCCTGCCGCTGTTAATGGGGCGTTATGCTCCAACAGGGTGATCATCCGCAGGATCAGACGATGCTCGTTGACCAGTGCCTGGGTGATGTTCTTCTTTTGGGCGAGATCCGTATTCATCAGTTCCTCCGCTCTCCATTGATGCCGATAGTGATGCTTTCCAGCGGAATATCCATGCCGCTTTTCTGCAGTGCTTCCCGAACCATGATATCGAGGCCGCGACAGCAGGGTACTTCCATAATAGCCACTGTGACGCTCTTGATTGCGTTCGCGCTGAAGATGTGGGCCAGTTTGTCTACGTACGCGGTGGTGTCATCAAGCTTGGGGCAGGCAATTGCCAGTCCTTTGCCTTTAAGCAGTTCCTGGTGCGTACTTCCCATGGCAAATGCCACACAGTCGGCACAGATCAGGATATCCGCATTTTGGAAATAGGGTGCTGTTGGTGGTACCAGGTGGAGTTGTACCGGCCACTGGCGCAGTTCCGAAACAGCTTTTCCCTCTGTAGTGCAGGTTGTTTCCGGTCTTTCAATCACTTTAGCCATGCTGCCTGAGCAGCCACATCCTAGATTTCCCATGATTCATTCTCCTTTTTCTGTCAGATAGCTGTTAATTTCCAGTTCGATTTTTGCTTCGTCTTCTTTGGATAATCCATGTATGGAAACGACATCCTTTAACAGGCAGATACCGACTTTACAGGTGACGCAGGCAATTTCAAAGCGGTTGAGTATTTCGCCGATCTCCGGATATGACTGCATTACGTCCTGAATGGCTGTATCGCCAAGATTGTTTTTGAACTCCATATTAAATTCCTCCGCGCTTGTGATGTTTCCACCATACCTGTTTCAGCAGAGGATTTTGATGACGTGGGTCAAGAATATGAGAGTTTGTTCTGGCAAGAGACTCAATTATTGAGAAGTTCCGTGGGGGGTACGTCAAAAAGGTGGGGGTGATTCGAAGATAGATCTAACATGAAAAGGAATTTGCCAGACTCTTGCACTCCCCGCAGTAGCTCCAGTTGCCCAGCAACGGTATCGGGGGGAACCTCTCCGATACGCTCAATCAGCTTTGCAATCGCACCCTCCGGTTCGACTCGTGGGTAGAGCCGGTCACTTAATTCGTGAATAAGGCGCATTGTGCGGAAAGCATCAAACCAGCCATGGAACGCCGCTGTAAGTTTCTTGCTATCGAGGTTATGTTTCCTCAGATTCCCCCAGACTTCCCTGAATCCAGCCTGCTCCAGAAAATCAAACAGCACTGGCGAAATCCGAGCGGCACTTTCCATCAATATTGCGGCATCTGCCCCCTTCTTCTCCTCCACCGATGCGAGCCACTCGCCCACTATCGAAAAAACAACCGGTTGATAGAAGAGGAGTCGCTGTTCTCCATCGGCCAGCATATCACCTACGGCGCGCCCGGTCCCGAAAGGCACCCGGTGTGATGAACGGGGGGAGGGGTGAACAACGGTGCCGGACATAGCGGCTACACCTGAAGTTTTGTGAACCTGCTGCAAAAAATAAAAATCTTCTCCGGCAAGGCGGCGGTTCATGCCGCCGGAAGCAACATATGCCGCTGCCCGACAGGCCATAGCGCTGCCGACGGTGTGGAAGGCGTAGGGCGACCCGGCCAGCTTAAGCCCCATGACGTAGATACGCAGGAAAAGTTCATAGCGATCAATCGCAGATTGTCCTGCCGGGTCGGCAGCAGGGCGGTGACAATACGATATGCTGGCCCCGCCCGCAGATGAATGAGTAAAGTGATTAGTTATGGCAGCGAGATAGTCCGGCTGTACCAGTGTGTCCGCGTCGAGGCAGATCA
Organism: uncultured Geobacteraceae bacterium; assembly: GCA_903875605.1. Taxonomy (GTDB): domain Bacteria; phylum Desulfobacterota; class Desulfuromonadia; order Geobacterales; family Pseudopelobacteraceae; genus JACRCG01. The sequence goes on along the minus strand of CAIQWT010000097.1, from coordinate 131,023 downwards.
GGAGAGGCCCACTATTGAAATCAAGGTGGGAAAGAGCCAGGTCAAGACCGATTTTGCGCGCCAGGCCGACGCCCTGCCGGTCTGGTAATACTCTTTCATCCGTAGCGGCATCCACCCAGAACAGATTGTTAAGCCGGTACTGCTGCTTCCAGAGCGGCAGCATTTTCAGCGTTTCGAGGTTGTCAGCTGTTTCAGCATCGGATGCGTCGGCGCGCTGATTGACTACAACCAGAATCATGAAACGATCCAGCAGGACGGCAGGGTTATGAGAGAGTGACTCTAATGTCTGAGCGAGGTTGGCAACTTCTGCGAGCGAGGGGATAACGACCGCTCCGGAGAAGCAGCGAGTGATAATTCTGTTGATCTTCCAGGGTTCGCCTGCCGCCCGTTTATTCAGATAGGCGGATATATGTGGAGGAATGTATCGGTCAGGCATAAGTGGAACGGGTCATTCCGCTCCCCATCGTTTATAGAGATTGTTTTCAATCCCCAGCTGATCCATTACTTTTCCCACGACAAAGTCAACCAGATCCAACACGGTTTCCGGCCTGCTGTAGAAAGCGGGCATTGCCGGAATGATTCGCGCCCCTGTGCGGGAAAGCTTCAGCATGTTCTCCAGATGGATATCGGAAAGAGGGGTCTCACGTGGTACCAGCAGAAGCGGACGCCGCTCTTTAAGCATAACATCGGCGCTTCGCTCTATCAGGTTACCGGAGATGCCGCAGGCAATACGTGCCAGTGTTCCCATACTGCAGGGACAGACCACCATTGCATCAGGTGCTGATGACCCGCTGGCTATGCCGCAAAACAGATCCTCTGGATGCACCAGCCGGATACCGGAATCAATCTCAAGATGATTATACAAACGCTGCTGTGCTTTATCCAGATCACCAGAGAGGTCGAGGCCGGTTTCTTCAAGGCAGACGGATGTGCCACTGCAGCTGGCGCTGAAAGTCACCTGAACCCCGCTCAGGCAGAGCTGCTCTGCGAGCCGCAGCCCATACATTGAGCCGGAGGCACCGGTTAAGGCGACGAAAATGTGTTTTCGATCCATATCTGCTACCTCGTCAGAATATCAGCAGCCGTAAACAGCACAATGGCAACGCTGATATATCCGTTCATGTTGAAAAAAGCCGCGTCCAGCTTGTCCAGATTGCCATCGCGCAGCAGCCAGTGTTCGTAAAGCAGCATGGCGGTTGCCCCCAGAATACCGAGCAAAAAAAATGTCCCCAGGTGCATGAGCACTAAGAGAGCAAAAAGCAGTCCGATCATAATCAGATGGAAAACGCGGGCAGCCCAGAGTGAACCATTAACGCCAAGAAGCACAGGTATGGAATGAAGTCCAGCCGACCTGTCAAACTCCAGATCCTGTAGTGCGTAAAGAATGTCAAATCCGGCAACCCAGAACAGTACAACACTTCCCAGAATCAGTGCCGGTGCGTCAATCGTGCCGCGAATGGCGATCCATGCGCCGATTGGTGCCGCAGCCAGGCAGATGCCAAGCACCACGTGAGCCAACGCGGTAAAGCGCTTGCAATAGGAATAGAGCGCCAGGAAGAACAGGGCAATTGGCGAAAGTTTAAGGCAGAGCGGATTAAGCCTCTGCGCTGCGAACAGCAGTAACGCTGTCGCGGCAATGATGAAAAAAACGGTCAGCCCTTTGCCGATTAAACCTGCCGGAATGGCCCTGATTGCAGTTCGCGGGTTGCGTGCGTCGATTTCCGCGTCGATCAGGCGGTTCATCGCCATGGCGGCGGTGCGGGCTCCAACCATGGCAATGACGATCCATATTGTCTGGTGTAATGATGGGAACCCTCCTGCTGCTAACAGTGCGCCGGTGAATGCAAAAGGGAGAGCAAATATTGTGTGAGTGAATTTAATCATCTCCAGAAAGATGACGGTTTTTTGAGTAATGCGCGATAAGAGGGCAGCCACGGTTATCTGTACTCCTGAAAAATGCGTTGAATTTCTGCGGATGCCCGATCCATTTCACGATTAATCAGGGTAAGGTCGAACATGCCGGGATATTCCTCATAGGGATAATGTTTGTACATTGTACCTACCTGGCCCTCTTTGTTGTAAGCATAAGATGTACGGATCTCGAAATTGTAGTGGGACAGCTGTGCCGTGGCGGCGTCATTATCCTGGTGTACCTCAATCCGCAGCTGCGTGTAATACTTGCGCCCACCCGCAGGCTGGCCGAAACCGGTGTCGGTGGTAAAGTGATAAGGAGCAGTTATAAGGATGTTTCCGCTGTTGTCTGTTTCAAGAATCCTGCACTTCCATTTGTCTTCGACAAGTGTGCGGATTTTTTTCACAACGTCATGTGGATGACCCGGTATGTTGATGACTCTGGGGGCAACCGCTTCAGCTTCGACTCTCATGTGATAACAGGCCGGCAATAGTGCCAGCAGTAATATCAGAAGCAGTCCGGTAATGTTACGCAAATCCGTACTCCTTCCAGCGGCGTGTGACAAGTTCAGCGCATGCGGCGGAACTTTTGACCTCCGGTCGCTGCAGACGGCAGTCGGTGGCATCAATTGCTATTCTGCCGGAGATGCCGTCACGATATACGTCTTGACTTGCATCAGTCACGTTGATACTTTTCCAGGCCGCCTGTGGCAGGCCGTGTATGCCCGCTTTGGCAGCCACAAACAGCAGAATGCGTGCCGAACTGAACCATGGACGGGCCCATAATTGCCCGGCAACGGCCTTCACCGTGCCTGGCTGCGGGTTGTTAATGACTATGACAGCACTTTGGTGAAACACCCATTCAAAAGGGAAGTGGATGTCTTTGACTGACGGCACCAGCTTGAGCAAAAATGCCAGCAGCAGCCTCTCCCAGGCGCGAGCCATCCAGCAGTCCTCCATCGGAGGAGGCCCGACGACTGTCGCAGGGATAATGGCGTCAGGGCGGTGGCTGACAGCCGTGACCCTCATCAGGGAAGCCGGAGCGGCAGGCGAATAGAGCCCGCTGTGATTGCCGAACTGACCCTCTGTAACGGTGTCACCCGGGTCAATATAGCCCTCAATGATCATCTCTGCTCCGGTTGGCACCAACAGCGGGACGCTTTGGCAGGGAGATGTGACAAGCGCTGTTCCGCGCAAAAAACCGGCAAAGGTTAATTCGTCAAGGTCACCCGGCAGTGGAAACATGGCACTGAAAAGGGTTGCGGGATCACCACCAAGGGCTATCGCCACCGGCATCGGTTTTCCGGCAAGCCGGTATAGCTCTGCATGGCGGGCCGCTCCACTTCCGACTTTCCACTGTATAGCAACGTCAGAATCTCCGCGTAGTTGCACACGGTACATCCCGCAATTATGTGTTCCCCCATCCGGATCGGCAGTAAAAACCTGCGGCAGGGTGATGTAGCGCGAATACCCGGAGGCGGCGCCATCCTCCGGCCAACTCTTAAGAAAAGGGAAGCTGGACAGATTGGGCGGATCCATTTGAATCAGCGCATGGTCAGGATCGACGTTGGTGCGGGGGGCAAAGCGACTGAATTCAGCCAGTGCGGTAATCTGACGGTCAAGCGTCCTGCTGTCTGGAACGGGAATGCTGTCGATAAGCCCCCGCAGCCGGTCGGTCAATTCATTGATGCTGACGACGCCAAGCGCCTGGCAAACACGCGTTGCAGAGCCGAACAAGTTGGTTGCAACCTGAAAGTGACTGCCTGTCGGATGTTCGAAGAGCAGTGCTTTGCCGCCATCCGGCTGTTTGCAGACGCGGTCGGTAATGGCGGCAATTTCCATGACTGGATCAACTGGGACGGTGACGCGGGAGAGTTCCCCGGCAGTTTCGAGCCGTGAGATGAACTGTCTGAGGTTATGTATCGGCATGTCACATTCGGGTGAAATGTCGGCGTTCTCCTTTTTCATATTCATCGACTGTTTCAGCCTACCCGCCAAACCTGTTACGATAATATTCACTGCCTCGCCGTCGTAGAACGGCTAACCGGTAAAGCTCATCGTATTTTTGTGCGGCAGTTTCCCAGGTAAAGCGTTTCTGCATGCCGTTTTTACGGAGCGCGGCAAGGCCTTTCGGGTTGTTGAAGAATGTCCAGGCTGCCCAGCCAACGGTGTCGAACAGCGCAGTTGCACTGTGATTCCAAAATTTGAAGCCGTCACCGGTCATAACCGCCTCATTGAAATTTTCAATGCTGTCATCAAGGCCGCCGGTTGCTCTCACTATAGGTGGAGTGCCGTATGCGAGCGAGTACATCTGGTTCAGTCCACAGGGTTCAAAGGCGGATGGCATCACAAAAAAGTCCGAGCCCGCTTCAACCTTGTGGGCGAGGGATTCATTGTAACCTATAAAACAGGCAAACTTTTCCGGATACAGCACGGCGATGTCGCCGAAATAAAAATGTGCCCACGGTTCACCATTGCCGACAACCACGAATTGGCAATCCATCTCCATAATGCGGTGAATGGCTTCGGCGAGGATGTCAGTGCCTTTCTGCTTGACCATTCGCGAGACTATTCCGAAGAGCGGTACATCATCTCGCTGAGGAAGCCCCATGGCCGCCTGAAGATCTTTTTTACATGCAGCTTTGCCTTTTTTTACGGTGCGGGCGTTATAATTGGCTGCGATGAACGGGTCGGTTGCCGGATCCCACTCTTCATAATCAACGCCATTAAGTATGCCGCTCAAATCGGTTGCCCGATCCCGTATCGCCCCTTCAAGCCCCCAGCCAAAAGCAGCGGTCTGGATTTCCCGTGAATATTCCTCGCTGACTGTATTGAGCAGGGTAGCATGGTAAATGCCCCCTTTCAGGAGATTCACCTGGTCGTCCATTTCCAGCTCAAGATAATTAAAATGCTTCCAACCCGTTCCTAACACTTCCATAAGGCCTGGATAAAAATTCCCCTGATGCTGCATATTGTGGAGTGTCAGCAGTGATGCAGAGTTGCCGACAAAGCGATCGTGAAGGTAGGAAGTGTTGAGCAGTACCGGGATAACGCCGGTATGCCAATCGTGCGCATGGATCACATCCGGCGAGAAGTCGAGCATTTTACAAAGTTCCAGTGACGCTTTTGAAAGGAAAACAAAGCGGTTATCATTGTCAAGATACCCCTCGCCCCCCTGCTGGTAAAGACCGGAGCGGCCATAATAGGCCTCGTGCTCCAATAAATATACAGGTACGTCACTGCCCGGCAGACGTCCCTCCCAGACTCCGCAATACTGATGACCAATGATTCCCATCGGTACGACTAGGGTTCCCGGCAATAGTTTCAAGCCGTATTCTTCCGGTTTCACGCTGTAATAGCGTGGTAATACGACCCGTACATCGTGCCCCATGCGGGCCAGATATTTGGGTAGAGCGCCGACAACGTCGCCGAGTCCTCCCTCTTTGGCAAAAGGCGCTGCTTCAGATGCAGTAAAGAGGATGGAGAGCGGTTGCTGATGTTTCATCCGGGACGATTTTGATGTGCTACCTGGGGCAGTCTTGCTCTGGAGGGGGAAACTGGTTGCAGTTGGCATGTGATATACTTTCTATGCTTTTAGCTTTTACGGAGTACACAGCTTCGAAAAGCGTGTCTTTATGTGAATCAGTATAGCAGGCAGCCCGATTAAAATCCAATGGTAATCTACCACTTTTATCTGTCCAGCATTTCACGGACTTTTTTCAGGAACAGGGCCGACTGGAGCGGTTTTGAGATGAATTCGGCATATTTACCAAGCTCCCCTTTTTCTTTTATTATTTTTGCGCTGTAGCCACTGCTGAACAGTGCCAAAGCCTGTGGCTGTATCTTTTTGATCTCGTCGTAGGCTTCTTTGCCGCTCATGCCTGGCATTACCATGTCCATGATGATCAGCTGTATTTTTTCAGAGTTATTTTTGAACTTTTCCACGGCCTCCTCGCCATTTGCTGCAGAAATCACGCGGTAGCCACGTTTGGTCAGCATCCTAATCATAAATTCCAGCAAATCCGCATCGTCTTCCACGATAAGAATTACCTCGCTTCCAGGCAATACAACTTCTATCTCAGTAATACCGGCTTCTTTGGAGCCGCTTTCTGATAGGACAATCGGCAGATATACCCTGAATGTGGCGCCCTGTCCCGGTTCACTCGAAACATCTACAAATCCGTTGTGCTGCTTTGTGATTCCATAGACCATTGCCAGGCCGAGCCCTGTGCCCTTGCCGATTTCCTTCGTAGTAAAAAAAGGTTCAAAAAGCTTCTCTCTGGTGGCCTCGTCCATGCCTGTCCCGGAGTCGGAAAATGTAATGACTCCGTATTCCCCCGGTTCACCAAAACCATGTCTCGCGATGAACTGGTTATTCATGTTAAAGCGATCGGTAGTGATAGTCATTTCTCCGCCATCAGGCATGGCATCGCGGGCATTGGTAGCGAGATTGAGCAGAAGCTGTTCGATTTGTCCGCTGTCGACGTTTACCGGTAGGAAGGCGTCTTTAATGACGGTCTGAAAGTGAATGTCTTCGCCGATAAGCCTTTTTACAAAAGTACCCACGGAGGAAACGATCATATTCAAATTAAGGTTCTGCGGAGTCATAACCTGAGTGCGGCTGAATGCAAGCATACTGTGGGTCAATTCGGCTGCCCGGCTGGATGCGCCCATAATCCGGGCCAGATAATCTTTCTGCTCAACTGTATGTTCAGCCTCCATATGCAGTAAGCTGCAATAGCCATTGATAATACTTAGCACATTATTGAAATCGTGTGCCAGGCCTCCGGCCAGTTGTCCGATGGCCTCCATCTTCTGGGACTGAATCAATTGTTCTTTAAGTTTTCTGCGTTCTGTAGTGTCCCGCCCGGCTCCGGTGAACTGTATGTCTCCATTTGCCGTAACATACGGCATTCCATTTGCCTCAAACCATATCCATGAGCCATTGGCATGTTTTACCCGGTAAGGCGGACTTGTTTTTGCGTAATTACTACTCAACAGCAGTTGCAGATATTCAGATAATGGAGCTACGTCATCGGGGTGTACAAAGAGAGCAAAGCTTTGTCCGATTATGTCACTGACCGGATAGCCGAAATATCGTTCCCAGGCAGTGGAAGCAAAGACAAAGCGTCCTTCGGCATCAAGGTTAAACAGCACGTCATAGGAGTTTTCCAAAAATAAGCGCAGTGTATTCTCGCTTCTTTTCACATCTTCAATTGTCAGGAGACACGCCTCATTTTGCCGCTTCAGCTCCAGGCAGTTTAAACGCAAATCACGGATTACACGGCGCATATCCTCCGGTGCAAGAGTCTCCAGATCTGCAGATACTTTCAGATCAAGCTGATGTTCTGTCACTGATGTTTCTCCTTGATGTTCATAAACGCTTACAATGAGTGCCGCAGGTTAATACCGGTAATCGAAACGACATTTCTGGATGATCCGCATGACTAACAGTCCGCTCCAAACAAAAAGAACCTCTGACCAATATACAGGTGGCAGCGGTTCTTTTTGACACACAAGCTGAAGTAGCTATTATTACGTTATTTCGGTACGCTTTCCCAATCTTTCAAAAACTTCTCAATGCCGGCATCGGTTAACGGGTGCTTGGCAAGTTGTATCATGACGGAGTAAGGGATCGTTGCCACGTCAGCACCGATTAATGCTGAATTAAGGACATGAATCGGGTTGCGCACACTGGCTACGATAATTTCGGCCATGTAGCCATAGTTGTCAAATATGGTGCGGATTTCTTCGATTATTCCCATGCCGTCCTGTGAAATATCGTCAAGTCGTCCAACAAATGGAGACACATAGGTGGCTCCGGCTTTGGCTGCCAAAAGCGCCTGCATGGCGGTGAAGATAAGGGTTACGTTGGTTTTGATGCCTTTGTCGGAGAGTGCCTTGCAAGCCTTTAGCCCTTCCGGTGTCATAGGCAGTTTAACTACGATGTTCTTGTGGATTTTGGCAAGTTCCTTGCCTTCCTTGATCATGCCGGGTGCATCCAGCGCTATAACTTCAGCTGAAATCGGACCGTCGACAATAGAGACAATCTCCTTGATGACATCCTTGAATTTGCGCCCTGATTTGGCAATCAGTGAGGGGTTGGTTGTGACGCCGTCTACCAGGCCAAGTGCGTGTGCTTCCCGAATTTCCTTTACATCTGCTGTGTCGATAAAAAATTTCATGATTCCTCCGGTTTATGATGGTGAAGAGTGGTCGAGCTGTTCCCGATATTTTTCAAGGCAATTCATAGAACAAAAATAATGCCGCTGGCCGTCATGTCTGCCTATGACGGCATTTTCTTCTGATACGTATATACCGCAGACCGGATCACGATAAGTCTCTTCGCCCGCGTCGTGTTTGCCGGCAGATTTCTTCGAAGGTTTTTTAGCAGACGTGAGCGAAAGTATAATGCGGTAGCCGAAATATAGTAGCAGGCCCCATATAAGTAATCTAATCACACGCGTTCCTCCGGCTGTAACTTTGCGACAGTCTCCTCAGACTCCAATGCGGCCAGTAACGATTGAATTGTCGTTCCGGTCAGTGGGTGTCGCACATCCGGTGCTATTTCACAGAGCGGCTGAAGAACGAAGCGCCGCTCTGTCATGCGTGGATGAGGAACAACGAGGTTCTCTTCGTTAATACTCTGATCACTGTAGAGCAGGAGATCAAGGTCCATACTGCGCGGCCCCTGATGGGTTGTTCTTACTCGCTTGAAGGTGTCATCCTCAATGCGCAGCAGATGGGTCAGCAGAGAGCGTGCGTCAAGTGTTGTAGAAAGTCTGAGTACCGCATTGTAGAAAGAATCCTGCACAACGGCACCGACCGGGGATGTTATGTAAAACGAGGAGAGTCCTGTAACTCTGCAGCCCGGAAGCCTGGCTACTTCAGCAACGCCCCGCAACAGGTTTAGCTCACGATCCCCGAGATTTGATCCCATCGCTATGTAAGCCTCAATTTCCACGGCGCGATTAAAGCATAACGGTTACGGTGCGTCAACCGTAACCCCCAAAGCATAGCAAAAAAAACACCCTGACAACTAGGAGGGAAGTTGTCAGGGCAAATGAGAGCCCGTAAGAGCCCTCGCAATCTTTTCGTTAAGTTGACTATATTCTTATTCATACATGTTGGCAAGAAATACTTTACTACTTTAGTAGGATATTAGTTGTGAGCAGGACGGAGGCCGCAATGCCCTCGGTCAGGTTGGCATAGCGCAAAGGCACTTGAAGAATTTCACGCATCTTACTGCTGTCGATAACCCTTGACTGGCTGACGTATGAAAACATTAGTGGTGACATGACCTGACGGGCCTCAGCCATTGATATTTGCAACTGGTACGGAAAGCCAAGAGCCTCCGCACAGGCATTGAAATAAGAGGTCATGCTCGATGGTTGACCGTCGCTTATATTAAATATATCACCCCCGGCCCCCTTTTGAGCAGCAGCGATACAGATTGAAGTCAGATCATCGGCATGAATACGATTACTTGGTCCGGACTCCTGTTCATTGAGTAACGGATGTCCCTGACTGATCTGCATTAACGGCAGACGCCCCGGACCATAGATGCCGCTTACCCGCAGAATTACGACCGGCACATTTCTGGTGGCACCATAGTCAAGAAAAGCCGACTCGGCATCAAGCCGGCGTTTTCCCATCGCAGTGTCTGGGGTTGCCGTGGATTCCTCTGTTACCACGTCTCCGTCAGCATTGCTGTAGACCGACGTTGCACTCATATAGACAATTTTTGACGGCGCTTCAGCTGCGGACATCTGCGCTATGAAATTCCTGGCGCGACTGTCCACAACACCCCCTCCCGGTGGCGGTACGAGGTAGAAAAGTATGCTGTTGCCGGGGGTGATGAGCGGAATGGTGTCAAGATCATCAAGGGCCGTAACAACGGTGTGCAAACCGATGGATTCGAGCCTGGCAGCGTGTTCAGAAGAGCGGACTATACATGTGAGATCAGCCCCTGATTCTTTATATGAGCAAGCCAGCCGTTCACCGATGTAACCACATCCCGCTATGAATACCTTTTGGGTCAAAATAGTAACCATCCTATGAAAAAAAAGATTTTACGAGCGGCTGCATTGCCCCTGTTTCGGCTGCGATGGCTGAATTGCGCTCTTCAGTAGTCATAAATTGTTTGATATATTTCTTAGCCGATTTTTTGCTTCCGGCAATTGTTTCCACCATCTTGCAGAGAATACCGACAGGAACTCCGTTGCGGTATCCCTGAACAAGTTTTTCAATTTCGTCACAGCGCTGTTTCTCTGTCCATGTTTTAAATAGTGCCGCGCCAAGATCGTTGTTGTTGTTATCAAGCATGTCTTTCTCCTGAAATATAAAGTTAAAAAACCCCGCAGATCGCTCTGCGGGGCCGGATATTACCATTACTTACTGCAGGAGACTACTTTTTCTCGTACGTTAACGCTGCAAGCTTCTGATAGTACTCAAAACGACTTGCTGTCCAGGCTGTTGCCTTCTTCATCAGTATTGCAGCTGCTTCTGGATTGGATTTCTGCAGAACTTTGTAGCGGTTCTCGCCGTAGGCATAGTCCTCGAACGAAGTTGTCGGGGATTTGCTGTCAAGCTGCAGAGGGTTTTTGCCTTCGGCAGTAAGAGCTGGATTGTAACGATAAAGCGGCCAGTAACCGGAAGAAACCGCTTTCTTGTTCTCATCCACGCCTTTGGTCATGTCAATGCCGTGAGCGATACAGTGCGAGTATGCAACGATAAGCGAAGGTCCATCATAAGCTTCAGCTTCGATGAAAGCTTTAACCACCTGTGCAGGATTCGACAGCGCCACGTTGGCAACGTAGACATTGCCGTAAGCCATGGCCATCATGCCGAGGTCTTTTTTAGCCATTGCTTTACCACCGGCAGCAAACTGTGCAACTGCGCCGGTTGGAGTCGACTTGGACGCCTGTCCGCCGGTGTTGGAGTACACTTCGGTATCCAGAACCAGGATGTTAACATTTTTGCCGGAAGCGATAACATGGTCAAGTCCGCCATAACCTATGTCGTATGCCCAGCCGTCGCCGCCGACGCACCAGACTGATTTTTTCACCAGGTAGTCAGCAAGTGGCAGCAGTTGTACAGCAGCACGCTCCTTGCAGCCTTTCAGGGCTTTCTTCAGTTTTTCAATACGCCCACGCTGGTCCTCAATGCCGGCCTGACTTGACTGGTCGGCAGCAAGAATTTCTTTCATAACCGGCAGAGCTGGTTTACAGGATTTACAACCGCAGGTTAAGAGTTCTGTCAGCAGCTCACGAGCAGACTCGGCGAACTTGTCTACTGCCAGTCGCATACCAAAGCCGAATTCGGCGTTGTCTTCGAACAGGGAGTTAGACCAGGCTGGGCCGCGGCCGTCGGCACGTTTTGCCCAAGGAGTTGTCGGCAGGTTGCCGCCGTAGATAGAAGTACAGCCGGTGGCGTTGGCGATCATCGCACGGTCACCGAACAACTGTGATAGAAGCTTGAGGTATGGTGTCTCACCACAACCGGCACAGGCACCGGAAAATTCAAAAATCGGGCGTACCAGCTGACTGCCGCGCAGGGTGTCCAGTTTGACCTGGGCAGGATCTACGTCAGGAAGCGACAGGAAGAAGTCGAAGTTGGCAGCTTCCGTGGCGCGCAGCGGTGCCTGGAACTTCATATTAATGGCCTTGTGAGTCGGGTCTTCCTTGCTCTTGGCAGGGCAGTTATGAACACAGGCGCCGCACCCGGTGCAATCTTCCGGTGCAACCTGAATGGTGTATTTCATACCCTTGAACTCGGGCAGTTTGCAGTCGGTGGACTTGAAGGTCTTTGGTGCGTTTTTCAGAAGCTTACCATCGTATGCCTTCATGCGAATTGTGGCATGCGGGCAGACAAATGAGCAGATTGCGCACTGGATACAAAGGGTTTCGTCCCAGACAGGGATGTCGACGGCAATATTGCGTTTCTCATACTGCGAAGTGGCTGTCGGGAATGTGCCGTCTACCGGAATGAGGGAAACAGGCAGGTCGTCGCCGTAGCCGGCAATGATTCGGCCGGTAACGTCCTGAACGAACTTCGGAGCTGTCTTGGCAACGGCCGGCGGCATTTTGAGCTTGCTTGTGGCTTTAGCCGGTACTTTAACTTCGTGGATGTTTTTGAGGGCTTCGTCTACGGCGGCATTGTTCATGGCAACAACCTTGTCGCCAGACTTGCCGTAACTTTTCTTGATGGCACCCTTGATTTCAGCAATGGCCTGATCAAGCGGGATGATGTTGGAAATTTTGAAGAAAGCTGTCTGCATAATAACGTTGATGCGGGCACCAAGGCCAAGTTCCTCGCCCAGTTTAATAGCGTTGATTACGAAAAACTTCAGCTTTTTGTCGATAACCTGCTGCTGAACTTCTTTAGGCATTTTGTCCCATACTTCACCATGCTCAAAGGGTGAGCAGAGCAGGAAGGTCGCGCCCGGCTTGGCTTTGCTGACCATGTCGTACTTCTCCAGGAATGAGAAGTTGTGGCAGGCTATGAAGTCAGCATTATCAATCAGGTAAGGAGCGTTGATGGTCTTTTTACCAAAGCGCAGATGCGAAATGGTAATTGTGCCGGCTTTCTTGGAGTCGTAAACAAAGTATGCCTGAGCGAAGTTTTTAGTGGTTTCGCCGATGATCTTGATAGTGTTTTTGTTAGCACCGACTGTACCGTCCGAGCCGAGACCGTAGAACATTGCCTCGTAAGTACCGTCCATTGCTGTACGGAAGTCCGGGTTGTAGTCCAGGCTGCAGTTGGTTACGTCTTCTTTGATACCGACAACGTAGTGGTTTTTTGGCTTGGCTTTTTTGAGGTTGTCCAGTACGGCTTTAGCCATGGCCGGGGTGAATTCTTTGGAGCCGAGACCGTAGCGCCCGCCAACAATTTTCGGGTAGCCTTTGAAGCTGAACTTGCCATCAGCCATAGCTTCGCCGATGGCGGTACGTACGTCAAGATAGAGTGGCTCGCCCAGTGAACCGGGCTCTTTGGTACGATCAAGGACAGCAATGCTTGTTACAGTCTTGGGCAGGGCCTTGATGAAGGCGTCCAGTGGGAATGGCCGGTAGAGATGGATTTTTACTACGCCGACTTTTTCCCCTTTTTTGACCAGTGTGTTAACGGTTTCCTGAACGGTATCAGCTCCGGAACCCATGATAACAACAATTCTTTCAGCATCTTTGGCTCCGGCGTAGTCAACCAGTTTGTATTTGCGACCGGTGAGTTTGGCGAACTTATCCATTTCTGCCTGAACGATTTTGATGCATGGTGCGTAATACTGGTTAACGGTTTCGCGGCCCTGAAAGTATACATCCGGGTTCTGGGCGGTACCGCGCATAACCGGGCGGTCTGGAGAGAGGCCACGCAGACGGTGGGCGTTGACAAGTTCATCACTCATCATGGCGCGCATATCATCAAAGGTCAGTTCTTCAACTTTCTGGACTTCGTGTGAAGTGCGGAAGCCGTCAAAGAAGTGCAGGAACGGGATCCGTGAGCTTAAGGTCGCGGCCTGGGAGATCAGGGCAAAGTCCATGACTTCCTGGACATTGTTTGAACAAAGCATAGCCCAGCCGGTGGAGCGGCAGGACATGACGTCTGAATGGTCGCCGAAGATGTTGAGGGCGGCGGCAGAGATTGCACGGGCTGAAACATGGAAAACCGTGGAAGTTAACTCACCGGCAATCTTGTACATGTTGGGGATCATCAGCAAAAGACCCTGGCTGGCGGTGAATGTTGTCGTCAGAGCGCCGGACTGCAGGGCGCCGTGAACTGTCCCGGCAGCACCACCTTCCGACTGTAACTCGGATACCAGCGGGATTGTGCCCCAGATGTTTTTTTCACCAGCGGCGCTTTTGGCGTCCGAGATTTCACCCATCACTGATGACGGGGTAATCGGGTAAATGGCGATGACTTCATTAGTGGCGTGGGCCACGTGTGCGGCGGCGGTATTGCCGTCGATGGTTACCATTTTTCTGCTCATGAACTGCCTCCTCTGTTGGGTGTATGTGGCTATGTAAAAAAAATTCTTCTATTGTAGAGATCGGACTTGCGTTCTTCTGTTGTCAGGCGTGGCCTGATGACAGGCTCTTCACAAAAATAATCCCTGCAAAACCATTACAATTCGTTACGACCCTGAAGTGCCCATTGTACTGTGGCCGCATCAACAAATTCAATATCGCTCCCGAGCGGGATGCCATGCGCCAGACGTGTTATTTTTACACCGGTCGGCTTCAATATTTTAGTCAGATAGAGCGCCGTTGCTTCGCCCTCTACAGTGAAATTGGTGGCAATCACCACTTCAAGTACCGAGTCAGCGGCGGTACGTTCCACCAATTCCCGAATCCTGAGATTGCCAGGTCCTATACCAGACAGAGGCGAGATGGCCCCTTCCAGGACATGATACACTCCCTGATAAGCATTGCTGCGTTCAAGAGCCATCAAATCCTGCGAATTTTCCACTACGCAGATAATGCTTGAATCCCGGTTTCCGGAGCAGATGAAGCACGGGTCACTCTCCGTAATTGCAAAGCAGGTTGAGCAGGGGTGAACCAGGTCTCTAACGCCACAAAGCGATTCGGATAAAGTTGTCATATTGCGCGGAGATTTGAGAAGATGAAACGCCAGACGGAGAGCGGTGCGTTCTCCGACTCCCGGAAGTTTCTTCAATTCTCCTACCAATCGCATCAGTGAAGGTGATTTTGTTAACATAAATTCCGGCACAAATAAAACATTTTTTTAGTGTTATAGCGTGGTTAAAAAGAACTCTCCCGCTCGGAGCGGGCAAACTAACGACCGAAAAGCATGGGAGAGCATTAAAAACGGGATTTTACACTGAAACCATTCAGTTAAAAATGGCTCAGCTATAAACGTCACTATTAGCCGAACTAAAACAATTAGTCAAACTAAAATAAATTTTGACATTAAAATGTGGTTAAGAGATCTAACTGTACGGGATAACTAAAAAAGACCTGGTATGCTCATGCCACCGGTAATCTTGGACATCTCATCACCCATTTCGGCATGGACTTTCTTTAAAGCCTCGTTAGCTGCAGTTATTACAAGGTCTTGCAGCATTTCAACATCGTCAGGGTCAACGGCTTCCTTTTTTATTGTCAATGAAATAATTTCATTTTTGCCGTTTACCATAATTGTTACCGCTCCACCACCCGAAGTTGCCTCGGCTGTTTTTAAGCTGGCCTCTTCCTGTAGTTTGGCCATCTTCTGCTGAATCATCTGTGCCTGCTTCATGATATTTGCTAATCCCTTGGACATCGTATCCCCCTTTTTTTCGTAATACTGTCTTAAATTAGATCTAGTTACAATTCCGGATCAAGGCGCACTGCTGGCCGCCTCGAACATTGCTGAATGGATTCCATTTGCTGCTTTGAATTGGAAAGATGGAAGCGCTAAAATTCTTTTACATCGGTAATGCTGCAACCAAACACCCGCTCTGCTTCTTTGATGACCGGGTGGCTTTCTACCTCTCGTTTCAGTCCTTCCAGGTGCTGCTCGGCGTCATTCTTTTTTTTTTCAGCCAGTGACAAGGGTGCATCGGCCAGCCCTGCCTCGATTGGCTTTACCCGAATGACGGTATTCTTTCCGGCAAAGGTTGAAGCTAAAACCTGTACTTCAGCTATAAATTCGGCATCCTGAGCTGCAGTCAAAAAATAACTGCCGGCTGGGAAGCCTATTTCAATAAGGCCGGCTTCCTGTTTGAGTGGACTGCCATGTTCAAGTACCGATCCAAGTTGCCGGTCCTTTTCATTTGCAAACGTCACAAAACGGCCCCAGTCAGTATGACCGGACATTGGGCCCTGTAGCGAAGCGGAGACCTTGTTTTCAGTAGGATGGTGCGGTGACCTTGCCGGGGCTGCGCCGGTCGGCTCAGCATAAGATGGAGGCGGTGCGGAGGATACCTTGGTGGCTTCCCAGGGCAGTGACGGTGTATGGGCAGCGGCCGTTTCCAGCGCCTTTATTTTTTCAATCAGCTCTTGTATCGGTACCAGAGGTGCCAGCAGTGCCGCTTTTAAAAGTGCCATCTCCACAATCAGTCGTGGAAAGCTGGCATAAGCCATTTCAGAATCAGCTTTTATAAACAGAGTCAAACGGCGTTGGATGTCCAATGCCGTGACGTGGAGTGACTGTTTGCACAGTTCGTCCAGCTCTGCTGTTGTCATATCAAGGATCTCTTCAGGCTTTTTCACCGAGCGAATAATGAGCAGATTACGGAAATGCTCAATCAGTTCCTGGCAGAACTGGCGCATGTTATACCCGACCAGATCAACTTTTTTGATTCCGGCAAGCACAGCCTGTGCATCGCTACTGAAAATTGCTGCCGAAATTTCCGCCAGCAGTCGCCGGTCTATTGTGCCCAGCAGGGTGCCGACGTCGTCATCGCTGACGGTGTTCCCGCAGAAAGCAAGTACCTGATCGAACGCGGTTAATGAATCGCGCATACTGCCGTCGCCTTTGCGGGCAATCAGAGTCAGTGAGGAGTCGGTGATGGTGACGTTCTCCTGTCCGGCAATATCCCGCAGGCGTCCTATGATTTTAGTCAGTGTAACCCGTTTGAAATCAAAGCGCTGGCAGCGTGAAAGAATTGTTACAGGAAGTTTATGCGGTTCAGTCGTGGCAAAGATGAACTTGACGTGTTCGGGCGGTTCCTCCAGGGTCTTCAGCAGTGCGTTGAAGGCGCTGGTGGAGAGCATGTGGACTTCGTCAATGATAATGATCCGGTAACGGCTATGGGAAGGGAGATATTTGATGTTGTCACGCAGGTCGCGGACATCGTCGACACCGTTATTGGAAGCGCCGTCAATCTCGAAAACGTCGGTAGAGGTTCCCTTAGTGATTTCAATGCATAATGGGCATACATTGCAGGGCTCATGAGTTACGCCGCGCTCGCAATTAAGGGTCTTGGCCATGATGCGGGCTGTACTGGTCTTTCCGACACCCCGGGCACCGGTAAAAAGAAAGGCGTGGGCGACACGTCCCGAATCGATCGCATTTTGCAAAGTTCGGCTTACATGTTCCTGGCCTACAAGTTCAGAGAAAGTTTGGGGGCGGTATTTCCTTGCCAAGCCATCATAGCGCGTACCGTTGGACAAGAGTATTAACCTCGCAGGTCGTCTGACTCTCCCGATTAAAAACGGGGAGGGGCATTTAGTTCAGGGGAATTCGGCAGGAAAAAGAAGTTTGCAGACGCATATGATAGCCGGGTTTACCCGCGGCACACAGCAGAAGCCGCTGCCGTTGCTTCCTTCCGGACCTGGCGGAGTTCACGGCGTGCCGTTGCGCGAGGCCCGGCTATCATATCCATCTGCAAACAATAAACAATAAAAGTAACAAACCTGCTGCCACACAATCGAATGACCTGAATACCATAATGATGGGTTGTTGGGCAAGCACAATTACGGAAGTTTAAACACGTGCTTGTCAGCAACAAAATCATGCTCAAATATCTTTCTCACCGGCAAATAGCCAGAACCACGGCCCTTATAAATAGAAAAAAGCCCCTGATTGCTCAGGGACTTTGGGTTTTTTATGGGAGGTAGTCGGTCTAATCGGCTTGTAACATACTGTTTTTATTTGTTATGTTGTGAGAGCTGTTGGTTAGTATACCATTAGATATACCCATAAATTTTTGTGTAATGTATTTGATTTTCTCTGAGACAGTGATGGGGCGATAAATCATATTATTGAATTGTGCTGTCTTTTCGGGTATTTAATTCAATCTTTGTGAGTACTGCAATTTTTTTAGCAGAGGCAACAAAGATAACACAAAGGATTATTCCAGCAATGGCCCAAGTAAGGGACTGAAAACCAGGCAATCCTTTTTCTGGTACGATGACAAAAGCCATAAAAATACCGCCAATCAGAGACAGGAATGACATTGTTTCTAGAACATCAATAATAGTGATCCTTTCTTTTGATGGCTCACTTCGCAGTATTTTTTTATTTATTGTACTCATGTAATCCATGCCCCTCAATAGTCAAAATAATTTGGATGCAAAATACACCCTAGCGGCTGTAGTAACAACAAAATAATCTAATTACTTGCAGTGGTGAACACCTGTCCTTGTCTGTATCCTCCATGAGAAAGGGATACGGCATGTTCAACAGTGTAGACATTGGAATGAAAATTCGTGAACATCGTATCAAGGCGGGGCTGACTCAAGAGGGTCTTGCTGCTTTTCTTGGAATCACTTTTCAGCAGGTTCAGAAGTACGAGCGGGGTATTACAAAGGTTAACTTAGATCGATTACAGCAACTGGCAGAAATATTTAGAGTTCCAACTTCCTCATTCTTTGAGGATTCGCAATTCAAGGCTTACGACCTATCCGCAAAGGAAATGACGCTGTTGAAGTCATTCAGAGAAATCAAAGATGAAGTGTCACAGAATAGCTTGATACATATTGTGGAGCGAATTGGTAAGTCCTAAAATGCGTTGTCAGTTGATTTGCTGACTCATTATCGATGTAGTGCATATCGCGACCTCCTGAGAGCCTCTAGGGAGGGCTTGAACCATCAAGGCCATAGTCAGCTATACCCGGTTCGTTGCCTATTATGTCCTGAGAACATGGTGTGTTGCCCTTTACGACCTTTAGCTCCTCTATTGCTTCTTGTAATCCCTGCCAAACAATCTCAGGCTGCCACCATTCGCTCTTACCTTCTTGCTTCAATCTTAGGGCATACACCCCCTTGTCAATGGGGTTGAAGTGATCAAGTGCGGCTTTAACTCCACGATCCTCACATACGCTCAAAAACAGTGACCAAGATGGGGCATAGTTTTTTGAGGTCATGCTGCCAGGGTAGGCCACAAGTGTTAAATGTTTTAACGGGTTCGGTAATACGAGGATATTATCTAAGGTCTTGTTAGTCTTTTTAATGCTCATTTCCAGCCTGGTTAACTTGCCTACGGGCAAAGCGGTTGTAGTGCCAGGGTGCTTTGCTTTGAAGGTCTGCATCTGTTTTTTCTTATCGTAGAGGGTAAATGATTTTTTACCTGTAGGAGAACCAAGGATTTTGGTCTGATTCTTGATCCCCATGCCGTAATGCCTCTCCACCCTCATCTTTGGGTATCTCGCAATTATCTCCGCCACTGATACATTTGCTATCTCCACGCTCAAGTCCATGCGATTTACCCGGCCATTCTTGAGAACCCCCGCATAACCTCCGGGTAATGTTTTATCGAGGACTGTTTTAAGATTGTCCATGTCGATCCGCGCGGGTGTCATTTCCAGCCGAAAAAAATTATATTTAGATTTATGTGGCGAACACTGAAGTAAGGCCTCTCCATCATAGTTAGGAAAGTTACCCGATATTTTGAGGTTATGGCCGTATGCGGTCTTATTTGATTTTAATCCGTACCCGCTCTCAATGAGTTCTGCAAAATTGCTGATTATTTGGGTATGGTGCTCTGGTAGGAATTCTACGGTGATATACAACTTATCGATAAACGGTATACCTAAAACTGGAACTAAGCACCCATTACTATAGCAAGCATGTCCGCCCTTTTTTATCTGAATCATTTATCTACTCTCTCCATGAACCCTCTATTAGTAGGAGGGTTTACCAATCTGGGGGGAATTTCCCACGTTCGCATTGTCTACCGATTACAAGCATGTCGCTTTCTACGTAGGATAGGATGTCTGCTGAATTTGATTTTATGAAGTTGAGCAGGGTATCCCGCCGATTTACTCCTGGCAATAACATCAGTTTTGCAATGTCATCAGCCATGCTACCTCTGAAACTAATTACCTGTTTAGCCATGACCACCGCCGCCATTCTTCATATCACATTATTTGCACTTAAGTGCAATGACACTATTTATTGATTCAAAATTTTGGATGAATACACACTAGCTTGATGTGTTTTTATATAAAAGAGTTGGTTAAGAAAGCCTGAAAAACTAATGATAACAGGGTGTTGTGTGTGTTATTTCAGGAAATTGTATTTATCTGGGAATATGTACTTGGTTTGTTCAACCCGCATTTTTAGTTCCTCCAGTAACTCTAAAGAGTCGGTTGATCCGATACCATTAAAGAGTCTTTGCGGAACATCAATGTTTGACAGCTTCAGGAGGGCTGTGGCGGCTTTTAACCGTGTTCCCTCGTTCTTGCTATCAAGGAGGCTGTCTATTGTTTTGACAGCCCTTTTTGCTGACTCTCTGAGAAGTTCCCTCGCTTCGTTTACCCGCTCGAACTGGAATTCATTTACTCTCGCTTGGAATTCAAGTTCCGACTTCCAGCAACTTATGGTCTTTGGCGTTACTCCAACGAGTTCAGCAACATTCATGCTTGATGAACCCGTTGACAGTAACAGAGCCGCTTGATCCTTTTTAGAATGTATGGTGGACATAATTCATTTCTCCATAACATTTCTTTACATTACTTGATGCAGTCAGAAAACCCGCCGATATGTTCTATGGTTTGCCACCATCAATAAATTTCTGGATATCTTCAGCTCTCCAGAAGGTGCATCTTCCCCTTTTAATTGGTGCAGGGAATTTTCCGTCTTTCACCCATTGCCATATCGTACTTTTGCTTACAGAGATAATTTCCAGAACCTGCTTGATTCGTAATAGTTTCACTTTACCCTCCAGGGTCAACCATTTTGTATGGTGGGAAATGAAAAGGCCCAAACTTCCACCAGTTGAAATGTATTCCGTAGAGTACCTTTCATTCCATCCGTGGGGTTTGAGCCTTGATTGTTTTTTGAAGCAGTCTGGAGTCTATCAGCTATTGTAGTATTGTCAACAACTAACTGATAATATTATGAATATTTGCGTTTAATGGTTTCGTAAAATCAAATTATGCAGCTTTTAATAAGGGAGTCGCCTTAGCATCAGTTTTTAATTCATCCAAGTAATCAGCCCAACGCTGCATCATCTTTCTGCGCTGAGGGAGTTTGGTCGTCCTGTTATAAGCTCGGCCATTTACATCTCTTACGGCATGTGCAAGCTGATGTTCAATAATGTCAGGTGAAAAACTAAGCTCCTCAACATCATCAAGTACTGTTCGTGCCGTGGCTCTAAAGCCATGCGCTGTCATTTCCCCTTTGTATCCCATACGGGCAAGGGCGGCGTTGATAGCCATGTTACTCATTGGTTTTTGGGTAGTACGAGCACCAGGAAAAACAAATTTGCCGCTGCCAGTTAGAGCTTGTAATTCAGTTAGTATAGCTACTGCTTGCTTTGCCAATGGAACCAGATGTTTTTCGCCTTTTCGTTCTTCTTTAATCCTCTTTTTCAATTTCATTCTCTCAATGGGAATATTCCATTCTGCCGCATCAAGGTCAAATTCAGACCATTCAGCTTTTCTCAACTCCCCCGGCCTTAGGAAAACAAGAGGTGAAAGTTTCAAAGCGCATTTTACAGTATAAGTGCCATTGAAAGCGTCGATTGCTCTTATCAAGCCAGCAACATCATCAGGGTCTGTAATAGCTGGATGATGTTTCTGACTCCGTGGCTGAAGCTGGCCCTTTAGGTCAGCAGTCCAGTCACGCTCGGCCCTTCCAGAGCCAACTGCATATCTGAATACTTGACCAATAACAAATTTAACCCGGTGAGCTGTTTCAGGTGCGACTTCTTCAATCCGGAGTAGTACCTTCAGAACGTCCTGTCCTCTCAAGTCAGCAATCGGTCTTGAACCTATGGCGGGGAATACATATTGCTCTAGCCGCCGCAATACCCAATAAGCATGTGATTCAGACCAAGTAGGAGAAAATTTATTGTGCCATTCACGGGCGACGACTTCAAAGGCATTTTCAGTATTGGCAACAAGAGAGGCTTTTTCAGCCTTTCTCACTTCTCCAGGGTCAATGCTTTTGTCTTTGGCAAGGAGTTTGCGGGCATCTTCGCGGCGTTGTCTTGCATCGGCAAGGGATACTTCAGGGTAACTGCCAAAAGCTAAAAGTTTTCCTTTTCCTGCATAACGATACTTGAAGCGCCATAGCTTGCTGCCTTTAGGGGTGACAAGTAGGTAAAGCCCGCCTCCATCAAACACAGTGGCCTTTGCATTGATGACTTGCTTATCAGATAAGGGCAAAATTCTTTTAGGCATGCCGGGTTCTCCTTTTGGGTATACTGTTTTTGGTTTGGGTATATCTGAGCCAATATGTATACCCAAAGTAACCGGATTTCAGTATATCAAAAACGATTTGGCCGGACAATGAAAAAGAAAAAGCCCTTGATTTATCAGGGGCTTTTGGTCTTTGCCGGACGTTGCCGGATTATTTAGTGGCGGAGAGACAGGGATTCGAACCCTGGGTACGCTATTAACGTACACACGCTTTCCAGGCGTGCTCCTTCAACCGCTCGGACATCTCTCCACAAAATGAAAGCGGAATATAGTCTAAGATTTTATTTTTGTCCAGCATTTCATAATATGCTTTGAAAACAGTCATGCAAATTGTACATTCAGAGAGAACGGAGCTCGCAAATGAAAATAGCTGTAATTACCGCCATGCCTGAGGAATACCGGGCTGTTATCGCCTGCTTCGGCACGGTTTTGGCCTCTCGTACCGGGTACTTTGTTTTTGCCGGTCACGAGTTCGTGCTTGTAGAATCAGGGATGGGGCCTGATAACGCTGCAAAGGCTACAGAGGCACTGCTTCTCGATGCGGTTCCTCCGGATCTTATTGTTTCAGCAGGATTCTGCGGGGGGATCGCTCCGGAGCTACAGGTCGGGGATGTTGTTGTTGCCAGTAAAATTATTGTTGCCGATATAAACGGCTTTGAGGAGATATTCTTTCCACTCTCCGTTTCGGGTCGCACATTTGTTGTGCGTCAGGCTGATATCGGGAAGCGGACTTATGGAGGGACGTTTGTCAGCACAGCTGTTCTGATGTCTAAAAGAGAGCTGGCAGGAGTACTGCCGAACCGCTACCATTTTCCTGTAGTGGAAATGGAGAGTGGCTCCATTGGTAAAGTCGCTGCAGAACACAACATCCCGCTACTTGCCATCCGCACAGTAAGTGATAGTTCTCTGGAGGAACTAAGCTTTTCATTAGATGAATTATGCGATCGGGATATGCGCCGTATCCGTCTACATAAAGTACTACTGACTGTTTTACGAAAGCCATACATAATTCCGCAGTTGATGCGCCTTTCCCGCAGTTCCCGCATCGCCGCAGAAAATTTGACAAATGCGCTGACCAGCTTATTTCCCACCCTTTAAAATGCTTCCCGCAGAGGACCATGGGTAGTCTCGCAGATGCTCGCCGAGCTGGTCTTTTGAAAAAGTATTTACCCGCCTTAGAGCCAGCACAATAACTATTATAATCGGCAGGGTATACATGAGCACCCCGCTGAGCGCCATAAATCTCTCACCAATGTGAAGAGTCATTGCAATATTGAATATCAAAACTGACAGATAAAGCAGCGGGCCCAATAGGGAATGGCAGGGAATGTTGACGATCCCGGCAGTTTTTTCGCTGAGACGCCTGGCATCTATCAGCTGCAGTGCCGCAATCAGCAACAGGCTGGTCAGAAGCCAGCCGGCATAGTTGGAGAGCGGTACACCGAAATGAATCCCCTGCTCGCGATAGCCGTAAATCTGTCCGAGAAACCATCTATTTCCCTGAAGCGCGACCGGATCAATAATAATGTCAAGGCAGGTTTGCAGAAAGGATCCCAGCAGCAGCGCCGAAAAGGATCTTCGGATGCGCCGGGTCTCCAGGGTGACAATGTTCCAGCGCCATGATTTGAGCGGTGAGAGAATTAAAAGTGCTGTAGAGTAGCTGCAGTAAGCCAGAAAAACATAAGAGAGAGAGTCGAAAAAAGGGACACCGGCGACCCAGAGCTCGCGGTTGCTTGTGGTGTCGATGTAATAGTACCAACCGTAGGGAAAACCGGTGTTGATTGATAGCCATTCTGAGCTAAAGGCGATCAGATAACCCGCGCCGGTAAATGTCACTGTTCGTTTCAGCCCGATATGCGGCACACAGACCAGAAGAAATGCTCCGAAAAAAGCGAAGACGTAGGGCCGTAAAGTGAATGTGCCAATGGCGATGTTTAAAATATCGTGCATAGAGGTATATTCCTGAATAACCCCGCACAATTGAGCGGAGAGCGCATGGAGATTTATTTCGACCGAAGGTCCGGCGAGAGCCGATACTATAGTCAAAACGCCCGAATAGCGCAAGGATGCAGCCGATTCTGTCGTTACGCATCTGCGGTTGGGGCGACGGTCTGTAAAGGTGTTAACAGTCTGGATTTGAATGTCTGCGCTGTTTTGTATATAATTGTCGCATGGATGTACCAGGTGATGCGACTAACGCATTTACACTAAGACGCACTTAAAAACCACTTTAAACCGGAGGCCTGCTATGAAGACAATAACAATTCTATTAGCTGCAGTGATTTTTTTCTCGAGCACATACGTTTATGCTGAGGGGCAGTCGGTAACGATGGCGACAGTCACCCATGTACGTGAAATTTTCAGAATCATCACTATCCGTGAGCCGATCACATCAAGGGAGGAAATTTGTGAGGACGATCAGGGCGTTGGTGGTGCGATTCTGGGGGGCGTGGCGGGCGGGCTGATTGGAAACCAATTCGGCAAAGGGTCAGGAAATGCCGCCATGACCGCCCTCGGTGCTGTCGCGGGTGTGGTGACCGGTCAGAACATGACGCGTGGGACGAAATGTTATCCGAGGGACCGCGTTAGCTATACCGAGCGTGAAAAAGAAGTGATTGACGGCTACATTGTCACGGTAGAAAACGGTGAGGAGTTCCGTACAAAAACCCGCTATCATGTCGGTGACAGAATAAGGGTTCGTTCTACAATCGATTAGCAGCTGTTTTTATTCAACAAATAGTCAGTACGCATTACGCCCCTGACTACTTCAGTCAGGGGCGCCTTAGTACAGCTCTTCATAGGTTACAGACGTAATAGTTTGTCAAAAGAGACCAGAATGAACATGTGGCTGCATCTGTCTGGATTACTGTAACTAAATCATACTAATCCCTAGGCACTGCCAGCATACGATCAAGTGCCGTCTTGGCCTTAAGCCTGATATCTTCCGGTACGCTGATGACCGGCGCCAGAGTCTGGAGTGAAATAAGTACATCTTCCAGTGAGGTCAACTTCATGTTGGGGCAGAAGAGTGCCGGTGAGGCCAGTATAAATTCTTTGTCAGGGCTGTCCATGCGTAGTTTGTAGAGAATGCCGGCTTCCGTGCCGACGATAAATTTCTTAGCCTGGCTGGTGCGGCAGTAATCATACATTCCGCTCGTGGAGCAGACATGATCGGCTAATGCTGAAACTTCCAGAGCACTTTCCGGGTGACAGATAAAGAGTGCATCCGGATGTTCCTCTTTCTTTTGCAGTACCGCTGCTACAGTCATCCGCTCATGAGTCGGGCAGAATCCTTCCCAGAAAATAAACTTTTTCTCCGGAACGAACTGGGCAATCCAGCGTCCCAGATTTCGGTCAGGCACAAAGATCAGTTCATTCTCTTCAAGTGATCTTACAACCTTAAGAGCATTGGCTGATGTACAGCAGATGTCGGAATGAGCTTTTACCGCTGCCGATGAATTGACATAGGTTACTACAGGGACTCCCGGGTGGCGGGCCTTCAGCAACTCAAGGTCTTCTGCCGAAACCATGTCGGCCATGGGGCAGCCGGCGTCCGGGCGTGGGAGCAGTACCTTCTTGTCTGGTGACAATATCGCTACAGACTCAGCCATAAAATGTACGCCGCAAAAAACAATAACATCGGCATCAGTTCTGGAAGCCTCAATGGACAACGCCAAAGAGTCTCCGGTGATGTCAGCGATCTCCTGTACCTCATCACGCATGTAATTGTGGGCTAGCAGCACAGCATTGTGCTCTTTGAGAAGGTCTTTTATCTGCTGCTTTATTATTTCACTCATTCAGGTGTCTCCTCACAGATGTACGAATTATGTCTATCATAAACAGGGTCATAATTTTTGACAACTGTGCCACAAAAAATATATAAAAACAACTCTTCGGGATGTCTCAGGAATAAGTAAAAAACCCCCTGCCTGTCGCCAGGTGGGGGGGGAGTATGTCATTACCGGCAGTCACCTTGTAAGCAAATAGATGCTTTGTCAGTACACATAGAATCACAGCCCTTTCATTCAATTACCTCAGATTTTAAAGCGTAACACTTCACCCGCCTTGGTTGGTTGATTGTTAGACACTTAATCAGTGCCCTGGTTTTGATAGAGCCCGTATTGTTTCATTAATCTCTTTAAGTTTTTTGTTGAGAACTTTGAGTTCATCCAAGTGATCAGGCTTTGCACCATTTGCTTTTATAGCAGACTGGATTTTTTCGACTCGTTGCTGGATGCTATCCACCTGCATAGCGCAATCTTTAAGCAGCATTTCGCATTCTTTGGCACAATCTTCGTCTTGATGGTTGTGGTTATGGGTGGCGACAGTTTCTTGCCCCGCTGCTAATGCTTCTTTCTTATGCTCAGCCAGTGCAGGCATTGCACTAAAGAGTCCCAAGGCCATCAGTATTACCATTGTCTTTTTCATTTGTTGTCATCCTCCTGGAAGTTGGTCTAAATCTTTGAATATGTTTTTATGTTTAGCATTAGCCATGCCAGCTCGCAAATATCCGTTATTACGGTATTTATCTTTGTAATGCGGTTCAATAGCAGAGAATATCCTACAGGGTGTGCAGAATATTCTTCACCTTCACTGCCACCCCAACCCCCAAAAATAGTCACGGGCTCTTCTGCTAGTTACGTTCGATAGTTAAAAGGTTATAACCTAACCTAAAGACCTTCGAATCCACGCCTGCATGTGCGAATATTCAGAATGGGGCTGCTGACTCTGGAAATACAACTTCTGAGAGGTGGGTGATGCGGGATAGATGGTTAACTCTTTCTGCGTGGTTTATGTATGGGGAATCTTTACAGTGGACGCAAATTAAATTGTCTCTGTTTTTCCGTGAGACCTCAAAAGTGATTCAAAGGCATCGACAGGGAGAGGACGATGAAAATAATACCCCTGAATCTCATTACACCCCTGACTATGCAAAAACTCCAACTGATCCTGCGTTTCCACCCCTTCGGCAATGTTATTAATACCAAGTCTCTGCGACATGGTAATGATGGCTTCCACTATCGCCTGATCCTGGACATTTGTACAGATATCAACGACAAATGCCCGGTCAATCTTAATGTGATCGATCGGGAGGGTTTTTATATAGCTCAGCGATGAATAGCCGGTACCGAAATCGTCGATTGCAATGGTGATTCCCCAATCCCTCATCCCGAACACATCCGAGATGTTTGTGTCGGTGCCGGTGACCAGGCAGCTTTCAGTCAGCTCAATCTCAAGCTGCTCGGCTTTAGCGCCGGTCTCACAAAGGACAGTACGGACCACCTCGGGAAAGTTCTGCTGTTCGATCTGTTTGCTCGACACGTTTACGCAATATCTTACCGGTGGTAGACCTGCATCATTAAAGGCTTTCATGGTTTTGCAAGTTGTGCGTAGTACCCATTCACCCAGGGGAAGAATCAGGCCGGTTTCCTCCGCCAGGGTTATGAATTCGATCGGTGGAATCCTGCCGCGAGTGGGGTGATTCCACCTGACAAGCGCTTCGGCAGCAACAATGGTACGATTGCTGGCGCTCATGATCGGCTGGAATTCGAGAAAAAACTCGCCCCGCTGCAACGCAAGGCGCAGTCCGGCCTCGTTTTCCATGCGCATGAGAGCTTTCTGGTTCATAACAGGGGAAAAGAAATTATATGTGTTGCGCCCGGACTCTTTAGAGAAGTACATCGCCATATCGGCATGTTTGATAAGCGTTTCTGCATTGGTGCCGTCATCAGGAAACAGTGCAATACCGATGCTGGCAGAAACATACAACTCGTTTCCTTTGATCTGGAACGGAGCTTGTATCGAATCTATCAGCTTCTGGGCAACATAGGTCGCGTTCAGCTGTTCACCAAGATGCGTGATGACAACGACAAACTCGTCTCCACCCATGCGGGCTAGAGTGTCGCTTGAGCGGATGTGGCTACTCAGGCGGTGGGAAGCTTCAATCAATAATTGGTCTCCGGCAGAATGCCCAAGGGTGTCGTTGACGTTTTTAAAGTGATCAAGGTCGAGAAAAAGGACAGCCATACTGGTATTGTCACGCTTGGCCTGGGCTAAGGCCTGGTTGATACGGTCATGGAAGAGAGCGCGGTTCGGAAGCTTGGTCAGAGTGTCAAAATAGGCCATCTGTTGTATCTGCTGCTCTGCTTTTCTGCTTTCAGTTATGTCTTCGAACAGGGTTGCAATCAGGCCGTGATCGGGAGAAAATATTTGCACATTGTAGAAATAGTCCTTGTCCGGCAGGGACATTTCAAACGAAAGGGAACCGCCATGTTCAAAGACCTCGAGCCTTTCCAAAAAAAAATTGCGGAAGGTGTCACCAAACAGTGCAAAGCTGTCGCGGCCGATAATATTGTCCAGATTGCCGTCGAACATAGCCGCACAACTGGGGTTGGCATCTATCACGGTGAAGGAGGAAATGGCTCCATTTTCATCCAGATTCACCCGGTGTAGAGCCATGCCTTCTTTCATGGTCTGGTACAGTGACCGGTACTTTTTTTCACTCTCAGCAAGTGTCTGAAATGCCTTTTTAATGGCATTCAACGGCAGTCTGCGGAAAAGGATAAAAATGATTACCCCTCCAAGGATGGAGCAGAAGGCAATCATGGTGGTCTTTTGCAGCAGCGGGCGCATAGATCGTGACGCTTCGATACGGCCGACAACAGTGCCGGCATCGTAAATATTGAGGGTGTGCATTGCTACAGGCGTCGGAATGATTAAATTGTTTTTGGCAACTACTTCACCATCTTCACTAACAATCCGCAAAAATTGTGGTGTTTCGTCATGCGGCATCCTTTCAAGCACTTCCGAGAGCCGTACCTCTTCAAAACGCCACATTTTCTGACTGGAGCGAATAATGCTGTTCACGGAGTTGGCAGTGAGTTCCGTTTGGGATTCAAGTGTTGCCTGTAGACCTTGATATGAAAGTAGGAAATAGCTCGACGGGATCAACAGTGCGATCAGTGATGATATACCCAGAGCAAGGGCAAGGGTCAGTTGCTGGAGGGAGTAGTCTGACTGAGTCATTTATGTGTTGTTTGCCCGATGGTGACAAGTAATCCGGCCTTGTCGGCAATGCTGCGACCTTGTGAAGAGAGCATGAAGTTGATCAGCTTTTGAGTGGCAGGTGATGTCTTTGGCGTAGTGACAATGCTGATTTCTTTTGAAAGCGGGTAAGAGCCTTTTGCCAGTGCCTGAGTTGATGCAATGACGCCATTGAGAGCCAAAGATGCAACCGCCAGCTTCTCGGTAATTATGCTGGTTAGGCCGGTTGCTCCAATGGCACCGGGGGTTTTTGATATGGCGGTATACGCCTCCGGGTCGGTCACCGCTACAAGCATGCCGGGGCGTGTTTGGGCCGCACGTATTGCGGTTGTCATTCCGGGGGAGAGTGTGCCGATGATTTTGCTGTCCACATCTTCACTGGGTCGCATAACCAGTCGGATCGTTTCTCCACCTGCCCAGGTGTAGGTTTTCCCAAAGTAAATATCTTCAAGCTCTGCTGTCGTAATGTTTGCCTTGCGGACGTGTTTTTCAGTAATGATGACGAGAGGAGTTTTGCCGTATACCTGGAGTTGGGCGCCTTTGGCAATCTCTTCCGGCTTGAGTGGCTTACTGCTGAGGACTATATCAAGGGCGCCGGCAAGCAACGCTTTAACAGCTCCGGAGCTACCCAGGGGCTTATCCATGTTGATGTGCACATTTTTATTTGATTTCTGATATGCCGCGATCATCGGCTTCATCATGTCGAGAGCACTGCCGGAGCCATTAATGTTAATCGTGTCGGTAGCCAGGCAGATTCCGGGTAATGCAAGAACTATAAATGTCAAGCCATACACATATGATGCCAACCGGTTAATCGTACACATATCAAAATTCTCCATACCCATCTAATCAATTTGCTAATAAATGTCCGAGACATTACAGTAAAATAATAAATATCACAAGGATGTTTGTAAAATATTTATAATAAACGCATAGTGTCCTGTATGTCTCCGGTGCTTTACTCCAGACCCTTCCCTTGAAAAACTCCCCACCTAATAACGGTAAAGTCTGTTTTTTTCGAAGGGGAGGAATATGGCTTTGAAGTCACTGGTTTATACTTAGAAGAGCAGATTGTTCATATGTATGCTCATTCTTTACGGTAAATTTAGACAAAAGAACCCCCGCTGCTGATGGCCTCGGGGGTTGAGTGTGAAACAATTATATTAGACCGATTCACAATTGGCCCGACTGTTTGATCTAGTGGTTAATTAATATACAAACGTGCCAGATTACGCCGGTACCCAATAACAGCGTATCGGCGAAACAATCTTTTCTTCTTTTTTTAGTTTCGTCATTGCCTTATCGACCTCTTTACGGTCAAGACCACCAAGTTCAGCAATTTTTCCGGCGTTTAGAGGTTCGCCTTCAGCCCGCATAACTTCCAATACTTTTTCTGCGATATCCATTGCAAACTCCTTGTTTTTTTGGACTGTTAAATATCCTTTTTCGCTGTAGTCAAGAAGTTACCACGTCTGGGTGGCAGACTCGATGGTAACGGCTATTGTTGCACGCAGCCATTCAAATTTTGCCTTTAGAACGTCGAAATCCGGACCAGATGTTACAAATACAGCCTTCCCTTTGATCAGAAAGCCTGCGCCTGGTCCATACAAACCACTGATCTTGCTGCTCCCTAAGGTTATTAAAACCTCCGGATTGAAAGCGATGTTCGCTTCTGTATGGTGCATATAACCGGCAGGAATCAACAGACGGCCATCTTCGGTGGTTCTCAGATAACTATTCCAGGTGTTGACCATATGCGGCCCATCCTCTCCCAGAGTTGCGATTGCAACCACTCCATCCTGTTTCATAATTTCCAACAATTTTTCATGAATCACAGTAATTGTCTCCTTTATTTGTGGTGTAAGACAGCTTGGTTTGCCCCATTGCCACCATTGTTAGTGGCTGTAATATCAATACTTAATGGGGGCAGTTTTCTTTTGACATCGGTGTCACGGTAGCCCTAAACTCCCTTTGATAAAAAACCTTGAGATGGTCAGGAGCTACATGTTCATTCTGAATAATAGTAATCCAGTCCCGTTATACAAACAACTCTATAATCAGATCAAGGAGCACATCCTGTCAGGCAAGCTGCCTGCTGATACCAGACTCCCCTCTGTCAGGAATATGGCCACTGAACTTTCAGCCAGTCGCAACACCGTTGATGGGGCCTACCAGGAGCTTTACGCCGAAGGATACCTGTACAGTAAACCACGTAGCGGCTATTTTGTGTCGGCTCTTGACCAGGATGTCGCTCCGGAAGTTGTATCCGTTAAGCCTGGCAAAAATGACTACCTCCCAGGGCCGCCATCTAACTTCACATATGATTTTCATCCTGCCCGACTCGACCCGGAAAGTTTTCCAACGGAACTCTGGCGAAAATGTTTTGTTGAAAGCATTCGCCGAAACGGTAAGCAGCTTGTCCAGTATGGTGATACTCAGGGGGACTGGGGATTGCGCTGTTCTATTCAAAGTTACCTGGAACGCTCACGAGGCGTACTCTGCGACCCGGATCAGATTGTCATCTGTGCGGGACTTCAGCAAAGCCTCGAAATTGTCTCGAATATTCTAAAGACAAATCATTCCGTAGTAGCTGTCGAGAACCCGGGTTACCATCTGCCACGATCCGTTTTTCAAAGCCATTCATATTCTATCGTTCCAGTCCCTGTCGAACCGGGTGGAATTAACATAAAACATCTCAAGGCCAGTAATAGCACAATCGTCTACGTGACCCCATCACACCAGTTGCCGTTGGGTTACGTAATGCCCGTTGCAAACCGGCTTGCATTGATTGAATGGGCAGAATCCGGTGACAAATACGTCATCGAAGATGATTATGACAGCGAACTCCGTTACCACGGGAAGCCCATACCATCGTTACAGGGGTTGCGTCCGACCGGAAACATTATCTATTCGGGAACATTCTCTAAGTTACTTTCCCCGGCACTACGTTTGAGCTACATGGTGCTACCCTACTCATTGCTAGCAGTTTACCGCCAAATTTACCGGGATTATTTCCCCTCAGTATCGCTTCTTGAACAGAGAACTATGACAGCATTTATGGAGCAGGGACACTGGGAGCGACACATACGGCGGATGCGCATGATCTACAAAAAGAAACATGATATCCTTCTGCAATCGGTTGAAACTCATTTTGGCAAACGGGCTGTAGTTGTCGGTCAGGGGGCAGGTCTTCATGTTGTTCTGATGTTGCCTGAGACCTCGCACAGTGAAACAGAAATTTTAGGTAGAGCACAACAAAAAGGTATTCGTCTCTTCCCGTTTTCTGACTTCCACGTCACCGGCAAACCCGAAGCTACGACATTGCTGCTTGGCTTCGGCGGGATGAGTAGCAGCGATATAGAGCGAGGTATTGCTGTCCTCTCTCAAGTATGCTGAGAAAACCTCCCCTTGCCCGATGAATTGAATATAAACAGCATATGACCTTATTAGTAGGTGCAATTTCTGTTATTTTCACAGGGTCAGATTTGTGTGAATTACAGATGCCTCTATATGGATGACAAATGGAATGTGATGGATGCATGTTGTTAGCAGGTTACGGTTTACGGTTCTGAATCCAGAGCATGAGCAGACCCAAAATACTATGAATCCGATTACGACCTTGAGGGACACCGCCAGTAAGCGGCTTACGTATTGTCCGGTTTCTTCGATTGACCGGATCAGTCGCCAAAAAAATGCCTTCAGGATCGCTATTGACCAAGAAGGCAGACGAACTTCTTACTATTGAATTATTGGTTACAAGATGACGGAGTAGAGAACTGCGGTGGGATCGGTGAGGCCGGATAAATGGCGGACTATTGCGGCGTGGTTCATGTGGGGTCACCTCCTTTCTGTAGCGTGCGTTGTGTCTGATTTCTCCGATGGATCAGATCTGTTGGCCGGAAATGCAAAAAGGCACTCTGACGGGTGATGCTGGGAGTTCTACGTATGTATCATTATAATGTCCCCATTTCTCTGTATTCTCAGTTTCGGGTGGCCAGGTATGAAGCTGCAGCCAAAATAAAATCGATACCCTTATGGATCAATGGTTCTGAATATTCAGTTTACCGGTGATTTCCAGCAAATTGTTTCGGCTTTTCGGATTGTAATCCATTGGAATAAAGATATAATTAAATTTCAAAATCCTGTTTCAAAACTGTGTCTGGTAGTAAAACGACATACACCGGCAGACAAAGCAATATCATGCAGACAGTATCACTGGCGGCTATTATTCTGATTAGTGCCCATACAAAGCGGCGTCATTCGCTTTTCAGCGCGCGTATTTTATTAGGAGATACCTTGAACGCACTAATCATAGCTCCTTTAATATCAGGCGGTATCTTCACAAAAACATGCCGCTATCTTCTGTCATCAGTCCTTTTGATTATAATTATTTCGACTGCTGCGCATTGTGGTGGCAATAACCTTTTAACCCCTGAAGAACAAATCTGGCTCAATGAAAACAAGTCCGGTATAGTCCTAGCCGTCGAAACCGGTTATCCTCCTTTCGCATTCCTCGATTCAAAAGGCAACCCATCAGGCCTCGCCCACGATTATCTGCTCCAGCTTGAATCAAAGTTGGGAGTCAACTTCTCACGGAAACAATTCTCAACTCTAGATGAAATCTTCTCTAAAGTTCGCAGTGGTGAAGTCCTAATTGTCAACGCGATAACAAAAACACCATCCAGATCGGAATTTCTCTCGTTTACAGAACCGTTCATCACCGTACCGAACGTGATTATTGTGCGTAATGATCGATCAGGCAATATGCTTGAGAAAGATCTTGCTGGACTGAAAGTGTCACTTGTTAAAAGCTATGCCATCACTGAGCACCTTTCAAAAACAGAAACCGGCATAGTGGCTGATATAGTTCCAAACGATCTTACAGCTATCCTGAATGTTTCTTTCGGACAATCAGATGCTGCTGTTATTGATCTTGCAACGGCATCCTATCTATTGTCTCAGAAAGGAATTACAAATCTGCGGGTAGCGGGTGAAGCGTCCCAGAACATACAGCTTTCGATTGCGGTTCCTCGATCAAAAACTACGCTGCACAAAATCCTTCAGAAGACTCTTACTTCTTTCACTGAGACCGAGCGGCATAGAATTCAAGACAGATGGATTCAATCGGCTCAAAAGGATATTTTTACTGACTGGCGTTTTAGGGCTGTAGTTGGCAGCGCGCTTTTTGTTATCTGTTCGTTGTTAATCGGAAGTTTCCTCTGGAACAAATTGCTGCACAGGCAGGTCGAACTTCGCACCATTGAACTTAAAGAAGAACAGGAAGCTCTGCGAGAAAGTGAAGCATATAACCGGATGCTCTTCGACCAATCACCGATCGGTCTTGCGCTTACTCAAATAGACGGCAAATTGGTAGATGTAAATCAGGCGTATGCCGATATTATTGGCAGAACTGTTGATGAAGCGTTTAATCTGACTTACTGGGATATAACACCTGAAAAATATGCTTTACAGGAACAGGAACAGTTGACGGCGCTTAAGGCGGCGGGTGAGTACGGTCCGTATGAAAAAGAATATATCCATAAGGATGGACATCTTGTACCTGTCCGACTGCAGGGTTTGCTGATAGAACGTAAAGGCGAAAAATATATATGGTCAAGCGTGGAAGACATCACCAACCGGAAAACCATCGAGAGTGTCCAGTCGTTCATTTCTGAACGTGGTTGGTGCTTATGGGAAGAAGAGTTCTTCCCGGCGCTGGCGCGCTTTCTGTCTGAGACTCTGTCGATGGAGTTTGCCTGCATCGACCGCCTGACCGGCGACGGACTTATGGCGCACACTGTGGCGGTCTATCACAACGGCAGGTTTGAGGACAATGTTGACTATGCCCTGAAAGACACACCGTGCGGTGACGTGGTGGGGAAGACCATCTGCTGTTTCCCGCGCGATGTCGCCAATCTGTTCCCCAACGATCCGGTGTTGCGGGAGATCAAAGCCGAAAGCTACGCTGGTATCACTCTGTATGGGAAAAACGAAGAGCCGATCGGCCTAATTGCACTGATCGGAGAAAAACCTTTTCTAAACCAGCAGTTGGTGGAAACGGTGCTACAGTACATTGCTCAACGTGCCGCCGGTGAGCTGGAGCGGCAACTGGCTGATGAAGCGCTGCACGAGAGCGAGGCACTTTTCAGAAGCTATTACGAACTCGGCCTCATCGGAATGGCAATTACGTCCCTAGAGAAGGGATGGGTTCAGTGCAACGACTGTTTGTGCTCAATGCTGGGCTACACTCAAGAAGAGCTCTCAAACAAAAGCTGGGCGGAGTTGACGCATCCCGATGATCTCGCTGCAGATGAGGCACAATTCCAGTTAGTGCTTCATGGAGAGATCGATGGTTACCAGATTGAGAAGCGATTCATACGGAATGAAGGCGGGATTATACATACAGATCTCTCTGTCAAGTGCGTACGAAACGAGGATGGCTCGCCCAAACATTTTATAGCGATGATTAAGGATATCACCCGCCAAAAGAAAGAAGAGCGGTTGGCTGCTGCCAGACTTTACCTTGTCGAATACTCTTTGTCACACACCCTGAATGAACTACTCACCGCAACACTTGATCAGATAGAAGAGTTGACCGGCAGCCAGATCGGGTACTTCCATCTGCTACAAGAAGATCAGCGCACCCTGACGCTGCATGCCTGGTCCACCCGGACCGCCAGAGATTTCTGCAAAGCAGAAGGTGCAGGCAGCCATTATGACATTGATAAGGCCGGAGTATGGGTTGACTGCATCCACCAGCGACAACCGGTCATCCACAACGATTATGCCTCACTGCCCCACCGCAAGGGGATGCCACCGGGTCACGCCACCGTGACCCGTGAACTGGCCGTACCGATCTTGCGCTCCGACAAAATTGTAGGGATCTTAGGCATTGGCAACAAAGCCTCAGAATACAGTGAAGAGGATGTGCTTATTGCCTATCGCTTTGCAGACCTAGCCTGGGATATTGCTGAGCGGAAACAAATGCAGGACTCATTATCCGAAAGCAACGAGCTGTTCATCACAGCATTCAACAGTGCGCCGATTATGATCACCATCAGCAGCATTGAGGACGGCACATATCTGGATGCCAATCAGCAATTCCAGAATATTTCCGGATTCAGTCGGGAAGAGGTTATCGGTAAGACATCCGTTGAGCTTGGCTGGATTTCAGAAGCTGACAGGATGCGACTGAAAGAAAGCATCCAGCAACAGGGGAAAATACAAGGTCAGGAATTATCTCTGCACACTAAAGCAGGGCTGACAAAGCTCTGTAAATACTGG
This sequence comes from uncultured Geobacteraceae bacterium, assembly GCA_903875605.1. Lineage (GTDB taxonomy): Bacteria > Desulfobacterota > Desulfuromonadia > Geobacterales > Pseudopelobacteraceae > JACRCG01. Next base: position 94,700 of record CAIQWT010000097.1, on the reverse strand, counting down.
GGTGAGGTTATATCGGTAACCGGGCAGCAAAGACTTCTTTCCATTGCACTTGACATAACAGAACAACACAAGGCTGAACAGCAGTTACATCAAGTTCAGAAAATGGAGTCGATCGGGAGCCTGGCCGGTGGTGTGGCTCATGACTTCAACAACATGCTGACGGTTATTATGGGACACGTTCAGCTTGGCCTCATGGAGTCGGATATAAATCACCCCGTATGTGAGCATCTTACAGAAATTATGAAGACGGCAGAACGTTCTGCCGATCTTACCAGGCAACTACTGGCATTTGCCAGAAAGCAGGCGATTGCACCGAAAAACATAGACCTGAATGAAGTCATCAATGGCATGCTTAAGATGCTGCGGCGATTGATAGGAGAGTCTATTCAACTAACGTGGCAACCTGCTCCAGACCTGTGGCGTATAAAAGCGGATCCAAGCCAGATAGACCAGATTCTTGCCAATCTCTGCGTCAATGGCAGAGATGCCATCAACGGCACCGGGCGCATCACCATTGAGACCCGGAATAATACCGTTGATTCGAGCTATTGTGAAGAAAACCCGGAAGCGGTTCCCGGTGATTACGTGCATTTGAGTGTCAGTGACGACGGTAGCGGTATGGACAAGGAAACAATGGCCCGTGTATTTGAGCCATTTTTCACAACTAAAGGAGTCGGTGAAGGTACTGGACTCGGGTTGGCCACTGTGTACGGTATTGTCAAACAGAACGACGGGTTCATCAACATCTACAGCGAACCTGGAATGGGGACAACCTTTACAATCCATCTCCCACGGCTAGAGGAGAAGAGCCAAAAATCTCAGACTGAAGCAAAGGCCGCACCACTACCAAAAGGTCAGGAGACAATCCTGTTAGTGGAAGACGAGCCGGGTATATTGCAAATAACCTCTCTATTACTCGGAATGCAGGGCTATACCCTGCTGACTGCTGGAACGCCCGACGAAGCCATACGCCTGGCACATGAACACGCTGGAGAGATCAATCTACTCATAACTGACGTGATAATGCCGAAAATGAATGGCAAGGATTTGGCTAACAAACTTCAGTCACTAAACCCGCAACTCAAGTGTCTCTATATGTCCGGTTACACTGCCGATATCATCGCACAACACGGCGTGCTTGATGAAGGTGTGCATTTCATTCAGAAGCCGTTCTCGTTGCCGAATATGGCGACCATGGTGCGTGAAGTGCTGGACAGTAAACTAATTCGCAGTTACACCGAAAAGTCATTTTAACCGTTTTTTTGACAGGTCCCTTCTCTGCCCACAACTGTAATAGGTGATGGAAGGGATTTTGACCAAGAGGTTTCAAATTAATTTACGGAATGAATTCTCCCTTTGAAGTAAATCAGCTTCATGCAAAGGTACATTTACGGCCTTATTGCTGAGATGGGTCAATTTTGGACGCCGATTTAAGCTAAAGGGGGGTCAATATTGCATGCCGATTCACACGGCACTATAAATAGGCAGTTTAATAATATCCTGCTGGTGGAAGCTTCTCCAACATCGTTGTGAACCAGATAGGTTGCATATTGGTCTCCTTGGGCAAAAAAAATGGCCACCCTTTGGGGGCAGCCTGTGTGATGTGGGATTATGTTGGTGGTGGCTTTTGGGTAAAAGAAAACCCCGCAGCGAGTGGCCACGGGGCTTGAGGGGGAGTCGTTGACTTGGCAGCCGTCGGTGCTCGTATTCATTAGAGACATGCTAAAATGTATGTTTAGCAACGATCATCTGGGTCCCTCCAACAGAGTCAATACTAACTGAAGTAGATTTGCTAACAGATAGTTTATTTAGGCCAACTAAAGCGAGTACAGCACCTACCCCAATTTCTACAATGCCCACAGCTCTTATTGCATTAGCATCTTTTTTAACTGAATCCTGATCATACGTACGTGGGTCATTATATGAAGATTCATAGTTACTGGCTAAAAGTATTGTAAGAGCTCCAACAAGCACACAGCCAGCACCAATTCCCAAATAAACATTTCCGGAACTGCTGCTGGTACTCGTTATAGGCTTGATATCTTCTATTTCCTCAGCACAAAATGCATTTACCGGTACCGCTAAAGCAAAAACCAAAAACATTAATATTATTTTTTTAATCACTCGCCCCCCCAATTAAATGTAAATTAAATGTACATAATTTAAATTTACATATCCGACCCGCATATTACGGATTGAATGAACCACCAATTGGCTATCCTGCTGCTTCAGAGTTACGTTTACTTGAAATAGCTGGACGCATTAATATGTCGGATCTCAAAGTTTATTTTGAGCGATTTGATGTTATCAGTACGAAATCTATCACTACGTCTAATTCATTCATCTCACCATGGTCTTGGTCTTTCTATTTAGGTGGTAATCGGAACTATATTGGAAATGATACTTTTCCGATGTCGTTTCAGGCTATTGCTGGGAGTGGTAAGGCGGTGGAAAGTGGCATGTTGGGCAAAACATACTTTATGGTCACTGGCTCAATCTTTGCTGGAGATGCCTTTAGTAATACCGTTGCAGTAGGCCCAGGTGTCGAGTCCGGGTTGTTAAAATCATTTAGTAATGGTTATTATGTAAATATTATTGGAGCTATGTCATATCTCGCAAATGGCGACAGCAAACTAATTAAGAAAGCTGAAATTACATCCGGTTGGCAGATTTACAGGAATCATTCTGTTGCAGTTTCTGGGAAGATCGAACGAGTCAACAATAGCTCTACGTTCAACGAGATATCAACTAATTGGCAGTTTTTTTATTAGTAACATGCCAAGTTTATGGTACCTCCTTTTATGGCAATTGGATAAATTTGGTGTATGTTGTCATTTATAGGAACGCTTTTGTATTTTCTGATCCCACCTCCGGTCCCCCGCGCTCTACTCCCCGCCTGCCATCACTGTCTTTCCCCTTGACACAATCCCCTTGCCGGTGCTAGAAAAAAACCTCTTCGGGATGTAGCGCAGCCTGGTAGCGCACCTGCTTCGGGAGCAGGGGGTCGCAAGTTCAATTCTTGTCATCCCGACCATAAAATTCAAGGGGTTACGGCTTATATCGCAGCCCTTATTTTTGTTTAAATTCGAATTTACAACCTCCAGTGCAACCTCGATTTGCTTTGCTGTGCTTCCAATCTCTGATGATATTCTATGAAAAACTCTGACAAAAAACCGGGAGCCCTGCCTTGGGTTCACGGCTTGATCTAGATTCCCACCCCATGTATGCCAAAAAGCCTGATACAGGAATATATGTGGATTGCTCCTGCAATTCTCCCTCTGTAGACGTTAAATAACATTTAACCAACTTGACACCCCGATGTAACCTTGCTTTTGCTATGTTTCCACTTCGGAAACATCCTGCATCCAATACGTATACTCAGCAAGGACTAAACTATGAATAGCCTGATTGTGAACAAATATATGCTGAAACAAGAAATATCCACTTTTGAAAATGGCACGGTGCTCTACCTCGCTGAGGACATTTCCAAAGGAGTTTCATATTTTATCAAGGCGTTCAAGGGGGGACAGAATGGCGATGCGGCTAAGCTACGGGACAGCTTTTATGCCGAAGCAAAAAAACTTGCCCATTTGAACCATACAAATATTCTCCAAACCATCGATTTTTTCGAGGAGGAGGGAGTCTTTTATCTGGTTCAGGAGCACTTTGGTGCGTACCGTCTAGATGAGATTATCAATCATCACGGCGGCAGCAAGGAACTGCCGACACTGCATGTCATCAAGCAGCTGTTGAAGGCGCTCTCGTTTGCACACAGCCGCGGGATTATTCATAGGGGAGTCAGTGCCACAAACGTTTTTGTGGCAAAAAACGGTCTAGTCAAGCTTGATGGCTTCGGCGCATCCAGTCATATGCCCACAGAAGCGGGAAGCAGCGCCAACTTTTTTGCCGCTGCAGGCTATATGAGTCCCGAGCAGATTGTGAATCCCAAGGCAATTGATAATCGCTCCGATATATATTCTGTCGGTATGCTGATGTACCAGATGCTGACCGGTGAACCACCACGAGAAGCAGGTTCTACCATTATCCAGTTGATGCGGCAAATGGAGGAAGATATCTCCGACATTCGCGAAAAGCTTCCCGAACTTGATCAGGAGCTGGCTGGCATCATTCATCGCGCCCTTTCAAGATCGCCTGACCATCGTTTTCAGAGTAGCGACGAATTTTCTGCTGCTCTGGAACGTTGTCAACATCGTGATAAACTTGCACGCGAGGCAGAGCACAAGGCTGCTGAAGGCAGACGGCGCCTGCGTAAATTTGTACTTCGCGGAGTTTCCGCTTTCGCCACGCTGATGCTTCTGTCCTGGGGAGGCTGGTACTTCTTTTTTGCAGAGCGGATTGAAACGGTTCTCAGGCTGCAGGGTTCCAATACTATCGGTGCCAAGCTGGCCCCGGCCCTGGTTGAAGAGTTTCTGAAGCGTAAAGGAGCCCACAAAACCCGCCGTGAACCTGGCGCAAAAGAAGAAGAAATCAGAATCGTCGGCAGTATGGGTGGAACAAAAGCCTGGGCAGTAGAAATTAAGTCCCATGGGTCCGGTACCGCCTATGAGGGCCTTGAAAAATCACTCTGTGACATCGGCATGTCCTCACGCCCGATCAAGAAAGAGGAGTGCGACAAGCTCTCTGCTCAGGGAGATTTTACCAGCTATGGGAGCGAGCATGTTATTGGTTTGGACGGACTGGCGGTGGTTGTGAACGTTGCTAATCCGCTCGCTGCGGCAAGCAAGGAAACTATTGCACGTATATTTGCCGGCGAAATCAGCTCCTGGAAAGATATCGGTGGCAGTGACAAGCCGATAGAACTGTATGCCCGCGATGACAAGTCCGGAACATTCGACACTTTTAAAAGTCTGGTTCTGGACAAGAAGAGTTTGGGTTCAGGAGCCAAACGATACGAGGACAGCAGTCGGCTATCCTCCGATGTAGCCGGTGATCCCAATGGCATCGGTTTTATAGGGCTGCCGTATATAAAAAGCAGCAAAGCGCTGGCAATTGCAGCAGGTGAGTCCGGAGGGGCTATTTATCCGAATGCTTTTACAGTAGCGCGGGAAGAGTATCCGCTTTCACGCCGTCTCTATATGTATGTCCCACCCAAAACAGCCAACCCGCTGGCCAGAGAATTTATGGAGTTTGTCCTCTCAGACGACGGGCAGGAGATAGTGGAAAAGAACAGTTTCGTTTCTCTTGCGGTACGTGCTGAAACGCCAATACTGCCTGACAATACACCACAGGAATTTAAAAACATGGTGGATGGTGCGGAACGCCTTTCGCTATCTATCAGGTTTCGTCCCGATACAATTAGCTTCGATAACCGCTCCCGTCGAGATTTCGATCGCCTGATCCACTCCCTTGAGCGTAAGGATCTGCAGGGTCGCAAGGTTATGCTGTTCGGCTTCAGCGATTCGAGCGAAGGTAAAAAATCAAAAGAAACTAGCGAACAGTGGGCAAAACTGGTGGGCGGTGAATTGACATCACGAGGCGTAAAACCCTCGGTAGCAATGGGTATGGGCTCGGTCATGCAGCTTGTGGAAGGCGGCTCCATGAACGGAAAAATCCGCAACAACAGGGTTGAAGTATGGCTGTCCCGACGATGAATCTTCATGCGTTACCAACAGAATCATATATACCGGTTCAAATCATGGCCATGACATCACTTGAACAGACCCGTCAGTCGCTCGCGACCTATTTCATGTTTTCCACTGCGGCCGGGAGTGATCTCCCGGATTCTGTTATCCTGTCGATTCTTCTGGCGAAGAAAGAAGCAATTAAGCAGAACGATCAGCGCTTTGAACGACTCATGCTCGATGTCGGTACTTATTGCGATGAACGTCTTGATGATACCAATGCTTCCGGTAAAACCGGACGGAAGAACTTTCACCGTTTGGTGGATATACTTCACCGGATGGAGGAAGCATCCCGGCGCATCAATAAAATGGTATTTTTTGCCCGCGGTATTCCTGATAGTGAAACGTTGAATGTTCTTTCAGCCAGCTGGAACGAGCTGAACGCAATCAAGCCGGGGCTTTTCAGAGAATTGCTGCTTGATGATCTCATTGCCAGCGACCTGCCGGGCAGGATGGGACGGAAACGTTTAACCAATCTTCTGGATGGCCTTGAATGTCTTTCACAGAACACGGGAACCATACATGACATTCAACAGCGTTTGGAGCGGATAGAGCGGGAAGAACAGATCCTAGTTAGTGTTGTGACCAGCTTACAGGAGGCAATCGGGAGCAGTTACGGGTGGTTGGCCGGCGACGGGGAGCGGGATACAATCAAGCGGATTGTATCAATAGAGTTGCGGCACAAACGGCTCCTCAACGGGGATATCCCGGACAGCCTTTTCGACGTCGGTCTGCGGCTCGCAAAGAGTTCCCTGATGTACATGAACACGTTGCTTCCCATAATTGTTTCGCAGAGTGATGCCGGATTAAGAGAAGAATTCATCAGGGATTCCGGACTGGACCGGTTGCTTGTTGAAGAACTGGAAGAATTCTGGTGTGCCCGCGAAAATGTTGCGCCAAACAGATTGGTTTCAATTCGGAACAGACCTTAAATATCCTCAGCTCTGGCCGCTTCTCCTGTCCCCTCATCTACCTGATGAACTCCCATTTCCATAGCGGTAACGGCATTTTTGGTTTCCTTCTGATGGCTTTAATCATTTCGACAATTTCACGGGTCGCACGTGTTGTACGCTCTTTCAAGGCGCGAACTTCATCTGCAACCAACGCAAAACCTCTGCCCTGTAGCTGACATTTTCTCTCCAGCTGTAGCAACCGTACCAGCTTGGGCTGCAACTTCTTCAGCACCGGTAGCAATCTGTTCAGCAATGGCGTTAAGCTGGACTACAGCTGTAACAACTTGAGATGAGTCGCTTGCAATCTGACTAATCATGATACTGTTTCCAGAGGCACCACATAAAACGGGAAAAAGGATACGCTGATGAATTGAACTGAGACCAGATGAGTTGCAAAGATGAATTCTTCTAGCTACAATGGACTACAATATCAAAGAGGTGATACTCATGTGCGGTAGATTTACTCTAAATGTTAGTCAAGAAGTACTGGCGAAAATCTTTGACTTACAGGAAGTCCCACAGATCGAACCACGATTCAATATCGCTCCAAGTCAAGCCGTAGCGACAGTCCGACACATTGGTGAACATAATCAGTTAGACAACCTGAAATGGGGCTTACTTCCAAACTGGTTCGAAGATGTTACTCACGCTCCTATCAATGCCAGATCGGAAACCGTTAGTGAGAAACCGACCTTTCGCCATGCAATTAAATATAACAGGTGTATTATACCTGCATCAGGCTTTTATGAATGGATGCCTCAAGGTGACCGTAAGCAACCTTATTATATTCGTCTGTTGAATAGTTCGGTGATGGGATTCGCCGGATTGTGGGAAACACGGAAGTCAGGGGATGGGAGTGAGTTGAATACGTGTTGCATTTTGACCACAGAAGCGAACGATATCGTAAAACCTATCCACGATCGGATGCCGGTAATTCTAAAGCCAGAGGACTATAGTCGCTGGCTGAGCAGAAATATGCATGATCCGCATGAACTGGAGAAACTATATCAGTCCTACCCTGCCGAATTAATGTATGCCCACCCTGTCCCGGATCTGGTAAATATCCCTCGTTTCGATAGTGCTGCATGTATTGTGCAGGTGTAATCTTTGGCGAAAAAACATCTTCGCTGGATAGTCATCGATTATTCAGAGTAAGAAGTGTACGCCCCGTTTACTCGATCCTCACCGCCTTGATAAAGTTTTTGACGTAGAAATGGAGTTAGTATGATTCGGATTCTGATCCCTTTAATTTCAGTCTGTATTGGCATATCGTTGCAGGGATGTACTTATCGTGCCTGGTATACTGGTTTTCAGGAGGAACAGCGTAGGAAGTGTTATGACAATCCCATCCAGACACAGATACAGCAGTGCCTGGACAGGGCTAATATGAGTTATGATAATTATGATAAATATCGGCAGGACTCCAAAAAACAGGCGCAATAAATTCAGAGGTTGCAATAGCAGAGTGGCTCCGTTTGCAGTCCTGAATGCCCCTGACACCCGCTCCGGGAATGATTGGTTACTGAAACAGAATGGCTGATTCGCCCTCCGTGTATATCTTTATGGCTATTTTATCCTGCTGTACAATCACTTCGTTAAACTTCAAATTTTTGATATCGCATTTTAGAAAGAGATGATCCATCAACTGCACACGGGTAAGTGCTTTGGCAGCAATTTGGCGCGATTGCTCCAGCTGTCTGGTAAGGTTCAGGTTTAGTTTTTCCTGAATCATGCTCCTGATAGTACCATGAAGAAACCAGTCAGCCGATTTCATCAACAGACTTTGAGTCAGCATATCAAAATCCACATCTTCTACGGAAAAGACACCGGTTTGAAGGTTGAAAACCGGCTTTCCAGTTAAATATATGATGCCGTCCAGTGCACCGGCAGTTTCAAGTTTAACGACCAGCTTGTCGCCGTTTCCATACAGATCAAACTCTTTAATAGTGATGCTTTTCCCATCTACGTCGAATTGTTTGTTAAGTAGCAATGGCGCTGAAATGGCACGCAGATCCTTGTAATAAAGGTCCGCGTTCAGTGCGACGCGGAAGGTTTTGTCAAACGTATTTACCAGCTTCAGATTAGGCAAAGGCCGGAGTTTAGGTGATGCCGGTTCCGGTCCAACAACAAGCTCGGCAAGAGTACTGATACCAACGCTTAGTTTCACCCGGTTATTCTGGGCATAAAGCGGGTAGAGCATCACCTCCTGCGGAGTTAACAACAGCCAGGTGTTATTGTTTTTATCGAGTAAAAACGGCACCTGGGAACTGTTCCAGACCTTGGAAACCTGCGTTTTCAAGGGGAGCATATCTTTGATCTTTTGCGCGATCATGTCAGATAATAACTTCTGCACCGGCTGCGTTATCCCCTCAATAATACTGCGCGGCTTGAACGACAGTGGCCCGATGCCGACCTCTTCGGCAAGCAGATCGCTCACTCCCAGATAAAAAATATCAGTTTGCAGGCGCCAGTCTGTAGAGATGCTTGCGGTCGCCTTAAATTTTAATTTAAGTGGAATAGGCTTTGTTTCGAACATACCGTAGCTTAGCGACATGGCAACAGGCAGGGTGATATACAAAAAATTATCGGCGGCGCTGACAACTATCGGCCCGTTGCGCATAACGTCAGTGGATACCGATTTGCTCTTGGTCGCTCCTTTGTACAGCTCTTTACGGATGGTCAGGTTCAGGACTTTAGCGAGTTCGTCTGTCGACATTTCAATTGGTATATTGAGTGTGGATATTTCCTTATTCAGTATGGTGCGAAAAGCTTCGGCTAAGGGCTTTTCTGCTGTTAGCTGCTTGTCCACAGCAAAGCAGCCCACGGGTATCGCACATAAAAATGCTGCCGTAAGTAATGAGGCGTACATTGACTTGTTCATTGAAATCCTTCCACTAACTGCGTGGTTAAGCCGGCTTTTAAGCCGCATTATTTTAAAAAGTATTTACCCGGTTCAGGAGGAGCAATCTAGGCATATCGGTTGTCGAATGACAAGTAGAAAACAAAGAGAGCTGTTATTCTAGCGAAGTAGAGAGACAACGAAGGGTGGATGCGCGCGTAGATAAAAAGTAGCTCATAAATTTTCAAAACATTCACACGCCCGCAATATGGATGTAACTTGACAATGCTAGTATCACCTCCAAATGACAACTGGAGGACGTATGAGCGACAGAACGGCAAAACTTCGGGTTGTGAAGGGCAATAGTCAGGTGATCTCCGCATTCACCGCTGCCGCAGGTTTCATTCGCGGAATATCTTTCAAGCGTTTCGCCCCCAAATTACGTCACCGCGAGTTTGCCCTTCTTGAGCGGAAGCAAGAGGCCCTCAAATCGCGCTGTCAAATCTTCAGGGAAAAAGGCGCCGGAACAGTACCGACAATTGTGTTGGGTGGTTTTGTTCCTGACGCGACTGAAACGGTAGAGTTTCAACGGAAATTACTGCGCCAGCATGGCTCGATCTACTATGTAAACTATGCACGTAATGGTTTTTGTAAGGAGATGTTCAGTGCCCAAATGACTGATTTGATTGAGGATCTCGCGCTAAAAGGTCAAAAGCCTCTGATATTAGCGGTCAGCTTTGGCTGCGGTCTGCTCGCCAACTTTCTGAAAAATGCTGATGAGCAGGTGCATGAAAGAATTCGTGGCCTGATTTTAGTAAGTCCGGTTATCACAACCGAAGATCTTATTCGCCGGAGTGATCAAAAACAGACCGGTTTGAGAATACTCGAAAGTAATCTCAAAAAAATTGTTGCTGCTGACCCGTCCAATGAGACGGAGATAGGTAAGCAGATAGAGCGCTCACGTCGTTGTTTTCAAGCGCTTTTCAATGCCGGAGCTGAAAACCGCACTCTCAGCGTTCGCCATCTTGCCATTCGAAAAAAAATAAATGACGTAATAGAATACACCACCGCTCGTGGCGGCTTTGAAAGAGTTACAGCACTGCGGGATTTCATCTTTCCGTTAGAGTCCAGTTCACTTTTCTCCGGCCCGGTACTAACGCTCCTTGCCGAAAACGAATCGGATATTCTGGTCTCATCCTCACCAACTCTGAAGATGTTCGGTGATTCCTCACTCTATTCAAAACTATTTCCCTCTTGTCTGGTAAAAACAGTGAGATCCCATATTGCAGGCGATGGTGTTGCCCACGCTTCACTCATCTTTCACCATGAAGCTTACAACGCCCTACTGGAGAGCTGGTACGGCAAACTTCTTTACCCACGTCTAAAGTTGGCGGTTTAGATGGGTATGATTGCAAGGTTGCAAAAAAACCGCTTACTACAGAAGCAACTTCATTCGTATGCAGTAAAACGGGCAACTCAGTTTAATAAACAGGACCCGTTGGCTGCCCAGCAACGGATATTTCATGAATTGATTGCGACTGCGTCTGCAACAAAATTCGGCAGGGATAACAGCTTCGCCGGACTCAACAACAGGCGCTTTGACGTTGCCTATAATTACTACAAAAGTCATGTGCCGATCCGCTCATATCATGATTTTATGACGGATTATTTCTACGGCAATCAGGCCGCTGACCCCTTAGGGCATTCAGCTCCTGATCTGGACAACATAACCTGGCCTGGCAGCATCAAGATGTTCTGTGAAACGTCAGGAACAACAGCTCCAAGCAAATTCATACCTTTCTCAAGCCGGATGTTCGCCGAAAACCGTCGTGCCGCCCTCGACATGATGGCGTGTTATCTAACTGCAAATCCTGAATCAAAGATACTGAACGGCAAAATTCTTTACATGTCCGGATCAACTACCCTGAACAAAGTCAGGCGCGGAGTCTGGTCCGGTGACATGAGTGCCCTTACACTCCGTTTTCGTCCCTGTTATCTCACTCCCTTTGTAGAGCCTGGTGCCGTAATATCCGCACTCCCCTGGGAAGAAAAACTGCAGGCCATGGCTGAGATGTTGCTGCGTGATGACAATATCCGCGTTATCTCCGGTGTGCCTCCCTGGATCATTCTGCTGTTGAAACGCTGTGGGGAGATCAGCGGGAAACCTCTTCATGAACTACTGCCGAATCTTGAACTGATAATCCATGGCGGCACCAGTATTAAGCCGTACAGGAATGAACTGGAAAATCTTTTTGAAGGCAGACTGCCGCATCTGCTGGAGTTGCTCCCTTCATCCGAAGCGTTTATGGCGTTTCAGCAATTTGGCGAGCAGCAGATGCGCCTGACCCCGTATTACGGGACTTTTTTTGAATTTGTCCGCTTTGAAGATCTGGATAGCCAGGGGAAACCGGCTCCCTTTGCGGATGCAATACCGCTTGAGGAGGTTGAAACTGGCCAGCGCTATGCAGTCATCCTCAGCACATGCTCCGGGTTGTGGCGCTACCATATCGGTGACACGATCTGCTTTACCGCAACGTCTCCTCACTATATCGAGTTCACCGGTCGAGACAGATTCCTTGATAAACTGGAGGAGAAGGTCACTCAGGCTGAGGTAGAACTGGCCGTTGCCAATCTCAATCTAAATGATCACTGGAATGTACGCGAGTTCATGGTCGGGGCAGATATTCCGGCGCGGCGACACCAATGGGTGCTGGCAGTGCAGGATGTTGTGGATGTTGCTGATGCGACTCGAATACTTGATGCTACCCTGTGTGAGCTGAATGCCGATTATGCCGCATTCAGGAGTCAGGGGCGCATCAACGCACCTGTTGTGATGTTGATGCCGGAAGACGGCATCTATCAATGGTCACAACTGGAACGTGGCAAGCTTGGTGGACAGAGCAAAATTCCGCATATAGACCCGACTCCTGATTCTTCAATGATCGCCAGTCTCTGTGGCTTTCAGGCAGATCCCGCATTTAAATAGAACCTGATGCCGGTCTGTAGCTGAATGCGTCAAGGTCACATAATTGTGTTACATAACCTTTCTCAGGGAATTGACACTTCTGCGTGGAAGGGCCCTGATTGTTACAATCAGGTGAACATTTATAACTGCTGTTGCAATGCGGTTAAGGAGGTCTATAATATTTGGGTATTACTACCAAACAATTGGAGGGCGTCATGATTTTATATGTAATGCGGCATGCTGAGGCGGTGGATGGAAGTGAATCTTTACAGGATGAGTGGCGCTATTTGACTGAAAGTGGCCGGTCCGTTGCGAAAAAAATGAGTGCATCAATTTCCAAGTTCGGTCCAAAACCGCGCCTGACCCTTACCAGTCCGCTTACACGTTCTGTTCAGACTGCTGAAATAGCTGCTGAAAAAGCCTGCCGGAAAAACGTGGTAGTCGCAAGCGGATTACTTCTTCCGGGGGCTGATGTTAGTGAGTTGATTGCACACCTGAAGGAATGCAAAAATGCCAAGCGGGTTCTGCTGGTTGGCCACGAACCGCACCTAGGTTCACTGGTTACGGCTTTACTCGGGCGCGGGGACGAAACAATTTCGCTGAAAAAAGGGGCGTGCGTTACTCTGAAGCTTGACCATGGTACTGATGAACGACCGGCAGGTTTTCTCTGGTATTTAGCCCCGGGCAAGAAAAGGGTTTCGTCGTTCAAAAAAGCATTTCCGCCGGTTGTCGTCTGAGCTGATGTTGTCAAAATCTTCCCGATTATGGCCTGATTCGGCGACGATCCTGGAACGCTCGAGGGGAGTGTTTTTTTCTCAGTGGGAAGAATTACTCCGTTTAAGGAAGGTCGCAATTATAACATCCGATCCGGATGATATTCATGACCTTCGCGTTGCTTCAAGACGTTTCAGGGCTGTGCTGGAGCTGTTTTATCCATTTGTGCCGAAAGGCGCCAAAACAGAACTGCGAAAAAGTGTCCGCATGCTCACCCGGATACTGGGCGGACTGCGCAATGTTGACGAAGCCCGGCTTTTCTTTGCTGCGCGTATGAAAACAGACATATCTGCTGGAGACAAACTTTTTCACAGACTTTCCGGGCAGCGATCAAGCGAATTAAAACTTATAAGTCAGGTGCTCAAGGAGTTTGATCACCGTGCTCTTGATCGAATAGTCCGGAAAATAGTTGCCGGTGTGAATGAGCATTCCTTTACCTCCCGGAACAGCATCTCACTTCTGGCCTATTTTTCTGACGTTTCCATCAGGCAGTATCTGCCGATACACCATCTACTCACTGTTTCAACCGCACCAGAACAGCGAGCGTCGCGCCATGCGCTACGTATCGCCATCAAAAAATGGCGCTACTTCTTTGAACTTATTTCCCAAATACTGGATCGGGAGTATACTTCTTTCCTCGAGCTGCTTAAAGATTACCAGTCGCTTCTGGGTCGAATGAATGATATCGCCGAGTTTGAAAACCTGCTCCGCAAGCTGAAATTACCTCCCGATGAGCGCGATCATATCGCAGTAACCCTCTTGGCAGAAGATGCCATCCTGCTTGGGGACTTCACCGCGCTGATAGAGCATAAGCCGCTTGTCTACACTTTTCTTATATAAAGAGGTCACATGAAAAAATCACGTATTGCCGCTATTGATATCGGCACTAACTCCATTCGCTGCATCATTGCCGAAGTCTCCAGCGAGGGTGCCTTCAAAATAATGGATGATGAAAAAGCAACGGTACGACTTGGTGAGAAGCTGGCCATGACCGGTGTTATTTCTGCTGAGGCGTCAGCTCGTGCCCTTGAAGCCATCAGGCGATTTCATAAACTGATAACCGGAATGAATGTCGCAGCGGTTGAGGCGGTTGCCACCAGTGCAGTAAGAACCGCAGCCAACGGTAAGGAGCTGATAGCAATACTTTCGAAAGAGCTTGGACACGAGATCAGGGTCATTTCCGGCGAAGAAGAGGCCGAGCTGACGTCTACATCCGCCTTGGCCAACTTTGATATGTATGGTAAGCGTTACGCCATGGTCGACATCGGCGGGGGGAGTGTTGAAATCGTTACGGCGTATGGAAATCATGTTGAGGAATGTTATTCTCTCGACCTTGGTGCTGTTGTCATGACCGACCGTTTTCTAGTGAGTGATCCGATAGACGAGGGCGAACTACGGAAACTTCAGCGCCATATCAGGGATAGCCTCAAGCGTACTTTTACAGGAAAGAAAATATCTGTAGATTCATTTATCGGCTCTGGCGGAACCCTGACAGCAATCGGCTGTATGGCCATGCAGATGCGCAAGGATAACTACGTATCGATACATGGCTCCGAGGTTCTTCATGCAGAGGTTGTCCACCTGCTGGCAATGATGATTCACAAAGACCTTAAAGGACGACGTACAATTCCGGGGCTTAACCAGGATCGGGCCGATATTATCGTGGCCGGTGTGGTGGTGATAGACGAACTGATGCGATTTTTTGAAGCAAACCGGGTACTGGTCAATGAACGCGGCATCCGCGAAGGTCTTCTTATCAGGGCAACGAAGCGTCTTGGACTTGCCGCCGGAAGCGGCGCGCCGCCGACGTGGAAAGATGCCATTAAGGACTTTGCCCGTTCCTGCCATGTTGACGAGTTGCATGCAACGCACGTTGCAGGCTTGGCCCTTTCTATTTTTAATGCGCTGGAACTGCCCTTCGGTATGAAGCCTGAGGAGAAAAAACTCCTGGAAGCTGCTGCTATTCTCCACGACAGCGGATATTTTATCAGCTATGGGAGTCATCATAAGCACTCATATCATCTCATTCGCCACGCCGAACTATTCGGCTTTACTCCGCGTGAAAGAGAGCTTATCGCACAGATTGCACGTTACCACCGAAAATCACTTCCTAAGCGAAAACACGACGCTTTTCAGAGTCTTAAAGAAAAGGATCAGGTCACTGTGGCCCGGTTGGGTGGTATTCTGCGTCTGGCTGATGGGCTTGATCGTCGCAGAAATGGCCTGGTGCAGTCAGTTTCCTGTCTGTTTGGCGGCACAACTATAACAATCAGCCTGACCGCAACTGAAGACGTTTCGGTGGAAGTTTTTGGCGCCAACGCCAAGAAGGATCTGTTCGAAAAGGCGTTTGGCAGCTCAGTTGTCTTTGTAACTTCATAACAGAGTCTTGTTTATAGGGCGGAGGTCGGCCGGGTGTGGTGTGGAACTCCATCCGATTCCGTTAGAGTGTCTTGGCGTTAGTCTGAGGTTAACTTTATATTTAGGTGGAATGTCCCACGCTAACGATCTTTACATGAAATTGTCACCGTCTCTTTGCAAATATGTAACCTCTCCCATCTCTAAAAAAGCGTAAAATCTCCAAAATCAATCTGCTTTATGCAGTTGTGATCAAGGAGAGCCTGCCGTATGTGTGTATCACCCCTCAGTAACAATGCCTTTGTCGCAGACGATAAAAAACTTTCTCCAGTTAAAATTGTATTGTTGTATTCGTGCGTCGGAATCGGGTGGATATTGTGCTCGGATTCCGCTGCTGCCTGGCTTGTAAAAGATATGCGTCAATTTGAACATGCTGCCATTATAAAAGGGATTTTGTTTATTTTAGCTTCGGCAGGCTGCTTGTACCTACTCATCCGCAATTACGCCCACCAGATCAGTTTGTCTCAGGAAACATTTCATCGGGCGGAACAAGAGATTAAGAAGCTGGCGTATTATGACCGCGAGACAGGCCTGCCCAACCACAATCTGTTGTTGGACCGCCTGAATCAGGTAATCGCGTTCAACCTTCGCAAGCGTAAAAACACGGCAGTTATCTATATCAGCCTGACCGGTTTCAAGGCTGTAGTTGATGTTCGCGGCCATAGCGGAGGATGTGAAGTGGTGCGTGGCATTGCAAAACGCCTCGCTTCTACGCTGCGCCAATATGATACCGTTGCACGCATTCATCGCGATGAATTCGTACTCGTACTGGGTGGAACAGTGCTTGAAGGGGATGTCGCCATGATTTTAAACAAGCTGCAGGCGGTTTTTTCTGAGCCGCTTATGTTGGGGTCAGATGAAACTATGATTCCGGCCTGCTTTGGCGTTGCCTGTTTTCCAATGGATGGTATGGAAAGTGAGATGCTGCTTCAGAATGCCCATATAGCAATGAATCAGGCCCGCCAGAATGGCGAATCTTTCCAGTATTATTCCGAAGCGCTTAATCAGAAGGCGGTCGAGCGCCTCAGTATCGAAACAGGCATGTTAAGGGCCCTGGATGACAGTGAATTTTTTATCTGCTACCAACCCAAAATGGATATCAACGGCACGGATATCAACGGTATGGAGGCACTGGTTCGCTGGCAGCGACCGGGGCATGGAGTCGTCCCGCCTGACAAATTTATAACCATTGCGGAAGAAAATGGCTTGATAGTACGGCTTGGCACGTGGGTTTTAAGGGAAGCCTGCCGGCAGAATAAAGCCTGGCAGGATGCTGGGCTGCCGAAACTCAAGGTTGCTGTGAATCTGTCAGCCCGCCAACTGCGTGACAATGCCTTCGTGCCATTAGTTGTACAAATACTTGCTGAAACCGGACTTGAAGCTTGCTATCTTGAACTGGAACTGACCGAAAGTGCCTTGATGGGTGACTCCAGCGATACGATCTGCAAACTGCTTCGCTTGAAAGAGCTCGGTATTAGCATCTCTGTTGATGACTTTGGCACCGGCTACTCTTCTCTGTCATATCTAAAGCATCTGCCGATCGACACGATCAAGGTCGACCGTTCGTTTGTCCGGGATATCGTCAATGACCCTGACGATGCGGCGATTGTTGATGCCATTGTTGCCATGGCACACTCACTTAAGCTGAATGTTATAGCCGAAGGGGTAGAAACACGTGAGCAGCTGGAATTTCTGCAGCAACGCAAATGCCAGCAAGCACAAGGTTACTATTTCGCCCGCCCGCTCGATGTCCAGCAATTTGAAGCTTTTTTAGCGCAGAGCGTATCGATTGGAGATATGTCAGTCTCTACACCCGATGTTGCTTCTGGAAGCGTCTGTCTGGAATCTCTTTCCTGTATGGAAGAATCATCTCAGCAGGATACCGGAGATTGCCCAATGGTAGTCGTCGGCACTGCGGAGTATATCGGTGATATTTCCATCCCGGTCGTCCCTGCAAATCCGGGTGATAACCTTGCCGCTGTTCTCAAACGATTTCAAAGTGATCTGACTCTGTTGGTGCTGCCGGTGGTTGATGAAGGCCGTGTTGTCGGTATTATCAACCGCTCGACGTTTCTGGAAGATCATGTTATCGGCATGAACGGCTTCGCCTTCCATATCAATCACTCAAGAAAAATGCGCGATCTGATGGCTCCGGTCAAGCTGGCACTTGAAGCTAATGTCAGTATTAGAGATGCTGCCCAGTCTATTCAGTCGCAGGGGATGGATATGCGAGTGGATAATATATGCGTAACTTTGAACGGTCTTTATAACGGAGTTGTGGATGTCAACCGCTTCATCAGCGCCATTACCGATATCAATCTGACGCTGGCCAAAGGAGCAAACCCACTGACAGGTCTGCCGGGAAATGAGAGCATCCAGCGTGAGATCAATGAACGACTCCAGGCGGGAGGGGGCTTCGATATCGCTTACGTCGATATCGATAATTTCAAACCATATAACGATTACTACGGATTCCAAAAAGGTGATGTTGTCATCAAGGCGATTGGCGAAATCATCTCTGTTGTGGCGAGATCTTCCGGAGCCGGGTTGTCATGCTTTTGCGGGCATATAGGTGGAGATGACTTTATCATCATTACCGGGGCACATCACGCAGAGTACATCTCGTCACAGGTAATCAAAACAATTGAAGATTATCTGCCGCTGTTTCATGGTGAAAAAGATTTTTCAGCCGGTTGCTACAGTGCCGTGAACCGCAAGGGCGAACAGGAAACGTTCGGATTGCTCTCAATTTCTATCGGCATAGTTAATACCCGTTTGACGCCGGTTGCCTCGTATGCCCAGCTTGCTTCGATCTCCACCGAAGTAAAGAAGGCCGCAAAAAAATTACCGGGGTCGTCTGTTGTAATCAACCGCAGGACAAGTGAGGAAGATTGAACTTTGCCCATAAGTAGAAGATCAGTGCAATATGAGAGAACCCAGGAAAAAAACACAAGAGAACGAGAGGAATTACACAATGTACATTGCCAGAGACAAAAATAATGACCTGTATCTTTTTAGAGAACTGCCTAACCGAGGCAACGAATGCTGGTGGGCGCCTTCAGGAGTTGACGGCACCTATCTTCGTCTTGAGAAAACGCTTTTCCCTGACGTTGTCTGGGATTCGGCCCCATTGAAAGTCGAAATATCAACTGTGATCTTATAGCCTGGATAGATTTGGTGATTAGCGCATGAATCGTCAAGTCAGGAAATTGATTATGAGGTGGTTATGGCTGTGAAAGGTTCTTTTTCTTCATTCTCTTTCGATACAGTTCAGCCCGCTTCTCCGCAAGCTCTATCAATTGACTGTGGCTGTCTCCCGTCATGTCCCCATCTGCAGGTGTTCTCTGAATATAACTGCCATCCTGTTGCATGTCCCATGCTGAACGTACATCATGCAGATGCACATCGAAAATGTTTCTGAGCTCATGAGCAAGTGCCGGAGGCTCTATCGGGCAGAGGACCTCGACCCGGGCTTCAAGGTTCCGCTTCATGGCGTCTGCAGATGAGATAAAATATTCTTCTTCGCCACCGTTTCTGAAATAGTAAAGCCGCGAATGTTCTAGAAAGCGGCCCACAACACTAACAACGCGGATGTTTTCTGACAGGCCTGCGATGCCTGGTCGCAGGCGGCAGGTGTCGCGCACGATCAGGTCGATCATCACTCCAGCTTGAGAAGCCTGATAAAGAGCCTTAACAATTTCTCCGTCTTCAAGGGCGTTTATCTTGAACTGAATCAGGCCGCCGCCGTTTTCGAGGTGCAGAGTGATCTCACGTTCAATTTTTGCTAACAACGACTGCTTAAGGAAACGGGGGGCCGTCAACAGGCAGTTGTATTTTCTGCGTGGCTTGAATCCGGTCGTCAGGTAATTGAATAGCTCAGTAACATCTTTGCCGAGTTTTTCACTGCAGCTCAGCAGGCCGACATCGCTGTAGAGGCGTGCCGTATCGGCGTGATAGTTGCCTGTGCCGATATGTACGTAACGTCGCAGGGAATTAAAATCCTGACGGACAATCATGATGACCTTGCAATGAGTTTTCAAGCCGACGACGCCGTAGGTTACGTGAATACCCGCCTGTTCCATCTGTTCGGCCAGACGGATATTAGTGGCCTCGTCAAAGCGCGCTTTCAACTCAACCACCACTGCAACCTGTTTGCCGTTCTGGGCGGCCATCAACAGTGCTTCAATAATGCGGCTCTGGCTGGAAGTGCGGTAGAGTGTCATTTTGATGCCATGTACCTTGGGGTCATCTGCAGCATCGCGCAGAAAACGTTCTACTGATGTCGAAAACGATTCATACGGATGCTGAAGCAGAATTGAGCCGGCGTCGCGGATAATATGGAAAATATTCCGTTGTGAATGCAATTGTGGATGTACAACAGGGTGGTGTGGTGGGTCATGCAGATGCGGGTAGTCGAGCCTTGACAGCTCGAACAGGTCACGCATGGCCAGCAGGCCAGTGACTTCAAAAACGTCTTCATTCTCGTTGATATTGAGTTCAGCTGCCAGTCTGCCTCGCTGGAGGATCGGCATTCCTTCCGCTACCTCCATACGCACGATGGGGGCGAAGCGCCGTTCCTTTAGCTCGCTTTCAATCATTTCCACCAGATCGTCAGCCTCTTCTTCATCCGTTTCAGTGTTGGCATTGCGGGTCACTCTGAACAGATCGCAACGCACCACCTTCATACCTGGAAAAAGCATGTCAAAATTACAACAGAGCAGGTCCTCAATACTCACAAATCTGTTGTTTTTGCCAGGTACCGGTATGAAGCGAAACGTGCTATGTCCGACCGGAACCTTAACGCGGGCAAGTTGCATATCGAGCCCCGAAAAAGAATTAAAGGTAAGCAGAAGGTTGAGCGACAGATTAGAAATAAATGGAAACGGATGGGCCGGATCAATGGATTGAGGCGTTAACAGTGGATAAATATTCTTTGCGAAGTGGCTACGGAGCTCTTTCCGCTCACGAGCACTTAAATCACTCACTGCAGAAATACTGATTCCCTCCTCTTTAAGAAGCTCCATTATGTGTAGCAGTAATTGGCTTTTTCTGTCTTCAATAAGCCGAACTAACCGGTAGCATTCCTCTATCTGCTGGAGCGGAGTGAGGCCATCAAGGCTTAGTTCACGCAAGCCGGCACCGGCCTGCTGTTTAAGGCCGCCGATGCGCTTCATGAAAAATTCATCCATATTAGCGCTGACAATTGCAATGAACTTGAGGCGCTCAAGAAGCGGAGTACGCTCGTCATCGGCCTCGTGGAGTACGCGGCGGTTAAACTCGAGCCAGGTCAGTTCGCGATTAAGGTACCAGCAGCGGTCTGAAAGATTTATTTCTCCTGCAGGAGTATTTGTTTTTCGCGGTTTTGCTTTTAAGGTCTCAGTCATGTTTTGGTTCCAGTGGAGCTGAAGGTCTGTTTTTATCTGTGTTTAAGGAGTGCTCCTCGCCTGAGCGGAGGGCGTATTTACCGCGTATTATGCTTATCAAGGTGGAGTATGGTGTTATAGGTTTCGTTGATGTCTGGTGCATTGGTTAAGGTGAAGTCGCGGGCATTTTGCCCCATACGAGACATTCGCTCCGGGTCGGTAATCAATAATCTGACGGCGTCGACGAGTCCTTTGACGCTTCCTGCACGGAATACGATACCTGTTTCTCCATCACGCATCAATTCGCGGGGGCCGCCTTCATCTGATACAATAACCGGTAAGCCGGAGGCTTGTGCTTCGAGGACCACATTGCCGAAGGTGTCGGTGGCACTCGGAAATACGAACATGTCGGCTGAAGCGTAGCCCCGCTGGAGCTGCTCTCCGGTCAGATAGCCGGTGAACTGGTTCGGATATCCAGTGAGGTTTGTTTCCATCTCCTGGCGGTACGGACCGTCGCCGATAATTGCAAGAGCTATTGGCGCTCCGCTGTCAACAAGTTCAGTAAAAGCCGCAACCAGCATTTCAAGTCCCTTTTCGCGGGAAACCCGCCCCACATAAAGCAGCACTATCCTGCCAAGACCCACTCCACGGCTTTTCCAAAAGCTGGGGTTGCGCATTTCCGGAGAATACACTTCCGTATCAACCCAGCGGGGGAGAGGTTTCATTCGTTCAGTCGGAAGGCCACGGGAGCGTAGCTGCTCCCGGGTCCCAACTGATGGTACCAAAACCTCTTCCATCTGGCTGTAAAACCAGATCATGTAACTCCAGGCTGCCTGCTCGAGGAATTCATCATTTGTCAGGCTGCGCACATATTGGGGGATGTCGGTATGGTAGGTTCCGGCTACCGGTATGTTCATCATGCGCGCAATCAGAAGGCCGAGTAGCCCGACAGTGCCAGGGGTGCTGATATGGATGCGGGTGAAGCCTTCCCGTTCAATGAAGTTCATCACGTCCAGGATCGGAGGGAAATTAAGCTTTAACTCAGGATATTCCGGTAGCACAAAGTCACCGACAGACGGGAATCTTTTCACACCCTCTACAGTTGCTTCCCCCTCATCGCCTGCGGTGATGACCGTCAGCTCGACACCACGGCTCTTAGCGGTGCTTATCAGGCGTTTTATTGTTATGGCAACGCCGTTGATTCCATCAATAGTGTCGGTAAACAGGGCTGTTTTCTCGACGGCTTCCTTATGGTGCATTTCAGGCAACGCAATAGTGAGGTTTCTTATCAGCTCTTTACCTTTGTGCTGGTGGTGAAAAGCCAGATAGTAGGGGGAAATAAGGGTATGAACTAAGCCTATCGTGCCGGCAGTGCTGAGGTATTCAAAAAAACCGGCGTTGTACGGTAATGTCATGAGGCGGCTCGTATAGTGAAAAATCAAACGATTAGCAAGTCTACTGGTAACCGCAAATATTTTGCGGTTACTATCAGCATGACGGATTGCTTCCAAAAAAGCGGTGTCACTGAGCAGTAATCGAGCCTCACTATCGAGAATTTCTTCAAAACTTTTTCCAGTATGATTACGCGAGGCGGGGAGATTTTTGAGGATAAAAAGGCGTACCTTGTCCAGGAATGAACCCTTTTCTTCACCAAGGTTAAAGAACCTGTCCAGCAGGGCGCTTACAAACGGTGTTGCGCCACTGCGCCGCTGTCCCAGTCGCTCCCGATAAAAACTGTGAGCAACACCATAAAGGCTGTGGGCCATAGTTAGCGGACCGCCATCGTCACCATCAGCCCAACTGTCGCCATTTTTGATAGCGTCAATGAAGCCGTCGACCGTTGGCGTGTCATAAACGGTAGTGTGTGCCCGGGCGATGAACAGCCCTCCGTGATCATCAGAGCCGCCGACCATCCCTTTGATCCAGGGTGTGCAGCCGTAAGGCTGCAGATTGTGTGTATCAGCCAAACGATTAATGACATTTTCGTTGAGAGATGAGACAAGGCGCTTTGTGAAGCCATTGAAACGATGCGCCCTGCAACCATTCTTGATTTCAAAGGTGGTAAAAAGAAGCAGTGACTTTTCAATAATCTCGCAATTCAGCTTACCGTTCTGTGCGTAGAGTGGATGTGCCAGGAAATGGCTGATTTTTTCCGCATGAAGATAGGCGACCATCTCGTACACATTTTTGCGCAGCTCCATTATAGCCTGAAACTGTGATTCAGAAATGTGCAGCACGACCACATGGACCTTGCAGCCGTTTTCAGGGAAATGTGCCGTAATCTCGGCACTAATGAAGGTGTTCGGTAGGTGAGCTATCTCCATCGCTCCATTAATGGAGTTGTGATCGGTAATGGTTACAAAATCCATGCCCCGTTCACGGGCAATACGGTACAGATGTTTTGGTGAGGTATAGCTTTCAGGGACGCTAAACTTGCGCATAGCCCAATAGGTCGGCTTATTGGAATGACTGGAGTGGACGTGAAGATCTGCTTTGTATGAGTTCATGCCTTACATTAGTAACATAGCAATGTTACAGTTATGTTGAGTTTGTGTGATTGTTGTGTAGAAATGAGTACCGTAACCAAAAATAACCAACAATTTTTCCCAATCGTCACTACACCATAACGTGATCGTAATCTTATCCTGCTACAGTAATGGAAAAGATCACAAGGAGCGAATGCGTCATGTGGAAAGAAGATGTTGTCGATCTGAAAGTAAGTCGTTTTTTTGAGATGTCTGCTCGTGTTGTACTTTCGCTATTAATTGTAGCTATACTGATGGCAATTTTAGCAGGAATAGGCTGCACGTTTTACGACTTGAGACTCATTCTTCAGCAAAGTTTTCACTCTGCTTTCAAGATAATTCTGGTTGATATCCTGACAGTGCTTGCCATTGTGGAGGTTTTGCGTACGGCACTTGCCTACTTTACGGAAGGCAGGGTCAAGGTCACTTATATCATCGACACGGTAATGGTGACTGTTTTAACAGAAGTCATGGCTTTCTGGTACAAGGAGATGGAGTGGCAGGAGGTCGCTATGACGATTTTGCTGGTGCTCTCGCTTGCCTGCATCAGGATCATTGCCGTCAGGTTTTCTCCCCGCCGTTTCAGGGAAGAGGCGTGATCCTGCTCAGTCGCTCATCTTCGGGGAAGCCCTTCAACTTCAGAATAGTTGCGACTATAGTGCTGACGCTGCTTTTTATTCCGCTTCCGGGCGATTCTGCCGATAATTCTGTGAAAACAGTTGCGCACTATAAAGTTTCCTCAATGGGGTTCAATATTGGAGATGTCACTACCACTCAGCGTCAGGCTGAAGAGGGTGCTGCTGCGGGGATTTTTTTTGAAACAAAAACAGCGGTTAAGGCATCTTTTTTGTGGATGGGATACCATCAGGAAACCATTGAGAAAGGAACGCTTCTAAAGGGAAGTCTGGCCAGCTATTCCCGAAAAGGGAGAGAAAACGGGACCGCTATTGACATTGAAGGGCGGCTTGATGCTTCCTCCTTCCGTTTTGATGTGCGTGAACAGGGGGCAACGCGCACGATCATTATTCCACGAAGTAGTTATGATTATACTACTATGGAATGTCCCGAGGCACGCCTGGATTTTTCGGATAAAACGCATATTACCTTGAGAGTCCTTGATGTTGAAAAAATTGCCGTAGTCAAGCGCGAGTACCGTCTTGTGCAAAATGCTTTTTACCAACTCGGGGGCAAGGATATGCCTTGCAGGATCGTGGATTTTTCAGATCAGAATAAAAAAGCCCGGCGCTGGATCACATGGGATGGGTCCACAGTGGTGATGTACCGCCAGGACGGCAAGGGAGAAAAAAATTCGTATTCTGTCAAAGCCACGTCGGTGATTAAGGAGATATAGTTCCATCCCCTGTTCAAAAAAGGTTTGAAAAGTAACACAACATTTACACAGCGAAAACACGTTCGTCACAATTTTAATATATGATATGCAACATATGAAAAATAATTTTACTGCATCGATATACTGCCCGGCGTACCAAACATCCCACCCATTACATTTCATTGTGCCTTCATCGATAGCTTTCAAAACAGTATTATACATGCGAAAAGCGTCAGGGGGCATTGCAGGTTATTCCACTGCGCCGCATCCGGCTTGCAGCGCCTATGGTAAGAGCCTATGAGCGGCGCGCACTTTCCCGTAAATCAGGAGGTAGACGCGACACCGGAAAGCGCCCGCAAGGTATTCTCCAGACTGGGTGTTTCCTTTGCATCCAGAGATGAGTTGGCGGCCACACTGCCTTTTTCGTTGAATGATGTCACTGCGGGTTCGGAAAGCGAACTTCAGGCCGTAGTCTGCGGCGCACAGAACGATGTCGATCTGCCGCTGCTGATTGAACAGTCCAATTTCTTCGCCAATATGATGAAGCGGGCAGCTGCGGGTGAAACACCACGTAAGGCTGTCGCAGATCTTGAACGTTTTCTGGCGGACAATCCTTCCGGTGTCTGGGAAAACAGCTGGGTGCGATTCCCACGTCGAAACCTTTCCCGCTATGCTCACGATGTACTGGAAAAAGATTTTCTGGCTGATAAAAAGAATCCTGCTGCCGGAACACGAGCCGATTCAAGTCGCTTTACATACCGTGATAACTCGGGCGAGGAGATGTTGAGACTGCCTATCAGTTATCTGATAAAGCTTGCTTTGGCGGACCTGATCGGTTCCCAGCACATACTCCCGAAGAGTATCAGTCAGACGGGCATACGTTTGCTTGAGCACTATCTTAATGACAATACCTCGCCGGAAACATTTTCGTTCAATGTAGTCACCCTCTCGCCAGGCACCGGCATGGGCCGGGCTATTGCCAAAGAGACCGCTATCCGTTTTCTCATGACACAGCTGCTGGTGATGTACGCCAATCAGGCATTTGGTCTTGCCGAGCGCGGTCAGCAGGCAATGACCTATTTTGCCCCCCATCCGCCCGTTCGTCAGAAAGAGTTGAATGACCATGTTTCAGACAGCTTCTACCGCGACCTCTTCATGAGCCCATGTCTTTCCGGTTGGGATAAGGGAGAGGATAAATTCCGCTACATGCAACTCTGCCATCAAGTGTTGTCGCGCAGCCAGCTTAATGCTATTGCCAAGCTGCGCGACGCCGGTGTCATACTCACCAACCTGGTGGCTCTACCCAACCTTTCAAACGTCTGCCTTGCCAACAACGGAACTCATATAAGTATCGGTAGTCGACGAATGACCGCTGCTCTTGCCGATGGAGGTTCGGGGTTTAACGTGGTTCACGAAAAGCATTTCGGTGACCTGGCAATAAAGATCACGGAACATTTTCTGCCACTCTTTGTCGGCACCTACACAGCGGCCCCCTACAGGATGGCTTTTACCGATTTCCACCCCGAAAAGGCACTAGGGTTTCTGCCGCATGAACTGGACTATACCCATCTGCGAATGATCTGGCGTCGCTGGAAAAAAAAGGCGGACCTTTCCATCTTCGGCCAACCGGTCACACCCTTCGGGCCGCAAAAGCTGGACAAACTGGTGAGTTCCATATTCAGGTTGAAAGGAGATTTTGTTCCTGACTACCGATTGATTGATTATCTGGTTTGTCTGCTCTCAACAGAGCGCAGTCCCGGGCTGGATGGTCAGGTAGGCAACAGTAAGCGTTTGCGTAGCGATCTGGCCGACATGGGCGTGTTCGATGAACAGATGTCGGTCTACCTGCTATGTAAACAGCGCGAATACGCTACCATGGGTTTTTCAGGCTTTGAGGGCAGATATTACAGTCTCTTCGAAAATTTTGGCGATGACATGGGTCAGGCTGCTAATCTGCAAACTTTGATCACAGCACTGGCCTATAAATATATGGCACTTGGTACAACTCATACCCATATTCCTGATACTCCATCTGTGGAGAGCGAGCGGCGGCAAATATTTTTTGGTTCGGCCATCGGCCTCCCCACATTTTTTGTGCGCAGGAACAGCACCAATGCTTTTCTGGAAAAAATCCTCAAAAAAACCGCTGGCATTAGAGCAAGTCACCGCTATCCAGGCTATTTGCGGGTTCAGATTCATGAGTACCGCCGGGCGCTGATTGCGTTGATTCGTGAGGACGCAGCTGATTTGATTGAGCTTATGGGACTTCACGAAACCATTAGCGACCTGGAAAAACGAATTAACGAACCTGCCATTTATTCCGCAGCCGGGCGCCTGACGTCCGGCATTCTTGAGGAAGTAAACGCATCGTCACCAATGCGTGCCAATCCACGCGATTTCAATACCGGGGCCGAACGCTACTACCGCACGACCCTCCGTAAGCGCCATCTTGAAGAGGCAATGGGCTTTTTAGTTCAGGACTGCAGCATTTATGATCGTGAGCAGTGTCCTCTGGACGAGTCACAGCGCAATGCCCTGCGCGTCATTCTTCAAGGGCAGAATGCAGCTCGCTTTGTTGAGACCGCCACTGATGACGTTCTTCGCGAACAGGCTGACTGTGCCACCCTGCAACGCCTGATGAACCTGATCCTGTTTAAGGTGCACCACGACCAGGTCGTGCCAGATTCTCAACACGATATTCAAAGGAGCAACACTTATGATGCCGCACCAGTATATCGAGCGCGATAGCGGTAAAGTCATCACCGAGCGTTTGTTCGGGGACCGGATGGTTCAGCTGCTCTATCATGACGTGCGCGAGAACAGGACCGCCCTGTTCAGGATGTTGACCAGCAGTCGAGCGTCCCACGTCCTCAGTATGATCAATTTTGATCGCCCGGTGTTGTCCAAGCGAGCCTTTCTGGCCAACTGCGGGATTGATCTGTCGGAATGCCTCGACCCGCCTGCAAAGCTTGATACTCCTCGCAGAATATTCGAGCGAAAAATCCGTTACTGGGAATGCCGCCCCATGCCGGATGAAACGGATGCTGTAGTTTCTCCGGCTGATGCAAGGGTTCTGGTGGGGTCGTTCCGTGAAACCGCCATGATTTTTCTGAAGGGGAAATTTTTCACTTATGAAGAATTTCTTGGACCGGAAAAAGGTATCTGGCATGAAACATTTAACGGTGGAGATTTTGCTGTTTTTAGGCTGACGCCTGATAAATATCATTATAACCACACTCCAGTGGCAGGAGAACTGGTCGATTTCTATACCATTGACGGAGAGTATCACTCCTGTAACCCCTCCGCAGTAGTTGCCGTTGCCACTCCATATTCCAAAAACAAACGTGTGGTAACGATCATCGATACTGATGTGGCCGGCGGGACCGGTGTCGGATTGGTGGCAATGGTCGAGGTAGTCGCTCTGATGATAGGCGATATCGTCCAGGCCTACAGTTCTAAAGAGTATGACTCGCCACGACAGGTTGAAAAGGGCCGGTTTTTTCTGAAGGGGCAGCCCAAGAGTCTCTATCGTCCGGGCAGCAGTACTGACATACTGATATTCCAGGAAGGACGCATTGACTTTGCAAAGGACATTTTGGACAACATGAACCACGCAGACGCTTCAAGTCGCTTTACACACGGATTTCAAAAGCCCCTTGTGGAAACGGATATTCGGGTGAGGTCTCTGCTGGGTACAGCACGAAAAACTTTGGCGTCAAGGGGGGCGCAATGATTATTGCTATGGCACTGATTTTATCCGTTACGGTCTTTACCGCATATTTCTGGTGGGGATTCAAAGTCCTGCCAGGCGAGAAGTGGCAGATAGTCGCTTCAATGCCGGTTTCGAGAACCGGAAGCGGGGAGTGGAATGGTGTTAACTTTACCTGGTACGGGCTTCTCACTGCCAACGCCTACCTGGTGGCGGTAGCAGTTCTGCTGGTGCTTATGGGGGCGGTTGGGGTTCCTCCACTCGGGACGGCCATCCTTGCGGCCTCTATGCTCTTTTGCTGTGTGCCGGCGTCGCGACTGGTTGCCCGGATTGTGGAAAAGAAGAACCACACTTTCACTGTTGGCGGGGCGGTATTTGTCGGAATAGTGATCACGCCTTTTGTGATAACAGTAATTAATCTCACCGCGGGTGAACAGCTGGCATTTCACATTCCAATTATGTCGGCGTATGCCGCTATTGCCATTGCCTATGCAATTGGCGAAGGGTTGGGGCGGATGGCCTGTATAAGTTTTGGCTGCTGTTACGGGAAACCCCTTTCAATCAGTTCGGAGCTGCTCAAACGGATTTTTACCGGCCGAGCTTTTATTTTTACCGGCAACACCAAAAAAATCGCCTACGCAGGAGGTCTGGAAGGCGCAGAGGTTATTCCTGTTCAGGCTCTTACAGCCGTACTCTACAGCATCTGCGGTCTTACCGCTGCAGCAATGTATCTTCTTTCGCATCAAATGGGTGCATTCCTGCTGGCGACCATAACCACACAGGGGTGGCGATCTTTTTCGGAAACACTTCGGGCCGACTATCGCGGGGAAGGCTCCATTTCTGCCTATCAGATCATGGGGCTTGTTGGTGCCGTGTATGCCGTTGCTGCAGCTTTCTTTTTTGCCGGATCACAGAGCGGTACACCTGACCTTGCTGCCGGGCTGAAGAGCCTCTGGAGTCCTGCGCTTATTCTGTTTCTACAGTGCATCTGGGTGTTATTGTTTTTCTATACGGGACGCAGCACGGTAACTGGTGCAACGCTCAGCTTTCATGTGCACAGTGACCGGATTTAACGCGTCTGAGATGCAGCGTGAGGAACGTCTATGGGTAAGGTTTGTCTCCTCAGGTGTAAAAAGATTCCGGTCTGTAATGACATCCGGGATGACGCCACGGAAACTTATCCAGACGCTCTGCATTGGTGCAGCATTGGGGACAATGCCTCTGCTGTGGGGTACAACGCTTATAGGTGTTATGTTGGCGCATCTTTTCAGGCTTAATCACGCAGCACTGCAATCGGTCAATTATCTACTATATCCGCTTCAGTTGGCTCTGTTTATCCCTTTTTTCAAGCTTGGTGAATGGCTGTTTGCCTGGGGGCCGAAGATCCCGCAGCAGTCTCTGTCTTTACTGATTAACAGTCCCGCTGCATCGTCACTTAATATCCTGGGCTGGATGGTTATTACTTCTCTTGCTGCCTGGGTGGTAACTGTTCTTCCTGTCGTGCTGCTAACTTACGGTATGCTTATATCCACCGTTTTCAGAAAAAAAGCCAAAAGCTCTGATTCATAAAACAGATCAGTCATGGTCTTGATAAAGGTAACTCCTGGAGGCTGTATGGCCGGCCCTTATGCCCATATCACACTAATGCATGAACTTGTCCGCCCTGGCAGGCTTGAAAAGATTTTTTCACCTGCATCAGGTTTTGAAGGCATTGTTTCAGAATATTTCCCTTACTGTGTTTTGGGGGCAGTTAGTCCGGATTACCCAAATCTTGCACGGGGAAATAGCCAAGCATCATGCTGGGCCGATGCCATGCATTATACCAGGGCATGTGAGATGATGGTGCGCGGTATTTTGCGCGTTAGAAACTGCTGCGGAGCCGCTCGTGAAAAACAATTGGCATGGCTGCTTGGATATTGTGCGCATGTGGCAATGGATGTAACAATACATCCCATAGTACAGGCCAGGGTGGGGGGGTATGCTGAAAATGAGCGCCACCACCGAATCTGTGAAATGAATCAGGATAGTTACATTTACCAAAGGATGGGTCTTGGTGAAATAGGGGAGTCGGATCATTTTGCATTGACTATTGCGCGCTGTGGTAATCCCGACGACAGAATCGGTTTGGACAGCGATATAGTAATGCTCTGGGAGGGGATGCTGGAAGACGTCCACCCTGAGATGTTTGCTGCATATCCTCCTGATAGTACCAGGTGGCACAGGGAATTTATTGCCAAGGCTATAGATTGCAGAGCCGGAGAAGTCCGGCTTTTTCCGCTTGCCGGTGTTATAGCAGCAAAAACGGGTTTGACTTATCCGGCATACAAAAAAGTTAGTCGACAGTATATTGTGGAGCAGTTAGTGCCGACTGAAATTCCATATTGCCTTGATTATGACGATATATTCGACGAGGCGGCAGACAATGTTGCGGAGGTATGGAGGTCTGTAGAAAAGGCGATCAATGCAGTAGGCACGACTGATATGCCATCATTCTCAGACTGGAATCTGGACTCCGGTCGCGACGAGCATGGCGGGCTTGTCTTTTGGGAATAGCTAACCCGGTATTTATTGAATTACCATTATAATTTCTTGTTTCCGGGCCCTTTTTTGCTGATGTAGTGTGGTTTCGGTCCCTCCTGAATGTAACTATATAGCTGATCCTGTTACGCTTGTCATCAGCCGAAAATATACCATACTGATTGTGGGATGATTCGCCATCTGATCGGGTTAGGTGCATGCGACGGGGTTATGCAATTTGCTAAATGAAAATATGGCTACGGCAGGCTTGTAATCTGTTGATACATCACTTAAAGTCAATACGGGTATTACTCGATTCTGTCCGGGAGTGAACATGAAAATTATTGCCCTCTATAACATCAAAGGCGGAGTCGGTAAAACCGCCGCATGCGTAAACCTGGCGTACTCATGTGCAAAGAGCGGGATGAGGACACTTCTGTGGGATCTGGACTCTCAAGGGGCTGCCAGCTATTACTTTAATGTGAAGCCAGAAGTGAGGGGAGGAACAAAAAAACTCTTCAAAACTAAAGAGATCGGAAAGCTGGTCAAGGAAACTGATGTTGAATATCTGGACCTGCTGCCGGCAGATTTCTCGTACCGGCACATGGATCTGTTTCTGGACAGTGAAAAAAAACCCAAAAAACGCATGAGCGAATTCCTGAGCCGTTTCGAAGATGATTATGACGTCCTGTTTCTTGATTGCCCACCCAGTTTTTCACTGGTGTCGGAAAACGTCTTTAATTCTGCGGATGTCATGCTCGTGCCACTTATCCCCACCACTCTGTCATTAAGGACTCACGATCAAATTCTGGAGTACGTGGGGGATCATAAGAAACTCACCCTTAAGTTGATGCCGTTTTTTTCGATGGTGGACAGGCGTAAGAAACTCCATCTTGAAACCATGGATGCTGGTCAAACAGATATCAAAGGATTGCTGAGAACGAGTATCCCCTATCTCTCGATCATTGAATATATGGGGGTAAAAAGAGCGCCGGTAGGTGCCTTTGCACCGAAAAGTAATGCGGCAGAAATATTTGGTGACCTTTGGACGGAAGTTGTGTTGCGAGCCCAGCTAAATAGCAGATGACGATCCAAAAAGACCCACCCCCCGCCTTGCTGACGAGGGGCAGATAGGACCTTAGGCGCAGTCTTCCCGCCACAAACAGTCGTTTTGTCCGCAACTGTCCGCTGTACCTGTCTCAAAACAAACTTCATTTTTTTCTGCAACCTGGATTGCAGCTATCAATTCTGCCTTCTTCATTTTCCCAACCTTAATATCATGCTGCCTGGCAATTTCCTTAATTTCATCCAGCTTCATTTTCCCCCCTGCTTTCCGTGGCAGTCGCCACTTTAATTTAATAGCTGCATGTTTTTTTCCGCTGTCGGGATGGTCTTGTTTTTATCAAGGACATCGTTTCGACATTTTCTACAGAAAGATAGAGTGATAATCAAGTCTAATCAGTCGTGTAATCAACATGTTACATAGTTGTCATGAATCTGTTGCAAACCGAGCACACAGAAAGGTTTTGGTGTGTACTTTTGATTCCGTTCAATGGCCTTTTCGAGTTAGTGGAGTTGTATGGTCATTTTGACAAAAATAAATACATTGTCCACGCTGTTGGATCGAATTGAGTAAGCACCGCGGACACGCAACCGTAATAAAGTTTACACAAATGTAACATTATAACGAATCAGTTAGGTGGTATACCTATAAGCATGTAATAAAATGAAAGGAGACAAAAAATGAGCAAAAAAGAGAAAGCGGCTTTTGTATTAGCGGAGGATTTTCGGGCTGTGCTTGCACTAGTACCAAAACTGGAAAGCCTTATTAAGATGCAGAAAGAGATTGCCGCCGGCTATCAAAAGTACCGAAAAAACGGTGGTGAGGCTATTCCTGGTGTAGAAAAATATCTTGGCGTCAAGGAGCAGGTTTCAGAGCCTTCCGTAAAACCAAAAGAAACCAAGGCAATTACAGAAACCAAAGCCCCTAAAGAGGAATCTACTGCCAAAAAAAATAAGAAGAAAGCTTGAAGATTATAACAGAACATAAGTAAGTGTCCCCCGGCGTGAACCAGGGGCACTTACTATATCTCCGGCACATTACGTTTTACCTGAAAAACAGACAGGCCTCCCTCGATTTTTCCTGACATCCCATAGATTCATAAACAGCGGATCAAAGCGTCCATATTCCACCCTATTCCTTAGCGCCCATTAAAAAACAGACGTCTGGCAGGGTAAAAGTGTGGTGACATTTTAGGTTGCCTGTGGTGGAACATAACCTTTTCTAAGTTGGCACCCTATCGTAATATTGTACGTGTTAAAAAGGCTCGTATATTAAACTCGATTTACGGAGGGAACAAACATGGAAGTTAAGAAGAAGGGGCTGATAACAGCCTCGTTGTTAGCGGTTGTAGTAATGTCAGGCATGCTGAGTGGCTGTGGTAGCGACAGCACCACAACGGCAACTCCAACGACGACGTTCATGTACACATCAGACGCTCATTACGGTATCAAGCGGGCTGCCTTTTCGGGTCTGAGCAGCGCTCAGCAGGTTAACGGAGCGATGATTACCGAAATGAACAGACTACAGAGTGCAAACGTTACCCTGCCGAGTGATGGCGGTATTAATGCCGGGCAGACGCTGAGTGCTGTGGACTTTGTTGTTGAAACAGGTGATGCTATAAACCGTCCGGATGGTACAACTACTCCATCTCTATATGCTAATGGTTCTGTTACCTGGCCTCAGTTTCAGGCTGATTATTTCACCAAGCTTAATCTTAAGAACGCCGCCAATACAAAAGCACCCGTATGGATGACACCTGGTAACCATGATGTCTCAGCTGCAATCGGATACTATAAGGTACCGACCGACACAACTGCCTATCTAGATGCAACTTCATATGTCGCGATTTACAATCTCATGATGTCACCTGCCACTGCCCTTACTAATGCCGGATTCATCGGTTCTACACCAGATAGAGTCACCGCTGCTGCAAGTTACGCCAGCAAAAGGGTTGTAACATCGAAGGTTGTGAACGGTGTCAATTTTGTTTTTGTCGGCATGTGGCCCGATTCAATTTCCCGCCCATTAATCGATAGCGAAATTGCAAAGGCCCCTACACTTCCTGTAATCCTGTTCACCCACGACCAGCCTACTTCCGAGCCCAAGCATTTCACCAACCCGCTTGACGCAACTGCTACTGCAATCAACACTACAAACAAGTTCGAGAACCTGCTTTCAAACCCATATGCCAACTCGGAGCTTCTCGCTCCGGCCCTTGTGACCTTCGGGGCATCGACTGATGTTGAGCAGAGAGGTTTTGTGGCCTGGCTCAAAACGCATAAGAACATCGTAGCCTACTTCCATGGCAATGATAACGCAAACGAGTACTATACCTATACGGGACCTGATAATGACATCAGGCTGAATATTTTCAGAGTCGATTCGCCGATGAAGGGCAACTTCTCGGCAACTGACCCTACAAAGTTGTCTTTTCAGGCTGTTTCAATTGACACCGATGCAAAAAAAATGACGGTACGTGAATATCGCTGGAATACAAAGGCATGGGGTAATTCCATTACTGTATCTCTGCTGCCTCGCGATATTTAGTCCGTATTCATGCCATAAACCTACAGATCCCGCGCCGAAAATGGCGCGGGTAATTTTTACTCTTACATTGTAATGGCGTGTGGATCAATGGCCGGGTCACCACGCATTTTTTCTCTCCTTGTTGTTACCCCTTTATCGCACTTAATTGGCCAATCCTCACATGCGTTGTCACACACCTTTTGCTAACACGTCACCCCTTTGTAACCAATATTTTGCTATGATTTGAGTACTAAATCGTCCTTCAGCCCGGTGCGATTTACCACTGAGAAAATATTTATATATGAAAGGAGTCTGCTATGAATACTTTAGACTTGAATACGACCGCGCTTTCCCATACCGCTGTTGCTGCCCTGAAAAAAGCCTATGAAGGATGCGCTGATAAAGCTGTAAAAGATTCAATTATTACAGCATATAAGGCGATACTGCAGCTACACCATAACATTGAAAAATATATCAGTGATGGCAGTGGCTCTGAACGCAATTACGGTTCAGATGCAAGTGAATATTGCGCGGCAGTTTGATCTGCCAGTTTGATAACACGGAGGTAAGTATGAACTGTCCAAAGTGCAAGGCCAGAATTGGAGTCATGAAACATGAGGTCATACTTGATTTTGCAGTAGTGCAGGGTACCCGCTGCATAATCTGCGGTTACTGGTCTCAGCCGTATCCCACACATTATCGGCAACAAAAAATCAGAGGGGATCACGTCGTTATGTGACAGAAATTTATCACGCATGTAACACTTCTGTGACATTGAATATGTTATTGTAAAAACAGTTACTTAAAGCAGGAGGTCATGCAGTGATGGTTATTAATATCAATAAGAAGAAATACGCTGAAATAGGGCAGCAGATGAGAGCAATTCCACCGGAAAAAACTATTCCTACTCATGAATGGGAAGAACTCGTGCAGAGGATGTGCAACTCAGATGATGACGGCCTGCGTGATATCGGGATTGTAGAGCTGAGCGTTTTGCGAAAGTAGAATCAACCAAGTAAACGTAGGGACTGATGGAACTATTTACTTTTAAAGCTTTTGCCTTCGGAGGAGAGCTTGATTTAAACCGCCTGGCCATTAAGCTGGGTATCACCCGTAAATATCGCTGGGAAGAGCCGATGAAGCTCAATCCCATCACCTTTGCACTGGCAACGGGCAACGATTCAGAACGGGTGTATCTCTATTACTTCGGCGGAGTTGTTTTTCTTAACTGTTCCGGTGATATCATTGTCCGCTTTCTTGATAGCATTCCACAATATGCCGAATCCTTGAAAGGGCAGATTCAATTGCCCTATCGAGAAGAATATCGTTTGGAGATTGATCCGGAGCGTGAACCGGACATTGCGAATGATTTCGCTGTCATGCCCCGTTACAATCTGGCCTTTTTGGATATCATCTGCTTTGTAATCGCTAAGTCTGTCGCACTCGAACGGATTGAAGAAAGAATCGATATCGTCTTTGACGAAGTTGAAGGATTGATCTCAAATCTTGGCAGGGGAAAGCTGGAATTGCCGGATCGTGACATGGCACGACTTGCTTCTTCCATCCTCAGCTTTAAGTTTACGTCGATTGCCCACATTATGGTATTGGACAAGCCGGACAGTACCTGGGATAATCCTGAAGCGGACCGTCTTTATCTGACCATGGCGAGTCTGTTCGAGTTGAACCCACGCTATCAGGAAATTAAACACAAGTCTGAAACTTTACTGGACATGACCGACGTATTTTCAAGCCTTTCCCACGCCCGCCGCTCCGCCCGCCTTGAATGGATTATCATAGTCCTGATCGCCATCGAAATTATAATTTACCTGATGCAACTGTACCGAACACATTGAATCTACAACATTACCTGATATTTTTGCTACATGAGAAGGATTACTAATCATGAAAATAAAAACCAGACTCTACTTGAGTTCAAG
The DNA here is from genome assembly GCA_903875605.1 of uncultured Geobacteraceae bacterium. Lineage (GTDB taxonomy): Bacteria > Desulfobacterota > Desulfuromonadia > Geobacterales > Pseudopelobacteraceae > JACRCG01. The sequence goes on along the minus strand of CAIQWT010000097.1, from coordinate 58,142 downwards.
CATCAGCATACTTGGAATCATCTGTATTGCCGCCTTCAGCCTTGTGACGATCCTGATGGTGAAGGAAAAAATTACACTTTTGACATCCCAGTCTACTCCCCTCCAGGTAAAAACCGTTCAGTTTCAGCAGGCGGTGGAAAAGCTGTCGGCCGATTTGCTACAGCTTGGCCTCGCGCACGACCCGCAAGATGTTCAGCAGATATCACTGACAATTGCCGGTAGCAAGACCAATCTTGATCGGCTCAACACTGAAATCAGTAATTTCAAGAAGACGTCCACGGATATTGGCATGTTTTCGGATTTACACGATCAAGTGCTGAAGGCTACGGATGAAAAATTTAAAAGTATGGCATTGTTCAAGGAGGAAGCTTCTAAGGTGAACGGGGCGATGTCCCGTGTGGATAAATCCCTGGTAACTCTTAAAGAAATTATTGCCAACCTGGTACTGGCGGCAAGCCGCCGGGCAACCAGTGCAACACAAACATTGAACGCCGGGCTGAAAGATAAAACAACGAATCCTGAAATTCTGGAAAGTATTCAGGATTATCGCAATGAGATTGATACCGACCTTGTCATGCACAAAAGAATTAATACAATAAATGACGTTGTCTATTCCATTGGTGTTGATGCCAAGCTTCTTGATGCCAAAGCACGTATGATTATGCTCAGTGAGACACCTGCAGAATTGGACAGGGCAACAGCAGAGGTGCAGACGATCCAGTCGCGCATTGCACGCAATGTTTTACAGGCTGGCAATGGGATAAAGGAGATCAAAAGCTCTGGCTTCGTTGATGATGCTGTTGCCGGAATAAACAGCGCCGTTGGCAGTGCGGGCAACTCTCTGCGAGCCATCAGTACTTCCCAGCGAAAGGTACTGGATAACATGGTTCAAGTGGATAACTCGGTAAAGAAAATTAAAGCAGTTGCTCTGGAGCAGGGGCAGAAGAGTGAGGCTAATGTCCAATCAACAGCCCAGGAGCAGCAAAGATTCGTAACTGTAGTCACCCAGAGAGTTGACCTGTTCAGAAAACTGCTTATAGGAATATCCCTGATTATTATTTTGCTGGTGTTGTACCTGACGGTAACAACTACCATCTGCATTGTTCGATCCCTGACACGACTAAATGATTCTATCGTGACAGTTGCCGAAACCGGTGATTTTAACCATAAAGCACTAATAAAGAATGATGACGAATTTGCAGTAACTATCAACGCTTTTAATAAGTTACTCACCTCGTTTTCCAGGATTCTGGCAAAAGTCTCCGAGTCATCAGGCAAACTTACAGTAACATCGCGAGAGCTTACCCATACCGCTTTGGCAATTCATTCCACCACGAAGGAGCAATCGGCAAGTGTGGGTCAAGTTGCTGCCGCTGCGATAGAAATGTCCCAGACTATTGCGATGGTATCCCAGAACACTTCCCGGATTGCTCAGTCGGCAACCGAGGCACATCAATTAGCGGCGTGTGGTGCCGATGTAGTTAGCCAGACAGGGCGTGAGGTGCAGGAGATAGCACGGGCTGTAGAAGAGTCCACCAGAGTGATGCAGTCCCTTAACGAACGCTCTCAACAGGTGGGAGAGATAGTTGCTGTTATAATTGAGATCACTGACCAGACGAATCTTTTGGCTTTGAATGCCGCCATAGAAGCTGCCAGGGCCGGAGAGCACGGCCTGGGTTTTGCTGTGGTAGCGGATGAAGTCCGCAAATTGGCAACAAGTACAGCCAAGGCGACTGTTGGTATCACCGAGCGGGTTAAGGCTATTCAGGTTGACGCGAGTAAAGCAGTGATTGCCATGAACAAAAGCCTCGAGCGTGTAAAAGTGGGTGTCGAACATGCCGAACAAGCGGGAGATTCTTTGCGCAAAATAGTTGAAAGTGTTACTTCTTTGCAAGGAATGGCCGGTGAAATCGCTACGGCAACGGTTGAGCTTTCTGCAACAGCAGAACAGATCAGCACGGATATTGTTGCTGTTGAGCAGGTCTCGGAAGAGACCGTTAAAGCAGCGGCTGCGATTGCTGCAGAATCGGATGCCTTAGCCGGGATTGCGGTAGAACTGAATAATGAAATCAGCAGATTTACTCATACCGGTCATCTGGCTGTCCACACTGTAACTGCAACATATGTGAATCAAAGAGAAAGCAGTCGACTAACCTGGCTGAATCCGAGTTCTGCTTATGAATAACCACTTAGATATTCAGGGGTCGCTCTCCCAGGTAAAGGCGCTGATAGCCAGGCACCAATTGCTTGAAACCCTGGCGCATAAGCAGAACAGGGTGGAATTACAGAAGATGGTCGATCAGCTTGATCCCGGTTCGATTGCACGCATTCTTGAAAGTCTTTCCAGCGACGACCGTCAGATCATATGGCCTCTTATCCCGGATGGGAAAAAGGAGGAAATTCTTCTGGAAACGGAAGATTCTGTCCGGGTTGAGCTGCTGTTTGAGATTGCTCCTCAGGCTCAGATCACAAAAATCCGGGTTTTTGACCTATACGAAGGGCGCTTACGTCAGATTCCCATAGAAACACGTGATGATCTTGCGCGAGCCAAACCAATCTGGGTTGATCTGGTGAATCCTGAAGATGAACAGCGGGCCTGGGCAAGTGAGATCTTTGGCGTAAAACTGCCTGACCCGAGTGAGCTGACTGATCTTGAAACAAGCGCACGTTTCTATGTGGAAGATAATGGAGAGGTTCATTTACACTCGGATTTTCTCCTCGACCGGGAAGACGAATCGCGCAATGTGATGGTTGCATTTATTCTGAATGAGGGGACTCTGTTTTCGGTAAGAAACGGGGAGCTGCCGGTATTCCGCCTGCAGCGTTTGCGAGCCAGGGCCAAGTCAGGTTACGTCTCCGAGGCTAAAGATGTGCTTCTGGATCTTTATGCAGCAGATGTTGAATATTCGGCCAGCGCACTTGAAGATGTGTATGAGGAGCTGGAGGCGGTAGGGAAACAGGTTTATGGTACCGACATGACTGACGAGGAGTCTGCAAGATTTCTTGCCTCCATAGCAGAGGAAGAAGATCTTAACGGCCGCATCCGTCGTAATGTTCGTGATACCCGGAGAGCACTGTCATTTTTGATGCGGGGAAAATTTTTGTCGGAAGCGCAACACGAGGATGTTCGTGAAATATTGCGTGATATAGAATCACTTGACGGGCATACTGCTTTCCTGTTTAACAAGATCAACTTTCTGATGGATGCGATAGTTGGCTTCGTTAACATCAATCAGAACAAAGTCATTAAGCAGTTAACTATTATCAGTATCATTTTTATGCCGCTAAACTTCCTGGCCGGTGTTGGCGGTATGTCAGAGTTCTCTATGATGACACAGGGGATTCCATGGCCCATTTCATACAGTCTGTTTACCGTTGGCATGGTGCTTGTCGGCTGGATAACTTTTGTATGTCTGCGCTATTTTGGGAAAAGTAAACTTAAGAACAGCCCTGCGGCACTAAGGCAGGGGCTGTAATTACCTTATTTTCCTCACTGTTCGGGACGTAACACGCTTTTTCCGTCTGTAGTTGATAGGAGTCCCGCAATGCTCGCAGCTTATCAATTTGTGTATCCAGTTCGGCAAAACCTCCCAATATCGGCAGGCGACACCATCCGGCCAGGGTCGTTATCCACCCGCGCATGGTTAACACAGCCCCGCTGCGATGTGGTTTTCTGTAATTACGTCATTCATCTCCGGAAGGTTCATTGGTCTATGACAGGCTCCGCAGGTGGTACCTTCCTGCAGTTTTGTCCAGAATACACGATTCTCAGTATCACACCAGTCACAACACCAGAAATAATAGTCTTCATTTAATCTTATTTTCATCTTCGTTTCCTCCTTTATTTTTTGATAGTATATATGATCAATATTACAATCATGTGGAGGTAAGTTAAAATCTTTGTGAATTTTTGTTGTTGAATTGCTGTTTGGATGCAAATTCTACAAGATCTTTATACGTCTGCAACATTTCTGTAACAATTGTGTGTTACATATATTATTGCTACATCGCCTAAACTGGAGCAGGAGCGTGACATGAAGAGAGTTATGATTATTGAAGATGAAAAGGATCTGGCGGAATTACTGGCTTTCAACCTTGAAAAGGAAGGGTATGCCGCTACATGTATTCACGATGGTAAGCTCGGCCTTGAGCGGGCCAGTGAGGATCTGCCTGATCTGATCCTTCTTGACCTCATGCTGCCGGGACTATTGGGAACAGAGATTTGCAAGGCGCTGCGGAAAGATCAGCGTACTGCCGATATTCCGATAATCATGATAACGGCCAAAGGGGACGAAATTGATCGTGTAGTAGGATTTGAGGTCGGTGCTGACGATTATATAGTGAAACCGTTTTCCATGAGGGAGATGGCTTTGCGGGTCAAGGCTGTCATGAGACGCTTTGAGCATGAGGTGCAAATACCGGTCGCGCAACTTTTTTCCATTGGTGATATTGTCATCGATAAGCAGCGTCATACTGTTAATAGTGCCGGCCTTGAAATTGAGCTCACCAGTACCGAGTTTAAGCTGCTGCTCTATCTGGCGGAGAAAAAAGGGTTTGTACACAGCCGTGAAAAACTGCTGCAGAATGTCTGGAGCTACAACAATGCCGGTGATACAAGAACCGTAGATACTCATGTTACCCGCCTACGGGGAAAACTGGGTACACCTGGCGACATCATCAAAACCGTCCGTGGTTTTGGCTATAAGATAGAGGTGTGACACATGGGATTCCGAACCAAGCTGATACTCTCCTACATATTTCTGATTACGTTGGTCACGGGAAGTTTTTACCTTTATTTCAATCATTCTCTGCAAAAAGGTCTGATTGAGGAGAGCCGTGTAAACCTGACCAGTCAGGTGCAACTGGCCCGTTTGCTATTGATTGGCAGCAAACAGACTGCATCTCCGCAGCAACTTGCCGAATCGATAGGTATTGCCACCAGATCAAGAGTAACCTTGATAGCTGTAAACGGTACTGTGATTGGCGATTCGGATGTCGGGCCGGCTCGACTTGCTCAGGTTGAGAACCATCTGCAAAGACCTGAGGTGCAGGAGACTCTTAAAAACGGCAGTGGTTCGGCTCTTCGTTATTCGGACACCTTGCGCACTCCGATGCTCTATTCGGCCATGTCATACGGAAACGGGACTGTGGACGGTATTGTGCGTCTTGCCAGACCGCTTGAATACCTTTCGTCCGCCAGGAGCACCCTGCACAATATGGTTGGCGTGGCAACTGTAGTAACGATACTCATTGCTCTTCTGTTCAGTTACTTTCTTTCCAATCTTACATCCAGGCCGCTGCGCGATATGGCAGATGCTGCCGCTCGCATCGGGTATGGTGGAAGTAAAACAAAAATTGCTGTGATATCTAACGACGAGATAGGCTTGCTCGGTACGGTGCTAAATGACATGTCGGAACGGATCGAAGAACAGGTGCAGCGGCTTTCCGCTGAAAAACAGCGGCTTGATACCATACTGCGCAGTATGGGTGAAGGGGTCATGGTCACCGATCTGGATGGCGTCATAACTCTGGTTAACCCCGCTTTCCGCCGACTCTTCGCTATAGCCGGTGAAGTTGAAGGTAAAAAGCTGGTGGAGATATCACGCCACCCCGATCTGCTGGAGGCTTTTAACGACCTTGACAAGCCGAATGTGGATGAACTGCTGCGGGAAATTTCGCTCAAACCAGATGACTGCACTCTTTTTACCCACTGGGTTCCACTGAAGGTTGATGGCGTCGCGCAGGGAGTAGTCGCAGTCTTTCATGATATCAGTGATCTGAAAAAAGCTGAAAATATGCGTAGGGATTTTGTGGCTAATGTTTCTCACGAACTGCGGACACCGGTGACTATCATTAAAGGTTATGCCGAAACGCTGCTCGATGGTGCGCTGGAGTCCGATCCGGTGCGCGCTGTTCGCTTCGTGGAAATTATCTCCAGTCACGCAGAGCGTCTTACTAACCTGATAAACGATATCCTCACACTGTCGAGTCTGGAGTCGAAAGAGGCTCTTCTTGAACTCAATCCGATTGATGTCTCGGGGACTATAGCCAAGGCATGTATGCTACTTCAGGAGCGCGCAGTACAAAAAGATATTGCCATACTTAATGAATCCAATAACGGCACACTGTCGCGAGTGACAGCTGATCAGGGGCGCCTCGAACAGGTTGTGGTCAATCTGTTGGAAAACGCTATCAAATACACCTCGGACGGTGGTTCAATCCGCCTGTTTACCGAAGATGACGGTGCATTCACCAGAGTTTCAATCGCAGACACCGGTATCGGTATCCCTTATAAAGACCTGCCGCGTATATTTGAACGTTTTTACCGCGTTGATGAAGCCAGAACCCGTGAGCAGGGGGGGACTGGACTCGGATTGGCTATTGTGAAACATATTGTTCAACTTCACGGAGGAGCTGTTTCTGTAACAAGTGAACCTGGCAGAGGTTCAGTGTTTACATTTACGCTTAAAAAGGTGCCAACAGGAGCAAACATTTAACCAACTTTTTTCCTCTCTGTAACATCGCTGTAACAATGATCTGCTATAGTTGCTACAGATAAGTTACAAACCCACAGGAGGAAATATTCCATGTTAAAGAAGTCAATCCTGACCGCAGCTCTGCTGATGGTCACCGTAGTAGCAGCTCATGCCGAAAAAGTAACAGTAGATGCCAAGATCAAAAAATACACCCCTGCCGCCGGTGTTGCCGGTAACCTTGGCAGTATCGGTTCCGACTCCCTCAACAACCTGATGACCTACTGGGCAGAAGGATTCAAAAAGAAATATCCTAACGTTAACATTCAGATTGAAGGGAAAGGTTCCAGCACCGCTCCTCCCGCCTTGATTGCCAGTACTGCCCAGCTCGGGCCGATGTCACGTGAAATGAAAAGCTCTGAAATCGAAGAGTTTGAAAAGAAACATGGCTTCAAACCGACCAAAATCGGTGTAGCACTTGATTCTCTGGCTGTATTTGTCAACAAGGATAACCACATCAAGAGCCTGTCACTTGACAAGGTTGATGCCATCTTCTCCAAAACCCACAAACGTGGCGGTGCTGATGTCACAACCTGGGGTCAGGTTGAAGTAACCGGCAAACTTGCTGACATGCCGATCAGTCTCTACGGCCGTAACTCTGCTTCCGGCACATACGGCTACTTTAAAGAGCACGCTCTGAGTAAGGGAGATTTTAAAAACACAGTCAAAGAGCAGCCCGGTTCCGCCTCGGTTGTAGAGGGTGTCGCAAAGGATATCGGAGCAATCGGTTATTCCGGCATAGGTTACGCAACCTCTGGCGTACGAGCTGTTCCTCTCTCTGCCAAAGAGGGTGGCAAGGCCGCAGAGGCAACTTATGCCAATGTACTGAATGGTACCTACCCGATGAGTCGTGTGCTTTACATCTATGTTGCAAAAAAACCTGGCCAGCCACTGCCGAAAGTAGTGGAAGAGTTCCTTCGTTACGCACTCTCCAAAGAAGGTCAGGAAATCGTAGTGAAGGACGGCTACGATCCACTAACAGCAAAACTGGTTGATGAGCAGCTAAAGGCACTGAAATAGGATTATGACTCAGGGGCGTATTGAATACGCCCCTGAGTAGCTTGTAATTGGGTAGCGCATTCCGTATTTTGACAATAACAGCAGGGGCACAATTGTTGTGCCCCCTACATGAGACGTATATTCATACAATTGATGGTGCAAGATGAACCACAACCAGCCTATGACAAAAAACAGTATTGATAAATCCCGCCGCAACGACCGTATTGCCGAGTTTCTGATTCGTGTCGGCGGGGTAATGGTCATATTTTCGGTGGTCTGGATTCTGGTGATGATCTCCCGGGTTGCTCTGCCGCTTTTCTACCCTGCATCAGCCAAAGTTGCCTCTACGGTCAAGATTCCTGCTGCGATCTCTGCTGACAGGATCCTGACGCTCGGGTCCGAAGAGAATCAGCAGGCACTGTTCCTGCTTGATGACAGCGGAACTTTTCACTTTTTGAAGGCTGCTGATGGATCCCTTTCATCAAGCATCAAGACTCCTTCTGTTCCAGTCGGAGCGGTTCGTGCGGTTGCGGCTGAATACGTCGGTAAATCGGCCTATAACCTGCTCTGGGACAACGGCGCTGTCAGCTCTGTTACAGTCGCACTCGCTACTAACAAAGATGCGGATGGGAAAATATCCCTCACCCATGATGTGGTAGCACAGGATGACATATCATTTGCTGCAACTGCCGGCATAGTACAGTCTTTTGTCCGCTCGATTGAAGGTAAAGGCGTGGTGCGGATTGACCGCTTGAGCGGAGATCGCCTGAGGGTAAGCCATCAACTGGTCGAAAAGGATCTACTCGGTAATGAAAAACGAAGCAATACCAGTGCCGATATTAGCGAGCCGTTGCCAGGTCGTCTGACTGCACTGGCCGTGGATTCAAAAGGACATTATCTGTACGCCGGTACCGAGAATGGCATGCTGCTGCGCTGGGATATTTCAGAACCCGGTCAGGTACGGCTGCTTGAAAGTGTAGAGACATCCGATCAGCACAAAGCTGTTACATCTCTTGCATTGGTTCTTGGAGATGTCTCTGTTGCAGTCGGCGATGCCGGCGGCTCTTTGACAACCTGGTTTCCCGTCAAGGTCGCCGGAAGTGGTGAGGACAGAAGACTAACACGTATTCATACTCTGCGCCCCAATCAAAAAGGAATAACAGCAATAATTCCTTCACCGCGGGACAAGACGATTGTTTCTTTCAACGCCAGTGAAATTCACGCTGATCATATGACTTCGGAACGAGATCTTCTGACCATTACGCCTGCTGCCGGGACCGTTAGAGCTGCTCTTTCTCCCAAGGGAAACACCTTGGTGGCTCTGGGCAGCAGCACTGTAACTGTGTGGAAGCTCGATATCCCACATCCCGAAATTTCGTTAAGTACCCTGTTCGGCAAGGTTTGGTACGAAGGCTACGACAGGCCTGAATATGCCTGGCAGTCATCGGCAGCCAACGACGATTTTGAACCGAAGATGAGCCTGGTGCCGTTGGTGTTCGGCACTATCAAGGCGACGTTCTTCGCCATGCTTTTTGCCGTACCGCTGGCACTGCTGGCTGCTCTTTACACCAGCCAGTTCATGTCGCCAAAACTGAAGGGGCGTGTCAAGCCGGTGGTAGAGATCATGGCCGCCATTCCTTCGGTAGTGATCGGTTTTCTTGCCGGTCTCTGGTTGGCTCCTTTAATCGATAAAAGTGTCCTGACCATTTTCTTAAGTATCATTATCGTGCCGTTGATGCTGCTGCTTACCATCTTCTTCTGGAAGCGAATCAAGACGGCTTCCATGCTTCAGAAAATGACACGCGGGCATGAATTCATTGCCATGATTCCGGTGGTTATTCTGGGGATTTATGCAGCCTTTCTTCTCAGTGGCCTGGCGGAACTAAACCTGTTCTCGGGAGACTTCAAACAGTGGCTATACAGCTCGCTGGGTGTTCGTTACGACCAGAGAAACAGCATTATCATCGCTATTGCGCTTGGCTTTGCCGTGATTCCGATTATCTTCACCATCGCTGAAGATGCCATCTCCAACGTGCCGCGCAATCTGACCGCCGCCTCACTTGCTCTTGGTGCCAGCAGATGGCAGACAGCCTGGCGGGTGGTTCTGCCGTCGGCGCTCCCCGGCGTTTTTTCTGCGGTCATGATTGGTTTTGGACGCGCCATTGGCGAAACTATGATAGTGCTGATGGCAACGGGCAACACGCCGATTATGAGTTGGAGTCTATTTAACGGACTACGCTCACTATCAGCCAACATTGCGGTGGAAATTCCGGAAGCACCCCTTAACAGCTCACTCTATCGGGTACTATTTCTCTCTGCTGTGCTGCTGTTCCTTTTCACCTTTCTTATCAACACAGTTGCCGAAGCGCTGCGCCAGAGGTTCCGTAAAAAGTACGGCCGATACTGATTTCCCCCTTCACTTGAAGGGGTGCTTGAAAACCCGAGAGGCATGTTTATATGAAATTATTCTGGAAAACAGGTGAACCTTTTGTTCTGGCTACAGGAGCCGCCCTGGCAATCATACTTGTTATGAGTCTTGCACTTGTCGGAGTCGTAATGACGAACGGCCTTGGCTACTTCTGGCCGCGCGAACTCGTCAAGCTCGAATTGAAAGATGGCACCTCTCTACTCGGCCAGATTACTCAAGAAGAAAAAAATCCAATCAGCGGTCTTCGTCGCCTGCAGTTGAAAGTTGGTAACCGTGATGTTTTCGGACAGGATTTTCGCTGGGTAGACGAAAAAGAAATCGCCTCTCGCGCCCTGCCAGGCGAGGCGGTACTGCTTGAACGCCGGGAACATGGCAACTATTTTGGCTTTTTGAAAGGGATTACTGCTGATGGGATGGGGCTGACTGCTGCCTCACCTTATGACGCACTGCAGCAGGCGATGAAGCTGGTGTCAGTCAAACTTGATAGCGGCCGCAAAATCAAACAGCAGATGTCTGAGCTGAACCATAACGCCGAACGTCTTAGGCTGAAGTTGTTGAAGCTCGAATATTCCGGCAAAGAAAAGAACGCTGCGGCAATTGGTGAACTGACTTCCATCCGTGAAAAAGATCTGGCGGAATTCACCCGTCTGAACGAGTTGTCAACTGCGGCCCAGGCCGATATAGCCCGTATTACGGCTCAGTTCAGTGATGTTGCCGGAGGAAGCAAAGATATTTCGCTGATTGAAATAGTTGCCCTGCAGCGACCCAACAGCATGTCATTCTTTGCTAAATGCGCTGCCTACCTTGAACGACTCCGTGAACTGCTTCTGGATGACCCACGCGAGTCAAATACCGAGGGGGGGCTCTTTCCCGCAATCTTCGGTACAGTTATGATGGTATTACTGATGAGTGTTTTTTCTCTTCCTTTCGGTGTAGTAGCTGCGATTTATCTGCGAGAATATGCCAAGGAAGGTTTGATGACCCGTATGGTTCGCATCGCAGTTAACAATCTGGCCGGTGTCCCATCAATCGTTTATGGCGTCTTCGGCCTCGGTTTTTTTGTCTATGGAATCGGTGGCAGTATTGATAGCCTCTTCTTTCCGGAGCGTCTGCCAACACCGACTTTTGGTACCGGTGGTATCCTCTGGTCGAGTCTGACCCTGGCACTTCTGACCGTGCCGGTAGTGATTGTTGCCACAGAGGAATCACTGGCCTCAATTCCTAAAGGCATCCGCGAGGGCTCACTGGCACTTGGCGCAACCAAATTCCAGACTCTTACAAAAAATCTGCTGCCGATGGCAACTCCAGGCATTATGACCGGGCTGATCCTATCCATGGCACGTGCGGCTGGTGAAGTGGCCCCGCTGATGATTGTCGGCGTTGTCAAGTTGGCGCCAACACTGCCCTTTGATACTAATTTTCCGTTCTTTCACATGGATCGAAAGTTTATGCACTTGGGCTTCCATATCTACGATGTCGGTTTCCAGTCTCCAAACGTAGAGGCCGCCAAGCCGATGGTTTTTGTCACTACAATGCTGCTGCTGGCGATAGTTATATTGGCAAGCAGTGCGGCAATTTACCTGCGCAACAGGATGCGCAGTAAATATACAACTTCGACATTTTAGCCGGATTACTGTAAGGGCACAATTCTAAGGGCTTCGAACAATATCGGGTCTATTGAGATTGTCATCAGGGTGCATACATACGCACCGGATTGCAGCATTCACGGGCGCAGGCGATGCGCCCCTACTACTACACAATCCTGAAAATAGGAATAGACATGGCACAGGCAAAAGAACAAAACGGAAGCTCACCCATTCTCTCAGTCTCTAATCTGGATCTTCATTATGGTTCGGCCCATGCGCTAAAGGGGATTAACCTTGATATGGCACGCCATCAGGTGACCGCTTTTATCGGACCTTCCGGTTGCGGCAAGTCGACACTGCTGCGCTGTTTCAATCGCATGAACGATCTGGTGGAGAGTGCCAGGATCGACGGGAGTATCCGGTTTAACGGTGACGAGGTCAACGAATCCTCTACCGATGTTATCTCACTGCGGCGAAAAATAGGCATGGTCTTTCAACAGTCCAATCCTTTCCCAAAGTCTATTTACGAGAATATTGTCTATGGTCTGCGCATTGCCGGTGTAAATGATAAGTCGACCCTGGATGAGGTGGTTGAGAGCAGTCTGAAAAGTGCTGCTATCTGGAACGAGGTTAAAGACCGCTTGAATGATTCCGCTTTGGGCCTTTCCGGCGGACAGGCTCAGCGTATCTGTATTGCTCGCGCAATTGCGGTCAATCCCGAGGTTATCCTGATGGATGAGCCCTGCTCGGCACTTGACCCGATATCGACCCTTAAAATCGAAGAGTTGATCGAAGAGCTTAAAAGCAAGTACACTATTGTCATCGTCACCCACAACATGCAGCAGGCCGCGCGGGTATCTGATGTAACCGCTTTCTTTTATCTTGGAGAGTTGATTGAAGCCGGAGTGACACGCAAGATTTTTACCAACCCTGAGAAAAAGCAGACTGAAGACTACATTACCGGACGATTCGGCTAGGAGAGCACATGGAACGTGAACACATCAGTACCGTATTCGACATTGAGCTGAGTGAGTTAAAGCAAAGTATTCTGATTATGGGCGGTAAGGTTGAGTTGATGATTGCCAACTCGGTTAAATCTCTTGTCGACAGGAATACTCCGCTTGCTGAGCGCACAATTGCGCTTGATCATGAGATCAATGCTGCTGAGGTGTCGATCGATGAACGATGCCTGGAGCTGCTGGCATTGCGCCAGCCGGCCGCGAGAGATCTACGTTTTATCACGATTGCTCTCAAGATTGTTACCGACCTTGAACGTGTTGGTGACCAGTGCGCTAACATTGCAAAGCGTTCCCGTGAGCTCAATGAAGAGCCTCCGCTAAAGCCTTATATCGATATCCCACGCATGGCTCACTGGACGGAGATTATGCTTAAAGAGGCCCTTGATGCTTTTGTACGCGGCGATGCGGATCTGGCCGTCAAAGTTTGCAAGGACGATACGTTTGTCGACGATCTTAATATTCAGATACAGAGAGAGCTCCTGACTTTTATGATTGAAGACCCGACAACAATATCCCGTGCCTTGAAGCTCAACTATATTTCAAAATCATTGGAGCGTATTGCCGACCACGCCACCAACGTGGCTGAAATGGTGATTTTTATGGTAAAAGGCAAGGATATCAGGCACACGATAGCATAAGGTAATCCATCGTAGTATTTATGCAGTAACGCTAAACAGACAGTCCCATCCGCAGTTTCCGGTTGGGACTGTCTGTTTGTAAACCGTCATAGAACTCTGCCATTGCGCGAACTACGACTTTCGTGCATAAAAAGTCAGACATTTATGCTTTCAATAGTCGCTTCCTTGTTTGAACCTGCCGACAGGACACCGTATGATCAACGCGCCGTCACAGAATCGTAAGCGCTGGACCATTTTCGCTACCCTTGCGTTGATGTATATCCTTGTATATTTTTATCGGGTTTCGCTTGCTGTGGTGGCAGGTGATATCTCGAGAGAATTGCAGTTGACGCCCGGGCAGCTGGGGACTCTGTCGGGTGTGATGTTCTACGCTTATGCCGCCGCTCAACTGCCTCTCGGGCCGATGATAGACCGTTTGGGAAGCCGGCTGGTTATCAGCGGTTGTGGCGTGCTGACTACCATTGGCGGAATTCTTTTTTCACAGGCAGCTACGCTTGAAGCCGCCATTGTCGCCAGATTGCTGATCGGCATCGGTACGGCGTCTGTATTGATGGCTACTTTTGCGCTTTTCAGCCACTGGTTCAGCAAGCAGGAGTTCGGACGTGTTTCCGGGTTTATGGTTGCAATCGGTAATCTTGGAAACCTTGCGGCCACAGCACCTTTAGCGCTGGCTGTAGGGGCTTTTGGCTGGCGGACTTCTTTTCTCGCGGTCGGCGCTGTACAGGCTGCCGTAACTCTGCTGGTTTTAAGTAGAGTACAGGACAAGCCGCTCATAAACACCTCTAGTGAAGAGCCTGATGTAAATGCAAAAGCTGGAGTTATTGCGGCCTGGGCTGGTATTTTTAGTTCCAGGGATTTTTGGCTCCTGGGTATTATGGCGTTTTCCTGGTATGGGAATTACCTGGCTCTGCAGGCATTATGGGGGGGGCCGTATCTAATGGAGGTGTTGCATCTTTCCCGCGCGGCTGCCGGCAGCATGCTGATGTTCACATCTATCGGGTTTATCGTAGGCAGCTCATGTATCGATGCCATTGCCCGGAGTTTTTTCAAATCCTATAAGAAAACCCTGCTTGCAGGGCAGGTGGTATTACTGCTGCTGATGACCGCTTTTCTGGGGTGGGCCGAGGCCGTGCCACAGCCGCTGCTGGCGGGAGTGTTTTTTATGGTAGGGTTGGCAGTTTCCAGTGGTGTGATGATTTATCCGATTATCCGCTCAATGTTCCCGGTGAATATTGTCGGTACGGCGCTTACTTCGCTTAATTTCTATGTATTAATGGGGGCTGCGGTAACACAGCAGGTCATGGGGGGGATTATCGGCTCGTACGGTGGGGTTGCTGGAAACATTTCGGCAGCAGGTCTTCATACAGCCTTTATCTTCCCGGTAGCGGGGCTTGCGTTCTCTATTATTCTGTATTCCGGTGCGCGGGAATATGGTCAACTCCACTGATGGTTAATCCAGCTCTTCTCCAACCTCTTCCATTTCCCGCGTAATCTCTTTCAGTGCGGCATCCTTGCGCCTGAAAAACGTCACCAGCCAGTAGCATATAAAGTAGGAAGCGACTGCAGCAAAAAAACCGAGTATTGAACTTCCGAGCAGGATTGATTTAGCGTAGGGTTGGAGGCTGTGCCAATCAAGATTTGTGAAAGTGAGTGCCTTGGCCGGTTTTCCCCGCAGGAATCTTCCCAGGTTGTAACTGGCCATCAGGATAGGAACAACAGTAAAAGGAGTGTTGACCCAGGCCCCGGTAATACAGGTTACTTTGTTGAGGCGGAAAATAAAGGCCAACGCGATTGCAAGAGGTGTATGAAGACCGAAGAAGGGGGTAAAACTGATAAAAACACCTACGGCAAAACCAACGGAAATATGCCCGGGGTGGGCATCCAGGGAAAGTATTTTTTTGAATTGTAGTTTAATCTTATCAATAGATATCACAGTTGCCCCGATTGGTGGCAACTTTACGGTCATGCGGGGCATTTTGTCAATGGAATTGAGCACCTTTTTCGAACAGGAATAGAGTGCCATTAAAAGGTGCACAGGGAATAAAATAACTTGACTTGAATAAGCGGTAATGATAGTTAAATTTATCTTTTATTCGAAAATTATTTTAATAAACAGGGTAGTAAATATCTTGTTTGCAACAAACAAAAAGAGATTTGGTTAAAAAGAACTTTGTATAAATGTATGGCGGTATTTCAATGAAAGTCCGTGACTGAAATCTATAACAGCGCTATCAAAGAGCATTCCCCAGGCAATAAAAAGGGTATGCTCTTTTTTGTTCTACTACATAGTAAAGTTTACCTGCCCAGGAGGGATTACATGAAGCATTGGATCACCCTGGTTTTCGCAGTCTTTGCCATGGCCTGTTATGGCACCCCCTCTTCTGCGTCCGACACTAAAAAGCCCAGCAATGAGCGGCTGCTTATCATCCACGTTGCTCCTTCAAGTAAAGCAAATGATGCTGAGCAAGAGTCCCGTGTGAATGTTTACGAAGGGCTTGTCGAATATCTGACCGACAAGGGATACCGGGTAGTTGACAAGGCGTCAGCCGAGCAGTGTTCGCTTCAGATTGCCGCCACCCACGAAATCGATCCGGTCCTCAATAAAGCAGCCTCCTTCGGACTTAAATTTTTTGCCGAGTACACCATTTTTTTTAAGACCACAACCACCAAAAGAGACGCTGAAGAGAGCAAAGGCGCCTTGATACGGGTTTCCGCCAAAGTCGTTGACAATACCTCAGCCCAAATAATAACGTCTAAAGTTGCAGATGCATCGTCATCGGGTATAACTCTAGAGGATGCAATTGATAAAGCTTCCCGCGCTGCCGGTAAAAAGCTTGCGGCAGCACTAATTGGCGCCATGGAAAAGTTCTATCGGGAGGCTGTCAACGCGGGTCATATCTACACAATCGTGGTTGAGAGCCCAAACAGCGAAGAGAGTTTAATGCCGCTGCTGGCTCAGTTGGAAGGGAACACATCAGTATCCACAGCCAAAGAAACAGAGTCAGGTGGTGGCAAGGCCACATTTGAAATCTGCTACAAAGGCAAGCGTGATCAATTGGACCGTGATATTCTCAAGGCAGCAGGTGAGTTGGGATGGAAGCTTAATAAAGTCAGGTCAGAAGGGAACCGTAGTTCCTGGAAAATTAAATAGAGGAGGTTGTTCATGAAGAATGTATTTCTGATTATGTTTGCATTTCTGGTAATGGGGACATCAGTCGCTTTTGCCAACGTTGAGGCCACAGGAGAAGGCCCTAATAAAGACCAGGCTCTGATAAGTGCCATGCGGCGGGCGGTTGAGCAGGGAGTTGGCACGTACATAAAATCCAGTACTACCGTAATTGATGCGCAACTGGTTGACGACAAAATCCTTTCGCACAGCAAGGGATATGTCACCAGCTATACAGTCATCAAGGAAGCCAAGACGGATGATGGCTACACTGTGACCATCTCAGCCAAGGTTGATGACAAGCTTATCAAGGACGACGTCAATGCGTTAACCATTCTGCGAAAGAGTGTTGGTAATCCTCGTATTCTCGTGGCTTTCAGCAAAAAAGGCGAGGGCGCACAGGCTTTCAAAAACAAAGATTTTGTCGAGGAAATCTACAACGGAATTGTGGAAACTCTGACTGACAAACAATTCCGAGTGGTTGACAAAGCATCCTCGGAAAAATTTGCTCAACAGGTTGCCGCTACCCACGAAATTGATGTTGACCTGAATCAGGCAGCAGCTTTCGGACTTAAGTACAACGCTGAGTATACTCTGCTGTACAGCGTCAGCGGTGAAGTCAAGGAGGGCGCTGTTAATATTGGTGTCAAGTTGCGTATTAAGACCCAGTTAATTGACAATACCCGTTCACAGGTTGTTACCAGCAAAATGGTAGAACAGGTCAGCAGCGGCCAGTCGATGGAAAACGCTATGGAAAAAGCGGCACGTGACGGCGGCAAGAAGATCGTCAATCCAATGATCGAAGTTATCCAGAAAAACTGGATGGATATGCAGCAGAACGGTTCCTTGTACACGGTTGTGATCGATGGTGTTGAAGATGCGGAAGAAATCGGCAAGTTCACCAGCATGTTTGAGAAATTCCCTCTCGTTAACGATGCCAAGGAAATTGAATCCGGTGGTGGAAAAACAACTTTTGAAGCTACCTACAAAGGTAAGCGTGATCAGCTCGACAGAGATGTTATACGCGCAGCAAAGGAGCTTGGCTGGACCCTTAAAAAGGTTCGTGCAGAAGGGGCTCGCAGTACCTGGAAAAAACAGTAGTGCCCAGGTTGATAAATATCATTGTTAAATTAAACCTATTGGAAAGGACATAACACCATGCGCCATTTTATCTTTGCCTCTGTCGTGTCACTGCTGCTTGCCTCTACTTTATGGGCCGCTCCGATCAATGTAACCGGAAAAGGAAAAAGCGAGGAAGCTGCACTCGCTAATGCAAAAGTCAAAGCTGTTGAGCAGGCAATTTTGCAGATTGTTGATGACGCATCTTACAAGAAATACAAAAGCAAAATTCAGGCAACCATCAAAGGCAAAAATTACGTAACGTCCGCTAAAGAATCCGGTGAAGCCGAATTTACCGGTTCTGGATACGAAGTAGCGGCAGTCGTTGAGGTTGACACAAAGGCTCTAGAGGCTGATATCAGTGGCCTTGGCATTCTTCAGGAATCAATGGGTAACCCGCGTATAATGGTGCTTTATAACCCTAAACTTCCTCAAGGCGGTAAGCTGGGTGCCACTTCCAAGGATTTGGAAGCATTTTTTGACAACTCATACGGTTCTATCGTCGATGTACTTGCTGATAAGGGCTTTGATGTAATTGACAAAGGCACTGCCGAGAAATTCTCTCTGCAAGTTGCAGAATCACACGAAATGGATATCGATATCAATAAAGCCGCAGCCTTTGGTTTGAAAAACCATGCAGAGCTGATCCTTTATTATCAAGCCGTAGGGATCGGCGTTGAAGGTGATTCACGCAGTGCTGCCAAGCTTTTTATCCGCACTGAGCTGATCAACGCGACAACATCACGTATCATTGCAAGTAAAAAAGTTGATGCTTCTTCAGGGGCTTCAACTATTCAGGAAGCGTTGCTCCGTTCAGCTGATGAAGCTGGCAAAAAGGTGGCTGCCGTTACAATAGAGGCGATCAAGAAAAGCTGGAAACGTGAAAAAACTATGGGCAGTACATACATTTTCGTCATGGATGGTGTTGATGATGCAGAAGAAATCAGCAGCTTCAGAGACAAGATGAAGGCAATTCCTGAAATGGAGAGCATTCGTGAGCGCGAGTCAGGTGGCGGAAAAACTACATACGAAGTGAAATACAGCGGCAGCAATGACGAGGTTAAGGCTTTTATCCAGAAAGCAGCTAAAGATCTCGGCTGGAAGCTCAAGCTGATCAGATCTGAAGGTAACCGCAGCACCTGGAAAAAACAATAACCTATTCCGCAAAGAACTATTATTAGGAGGATTACCTGTATGAAACGAATAATTATGCTTGTGATGGTATTGGGTATGATGCTGGTTCCCCTTATCGCAGTAGCCGAGACGCGCACTTACACAGAGACTGTCACTGTTAAAGTTGGAGATGATGAATACAGCGCACTAAATAAGGCCAAAGAGCGTGGCCGTGAGCAGGCACTGCGCAGTTACCTTAATGATGTGTACAAAGATCGCGCGGCAACACTCAACCTCACCGGCGACGAGAAGTTCATTCAGGACATGGAACAGCTCGAATCCAGTACAAGCGGTATGTTTGGCAAAGAGCTTAAAGTTAAGTTTCGCGTTACCATCAATGAAGAAGAGGTGCGTGCTTATCTAAAACGACAGGGCGCCGTTACCGGTAAAAACGAGGACCGTCGTATTGTGGTTATGTTGATACCAGGCAAGATGGATAGCGGTGATGCGCCGGTTATTCTCGATAACGTCCGGGCTGAAATTCGCAGAAGTCTGACTGCTGCAGAGTATACCGTCATCGATTCCGATGATCAGGCTATCAATGACGCTTTAACTGAAGAGGCTGATTACAACAAGCTCGTCAGTCATATTAACAAGCTGGCAGACAAGCTGGCAGACAAAGGCGAGTGGTTGGTATTGGGTAAGGTCGATATGGATATCGCACAGAATGGCGGCACTTACATCTACCGCGCCATGATGACCGGCAAGGCTGTCAGTCTGGCCAGTCGCGATATTATGTGGGAAGGTAACATAGACGGTGCTGCCAGGGGATCAAAGGCCGAGGCGAAAGCGGCTTTGCGCCTTTCTGCCATCAACGGCGGTAAAGCATTTGCCAAAGAGGTGCTTGGCGCACTGAACACAAAGACTCTTACTCAGGAAAGACGCGGTTCGCGTTTTGAAGTCGTTTTTGCAGCAGGCGGGGATTACAAGCTGGAGCGAAAGATTTTAAAACTGCTTAAAGAGGATATTAAGGGACTCAAGGATGTAAGCCAGAAGGGTAGGGGCAAGGGTGATATGGTCATTGACCTGATGTATGTCGGCAAGATCAGTGACCTGGTAGACCTGTTGCTCGATAACTTTGAAAAAGATGAACAAATGAAGAGCTTTAACCCTGAAATCGCTGGTAATAAAGTTGTTTTCAAGAAAAAATAGCATAATCCTTACACCAAGTGTGAAGGTATCTAGTACACCGGAGGTAATACCCGTGAAAATGTTTAAATCCTTGATTCTCTTCGCCGCGCTCGCTCTGGCATCACTCCAGATGACCGGGTGTGCAACCCTGACTTCCGGCGGTGAATGTGCCGCTGAGTCTATGAATCCGACAGTTATGGCAGCACTTGACTCTTTTGAGTCAGCCGCAATGGCGATAAAATTGTCTAACCGAGTACTTTTGGAGACACCAATCTCGGAGCAGGATCAATGGCCAGCTAAAATGTACGGTGCACCCTCCGGTGCGGCAATGTTCAAAATGGGTCTGTCAATGCTTGGTTCAACTCAGGGCGTAACTATTCCTATGGAGATTGACCCTGAAACAGGTTTGCCACGTCCTACAAGCGCTCTGTACATATTCCTGAAAGAGCGGGACAAAATGCTCGACAGTGAAATTAATAAAATTGACATCAGCTTCTTCAAAAAAAGCAAGGTTGACTTTACAACGTTAGGAGCACGCAAAAAAGACGGCACAATTGATGACAATATTTACCGCAACCCGCTTGCTGCATATGGTGCTGTAACCGGCAACAGCAAAGAGGTTCTAGAATTACAGAATGAAATTGAGGCTGAAGCAAAAGGTTACAAAACCTGCAGCGCATTTATTCGCAAAGCAACCGAAGAGATCAAGGATGAAAAAGTAAAGAAAGCCAACTGTCCTGATATGGCATTCAAGGATGACAAGGCGAAAGCACTACTTAACGCCAAGCTGGAAGAAAAGAAAAAAGAGGTAGCTGAACTTCAAAAGCAGCATGGCAAGCTGGCCAATAAGGTTTACCGCGCATCTGTCTCCGGTGCGGATTTTTCAACAGCTTCCATGGTGAAAATCGTATGCGCCGTTGTTAATGGCGTCCGCGCGCTCCCAAACATCAAAAACGAGTTTAAGGGTGCAAAAGGTGCGGTTAATATTGCCATGGTCATCCCCCGCGTAAAAAACATTATCGGTGCTTTTGGTATGTACAAAAACAACCTTGGCATGCAGTACACTGTCTACTCTTCCATGTATAAAAATATCAAAGAAATCGGTTATGAAATCAAGGATGATGAGCCTACAAAGCAGGCTCTTCTCCGTATTGAAAATGCCGTGGTCGCATTGGCAGATATCGAACCGAAGCTGCTGCTCGCTGCCGCTGGCAAAGAAGTAGAGTTCAGTGATAACGAAGCAGCTACAATGAATGTTCTTGCTGCAATGTACCCGGTACAATCTGAACTTGATCAGGTTTTACAGGCTGCCTGGAACAAGTAACCTCCACCCCTGACTGCACTCAATAGAGGGGGGCATTGTGCCTCTCTCTATTGAGTAATTACAGTTTCTTGGTCGGTTTTTCTCGTCCCAGGTCAAAGCATGCTCTTCTTTAACTCATCTTCGGTTCCTCAGTATACCGTATGTAATATCTTCGTTGCCTTAATACTCACCGCCCTGATTGTATCTTTGATATAAAGCCGTAAATATCTATCATATACACGATAAAACCCAAGGGAGACCGCATACAATGAAAAAACTAAAGTTATTACTTATGGCTGGTGCCACATTAACAGCATTCGGTTGTGCAACTGCTCCTGCTCCGGTGTACATCACTGAGGCACAACAGGTTACAACACTTGCGCTGGAGCCGGTCAACCTTGTCTCCGACGAACTGGCCAAGGATATTACCGGCAAATGGTCTAAACAGTTGTCTGCCGAATCAGTAGACACAATCATGATGTCGGTAAAAACGCAGATTGCCAACACAAAGCGTTTTACTAAAGTCATTGAAAACTCAATTGATGGAAAAAGTTATATAATAGAACCTAGAATCAAGGAGTTAAGCAATTACGAAACTCCAATGCCTACAGATCCCAATAGGAAACAGCTCACTTTTAAGGCGACTGTTCAGCTGGATGTCAAATTTATGAATCAAAAAGGCCAGATTGAACTGGTAAAGTCTTTCGGTGACAAGAGGACTCTCGATAAAAAAGTTTCCAGTAAATTCCCGGTACCGCCTGAGAAAAAAGCCGAGCTCTACACGGAAGTTATTGATGTTGCTTTCACTGCAGCGGCAAATATGTTGGGATATGCGTTCAATCCGAGTTATGAAATGGGTAAAATTACCAATCTGAATGGCAAATCTGTGAATATCATGATAGCCACCAGCAAAATAAAGGTAATGCCCAAAGGACAACTTGAAAGCAACGATGGTTTTGTGGTAATTGATGAAGAAAATAAAGTGCTCGCATCAATCAGTGAGCTTATTATTGGTGATGGTTCGGTTACCGGCAAAATTTATCCTCGTGGTGGTGCTTCAATCAAAGAGGGTGCAAAGGTCCGGGTTCGGGTAAACAGTTTGCAGGAATAGATTCAGCTGTCTGGAGTCAAAATGCACCGCTCTATGTTACAATTATTGTTACTGGTATGCTCAGCCTGCCTTTTTGCCGGATGCATCACAATCCCGGTAAGTGACAATTCACGAGACAAGCGTGAAGTAATTCAGAAGATGAAAAATGACACGCTGCAGGAGCTTTATACCGTCCATCCGCAGTCAAAGTCGCGCATCCAAAATGCTGAAGGCTACGCGGTATTCAGTAATGTAGGTGCAAATATTATTTACTTTTCGCTAGGTGGCGGGTGGGGTGTTGCCCATGATAACAAGACGGGTAAAGAGTATTATATGAAAATGGTTTACGGCGGCATTGGCCCTGGATTCGGGGTAAAGGATTTCAGGGGCATCTTCGTATTTAAGTCATTACAGGCTTTTGATCACTTTAAAGAAAACGGCTGGGTTGCCGGGTTGGCTGGCGATGCCGTTGCTAAATCAGATGCCAAGGGGGGAGGCACGGGAGGAGCAATCTCCGTTGCTCCGGATATTGACCTTTATCAGTTAACAAAAAACGGTCTTGCCATACAGGCAACCATTCAGGGATCAAAATATTATCTCGATACGGATTTAAACTAAGGCATCGTTATCGCAGTATGTCATTAGAAGCGAATTATCATCACAGGGGAAAACTGCTATTGTTCTGCAGCGGTTTTCCCCTGTACTGCATTGGAATGTACTGTATTGTAATTGAGTGTATCGGAGACCGGTCAGATAAATGAAACCAGGACAGCAGAACTTATCATCTGCGTATGAAAGGAATTAACATTATGAGCAAAACAACTATCGGAGTTATCGGCGGCAGCGGATTATATGATATGGAGGGGCTGGAACAGGTCGAGCGGATCAAGGTTGAAACCCCCTTCGGTAACCCATCAGACGAGTATGTTACCGGGGTACTTAACGGGGTAAAGATGGTGTTTCTACCGCGTCACGGGCGCGGTCACCGTCTCCTGCCGTCCGAGGTTAACTACCGTGCCAACATCTACGGCATGAAGACGCTCGGTGTCGAGCAGATTATCTCCGTATCCGCAGTCGGAAGCTTGAAAGATGTCATAGCACCGGGACACATTGTTATCCCTGAACAGTTTATTGACCGCACCAAGGGAGTCAGGCGAGATACTTTTTTTGGTAACGGGATTGTAGCACATGCAGGTTTTGCTGATCCGGTCTGTGCGGATCTTTCAGATACGCTCTTCAACGCCGCCCGTAAAGCCGGAGCAACGACACACAAGGGTGGCACATATATCTGTATGGAAGGGCCGGCCTTTTCGACCCGTGCGGAATCACTGTCATATCTTGCGCTTGGAGCATCAGTAATCGGAATGACCAACCTGACCGAAGCCAAGCTCGCCCGTGAGGCAGAGATCTGCTACGGTATTATTGCACTTTCAACCGACTACGATTGCTGGCACGATTCTCACGATGATGTAACCGTTGAGGCGATAATTGCAATCATCCATCAAAACGTCGCGATGGCCAAAAACATAATCCGTCATGCAATTGCAGAAATAAGCGGTGAGCGGACCTGTCCCTGCTGCTCTGCGATGCAGTATGCCATTATTACCGACCGGTCCGTTATTCCTGAAGCGACTAAGCAGAAACTGGCACCGATTGTCGGGAAATATCTGTAGCGTTGGCTGTTATTCCAGGTCGCAATCAGACGATTACGACCTGGGATATACATCAGCTAGAGGCTCTTTTTCGACATGCCTGTCGGAAATCCGATAAAACTTTTCCGCATTATCAAAAAACACCGCTTGAGCCGCTTCATCCCCCAGCATTTCAGCCACCAACAGAAAATCACTATCTGCGTACGGTCGCAGGGCACGGGTTGAGGGGAGGTCGGTGCCGAACATCAGGGCGTGAGGATTGGCAGCATAGAGTTGCTTGAGCACTGTCGGTACGTCGAAATTCACCCTGCCGAAACCGGTAGCCTTGATCCGCACTCCCAGTTCCGCCAACTTCAAAACTGTTCCCAGCCCCTCTTGTGACAGCCCAAGGTGATCTATGCTGACCGCCGGTAGGGCTATCAGCGTATCATACAATTCAGCCAGTTCTCTGGAATCCACATACAGCTCCACATGCCAGCCAACCAGATCATGTACCCGCCGTGCCATGGTATCCAGATGGCGAACCTCCTCTGAGCCGCCACGCTTCAGGTTGAAGCGCACCGCCCTTACGCCTTCACGGTCTAAATCCAGAATCACAGCGTCGGAAACTGTTACCGGAAGTTGGGTAACGCCGACAAATCCGGTACCAAGGGTGCGCAGGGCGTCCAGCAGGTAGCTCTGATCAAATGCCTGGAACGAGCCGGAAATGATGGCGCCGCCGCATAGATCATAGCGGGAAGCCTGTGCCAGATAATCGCTGCAGGTCAGATCATCCGGCAGGTAGCCGGCGTTAGGGGTTAGCGGAAAACGGCGATCAATAATGTGGAAATGGCTGTCAAACAATGGGAACTTTTTGAGCAGTGAGGTATCATTCATGCGGAGTGGCTCCAAAGAAAAATCGGTCATAATGCCATGCTAAGTTCTTCATTGTTTTTAGGTAAGCATTATAGCAATTTTCATGGTGTTGGCAATCGCATTGTATTTCTGAGAACTTCCCGCTATTGTGTGCAAACCTTATTGAGGAGGATCAGCATGGTTTCATTTGAAGAGGCTCGTTCGATTATATTAGGTAGTGTTGAGACGGTAGGGGTGGAACGGATACATCTGTTGGAGGCGACCGGGAGGATCCTGTCCGAAGACGTTACAGCGCCGTGGAATCTGCCACTATGGGATAATTCGGCCATGGACGGTTATGCTGTGCGTTGGCAGGATTGTGTGGCGACGCCGTGTACACTGAGTGTCACCGGATTTCTTCCCGCCGGGGCTACGTCTGACGGGATAAGTGTTGCAGCTGGTTGTGCCGTGCGAATTATGACCGGAGCGCCAATTCCAGAGGGTTGCGATGCGGTTATACCGGTGGAGGGGACTGACAATGGAATGCAGGAGGTAATCCTTCTTGAACCTGTGAAAAAAGGGCAGCATATCCGTTTCTGCGGCGTAGATGTGGCTTCCGGCGTGGTTTTTGTCCGGTGCGGAGCCATTATCCGTCCCCCGGAAATGAATATGCTGGCCGGCTTTGGAATGGCGCTGGTACCGGTATTTCGTCGGCCTACGGTGGCTATTCTTTCAACCGGTGATGAACTGGTTGAGTTGGGACGCACACCGGGGCCGGGTGAAATAGTCAACAGCAATACGCTTTCGTTGGCCTCTGCGGTTATAGAGGCTGGCTGTATTCCGCGCATTATCGGCATTGCTCGGGATACACGTGACAGCCACTTGGAAAAACTTGGCGAGGGACTGAAGGCGGATGTATTAATCACGTCAGCCGGTGTCTCGGCCGGCGACTGTGATCTTGTGAGAGATATTCTTGAAGAGTTGGGTGCAAAACAGCTTTTCTGGAAGGTGGGGATCAAGCCGGGGGGGCCGACCGCGTTCGCGATGTACGGCACGACGCCGGTATTTTCACTCCCGGGCAATCCTGTCTCTACCATGATTACCTTTGATGAGTTCGTCCGTCCGGCCCTGCTGCGGATGCAGGGACAACATCGAGTCTTGCGTCCGCTCTTCAAGGCTGTTCTGCGTGAGTCGCTGAAGAAGAAACCGGGTAAGGTGCAGATTGTGCGGTTGCGTCTGGAAAAAGAGGGGGGGTGTTGGTACGCCGTTTCTGCCGGAAACCAGCAGACCGCTATCCTCAAGACCATGGTCGATGCTCAGGCAATTGCCGTACTGTCTGCCGAGAGTACGGACTTTGCCGCCGGCGATGAAGTAGCGGTGCACTTTTACGGTAATTATATTGAACTGGAGTAATAATAATGAATGATTATATTGGCGCCCATATGTCAATTTCCGGCGGCCTGCACCTTGCGATAGACAGGGCTGTCGCTGCCGGTTGCAATACCGTACAGGTGTTTACCCGCAACTCCAATCAGTGGCGGGGTAAACCGGTCAGTGAAGCCGACGCAGCGCTCTTTCGCAGTAAATTTGCCGCATCCGGTCTCCATGATGTTGTCTCGCACGATATTTATCTGATCAATCTGGCGTCCCCGCCGGGTGAAACGCGTGATAAAAGTCTGGCCGCTTTCCGCGACGAACTGGAAACGTGTGCTCGTCTGGGCATCAATAAAGTTGTTATGCATCCCGGCTCACATCTGGCGGATTCACCGCAGAATGGACTGACACGGGTGATTGAAGCGTTTGACCAGCTTTTCAGTGAAGTACCCCAGTTCGAAGGAAGAGTTCTCATTGAAACTACAGCAGGTCAGGGTAGTAATCTGGGCAGGACTTTTGAAGAGTTGGGCACGATAATTCACGGTTCACGTTTCCCGGAAAAGTTCGGAGTCTGCTTTGATACCTGTCACACCTTTGCTGCGGGGTATGATACCTCTACGGAAGAGGGGTATCGTGACACCATGGAGCAGTTTGACCGTCTGATTGGAGTGGAACGACTACTCTGCTTTCACCTCAACGACTCCAAAAAAGGGCTTGGTTCAAGGGTTGACCGGCACGAACATATTGGATTGGGAACCCTGGGGTTGAACCCGTTTCGCTTCATCTTGAACGATCCCCGTTTTACCGGGGTTACTAAGATCCTTGAAACGCCAAAAGGTGATAATGACGAGATGGACTCAGTCAATCTTGGAGTGCTGCGCGGGTTGGTTAAGTCAGCTTAAAAACCCTACTCCCCTTGAAAAACAGCTGGCCGCTTGCCGAGAAACGCGTTGATCCCCTCAGCATAATCATTGCTGTCATAGACTAATCTGCGCAAGCCCTGGACGCGCTCAAAAGTATGGGGGCTTAGGGGATGGGCATTTGCAAGTAATCGTATTTGTTCTTTTATGACTTTTATGCTGAGTGGGCTGTTTTTTGCTATGTTTCCGGCCAATTCGTATGTAAATTTTTCCATATCATCTGCTGGAACAACATGGTTTAAAATCCCGAGTTTTTCAGCCCGTTCTGCCGTAAGTGACTGCGCCGAAAAAAACATCTCCTTGGCAATATTTACCCCCATAATTCCCATGAAATGCAAAATACCGGAGGCATTGTAAGGCACGCCGATTTTAGCAGGTGTCATTGTGATGGACGCCGTTGGTGAGCCGATCAGAATATCGCATGAAAGTGCAAGGTCACATGCTCCACCCCATACCCCCCCCTCAATCATGGCAATTACCGGGAGCGGTGATGCCTGTATGGAGCGAAGTACAGTCACAAGCGGGTCGCTGTAGGCCAATGGATCACGGCCGGCGATGGGAAGCTCATTTACATCATGTCCTGCAGACCAGACTTTCGCTCCGGCGTGCGCCCGGATAACTATTACTCGCGCTTTTCCTTTTTCAAGAACCTCAAGCGCGTGAAGCATCTCATCAACCATCTTGCTGCTCAATGCATTCCGGCGCTCCGGATTATCCATAATAATGGTGCCAATATCATCATGAAGCCGCGTTAGTATCATAGACATGTGAAACTCCTTTTACTGTAAGTATCTGTAGAATTGGTTAAGGGTTGGATACTGGAAGCCCCCGTTGTTTGAGGCGGGCTAGCTCACAGCATCTTTCGTAAATACTGCCCGGTGTAGGACCGGGTTACCTTGGCCACCTGTTCCGGAGTGCCGACGGCTATAATTTCACCGCCCCGGTCGCCCCCCTCCGGTCCCAGATCGACAACCCAATCGGCAGTTTTGATTACATCCAGATTGTGTTCAATAATTACGATGGTGTTGCCGGCATCGACCAATCGCTGGATAACCTCCAGTAACTTGGAAATATCATGAAAATGCAGGCCCGTGGTCGGCTCATCTAAAATGTAAATAGTCCGGCCTGTGGCGCGTTTGGATAGCTCTTTGGCCAGTTTGACCCGTTGGGCTTCCCCCCCGGAAAGAGTTGTTGCCGCCTGCCCCAGCTTAATATAGCCGAGACCGACCTCTTCCAGAGTGCCCAATTTGTTTTTAATGCGCGGAATAGCCCCCATAAACTCTAACGCCTGCGAAACAGTCATGTCCAGTACGTCGGCGATGGACTTGCCCTTGAAATGAACTTCCAGCGTTTCGCGATTGTAACGCGCCCCTTTGCAGACTTCACATTCCACATAAACATCCGGCAGGAAGTGCATTTCGATTTTTATGATGCCGTCGCCGGAGCAGGCCTCGCAGCGTCCACCCTTGACATTGAACGAGTAGCGCCCGGGCTTGTATCCGCGCAGCTTTGATTCAGGAAGATTGGAGAATAAGTCACGGATATCGCTGAATACGGCGGTATATGTAGCAGGGTTGGAGCGCGGGGTGCGTCCGATCGGTGACTGGTCAATGTTGATGACCTTGTCGAGGTGTTCCAATCCCAGAATATCTCTCACTGCTCCCGCTTTTTCACGGCTGCGGTACAGACGTTGCCCCAGCACCTTGTGCAGAGTGTCAATAATCAGTGTCGATTTGCCGGAGCCGGAAACACCGGTGACGCAGGTCATGACGCCAAGCGGGATTTCGACCGAGACCTCTTTCAGGTTGTTCTCGGTTGCTCCGACGATGTGCAGCCATTTGTCGGCACTGCGCCGTTTTTTCGGTACAGCAATGTCCAGTTCGCCTGAAAGGTAGCGCCCGGTGAGTGATGCAGGATTCTTCATAACCTCTGCCGGAGTCCCCTGTGCGACAACTTCGCCGCCATGCACACCGGCTCCCGGTCCCATGTCTATCAGATGATCCGCTTCCAGAATCGTTTCTTCATCATGTTCAACCACAAGCACGGTGTTGCCAAGATCGCGCAGGCGTTTGAGAGTGCCAAGCAGACGGGCATTATCACGCTGATGTAGTCCGATAGAGGGCTCATCCAGAATATAGAGCACGCCGACCAGACTTGATCCAATCTGGGTTGCCAGGCGTATTCGCTGCCCCTCACCCCCGGAAAGAGTGCCTGAGGTGCGGTCAAGTGACAGATAGTCGAGACCGACATTGACCAGAAAGGAGAGACGCTCGCGAACTTCCTTGAGTATCCGGCGGGCGATTTCCTGTTCCTTGTCGCGTAACGCCAACTCCTCAAAAAAACGGAGACAGTCACGAATAGAGAACGCAGTAACGTCACGGATAGTGAGGCCGCCTATCAATACATGCAGCGCTTCCGGGCGTAGTCTGGCACCATGACAGGTCGGGCAGGGCATGACATTCATATACTTTTCCAGCTCCTCACGAGCCGTATCCGATTCGGTCTCACGCCAGCGCCTCTGCAGATTGTTTAAAACCCCTTCGAATTCCTTCTGGTATGTATGACGGCGTTCACCGTCTTCCTCCCACCAGAACTCAATTTTCTTCCCTCCGGAACCGTTCAGAATGACGTCGCGAACCGATTCAGGCAACTCCTTGAAGGGGGTGCGGATGTCGAAACTGTAAGCCTTGGCCAGTGCATCCAGGATCAGATGAAACCAACCGGAAAGTCTCTTTTCCCACGGCGCGATAGCTCCTTCACGCAGGGATAACTCCTGATTCGGAATCACCAGATCGGCATCGAAATACATACGGGTACCCAGTCCGGTGCAGTCAGGACAGGCGCCGTGCGGGTTATTAAACGAGAACAGCCGGGGAGTAACTTCCTGATAGGAGATACCGCAATCGACACAGGCAAGTTTCTCTGAGAAGAGCAGTGGGGCTGTCTGCCGCGCCGCCGCTCTTTTTTGCGAGGCACCATCTGGTATATCAAGCGCAGCACCGTTTGGATCCGGTTGTGTCACTACCTCGACCTTCACCACCCCATCGGCATGATGTAAAGCAGTTTCCAGTGAATCCGCCAGGCGCCTTTGAATTCCCTTCTTGATGACGATCCGGTCAACCACGATATCAATGTCGTGTTTTTTCTTCTTGTCCATTTCGATGTCATCTGCCAGTTCCCGAACCGTACCATCGAGCACTACGCGAGTAAAACCCTCTTTACGCAACTGATTAAGCTCTTTCTTGTATTCACCCTTACGGCCGCGGATCATCGGAGCGAGCAGGGTTAGTTTTGTCCCGGTAGCGTGGGTCATGATTTGATCCACCATCTGGGAGACTGTCTGAGAGGTTATCTCTTTATTGCATGATGTGCAGTGTGGATGACCGACGCGGGCGAACAGCAATCGCAGGTAGTCATAGATTTCGGTGACAGTACCGACTGTTGAGCGAGGGTTTTTACTGGTGGTTTTCTGCTCGATGGAAATAGCCGGCGAGAGCCCCTCAATAGATTCTACATCCGGTTTTTCCATCTGTTCCAGAAATTGCCTGGCATACGATGAGAGTGATTCGACATAACGGCGCTGTCCCTCGGCGTAGATCGTGTCAAATGCCAGAGTTGATTTGCCGGAGCCGGACAAGCCGGTGATAACGACCAGCTGATCGCGGGGGATTTCTACGTCTATACATTTGAGGTTGTGCTCGCAGGCACCTTTGACAATAATACTGGTGTGGGCCATGATGTTCCTTCTCTTGGTATGTTACCTTTGAAAATAGGATGCTCAGTTTCATCCAAAACGTGTCACTAACTCTCTAGCAACTGCAATAATACCAATCCCAGTCGGGCATACGGCATCGCAGCGTCCGCAAAGAAAACAGCTGATCTCTCCCCATTTCTCCGGGTCAGCGGCCAGCTTGTGATGGATGCGCCGTCGGCTGCGCTCTGCCTCGCTTCCGAGCGGATTGTGACCGCTTGCTTCACGCATGAAACCGTCCAGTTGACATGAATCCCACATGCGGCTACGTTCAACCCGTTTAGCTGAGCGCCAGTCCTGCACGCCGAAACAGGTACAGGTGGGACAAGCGAGGTTGCAGCCAGTGCAGGCAATACAGCGGTCACCGATCTCTACCCAGAATGAGTCTGGAACAGAGTTGCCGCGCAATAGTTCGGAAGCCCGCCTGAGGAACCTTTCGTTTTCGTCAGGTGGTGTCATCACGGCCTGACGATATCGATTCTCTGCTTCCGGTGGTGCGCTGTCAGTGAATTCCGCGACAAGAGCTTTTCCGGCGGAGCTGTATGGAATCACCAGCCAGCTGCTTCCCTCCCAAAAAAACTCCAGGTCGCAGTCGCCGCCAGCGGGGGCAAGGAGTGAACCGTATGGGCCGCAGTAACCGGAGATGCCGGCTACCACGGCACTTTTACGCTGGTGAAAGTACAGATCATCACAGAAACCATCGGCAAAAAAACGATCAATAAAGCGGAGACAGGCCAGATCTCGTGGGGTAAAGCCAAGGATGAAGATTGGTTGCAGCGAGTCCGTTGATTCCGGTACTCCATCTTCGGTTGCAATGAATACAGTTCCATGCTGAGGAAAGAAGGCAGCTGTCGGCTTACTCAAAATGGCACCGCCCAGTAAAGCAAGCGGGCCGTCTTTCAAGGATCCTATGATACGGGTCCCGTCAGAGAGAAGAATCGGTAGGCGCACCTCCCACATCTCGGCAAGGGAGGTTATGAATTGATCAAGCTGATCAGAAGTCAATTTTATCATAACAGTTTCTCCACGCTTACCGCGCAGACCTTAAATTCGGGAATGGATGACTCCGGGTCAAGTATGTTGTTGGTGAGTGCATTAGCCGCACCTTCGGCGAAATGAAACGGCATGAACACCACGCCGGGAATAACCATCGCAGTTACCCGTGCTTCTGTGTGAACCTGGCCACGGCGACTGATTACCAGTAGTTTGTCACGATCACGAACTCCGATTCGGGCGGCATCATCCGGATGCAGTTCTATAAAAGAGCGTGGCTCCTCCCGGTGAAGTAGGTGGGTACGACGTGTCATACTGCCGGTATGCCAGTGAAAATAGGTGCGCCCGGTTGTGAGCACAAATGGATACTGCTCGTCAGGAAGTTCAGCCGGCAGGCGGTGAGTCACCGGACTGAAACGTCCCCGACCCCTGGTAAAGTGATCCAGATGTAGAATCGGGGTGCCGGGATGACTGCTGTCGGGGCATGGCCATTGCAACCCGTGCTGATCGAGGCGGTCGTCGGTTATACCTCCGTAGATCGGGGTGAGCGCCGCGGCTTCGTTCATTATCTCCGCTGTATTGTTGTAGCGCATTCCGGGATAACCGGCGCGTTCAGCAAGATCACAAATTATCTCCCAATCGGCGCGTGCCGTTCCGGGGGGGGCCACCGCTTTGTGCAGGCGCTGGACACGCCGTTCAGTATTAGTAAAAGTGCCCTCTTTTTCGGCATAACAGGCGGCTGGAAGGACTATGTCGGCAAGAGCTGCGGTCTCTGTCAGGAAGATGTCCTGTACTACCAATAGCTCCAGATTTTCCAATACCTTCCGGGCGTGTCCCTGATCCGGATCGGAGAGCATCGGATTTTCTCCCATAATGAACATTCCCTGCAGATGCCCCGCCGATGCGGCATCCATAGCCCGGGTCAGCGGGAGACCCGGAGATTCCGGAAGTTCATCAACCCCCCAGGCCCGGGCGAATTTATCGCGTATCTTCTGATCCGACACCTTTTGATAGCCGCTATAAAGATCGGGGAGAGCGCCCATGTCGCAGCCCCCTTGAACATTATTCTGGCCTCGCAGTGGATTGACGCCGGTGCCGGTTCGCCCGACATTGCCGGTTAGCATGGCCAGAGAGGCGATACAGCGGACGTTGTCCACGCCATGGCTGTGCTGGGTTATTCCCATAGAATACACAATCATGGCACGCTCCGCACCGGCAAAAAGACGTGCTGTCGCTATGATCTCGTCGGCTTTCAGGCCGGTGGCATCGGCGCTTCTTTCCGGAGTCCATTCAGCCACTGATTTGGCCAGTGCGTCATAATTTTCGGTACGCGCTGCAATAAAATCCCGGTCGGTCAATCCTTCAGAAATGATGACGTGCATGATGCCGTTCAGCAGGGCGACGTCGCTGCCGTTTTTGTGGCGCAAGTGCAGCTCTGCGTGACGGGCGAGGCGGATGCGGCGGTTGTCGGCGACGATCAGGCGCACTCCGTTTCGTACGGCATTGAGGATGCGGCTGCCGATTAATGGATGCTGTTCGGTCGTATTGGAGCCGATAACGAGGATGACTTCGGTCTGGTCGAGACAGGAGATAGAGTTGGTCATTGCCCCCGAGCCGAAGGTTTCAGCAAGTCCGGTAACAGTTGATGAATGGCATAGGCGGGCACAATGGTCGATATTATTGGTGCCGAATACCGCCCGGGCCAGCTTCATCAACAGGAAATTTTCTTCGTTGGTCGCTTTGGCAGAGGAGGCAAACATAACCGCATCTCTCCCATGCTTTGCCTGGATAGCCTGTAGTTTCTCGATCACCAGGTTCAGCGCTTCATCCCAGGATGCGGGGCATAATAGACCATCACGGCGCACCAGCGGGGTTGTGAGGCGATCGGGGTGGTGGACAAAGGCGTAGGCATTCCAACCCTTGACACAGAGTCCACCACGACTGACCGGATGGGTCGCGCTCGGTTCAACTCCGACCAGGCGTCCTTTGTCACTGACCAGATAGAAGGTACACCCGACCCCGCAGTATGGGCAAACGGTTAGGGTTCGTTTCATAAAGCTCCCCGTAGATGTTCAATCTCATCGAGCCAGAATACCGGCCCGTCCTGACAGCAATAGAGATGCTCGATCGTACAGTGGCCACATTTACCGACTCCGCAGCGCATCTGGCGTTCCAGGGAAACCACAATGCGTTCAGGCCCCAGTTCTTTCTTTTTTAACTCTGCAATGACGGCACGGTACATAGCTGGCGGACCGATGACGACGGCGACGGTGTTTTCCGGAACAATAGTGAGAGGGGGGATCAAAGCGGTAATCAGGCCGACACTGCCGCTGAAGCAGTCTCCACCGGGAACGGAGTCAACAGTCAGGCTGCAGGCGAAGCGGGCAGAGGCTTCCCAGGCGGCGAGTTCATCCTT
Organism: uncultured Geobacteraceae bacterium; assembly: GCA_903875605.1. GTDB lineage: Bacteria > Desulfobacterota > Desulfuromonadia > Geobacterales > Pseudopelobacteraceae > JACRCG01. Next base: position 24,017 of record CAIQWT010000097.1, on the reverse strand, counting down.
GAAAAGCCTGTCCCCGGGACTTTTTGCACCGTAAAGTACTGTTATTTGATCAAATTCGTCCGGCCGGTCCTCGCAATACTGGATTAGCGATCGGAGCGGTGCCAGACCGCACCCGCCGGAGATCAACAGCAGGTCCTGACCATGCAGGCGCTGCAGATCAAAAGATCGGCCGAAGGGGCCGCGAACGCCGAAGGTGTCACCAGCCTGCATAAGATGCATGGCGCTGGTCAGGCTGCCGGCATTACGCACTCCAAGTTCAAATGCTCCTTCCCGCGTCGGTGAAGATGCCACTGAAATAGGTGCTTCACCCCAGCCGAGCAGGGAAACCTGTACAAATTGTCCGGGAAGATGCCCCAGCGGGAGGCCGTCCATCCGTCTGACCCGGAACAGCTTTTCGGCTGAAGTCAGGTCGGTAACGGTTATAATCTCGCAATCAAACGGCTGGTAGAGAGATCTTTGACAAGGTGTATCGCTCACGGTTTTTTCTTCAGTCGCCACCCTTCCTTGTTGATCTGTGGTGTGCGGGAAAGGGCAAGAGAATCCGGCGGAACATCGGTAGTAACGGTAGTGCCGGCGGCCACCAGAGAATTACGGCCGACGCTGACCGGTGCCACCAGTTGCACGTCGCTGCCGATAAACACGTCATCACCGATAATGGTACGATGCTTGTTGACGCCGTCGTAGTTGCAGGTAATCGTACCGCAGCCGATATTGACATTGCGGCCGATCTCGGCATCACCCAGGTACGTCAAATGTGAGGCTTTAGAACCTTCTCCCATGACAACCTTCTTGGTTTCGACGAAGTTACCGATTTTAACTTTTTTGGCGAGTACCGTGCCGGGGCGTAGGTGAGCCATCGGTCCGACAGCCACATCCTCCCCCAGTTCGGAATCTTCCAGAACTGATGCCGCCTTGATATGGCAATCATCACCGATCCGGCATCCGGAGATGCTCACATTCTGCTCGATCTCGCAACCCTCCCCGATGATCGTTCCTCCGCCGATCTGGCAGCCGGGGTGAATGGTCGAGTCAGCGCCGATGCTGACTCCGTGGTCGATGTATGTGGTCTCCGGGTCAATGAGCGTAACACCGTTCAGCATGTGGTCACGGTTGATGCGACTGCGGAGAATTCTGCCGGCCTCAGCAAGCTGTACGCGGTCATTTACTCCCATTATTTCGTCGGCGTCAGATGTCGGCAGCGCCAGGCAGGTCAGCCCTTTACGTACCGCAATCGCCAGCAGATCTGTCAGATAATATTCCCCCTGAGCATTGTCGTTGCTGATCCCCTTAATGTTGCCGAACAGAAATTCTGAATCCATGCAGTAGATGCCACTGTTGATTTCACGAATCTGCTGTTCTTCGGGATCGGCATCTTTCTGCTCGACAATGCGGCTTACCTGGCCGGAAGCGTCGCGAACAACGCGGCCATAACCATACGGATCATCCATCAATGAGGTCAGCACTGTGAGGGCGGCCCCGTTGTCGCGATGGAACGTCAGCATCTCTTTTAAAGTTTCGGAACGCAACAGCGGTGTGTCTCCACACAGTATGAGTACTGTGCCACGAAAGCCGGTAAGCACGTCCAGAGCGCAGGCTACGGCATGTCCGGTGCCGAGCTGCTCTTCCTGCATGGCACAACGAATATCTGCCGCACCTCGAAATGTCCCCTGTACAGCATTTGCTTGATGACCGATTACCAGAATGATTGGATCAGATCCTGCTTCACGGGCCGCTGCGAGAGGCCAGGCAATCATTGGTAACCCGGCAACGGGATGAAGGACTTTGATCAGGCCGGACTTCATGCGGGTACCTTTTCCGGCGGCGAGCACAATGGATGCAAGTGATTCCATCTTTATTAACTCCAATTGAAAGAAATGTAAAAAAACGCCCGGATACTTTATGCGATTGATGGCCAAAGCGTCAAGATATTAGCGCAGTTGCAAAGTTATGATCCATCTTTAACCTTTACTTATCTGCTGGTTTGACTATAGTATCCGCTTGTTTAATCAGATACTTCCACCAACCGACTAAAGGTTCACCGATGGCTATTGCTGATGATGTCATTCTTCTTGACCATAAATTGAGTGAACTGATCACCAAGTACGAACAGTACTTCATCGGTCTGGAAAAACGGGAGCCGCTCCAGTTGCTTGGAGATGTTGAGAAACTGGTGCGACGTCACACGGGAACACCGATTAACAATACTATGTACAAGCATCGTTTTACCATGCTGGTCGCCCGCCTCAACACCTATCGCGAACATTGGAACCGGATTCTGAGACTTATGGAAGAAGGGCGCTATTCACGGGACCGTTTTATCAGCGATCTGCATCTGAAACAGAAAGACAGGCCTGAAAGAAAACCTCTGGATTCTCCGCCTGCCAGCGCTGAAGCAGATCTTGATCGTCTCGTTCATGAGTTCCGGGAAGCACGAAAAGCCTGTAACATGCCGTTTGACAAGATTACTCGCGAACTGGTCTCCGCAACTATTGAAAAACAGAAACCTGCCCTGGCCGCTAAACTTGGAACTGACCATCTTGCCTTCCGGGTTGTTATTGAGGATGGTAAGCCAAAGCTGAAAGCCGGACTTCGAAAACACTGATTTTCTCAAGCTCACAATACCTATGACCAATATGACGAACCGCATCCCCCAGACTATTGACAGCATTGCCGCACTCCGTCGTGGTGAACGGCGTATTTCCATCCCGGGCCTGAAAGGTTCGTCCCCGGCTTTTTATGTCTCCGAGATGGTTCGGGCAGGTCTTGAGACGCCAATGGTGATTGCTGCAACTCAGGATGCGGCAGAGGAATTCTGCAGAGAGCTGACATTTTTCTCTCGTGGAGACCTGCACGCGGCGCTTTTCCCTGCCTGGGATAGCACGCCATTTTCAGCTGCGTCACCACATCCGGATGTAACCGGTGCCAGGCTGGATACTCTCTTTAGACTCCAGAACGGTGCTTCCCGGATAACCGTCATGTCTGTGGCAGCCGCCATGCAGCGGGTTCTGCCGCGAAAAACTTTGAACGATGCTTCGTGCTATCTGCTTGCCGGCGAAGAATTTGAACGGGACGAGCTGTTGGCCAGGCTGATCAGGATGGGTTACGCCAATGTGCCGCTGGTGGAAGATCGTGGTACCTTTGCCGTGCGTGGCGGAATTCTAGACATTTTTCCGCCTAACCTGCCGACGCCGATCAGAATCGAATTTTTTGGCGATACGGCTGAAACCATGCGCGCTTTTGATCCTTTGACGCAGCGTTCACTTCAGCCGATAGAGGAACTGGTGCTGCTCCCCTCGCGTGAGTTACTGCTTTCTGACGAAGTGCTCGCTGATATTGCACCGCGACTGAAGCTCTGCTGCGACGATCTAGATATCCCGACCAACCGCCGCCGCCTGATACTGGAAGATTTGCAGAATGCAGTCTATTTCCAGGGGATCGATTTCCTGCAGCCGCTCCTTCATCCCGGTCTTGAAACAATTTTCGACTATATTCCCGACAGCGTTCCGCTGATTATTCTCGACCCTGAGGCGGTTCACTATGCCTGTCTGACTTTATGCGAGGAGGTCGAGAGTGGTGTTGTCAAGGCTGCGGCTTCAGGCCTGGCCCACTCTCCGGCAGCTGAACTGTTCCTGACTGATACCGGACTGCACAGTATCATCGCCGGGCGCCGTGTCATTGAACTGCCAGGTCTGGTTGTAGATGCTCCGGATGGCGGTGCGACAATCATAATCTCCTGCCATGAAAACAGTGATTTGCGGGTTAATGTGTCGAAGGAGAGCAGTCACGCACTGGCGCCATTGGCGCGTACGCTGCGCGAATGGCTCGATGGTGGCCAGCAGGTCGTGATTGCATGCCATCAGCAGCCGCAAGCCGAGCGGCTCAAGGATCTCCTTACTCCCTACAAACTCCCCTGTTCAATCAGCGAAGCCCGTTTTGCTGAGATACTCCTCCCCACTCCCAATCTTTCATCACCGGGAGGAGGGAGGATAACTGTCCTCATCGGTGATATCTCGCGCGGCTTCCGGCTTCCATCATCTTCTCTTATTCTAATCGCCGAAGAAGAGCTGTTCGGTAAACGCGTCAGACGTCGCGGTGTTTCGGAAGTGCGCAAGAAACAGCTGCTAGCTTCACTGGCCGAACTGAAGCCGGGCGATTACATGGTGCACATTGACCACGGTATCGGCCTGTACCGGGGGCTGCAGCATATCAGTGTCGGGGGGGCCGGTGGTGACTTTCTGCTGCTGGAGTATGCCGGTTCGGATAAGCTTTTTCTTCCGGTTGATCGTTTGGGGTTGGTACAGCGCTACGTTGGTCCGGAAGGGAGTCATCCGGCCCTGGACAAACTTGGCGGAGTCTCCTGGGAAAAGTCAAAGGGGAAAGCACGCAAAAACATCGAGGAGCTCGCCGGTGAACTGCTGGAGATATATGCCAGACGCCAACTCAGCGAGGGGTTCTCATTTTCTCCTCCTGACGAGATGTACCGGGAGTTTGAAGCCTCTTTTGCCTGGGAGGAAACCCCTGATCAGCTTTCCGCAATCCAGGATGTGCTGGCAGATATGCAGCATTCCAAGCCGATGGACCGCTTGATCTGCGGAGATGTCGGCTACGGCAAAACCGAAGTCGCCCTGAGAGGGGCTTTCAAGTCTGCTCTCGACGGAAAGCAGGTTGGTATCCTGGTGCCGACCACTATTCTTGCCCAGCAACACTATGAAACATTCCGTGAACGTCTCAAAGATTATCCGGTAACAGTCGATGTCCTCTCCCGCTTCCGTACTGCAAAACAGCAGAAAGAAACCCTTGAACGCCTTAAAAAAGGAAATGTCGACATAATTATCGGCACCCATCGCATGCTGCAGAAAGACGTCGCTTTCAAGGATCTCGGCCTCCTGATTATCGATGAAGAGCAGCGTTTCGGGGTTAAGGACAAAGAACGTCTCAAATCATTCCGGGCGGTGGTTGATGTCATGACTCTTACCGCCACACCGATTCCGCGAACATTGTATATGTCGATGATGGGTATTCGCGACCTCTCGATCATTGACACGCCGCCGGTAGATCGCTTGGCAGTCAAAACTATTGTTTCCCGATTCTCCGAAGAGTTAATCCGCGAAGCGGTGCTACGCGAATTACGTCGTGGCGGGCAGGTTTTTTTCGTGCACAACCGGGTTCAGACAATCGGCAAGCGCGCCGAGTTGCTGGCTCAGTTGGTACCTGAAGCTAAAATTGCAGTGGGACATGGTCAGATGGGTGAACATGAGCTGGAAAAAGTGATGCTCGGTTTCATGCATGGCGAAACAAATCTGCTGCTCTGTACTACCATCATTGAGTCAGGGCTTGACATCCCCAATGCCAACACTCTGATCGTTGACCATGCAGATAATTTCGGTCTTTCACAGCTCTACCAGTTGCGGGGAAGGGTGGGGCGCTCTACTCAACGCGGTTATGCATATCTCCTGATTCCGGGTGAGGCGGCAATAAGTTCGGACGCCCGTGAACGGCTCAGGGTATTGCAGGAAATATCAGAGTTGGGTGCCGGTTTCCGCATTGCAACGCATGATATGGAAATCCGCGGGGCGGGCGACATGCTCGGTAACCGTCAATCCGGAACGGTTACTGAAATCGGTTTTGAGCTATATAACCAGATGCTTGAGGAGACCATCTCCCGTATGCGCGGCGAGGAAAACGTCGAACGGGTGGAGCCGGAAATTAATCTAAAAGTACCCGCCTTTATCCCCGAAGCTTACGTCAAAGAGGCTGGGCAACGGCTGGTGATTTACAAAAAGCTGACTCAGGCAGAATCTGAAGAGGATGTTTTGGATGTGCAGAATGAGGTGCTTGACCGCTTCGGAAAATATCCATTGGCGACCTCCTATCTGTTCGAGATCATGAAGCTGAGAGTTATGTTGAAGAAACTGATTGTGCGGCAGATTGACTTTGATGGTAAAGGGGTAATTATCTCCTTCCATCCACGCACACCGGCACAGCCGGACACCATTATAGGTATGATGAGGGGCGAACCGAAAAAATATCAGTTTACCCCTGATTATAAGCTGGTATGCACCTTGAAAGATACATCGTTCGAGGGCATTCTTGACATGGCGAAGAGTGTACTGAAGCGGTTGGTGCCTGCTAACGACTAGTAAAACAGCCACCATGCATCCATGAAGAAGAACAACCAGCCAATATTGCAGATCAGGGCGATGTACCAGAGATAATGCCGCTTGGTCAGACTGGCGATTGATGAGAGCATAAGGGCTATCTGCAGGAAAATAAGTGCATAGGCAAAATTACCACCCATCTCCTGTGCTTTAAGCTTAACCTTGGCTATCCCTTCGGCTTTCTCCTTAATCTCCTTCTTTTCTACGTCATACCGTTTAATCTCATCGCCATATTTTTTCATCGTTTTCTGGTATTCAGCCGCCGCTGCGGGGTTTAAACCCTTTTGGGTAAGATACAAAAGCTCCAGAGTGGTCTTGTTTGTTTCGAAGGTGTGTCCTTTGATACTTTTGGCCTGATAGTATGCCCACTGATCGCTCTCCTGTCCCTGGGCCATAATGGCGCGAGAGGAGAACTTACCCATATAAAGTGTTGTTAACGCTGCCAGAACCGCCATAATTGCGGTAGAAAGCGCCAGCCATCCCTGCCATTTTTCTTTCACATCAGACATTTCGGTGTTTCCTCCTGTTTCAGTTTTTAAATAAAGAGCGGTGTGGTTGATGCCGGTATTATACCCGCCTGCCCGGCGCGCTGCAGTAAGCAGGATATAGCCTTAATCCCCTCGTCTCCCAGATCGGCCGAAAAATTGTTGACGTACAGCCCTATATGGGCAGCGCAGACTTCCGGGCTCATTTCCTGGGCATGTTGTCCGATATAACGAGCCGCCTCGCCCGGGTGCCTGTAGCCATATTCAACGCCTGACCGCAGAGTGCGTTCAATAGTTCCAATAATCTCCGCCCCCAGTGACCGTCTGGCCACAATGCCTCCGAGCGGAATCGGCAGTCCGGTGTCGCCTTCCCACCACTCCCCCAGATCAAGCAGTTTGTGCAGGCCAAAGCCCTGGTAGGTAAAGCGTGATTCATGGATGATAAGTCCGGCGTCAACATTGCCACTAAGTACGGCGTCCATAATTTCATTAAATGGCATGACAATAAAGTTGTTCAGTGCCGGGTCAAACAACTGCAGCAACAGCATGGCGGTCGTGTAGCGTCCAGGCACGGCGATAGTCTTTCCCTTCAGGCTTGTTGGGTCAAGATTCTCTGTTCCCACTAACAGCGGCCCACAACCGCGACCCAGGGCACTACCGGATTGGAGCAGCGCGTATTGATCACGGATATGTCCCAGCGCGTGGTAGGAAACCTTGCTGACATCAAGATCCCCCTTAAGGGCCAGTTGGTTTAGGGTTTCTACATCCTCCAGCCGTTCTCGGTAAGTGAGTCCGCCGGTATCCACCAGTCCATGTACGAGTGGGTGGAACATAAACGTGTCATTGGGACAGGGAGAAAAACCAAGGGTAAGTGGACTGTTCATGGTGATTTCCTTATGACTTTTTCCGGCGAACATAGAGAGTCTTTTTCACTTTTGCCACAATTGTACCGTCGGCAGCAATGATTTTCAAATTAAACTCTGGAAAGTGTTTCTGGCCATCGGCAGTGTTCTTCCGAATTTCACCCAGCTCAGTATCGGATATGGTTATAGTTGACGTCACGGTGCCCTTGCCTGGATGGATAAACTCTATCTCGGCTCCCTTGTCCCAAACGGTATAATCCTTGCCAAGCAGCTGCATTAGTAGCAGCATCAGGTGCGGATCGATCATAGAATAGAGGCTGCCGCCAAAGTGAGTGCCGACGATGTTTCTGTTGTACAGGCCCAGTTTCATGGAGACATGAAGCTCACGCCAATCCCGGCTGATGTAGGTTATTCTGACACCAGCACCGATATAGGGGGGGTAAAATAACAACAGAAATTTAAGAAGACGTGGAGTTAATTTCATAGCCGGCCTCTACCTCTCCAAAATAAACGTCACCGGCCCGTCATTAACAAGCTCAACCTGCATATCAGCCTGAAAAATGCCGGTTTCTACCGGAACTCCGCTTCGCACGGCTGTGGCGACAAAATATTCGTACAGCCGTTTCCCTTCGTCTGCCGGTGCCGCTGTATCGAATGACGGGCGCCTCCCCTTGTTGCAATTCCCCGCCAGAGTGAACTGGGATACAATCAGCAGACTCCCGCCGATATCCTTCACAGAGAGGTTCATCTTGCCGGCGGCATCGTAAAACATACGCAGCCCGCAGATTTTGTCCACTAACCAGTCGGCCTGTGCTGTGGTATCACCCTTTTCCACACCGAGCAGGATCATGATACCATGGCCGATTTGCCCGGTAATCTCTCTCTCGACAGCAACCGAGGCTGATGTAACACGTTGGATGACTGCTTTCACGGATTCTTTCCCTTATGCTTTTTTGACGAATTCAGATTTCAGCAGCATCGCACCGATGCCGTCAATCTTGCAGTCGATGTCGTGATCGCCATCTACGAGGCGGATAATCTTGATCTTCACCCCCGTTTTGACAACGGCTGACGAACCCTTGAGCTTCAGGTCTTTGATAACGGTGATGGCATCTCCTGCTTTGAGCTCGTTGCCAAAGGCGTCACGTACAATAAGGTCGTTAGTAGTATCTTCAGCAGCGGCTATTGGCCATTCGTGAGCACATTCTGGGCAGACGAACATATTACCGTCTTCGTAGGAGTATTCCGAACTGCATGATGGACATTTTGGTGGTTGGCTCATGTATATTTCCTCTTTATGTTTTTTGTTTTTACTCAGCGGTAACCCGCAGTTAGTCATCAAGTCGTTTTTGCAGCATCTGAAAATATTCTTCAACACCTATCGCAGTAACACCACGGCAAAGTTGACGGTTACCATCAGCCAAACAGAGCAGGAAGCCATCCTCCGGGTCGGCTTTAGCGAATAGGGATGTATAGCGGATAAGACTGGATGCCATCGCGGCCGATGGTGTTCGGCTCAATTTTATTTCCACCGGAAGTGGCCGCAGATCTGCCCCTTCGATAATCAGATCAACTTCCAGGCCGTTGTTGGTGCGCAAGTATGAGAGGAGTGGCTGCTCTCCCCGGTTGGCAAATGATTTTACCGTTTCCTGCAGACAGTAATTTTCGAAGAGCGCCCCTGCCATCGGTCCTTCCAGAAGTTGTTCGCGATCACGTATCCCGGCCAGATGGCAGGCCAGTCCGGTGTCAAGGAAATACACTTTGGGCATTTTAGTGATCCGTTTGCCCAGATTATTGAAGTGCGGCGGCAGGAGAAAGATTATGCGCCCTGCCTCCAGCACCGATAGCCATCGTTTGATCGTTGTGACACTAACACCCAGGTCAGTAGCGAAGCTGCTCATGTTTAACATCTGGGTGCAGCGTATTGACAGAAGCTGCATGAATCGATGAAACTCTCGAAGGCTGCCGATGTCATACAGTGACCGGATATCCCGTTCCAGATAGGTTTGAATATAGGATGAGTACCAGAGCCGTCGATCGATTTCCGGATTCACCGCGAGTTGTGGGTATGCGCCGGTAAGGCAGGATGCGGTAAAATGCTCCAACCCGCCATTAATCGATGTGGTCTGCTGCATCTCACTGGCGGCAAAAGGTAACAGATCAAGCAAGGCAATCCGGCCAGCCAGTGAATCCCCCAGATTGCGGATCATGCCGAATTGCTGCGATCCGGTGAAAACAAAACGACCATTACGGCTGCGGTCGGCATCTACGCGCATTTTTACATAGGATAGGATTCCGGGGGCCAGCTGGATTTCATCAATGATGCACCGTTCGCCCAGTGAATCAAGAAAATAGACCGGGTCGGAGTGCGCCTGCTCCAACGCGGTTGGATCGTCCAGTGTCACATATCGATATTCAGGCAACGCATGCCGCAACAGGGTCGATTTACCCGACTGTCGCGGTCCGGTAACTGCCAGGCAGGGAAATGTGGCAAGTATGCCGGGGAGGAGGTGCTCTATGGTGCGTTGTATGTACATGAAGCGATGATAGCTGCGGGATGGCGCGGCGTCAATACAAATTTAACTTTTAAAAACAAATACGTATTTATGTGTTGTGGCTGTCGTTTGGTTTGGCTTGCTGTTGCTTCAGCGAAGTTAATCTTCAGGCGGAATTACCCCAAAGTTAGCCGTGTGGGATTTTAGATTGTTCTCAGTAGTGCGCGCTTTTAAACTAGCGAGTTTGTTTCTTATGAACACGGCAAATTTTCCCCTGAGCTCGTTCCCAAAGACCAGTACTCGAATTAGTTTAGCTCATTAAGGACTACACGTATCTCGGTTTCGTCTAAATCCCATGCTCCGGGGGTGAGAAGACCAAAAACCGGGAAGAACCAGCAGACCGTTCCAACTACGTCCCACTTTGCACTTGAACTTAAGTAGTAGTCGATTGACTTTAAATATCTGTCGTATCCAGTTTTATAGGCTTCAATTTGGACTTTTTTGTCTCTTCTGACATTCACTTCGGTGGGACATTTTTGCTGATCTCCGTCAACCTTTAAAATCAAGTCAGGAATGTTACAACTAATTTACAAGACTTGCTTATCTGGCTGGAATATTGAACAACCGCTGGTGAAACAGATTGCCAGCACCGTTAATACCATTTTAACTTTGGTGTCCATTATTTGTCTCCATTTCTTGTTGTATAACTCGTTGTTGGCCGTCCCCACGAGCGTGGGGTCGGTTATGCTCCCAAATGTAACATTTATTTTTTGATGTTTGTGTCGGTTAGCGTCTTTTCACACCCTTACCAACTCATACACCCTGCTTCCCAAGCCAACCTTCTCCGCATGTTCCAACTGCACCTCCCACGGAATATCCGGCCAGCAACCGCGAAATTTGTCACCGCCCGGCTCATGGCCGGTTTGCAGGGCGGATCCTTCGTTGCCGCGTGCGCCGTTGACCAGGTCGGCACAGGCCTGATCTATCGCCACCGGATCCATGGAAGCGCAGATGCCGATGTCGTTGACAATTGGCGCATCGGAATGGCCATAGCAATCGCAGGCAGGTGAAACCTGCGTGATGAAGCTGATATAGATAGCCTTGCCCTCCTTGCCGGTCAATGCACCTTTGGCATATTCGGCCATCTTGCGCATGACCTGGTCGGCAGCCTCATTCCATTGAATGTTTATTGCCTTGACCGGACAAACGGTAATACAGCGCGAACAGCCGGCACATTTTTGTGGATCTATTGTTGCCTTACCGCCATTGATGGTAATGGCGTCGTGTGCGCATGATCGGGGGCAAATACCGCATCCAGTGCAGTTCTTTTGCGCAACTACCGGGGCTACGGTGGAGTGTTGTACCATTTTGCCCTTGCGGCTGGCGCAGCCCATTCCGATGTTTTTGATTGCTCCTCCGAAGCCGGTAAGCTCATGACACTTGAAGTGAGTCATGGTCACAATCGAATCAGCTTCGACAATTTCAGTGCCGATGTAGGCTTCTCGCAACATTTCACCTGCCACCGCAACCGCTGTTTCGGTAACCCCGCGCAATCCGTCGCTTATTACCAGTGGCGCACCGACGCAGTCGTAGCCGAAGCCGTTCTCTATCGCACAGATCAGTGCCGATACGGCTTCCTTGCGCTGGCCCGGATAAAGTGTCGAAGAGTCAGTCAGGAATGGCAGTGCTCCGAGTTTTTTAATCTCCTCCACCACCCGCCTTGCAAAGACCGGGCGCAGATAAGTGTGATTTCCTTTTTCACCGAAATGAATTTTGATCGCTGTCAGATCGCCTGCAGTAACAACCTTGGCAAGCCCTGCCATCGCAAGTAGTTTTGCGATCTTGTCGAACAAATTCTCCTTGTGGCCGGTACGCATGTCACTGAAAAAGACTTTAGACATCGGATTTTTCCTTTAAATATGTTTTTTTGACAACCGTCAAGTAATTCACTGGAAGTGTGGTATATCGTTCCTAACATAAAAACAAAAAAAACTCACCACACGAGTTATCAAACAACAAAAAGGAGAAAACCAGATGGAAATGTTTTGTAATCAATGCGAGCAGGCAGCTAACGGCACAGGTTGTAACATTGCAGGCGTCTGCGGCAAAAAACCGGAGGTAGCGGCACTGCAGGATCATCTGCTCTTTGGCCTGAAGAGTCTGGCACTGTATGCCGACAAACTGGGACGTGATGCCGCTATCGATCGTTTCACCATCGAGGGGCTCTTTACGACCGTAACCAACGTTGATTTTGACGCTGAGCGCATCGGCGGCATGATCACACGCTGCTACGAACTGAAAGAAAAAGCCAAAGCTGCTGCCGGCGTAACACTTTCCGGTCCTGCTGCTGATTGGAAACCTGCTGCTGATCTGGCCGGTATGACTGCACAGGGAGAAGCCCACGGCATCAATACTCAGCACATCAACGAAGATATCCGTTCCGTAATCGAAATCCTAATGTACGGCCTGAAGGGTATGGCAGCATACATGGATCACGCCATGATCCTTGGTAGAACCGATGATGAAGTTATGGCTTTCTTCCAGAAAGCACTGGCTGCAACCACTGATGTCAACCTTGGATTGATGGATTTTGTCGGTCTTTCTATGGAGTGCGGCAAGCAGAACCTGACAGTTATGGGACTGCTTAACAACGCTCATACCGATGCATACGGTCACCCGGTTCCAACTTCAGTACAACTTGGTACCAAAGCCGGCAAGGCCATCCTGGTCACCGGACACGATCTTAAAATGCTGGAAGAGCTGCTCAAGCAGACAGAAGGAAAGGGCATCAATATCTACACACACGGTGAGATGCTACCAGCTCACGGCTATCCCGGTCTGAAAAAATACACGCACCTGGTCGGTAACTTCGGCGGCGCATGGCAGGACCAGGCCAAAGAGTTCGTTAACTTCCCTGGTGCTATCATTTTTAACACAAACTGCATCCAGAAGCCGTCAGACAGCTACAAAGACCGCCTTTATACCTGGGGTCTTGTCGCCTGGCCGGATGTAAAGCATGTTGACGGCTGGGATTTTTCTGATGTCATCAACACCGCTCTGGCGCTGCCCGGCTTGCCTGAGAATCCAGGTCAGGAAATTCTGACCGGCTTTGGCCACAATGCGGTTCTGGGAGTAGCTGACAAGGTTATTGCGGCTGTAAAGTCCGGCGCTATCAAGCACTTCTTCCTGATTGGCGGCTGCGACGGCGCCAAATCCGGCCGTAACTATTACACCGAATTTGCCGAGCAGCTCCCACAGGATACAGTTATACTGACGCTGGCCTGCGGTAAGTACCGCTTCAACAAGCTGGATTTCGGCGACATAGGCGGCATTCCACGCCTGTTGGATATCGGTCAGTGCAACGACGCTTACTCTGCAATCCAGATTGCTGTAGCACTTGCAGGCGCCTTCGAATGCGGCGTTAACGACCTGCCGCTGTCAATGATTCTTTCCTGGTACGAGCAGAAGGCGGTTGTTATCCTTTTGACACTGTTCCACCTTGGTATCAAAAACATCAAGCTTGGACCGACACTGCCGGCATTCATCACACCGAACGTACTCAACTTCCTGGTTGAGAACTTCAATATTGCTCCGATTACAACAGCTGAAGCCGATATTAAAGCCATTCTTGGCTAGTATATCAGTATAAAGGAAGCACCCGTAACGCCCCCGCTGGAGATTTCAGCGGGGGCGTTAGTCTTTTTACCGGCAACTTCAGTTTGTGGCGGAGACAAAATATGTTTGCAAAGTCTGCCGCTGTTAATGTACAAAAAAGCGGTCATGGAACTTTCTATTAATCTAAATACCTTGCGGCATCTTATCCTGCTAACGCTGATGCTGTTTTTAACTGTGGTTAATGCATTTGCCGATATCAGGCAGGATGCCGAATCGGCGGTGTTGAACCTGCATCAGAACGACGCAGCCCAACAGTTTCCGGATGATATGAAAAGCCTTGACCTCGCTTTTGAGATCTCACAGCGCTCTTTCAAGAACGACGATTTTGAAACAGCCGATAGATTTTATCTGCTGGTGCTGCAAAAAGCCCGGATTATTGAAACAATGCTCAAGGTATCGGAAGTAAAACCGTTGCCGGAGATTTCTCCAGTCGCGCCACGCCCGGATGTGGAAATCCCTGTTGAGCCCGCCAAAGAGAATCCTACAGCAGAGCACGCTACAGAGCCTGATTCCAACAGGCTTGTCGGTGTAAAAGGCTCCTACACGGTAGTGAAAGGCGATACCATACGCCTGGTTGCTGCAAAACTGGGAGTAAGTCAGCAGCACCTCCGCAGCAAAAACAAGCTTGATGCCAAGGGAACCCTCAAAGCCGGGCAGAAGCTGGCCTATAATAACCGTAAAATTATTCCACAACAGTTAACAGATGGTATTATTGTCAATATTCCCGATCGGACTCTCTATTATTTCCAGCGGGGGAATCTTGTCACATCGCTTCCGGTTGCACTTGGCTCGGCAACTAAAAATGAAAAATATATCTGGCAGACCCCGGTTGGTAAATTTAAGATAACGGCAAAAATTAAAGATCCAACCTGGACGGTGCCACCGTCAATTCAGACGGAGATGGAAGAGCAGGGTAAGGATGTCATTATCAGCATCCCTCCGGGCCCGGAAAATCCACTTGGTAAATATGCCATGCGAACCTCGATCCCTGGCATTTTGATCCACAGCACAACCAAGCCGTGGTCAATCTATAGTTTTTCCAGTCACGGTTGTATTCGGCTCTCTCCGGTTCAGATGGAAGAATTTTTCCCGCAAATAAAGGTTAATACCAGGGGCGAAATAATTTATAAGCCCGTCAAGCTGGTTGTGGACGGTCGTGGACGGGTTTTTTTAGAGGTACATCATGATATCTACAACAAAAGCGTCAGTCTTGTTGCAGAAGCCAGGCAGATGATTGAGGAAAAAAAACTGTCGAATCAGGTGGATTGGGAGAAATTCAAAGCGGTACTAAAGCATAAAAACGGTACTGCCGAGGATATTTCACTATAGGCGAAAGCCTTACCACACCCCGGGTATCTCCTGAAACAGGATGGCATTTCAGCTTCCCGGGGTGGTTAGTTTATCAGCATTATTCGTATGTAGACGGTTCGGTCCCTTTTATAAAACACTCCATCACCGCCCCCGCTGTTCCCTCTTTAGCAAGCTTGCCGGTACGTGGATTTATCAAAACAAACGAAACATTTTCCGGCGCTATAAAATCCTCTGATGGTAGAGACATAATCGCCTTTTGCATAAAATCACCCCATATCGGAGCGGCTGCCTGACCACCGGTGCCGCCGCTGCCCAGTGAGCGTTCCTGATCATATCCCACCCAGACACCGGTAACCAGCTGGGGGATGTAGCCGACAAACCAGGCATCCTTGGCACCGTTGGTAGTGCCGGTTTTTCCTGCGACTGGACGGCCGATTACGGACGCACGATGTCCGGTTCCGCTGGAGACAACACTCTGCATCAGATTTGTAATAACATAAGCTGTCTCGGGCGATATTACCGGAATCGGCACAGGTGGCGGCGTTTCCTGAAGGATTGTGCCGTCAGTATCAGTTACTTTAGTGATGAAATATTGTGGTGTCAGTACCCCTTTATTTGCAAAGACTGCGTATGCCGAGGTAAGTTCAAATGGGGATATTGAGGCTGCTCCCAGTGCCAGTGCCAGATTGGCTGGAATCTGTGAAGTGAAGCCAAGTTTCTTTGCGTATTCTGCAGTGTACTGTGCACCTATCTGCTCCATGATCTTGACGCTGACGATATTGATGGAGTAGGTAAGAGCTTCCCGCATGGTTACTGGCCCGCGGAATTCATGATCGTAGTTTTGCGGCTTCCACATACCTCCGGACCCGTCCGGATATTCAACTTCGGCATCCTCAATAACTGTAGCGGGCGTCAAGCCCTTGTCAAGAGCAGCCGCATAAATAATCGGTTTAAAGGCAGAGCCACCGTTACGTTTGGCCTGCATAGCCCGGTTAAATTGGCTTTTTTTGAAGTCATAGCCGCCAACCATAGCCTTGACTCCGCCGCTGCGTGGATCTATAGAGACCAGCGCCGCCTGAACTTCCGGTGTCTGGTCAAGCGCAAACTGGGCACCATCCTTGTTCAGTTCCGGAGTTACTACCGAAACCTCGATAACGGAGCCAAGCGTCAACCCTTTGTTACCTTTTTCAGGTTTGCCGTAGCGGTTGGTCATGGCTATTTTTCCACCCCACGCCATGTTTTTCCGGGAAAGAATTCCTTTGCGTTCCCCGACCCTGATCAGTGCCTCTCCCTTTTCAGTGTTGAAGCCGACGACAACACCCTGATAGGTTTCACCGGTTTTTAGTATGACAGAATCAATTGAATCCTCTATTTTACTGCAAAAAGGGTCAACGTCGGTTTCATTCAGATATTTTACAGGACCACGGAAACCCTGGCGCTTGTCCACCTCTTTAAGGCCTTTACGCAGGCTGGCGTATGCCGCTCGCTGCATCTCTGCATTCATGGTCGTGTAAATTTTAAGCCCACCTTTGTAAAGCTGCTCTTCACCGTATTTCTGCTCCAACTGGATTCTCAGGTATTCAAGAAAATAGGCGGACTGCTCATTGTTGACCTTTTTCATCGGCTGCAGGATGATGGGTGTGTTCCGGGCATGGTCTGCTTCTACAGGTGTTATGTATCCTTCCTTGGTCATACGATCGAGTACATAACCTTGACGTTCGCGGGCTTTTTCAAGGTGTTTGATGGGCGAATAGGCATTTGGTGCCTTTGGAAGTCCGGCCAGCATGGACATTTCAGCCAGATTAAGCTGCTCGACATTTTTTCCGAAATATGTTTCGGCTGCGGCCTGAACTCCATATGCTCCACTGCCGAGATAAATCTGGTTCAGATACAGGTACAGTATTTCGTCTTTAGAGAGTCGTTCCTCCATTCGCTTGGCGAGGATGGCCTCTTTTATCTTGCGGGAAAACTTTTTCTCCGGAGACAGCAGCATGGATTTTGTAACCTGCTGGGTTATGGTGGATGCGCCCTCTTTTTTGCTCATGGAAATTATATTTTTGAAAGCTGCGCGCACAATTCCCAAATAGTCGATTCCCTTGTGAGAATAAAAATTGGAATCTTCCGCTGAAACAAAGGCCTGGATTAGTTTACGCGGCATTTTGTTGACCGGCACTACGATGCGGCGTTCCAGATAAAACTCACCCACCAGGCTGCCGTCATCACCATATACCTGCGAAACGATTGGTGGTTTGTAGTCAGCCAGTCGATCCACACGGGGAAGTTTTGCCATTAGATAAAATACGTATCCGGTCACACCCAGGGCAGCAACAACAGCCAGAGTTATGACAAAAAGCAACACCGTTGACCAAAAACTGCTGTGTGCGGGGGTAGATTGCTTCTTTCTTTCCATTGAACGGGCCTTCCTGAAAACGGTGACTATGGCTGGATTATGAGTGAGGCAAAATAACATATCATGTGTTAAATTCAAGCATATTCAGATCAATAAACGCGTGGTGCAGCTTGACGGACACGCTGCCTACATAAAAAAACTTTACTAAAGAGGCCATGTTTTGATACTACTGTCTCGATTTAATCTGATTTATTACGGCCAATGAGGTGAGTATATGTGCGGCATTGTTGGATACATTGGTGAACAGCAGGCAACCCCCATCATTTTGGAAGGGCTTAAAAAACTTGAATATCGCGGTTATGACTCGGCCGGAATAGCTACTCTTGGGGGAGGTGAATCCGCTACCCGCAGAAGTCAGGGTAAGCTGATTAACCTTGAGAATCTCCTACGGGAGCAGCCGCTAGGCGGGAACGTAGGGATCGGTCATACCCGCTGGGCCACACATGGCAGACCCTCTGAAATCAACGCCCACCCGCACAAAGCCGGCCCGGTTATTCTTGTACATAACGGCATCATAGAAAATTATCTGCAACTTAAAGAGCAGTTAAAACAGGCTGGCCATACTTTCAAGAGCGAAACAGATACGGAAGTAATAGCGCACTTGATTGAAGAAACGCACAAAACTGAAGCCGATTTCGAAAAGGCGGTCAGGCTTACTCTTGCGCAATTACGCGGAGCGTACGCAGTATGTATCCTCAACGAAAAGGAACCGGGCTGTTTGATTGCCGCCAAATTGGGATCTCCGATGGTTGTCGGTCTTGGCGATGAGGAGTTCTTCGTCGCATCCGATATTCCGGCTATTTTGGCCTATACCCGCGAGATGGTGTTCATGGAAGATGGCGAGCTTGTCGTTTTCAGGAATTGTACAGCTAATTTTTCTACGATTGACGGTGCGCCTCTGGATAAAAAACCACGCCATATCGACTGGTCGCCCATGATGGCGGAAAAAGGTGGTTATCGGCACTTCATGCTGAAGGAAATCCACGAACAGCCTCGGGCAGTGCGTGATACGATAGCCGGCCGACTGCTTGAAGGTGAAGGCGATGTGTATCTCGAAAATCTTCAATTCAGTGATCGCCAGCTGGCAGCGGTCAAGCGGATTGTCATTATCGCCTGCGGAACCTCCTGGCACGCAGCTCTGGTCGGTAAATTTTACCTTGAAGGCCTTTGTCGTATTCCAGTTGAAGTTGATATCGCCTCAGAGTTCCGATACCGCAATCCGGTCATCGATGGAAACACACTAGCAATAGTCATCTCCCAGTCGGGTGAAACTGCTGACACTCTGGCGGCCCTCCGCGAAGCAAAATCACGCGGCGCCCTGAATATGGCAATCTGTAACGTGGTCGATTCTTCAATCGCTCGTGAGTCAGACGGCGTCATTTACACTCATGCCGGTCCGGAGATAGGCGTTGCCTCAACCAAGGCTTTTGTTACCCAGTTGACCGCTCTGTATCTATTTACTATCCGCCTGGGAAGAGCCAACTGCACCATTGACGTTGCTCATGGTCAGAAGATGATTGCGGCGCTCAAAAAAGTACCGGGTTTACTCGAAGAGTCATTAAAGCTGAATGAGTACACGGAAAAAGTGGCAAAAAAATATATGAATGCCCGAGATTTCCTTTATCTCGGCCGTGGGAAAAATTTTCCTATCGCCCTCGAAGGTGCGCTTAAGCTCAAGGAAATTTCCTACATCCATGCTGAGGGTTATCCGGCAGGCGAAATGAAACATGGCCCGATTGCCCTGATAGATGAGGATGTGCCGGTAGTCGTACTTGTGCCCAAAGGCAGCTCTTACGAAAAAACACTTTCCAATATGGAAGAGGTTATTGCCAGAAGCGGCCGTGTGATAGCGGTCTGTTCCGCCGGTGATGAAGAGGTGCGTGGCAGGGCGGAAACAGTTATTGAAATCCCGAATCTCGACGAAGATCTTGATCCGCTACTGCTCTCGGTGCCACTGCAGTTACTTGCATACCACATTGCGGTACTTAAGGGGACTGACGTCGATCAGCCGAGAAATTTAGCCAAAAGTGTTACGGTGGAATAACCCGCTGCCAACAACAATCATCGGAAGGCCACCAATAGTGACCTTCCGATGATTGTTCTCATCCACATCAAAAGCGGATGCGGCAAGCACATCACTGCAGTCTCTCCTTCGCCTCCTTCTTTGTCTTTCTCGCTCATCCCTCATCTGTTCTAACTACACTCTTGCTTTTTAAAAAATTGCTGATAAGCTCCAATATCATCGATTTAACTGGCTATTTGACAGGAGGAATTTATGAGCAAATATATTGACCGGATTGAATCGGTTATTCTTTGGGCGCTTGTACTGATGTTGCTCCTGGCGGTTTTGCTGAGCACTTTAGAACTGGGACGGATCCTGTTTGGCATGATTGTGGATGCACCGCCGTACATGCTGATTTCACCAAAGATGCTCTTCCAGACTTTTGGACTTTTCCTTATCTGTCTGATCGGTCTCGAGCTGATCAAGTTGCTGAAGTTTCACATAACTCATCATTTTGTCAGGCCCGAACTTGTGGTGGAGGTTGCTGTTATAGCCCTCTGCAACAAAGTAGTTACCCTTGATCTGAAAGAGACAGACCCTATCTCGATTCTCGGCCTAGCGGCGCTGATATTCTCACTTTCAGCAGGCTATTACGTGTTCTCAAAGTGCCGAAATCCGTCTGAAGATACCAAGGAAACAGTCTGATATTCTGTCGCCTGGGGGGCGGTTATTTTTATTAATCAGCAAACATCCGGAGTCATAACAAAAGTTGTCATCGTCTTAGCTGTAATCGCTGCGATCGCTCTGTTTTTCTCTTTCGGTCTGCAGCGCTTGCTGACACTCGAGGTGCTCAAAACTAACCGTCAAATGCTGCTCGATTATTACGCCACCCACAAACTTCTTATGGTTGCCGGATTTATGGCATTTTATATCGTTCAGACCGCTCTATCGATACCAGGTGCTGCCATCCTGTCTCTTGCCGCCGGTGCTGTTTTTGGAACAGTTCTCGGCACTGTTTACGCCAATATTGCTGCTACGATCGGTGCTGCCCTTGCTTTTCTGGTTACCCGTTACCTACTGCGAGATGTAGTCCTGAATAAATTCGGCCGTAAACTGGAGGGGATGAACAGGGAGTTGGAGGAACGCGGCTTTGGTTATCTTCTTTTTCTTCGTCTTGTACCGATTTTCCCATTTTTTCTGATCAATCTGGCTGCAGGCTTGACCAGGCTTCCGTTGCGAACCTTTTTCTTTGCTACCATGTTCGGCATTATCCCGGGCGGTTTCGTCTACGTCAACGCCGGGGCTTCTCTTGCCACTATAGATTCGCTCTCCGGCATAGCTTCCCCCCGGGTACTTTCCTCTTTTGCTCTGCTGGGGCTAGTTGCCATTATTCCGACGCTGAACAATAGATTCAGAAACAGAAAACAGGTCAATATATAATCCATGATGTTATGCAACGGTAACACCTCAAGCAACAGGCGGTCACTAGTAAATCGGATATTTTTTCTACTACCGGCAATGGCACTGTTTTACGCATCGACCGGCCATGCGGAAGAAATTTCGATCAGTCATTTCAGCACTGAAGGGCTGACTGGCTGGGAGTCAAAGAGCTTTAAGGGTGTTACAGAATATCACGTGAACAGAGAACAGGGGCGAACCGTCATACATGCTGCCAGTCAGGGTGCTGCATCAGGTTTAGTTAAAAAAATCCGCTTTGACCCTGCGACCCATAGATATCTGCGCTGGAGTTGGAAAATAGCCCACACCATCAAAGGGGGGGATGAGAAGCTAAAGGCGGGCGATGATTACGCCGCACGCCTGTATGTCATCTTTCCGGGACGTTTTTTCTGGCAGATGAAGGCGATAAACTATATCTGGGCAAACAAACTGCCAAAAGGCGAGTCGATTCAAAATGCGTATGCGGCTAACGCAAAGATGGTTGCTGTGGAATCTGGTGATGGTAAGGCGGGACAATGGCGGAGTGAGGAGCGTGATCTGCTTGCGGACTATCGCGCCCTTTTCGGTGATAATCCTCAAGAAACTGAAGCCATTGCCATCATGACTGATACCGATAATACCGGTGGCAGGGCAGATGCCTGGTATGGAGAAATATCTCTTTCTACGGAGAGCAGGCAGCCACGTAATGAATGATATTGCACCACTGCTCTCTGTAATAATTCCAACGCTTAATGAGGCAAGCCATCTGCCGCTGCTTCTGGGTGATCTCAATATTCAACAGAAAATCACGTTTGAGATTATAGTCGCCGATGGTGGCTCAGAAGATGCGACCCGGTCAACCGCGGAGGAGTTCGGCGCGGATTTTATCACAGCAGCATCTGGTCGGGGAGCGCAGATGAATGCCGCCGCTGAGAGGGCTTCCGGAGCACATCTCCTTTTTCTCCATGCGGATTCACGCATTAATGACGCCAATCTTCTGAGCAATGCCATAGATGCCTTGATGTCGAAAAGCCCGCTTCAACAACGCGTTGCCGGGCATTTTCGTCTCCGTTTCATACGCAGTACCGCGCGTAACAAGATGGCATATCGCTACGCAGAGGAGAAGAGCGCATTCAACCGTGTCAATACAACAAACGGCGATCAGGGTTTGCTCTTGAGCAGAGACTTTTTCCGTGATCTGGGCGGTTTCGATGAAAGGATGCCTTTTCTTGAAGATCAGCGCATTACCGAAAAAATAAGAACCCAGGGGGAATTAATAACGCTACCCGGATATCTTGCAACATCGGCACGGCGCTTTGAGACGGAAGGTTTTCATCGTCGTTACATTCTGATGAGTATGATGATGGGCTTGTACAGTATCGGTGAGGATAGTTTTTTTACCCGCGCGCCCGGAGTTTACCGCCTGCAGCAGGACACAGGAAAGCTTTTGCTCTCACCTTTTTTTTGCCTGCTCCGGCAAATGATGCTCGATGAATGGGGGTTAGACGGAACGATTCACGCTTTCTACCTTCTGGGGCGCTACATTCGACAGAATTTATGGCAGATGTTCTTTTTTATAGATGTTTTGATGCGCCCGCTGATTGGGATTGGTCGCTATCCCAGTTTAAATACATATGATCGTATGTCCGGAGCTTGTAAAAACAGTAGAATATTGGATGCAGTTACCGGCTTAATCAGCTTTATCTGGTTTATGGGGGTACTTGCGCCGTTTTTTTTGCTTGTTGATAAAAGTGAATCCAAAGGGAAACTATGATAATTCCATTCAAGGAACGCCTGATGACGGTAAATCCAGAATATGAAACTTTTGAAAAGCTACAGACCCTGCAGGTAAATTTCGGTAACTTGTGCAATCTGCACTGCAACCACTGCCATGTTGATGCTTCATCTTCCGGAACTGAGATGATGGGAAAAGAGGTAATGGAGCAGATTGCTTTTTTCCTTGCACATAATCCCGGTCTTACACTCGACATAACCGGTGGATGTCCCGAAATGAATCCACACTTTCGCTATTTCATGGATTTAACCGAGGGATTAGCGGCACGCCGTATGCTTCGCAGTAATCTGGCTATCATGTGTGAACCGGGGTGGGAGTGGCTTCCGGAGTATTGCCGCAGTCGCGCCCTTACACTAATCGGCTCGCTCCCCTGCTATCTGGAAGAAAACGTAGACAAACAGCGAGGAACAGGTGTCTATCAGAGAAGTATTCAGGTATTAAAACAGCTGAATGCCCTTGGTTACGGTACTGAGATAGAGCTGAATCTAGTCTATAATCCGGGAGGGGACTTTATCCCAGGGGCACAGCACGAACTTGAGACAGCATATAAGGCGGAACTGTCAGCACGCCACGGAATTAAATTCAACCACCTATTTACAATCACCAATGCTCCGATCGGCCGGTTTCGTGAACACCTCGAATCGGTGGATACCTACACAACATATATGAGCCAACTTGCTGAGCGCTTCAATCCGGATGCGGCGGGCAATATAATGTGTCGCACACTGATTAGCGTAGATTGGCAGGGGATGGTATTCAACTGCGATTTCAATCAGGCCCTCGGGATGACGGTATCAACAGATAATGGTAGTAAAATCAGTATATCAGGGTTTGCAGAGACTGAAATGAACGGTAAAAAGATACTCCTGGCTCAACACTGTTACTGCTGTACGGCAGGAGAAGGCTCAAGCTGCACAGGAGCACTGACGAACGCCGACAACTGATTTATTTTCAATTTCGATCATTTTTCTTTTGACAGGAATAAATTGTTTATGATAGAAAGCGAGTCCCTTTTGAGGAGCGCACATCCAAGCGACTTCATGTGGGAGCAGAAAAAAAGATTTCGGTGCAGCAAAAAAGTTATTGACAACCGAAACTGATTTTGCTAGATTGTTCGTCTGGTTGCAACGCCGGTTTTATTCGGCAGCGACGCTGGTCTTTGAAAACCGAATAGCAGTTTTAAAGTGATTTGTGAGAATCAAATGCAAAAAGTAACATTTTTGCCAGAAGTAAATTTTGGGTTTAAAGTTATCAGACTATTCAATATAAACTGGAGAGTTTGATCCTGGCTCAGAACGAACGCTGGCGGCGTGCCTAACACATGCAAGTCGAACGGAATTTGAGAGCTTGCTCTTAAATTTAGTGGCGCACGGGTGAGTAACGCGT
>CAIQWT010000096.1 GCA_903875605.1 uncultured Geobacteraceae bacterium | reverse complement strand
TAGAAGAATAGAAAATACAAACTGAACTGCAAGCCAGAGAAAATAGAGAAGAAAGAATTTTTTACTCCTATTTTTTTGAGCAATAAAAGTAAAAAAGGCATTGGAACTTCCCATATCCAGAAAACTTCTCAGTGCAGCAAAACTACCTAGCAAAAAAGTAAAATCACCATAACCAGCAGGTTGTAACCCTCTGGCAATAAGCAATCCACCAACAAACCCCACAGCAGCTCTTACAGCATTTGCAGCAACTGATATCCCAAACCGGGATAGTATCGAATTGAAGTTAAACATTAGTCGGTATGCAGTTCCGTTTGCTGATTACGGAGTCACTTACTACTGTTTCAAGCTCTTGAACCCAAGCTGCAGAGCAGTTTGGAGCTATCAGAGCAAAGCGCTGGCAAAATATTAACCGAGCTTCTTGCCTTACGGGCTCATTCCACCAAACTTCCAGATTATCATAAATTAGACTTATCGCCTCTGCAGCGGATTCAGGACAGTCATAAAGTATTCCGACACTTCGTAGTTTGTCATAGTATGGTATTGCTTCGGGTCTCAGTTTATTAATAGAATCATCCCAAAACAGAATAGACGGCTTGTTTACCGAGAGTGCCTCCAAAAAAGTTGTTTGTAAATTATCCGATACAAACAAGCGGCATTGATCAATACTTGACATTAGAGGAATGTCAAACGAATCTTCACGCAAAGAAGGTAAATAGTCTTTCCATCTTTGACGTATGTCCCATCCAGAATCGTCCCACCTTAATCTTACGTAAAGATCGTTCAAGGTTTTCTCGTTACAGGCAATAATAAATCTCTTTTGCCAAGAGAGGTATTCGAGGAAAGCTTCCGGTGTATAAGGAAATTGGGTCATATATCGTGAGCACGTAGAAGTACTGACAAAAAGGATTCCTTCTTTACGTTTATCCGCTTTTATTTCAGATCGGCCTGACAATTTGCTTGAAGGCATTGGAACTATTTTTTTATTATTCGCATCATCCCATCCCCAGGAATAATAGCGATCAGTGATAGAAATTTCATGTTTTTCACCAGGATGGGTAAAGATGCTCCCATAATTGCCGCCATGTTGGATACCAAGTAAAGCGATGCCCTTTTCTGATGAAGATGCCGCAAAAAACTTGAAAGATTCGTCATAATACCATGAGATTGAGCTTAATACGGCCTTGGTAATATTGGAGTTACTGTTAAAGGCAAAGTCACTGAATTGTTTATATCCTTCAACGTAGCAGCGAGGTATATCCATTATCACTTGTTTATATAATAACTCTTCAAAGGTATCACTGGCCTCAGCTGTCAAACTTAAATCCAGTCGGAGCGATGAATCCACTATTTTATTATTTTTTTTTGCCAGAAAAGGAAATATACGACTCTTTGACTTTAGAATGATTTGCATCTCAACAGACAGGGGGAAATAGGACTCTCTAAAAAGGACGGATGCCCGATTTCTAAAAATCTTTGTGAAGGAATTCAACACAGGTTTTATAGACATCATTAGGCCAATTAATAAGCTAGGCCTTGGCAAAAGTATATCCGGTGTTATTATACGTTCCTTTTGACTTGGAAAGTCTTTACCAAGACTTTTAAATATACGACTATAGATTTGCAAGTTATAGTGATCGTTGGATGCAAGATGAAAAAAGTCGAAAGTGTCTTGGGGGATAACATAAGAGTCTTCAGATAGAACTATTGTTGACAAGTCCGGATGTGCGGCCAAAGCGGCTTTAATATACATTGATCTGTCGTACATAACTGGAACGTACATTAGAAGCCATGGCCCTAATAATATTCGCCAATATCGTTCATTATGACAAGTCTTGTGAAGACGGTTTAAAGCACCTGAAAGCGCAGCTAGTAGCCATTCATACTTATCATTAACATAGCCAGTTGCTAGCTCAAGTGTCAAATCATCAGCCCATGGGCTCTTAATTACTTCAGCATCAAGCTTTTCCCAAAAAAGTTTTCTGCCATAACGCCTGCACCACTCTCCTAAAAAAATGGAAGGCTTAGATGTATCCCAAAACTCTTCAAGTGCTGTCGTCATCAAGAAAAACGACTTCGGTTTGTCTTCGTTATACACCATTAAACCCAGTTCCAGCTATCGAATAGAAGCTAATATAAATTAGTTAACATACTGAATTAAGTACCGTACGTCCTGTCTGTAAATCCCCCATCCCACCATGCAAACCCACACCAAACCCACAATCAATAGCGGCACATCCCTAAGTAACGACTCAGTTGGATCACCGCTCTTTCCGTCTCTAATTCTGAATATATAGCGCATTAACCCAAAACAGCACAGGGGTACCGTGTATAGTAATAAAGACGAATGACGTGAAATCACATACATTGTGTATGTAACGAGTACTGAACCACCTGTCATATACATGATTCCATCTAGAAAACCAGCTGGGTAGGTAACCAGTGACTTACGGTGGTTTTGTGCCGATACGCCCAGATATTGTTTTTCCGCCAGTCTTTTGCCCGTGCTCAAAAAAACTGAAAGAAGAAACACACTCAAAAACAGCCACTCAGATATTGTTACGTTAAAAGCCTCTCCACCTGCCTGCAAGCGCAGTAGAAAACCGGTTGATATGCAGAACAGGTCTACCAGTGCAATATCTTTCAACTTAGCACTGTAGGCTAATGATACGGTTAAATATGTAATCATAAGCGCGAGAAAAGTACCGGAGATGTTCCATGCAAGAACAATACTGCAAGCAAGCAGAAAAGCTGCAAGAAACAAGGCCGAAACTTCTGATATCTGACCTGAAGCTATTGGTCTGGTGAATTTATCAGGATGATGTCGATCACTTTCTCTGTCAAAGATATCATTGATAATATAGGTAGTGCTTGAGACAAGGCAAAAAGCAGTAAAGGGGAGAAGCATTAGAAGAGTGTTTATATTTGAAAAGAGCGTTCCGCCTAAGAACGGCGGAAAGAAAAGCATCAGGTTCTTCAGCCATTGGCGCACTCTGCAGAGTTGCAGGATCGTTAGTAACATATATTCAGATCCATGGTAGGAAAGGGGTGCGAAAAAGCAAATGATTTAGCGGTATCTAATGCGGACATTACAAGATGGGTCTATCATTACTGTTTTCAAGCAAAATAATTTCAGCAATCTGTTTATTTAAATTCGGGAGTTTATGTCTTACAATATCTAGGACAACTTCATCATTTACGCCGAAATATTCATGTGAAAGTACTTTCCTGAAATCCATTATTAAACGCCACGGTACTGAGGAGTATTTATCCTTATTTTCTGACGACACTCTGTTAGCCGCATCTCCAATTATTTCTAGTTCTCGCACAGCTGCAGATTTAGTTTTTCTATCGCTGGAAAAGCTCTCCACATCATAATCAGCAAAAAATTCGATTGCCGAATGTATTGATTCCTGAATGTCTTGAAAAAAATGAAGGTCTGTGCGCTCAGACATAAACTATTTTCTTCATAATGAAAG
>CAIQWT010000095.1 GCA_903875605.1 uncultured Geobacteraceae bacterium | reverse complement strand
ATTCATAAGGTTTGGCTTGCCGTTATTGTCATAGGTTCCGACCATAAGAACCGGAGTCGGAAAAAGTTGCGTTTTTGCGCCGATGGATTTTTTCATTATTTCTCCCGTTTCAGTGTTTTTTGCCGATATTACAGGTCCCACTCTCACAGTCATGCTTTTTTGGCAGGTACGGGCGAATGAAAGCGAATGCCTTGTAAAACAAACGAGCAATCGGATTTACCACCGGCATGTTTATCATGGTTCCCATAATGCCATAGATAGTTGATGCCGGGAACGCCTGCCAAATAGCCCAGAAAGCCTCAATACCTCGATAAATGTAACCGGATTGGTCAATGACGTGCAATTCGTACTTGAATGCGGCAAGCGTTATGTTGAAAGGCTCAGGGTTAAATTCCGATGAAGCGATGTTGACGGATTTGAGTCTCCCACCGTGATCTTGGCGCAAGTAATGCTCAATTTCGGTTGAGCAAACAATACATGAGCCGTCGTAGAATATCTGGATTGGGAAATTTGGCTTTGTGGTCATGAGCTAGGTGCTCTTTGTGAGACGTTGGATGATCTCCGTATGCTCAGCAAATTGCCTCATCAATTCCATCCTATCGCCCATCTCAAAATCTGCAAAATCGAAGCCTGGGGAGACCGTACACCCGACAAGGGTGTAGCCAATTCCAGAGACCTCTGCTCCAAACCAACAGCCTGAAGGTACAACGCATTGGAATGTCTCTCCAATATTAATATTGGATCCAAGATGAAGCCGATAATATTCGCCCAGAGGGGTAATGACATGAACGGTTATTGGCGCCCCCGCATAGTAGTGCCAGATCTCGTCTGACTTGATACGGTGTAAGGCTGATGTGTCAACTGATTCGAGAAGGAAATAAATGGCCGTACAGACAGGCCGGTCTCCTGAAAACCCGTCAGACAGGGCAGACCTTTTGATATATTCATCTGAACGGTACGTTTCACGGTACCAACCGCCTTCTGGGTGTTTGATAAGATTTAGTTGAGCTATCAGCTCATCGGCTGTTTGCAAAATCACGGGACCTCACAATGTCAATTCCTTTATTGAAGTGATATATTTATTTGGCAGTTGCCTCGCTATGATAGTCATCCGCTGATTCAAGTGCGAAGTGCACCACCAAGTGGTGGTTTGGTGTAACACATCTCCACCCCGAATAACACCTCAAGCGGTGACTTGAATATCTCCGGGGCATATCCCCGTAGCTGCGGGGCATCACGTCGCTGTTGGTCATTCGCCTAACGCTTGTGGTGTCGTTTCTGTCTACGCAAGTATTGCAAAGCTTTCCGTCGTCACATTTGTCAGCATAAATATGCTGGTAGATTGCTTCATGACGGATCTGTAATCCGCTTTCCAGCTCACTTTGATACTTTCAGAAATATCTGAAGGTAGAATAAAGTAGTGGACACAAAGTTCGATCCTGTCATGAGGCAGATCTTTATTTATGCCCCCGTATTCAATGGATTATTGATAATCTTTTTGCTAAAATATCACATCTGGCCGTTGTTGCACATATACGTCCCCCTCACACCAAAAGGACAGTGAATTCCGAATTTTCAAGATAAAGTCAGTTTTGTATGCCATATTTTTTATATGACTTTCCCCAATGGTGAACCAATGTGGGATTAGTTTTCAAGGCCGATGTGGAGTTAACTTGGATATCTCTGTGGAGGTCATACTGATAACTCTTTTAATACGAAGGCAACCAAAATGACAGACCAAGCACAGCTTCCTACCAAAATTGATTCTCTGGAATCACTCCGTGATCGTCTCCGTGAATTTGCCTTACAACGTGATTGGGATCAGTATCATACCCCGAAGAACCTCTCTATGGCACTAATCGCTGAAGCAGCTGAACTGATAGAACACTTCCAGTGGGTTGATGGGGAGAAGAGCCATCTTCTTGACGAAAGGACCAGACGGTCCGTTGAAGAAGAGTTGGCTGACATCCTAATCTACCTCGTAAGAATTTCTGACAAACTGAACGTTGATTTATATGCAGCCTTGGAGCGCAAGATTGATATTAACGATAAAAAATATCCTGCAGATATTGTCCGTGGTAGTGCCAAAAAATATACAGAGTATCAGTGATATGGGCGTCTGTTGAATTGAAGGTCGACATACTTCCTCTGTATATACAGGCTACTCAAAGAATGGGAGGATAATGTGACCAATGAAAAAGAAGAAAAAACTATACTAATGTATCTTGATCTCTGCTCCAAGATTGAAGGGTTATGCGCTGAACTTTATCATTACTATAGTGACTTATTTCATGAAGATGAAGAATGTTCCCGTCTTTGGAAAAAAACCGCATTAGAAGAAGAAAACCATCAGAAGCTATTTGAACTTGCCATTAGATTAATATGCGAGTGCGATGTCGAGTTAATTGCTGATTATGAAAAGGCTTCTCGGGTATATCGGAAACTAATTAATCTGTTACCACACGTTCAGCAAACACCACCTGATATATTTTTAGCAATCACAAAAGCGATTGAGATGGAAGAATCCCTTGTTGTTTTGCATATTGATAGCGCTTTAAAATTCAAAGATGAGCAAGTACATAATATGTTTAAGGCTTTACAGACATACGATAAGAACCACATTGATTCATTGCGCCATTACCAAGCCATACTATTTCTACCAAAAACAGAAATGGCCGGATAATCTGCATAATAAATTGTATCTTTTGATTGAACACCACTCGCAAAGGACCTCTTCATAATGATCTGCCACTTTTGTAAAGAAACTATACTAGACGGTGCGATCAAGTGCAAACATTGCGGTTCAATGCTAAATCTTGACCCGTACAACACAATTAATGTTGATAACATCTCCACTGACGAAATTCGTGCCTTTGTAGGATCAAATTCATACTATTACATACAGAAATTTTCCAACTTCACCACGGTGGGGCGAGAGAAGTTCTGTATCACTTGGAACTGGTCATGTTGCGGATTCACGTTCCTGTGGTTTCTGTACCGTAAGATGTACGCACTCGCTGTAATCTCATTCGTTGTGTTCTGCATTCCGGGGATAAACTTCTTCATGCACATTGTGGTAGGTTGCATCGGGAACTACCTTTACTACCGACACGTTAAATCAAAAATTGCTGAAATTCGATCCACACAATCACCACAGAGCCTTCTACCTGTCCTTCAGGAAGTTGGTGGCGTAAACAAGTGGGTTACCACTTTCGGTGTGATCATAATGATTATAATGACAATAGTTTTTGCTCTCTTCTTTTCAACAATGATTGCGTCCATGGGTCATGCTGTTGGAATGACGATATAGAACCAAGGATTATGACATCGCCGATTGGCTACTGAAAGGGATGATAAATGGGATTACAATCTGATACGTTGAAGAAACTTGGAGCAGTATAAATGCAATTATTACAATGGTGCAAAGAGCTTGAGCTAGGTCTTGACAATGTAGACACTCAACATAAGCAGCTGATCGGTATGATAAATGAGCTAACAATCACTGTAGAATACAGTCAACCCAATTCTGCGTTGCTACAACTTGTCGACAGATTGCATGAATACGCTCGAAACCATTTTAAGGTTGAATCCGATATCTTTGCCCGATATGAATATCCCGAAAGAGTAGACCATGAAGCCGAACACGCTACATTTATAGATAAGGTTAAGTATATTCGACGTCAATGCGAACTACTTGACACTCCAATGTCAGCAAAAATAAGAGAATTTTTACTCCACTGGTTTTGTAATCATATTAGAACCAAAGATATGGAATATAAGAGATTTATTGATAATAGCACCAACTTGTAACGACCTTTATTCTATATATTTAAAATAAGACTAAAATAATCCTTTATTTGTCAGGTATGAAACCGATAAGTTGTGTAAGAGCAAAACTAATAACGGGGGATACCATGATAAATCCAGTAACAAGTGCCGCATCACCTAACTCATCTGCCGCAGTTGCACCAACTGCTTCAGTACCTGCGGAAAATAAAACACCTGTAGCGGCAAAGAAAGATCAGGTTGATATTTCCAAGCTTGCTCAAAAGCTTGCAACAGATGGAGACACACAGGCACAAGAAGTCAGTGAAAGTGGGACTGAAAAAGCTTCTGAAACGGCAAGAGGCAAGGCGTAACAAAACAAAACCATATTTACTGATTTGGCTGAATAGGGGGGGCATAGCTTAATAGCTTGCCCCCTTTAGTACGTATGTGGATAGCCATAAAATAACGGTGCCGATAAACAGCGGAATGGTCTTTATGGATAGTTTTTGCCATATCGAAAAAATGCCAATAGGTGTCTGCGAGTGCTGGAATGGGACTGGCGGTGCCTGGTTCAGGTGGGCCTACAAATTCATTTTCGGGGTTGTAATCACAATATAATCTCCTGTGCTAACAGGTTGGCGATATCACGGGTTTGGAATCCGTCGGCGCGCATCTCCTTCATACTTGGGTATTCGCCAGCTACCGAAAGATTTTTCGTTGTTTTGTCCATGGGGCACTCGAATCATTTTTTCCATGGACCGATAGTAAAAAATAACTGCACTCGTCGACAGCCAACAATCCGCACTACACCACGATCTTCGGCAGTTGTTTCGCATAAGGCAGATACCGCTCCACATTCTTCCTGATTTTGTCGAGTAGTTCACCGGCAAACTCGGTTTCCTCACCGGGCAACAGGCCAGACAAATTGACTGTATCCATGGCTTTGATAAGTTTTTCTGACATTGTGGTGAGAGTTTTGGCAACCAATCGTTTCTGCAGGCCGCATCGTTCACACATCTCTGCCAGTTCCCATGGCGAAATATCCTCTGGAGTAAAGGCATCGCCGATTGCCATGGAAAAATCACGGTTATATTCGGAGGCGTACATGTCGAGATTGAGCAGATCATAGGCAGGAGCCATATCAATGCCTCCCGGTCCGACGAAGAAAGAGATGTTTTTGCCATGGGCATCACTATTGCCGATCAGGAGCTGGAACAGAGCCCAATTAAGCATATCCCGCATGACAGCAGCAGGAACCCGGCATAACCGGCACGAGTCGAAGAGGTCCGGCAGGTTGGCTCCCGATCTAATCACAGCAGCATCTCCACTCTTGCCAAAGGGACGCTCGTATTTGTAGGTCGGTGGCAGATCCAGCATCTGACAGCCGTCGATCAAATGTCTCCGGATCACCGTATCGCCAGAAATTTCACGGTCGAAGCGACGCACCACCAGCACGGGCTCTCCGAAACGGACAAGTGAGACATCAGCAACCGGCAGTTTAATGGTCCTGGCCAGCTGCATGCAGACAAATTCGTTGATCACCAGGTGCAAAGCTCGGGCAGTGCCGAACTTTAATATATGAGTCGAGGCCAGTTCTCCTTCACCAAACCCCATTTGTCCATCCGCTCTGATCAGTAGTGGCAGTTTATCCTGTAGGCCTGCAACCGAGAGCCGTGGTTTTCCGTCCCATACCGCTATCGATACGTTTTGGCGTTGGCTGATGCGCTCTGTTAACTCCACGGCCGTCACCGGACTGAAACTGGTCGCTGGTTCTTCTGATGACGTATCCCCGATACTGAACGTCAATGCTCCGGTCGTTTCAGCTCCGATGGCAGCGATCAGCCCGAAAATGTTGGCTCGCGATATGTGGCTGGAGATGGCGAGCTCCTCGAGCCACCTCCCTTCCGGAAGCAGATTAGCAAGAAACCGTTTTACCGATTCTGAAGCGTATTCGCCGGGTTTCAGATGTGGGGATACGGGAAAACCTCCCCCGTTAAGCCACGGCAGAGCATACTCCAACCCGTACTGTTCGCTCTTATCTTCAAGGATGATCTTCCCAAGATGCTGGCGGTTGATGTTTACGGTGAGAACGGTAGCCATTAATTTTCCCTGGCTTCGATGCTAATAGTGATTCCCAGCATGGCGCAGATGTTCAGTATGCTGCTCAGCTTGACATCGCCGCCGGCGGTTTCGATCTTGCCCAGAGTTCCCACGGCAACACCACAGAAGGCGGCAGCCTCGTGGATGGTCATGCCGGCCTGCGTCCTTCTGGCTCGGACAAACTTTCCCAGTGTTGCTGCATCAATAAGCTGTTGCGGCTCCGGAACAGGAAGCGGGGTCACGGTTTTTGACATTTGATAGTTCTCGCTAAGGTTAAATATCACTTTAGTGATATCATTGCATAGATAATGTCATCAATCAATATAAATATTGCTAAGATGATGTTTATCGTGTAATGGGCTATGTCCGCTTCATTGATACCATCGCGGCGATATTTATTGGGGGGATTCTAAGCTGGATTGTGCTTACTTGGTTGTTGAGTTGTTGCTGGAAGTAATTTGGAATGTGCTTTATTTCCTGCTTAAATCTTGAAAGTTACCCGGCCCAGGAGGACGTCTGCCTGCTCTAGAATGTCGCTGCGACCGGCCAGTTCTGCGGTGGGGAACCAGTTCCAGGGGAGAATGGGTATCTGATTTTATCCATAACGTCCTCACTTCTATAAAGTTATATCAGGCTACACGAACCGGAACGGCGACCATGCTGCCCTCTGCCAGTTTCACTTTTGGCAAAAAGGTCACTCAAACAAAAAGAGGCTACAGCACTCGTCTGTAACCCCTTGTTTTATATGGCGTCCCTTAGGCGACGATTACGATAACTGGGAAATAGTCCATAACATCAGCAAGTTGCATTTCAGTAGTCGTCTAAAGGAATAAAGAACTTTGAAGCCAACGGAGATAGAGACTGGATCAGTTTTCATCATATGCCAAGTTTTCAAGATTAGTTCAACAGATTAATATCTCTGACCTGCAATACAGAGACTCAACCTGTTTTGCAGGTCGTCGTTTGGAGTTAGTGAGCATGACGCCGCCGAAATTTGGGGGCAAATTCGATCCGCCCCCAGCTTGGATTTATCCTCGGTTCCGGCAATGGCATTGTCCGCCCCCGTCCGGTTT
>CAIQWT010000094.1 GCA_903875605.1 uncultured Geobacteraceae bacterium | reverse complement strand
CGGTGCAGGGCGCCGGCAATTAACTCCTTGCCGGTGCCAGACTCGCCCATAACAAGAATATTTGCGTCACTTTCAGCCACCTGCAAAGTCAGATCATAGACGTCACGGAATGTCTGACTGCGAAAAACGATAGCATCTGCACTGCCGGCACCCCGCTGCATCCCTTCGCGCAGCAACTTGTTTTCCTTTGCCAGACGGCGATGGTCGAGCATGCGACCTAACATTCCGAGCAGTTTTTCCCGTGGGAACGGTTTGGTAATATAGTCATAAGCCCCCAGTTTAATGGCGTTAATTGCATCATCAATCGTTCCATGGGCGGTCATGATCACCACCGGTATGTCCGGCCAACGCTTACAGAGCTGCTCAAGCATCTGCAAGCCATCAAGATCCGGCATGCGAACATCCTGCAGTATGACATCACACGGCATCGCTCCATCCGTTTCCAGTCGCTTCAAAAGATCGGTCCCTAGCGCGAATGTTTCCACTTGATAGCCACTGGCCTGAAGCAGCTTGTCGAGATAACGCAAAATTTCCGTTTCATCATCACAGATGAATATATTTGGCATGAAAATGCTCCTTTGCGAGAACGGATATCTGGGCAGGGACAAAATGATACAGCGTTGGCCAAAAAGATGCAATCGCTGTTTGTTTCTGGTGTTTACTTTTTTACTGAAACCTCGAAAATGATTCAGTAAAACAGATGGTTGTGCTGGAGGCTGGATCTCTTTTCTGTTGGCACGCACCTTGCCATACAGGTCAGGATTTGTCTAAAAGCCATCCTGGTGCCTTTGCAAAAAATAAATTAGGCACCGTAAAACCTTTAAAATAAACAAGCATGGAGGGTTATATGGGTAAAAACGAGCTGTTTACCGGTGTTAACCGCAGGGATTTTATCAAGACGTGTATAACTGTCTCGGCCATGCTGGGGCTTCCATTCAGTACGGTTCGTAAGGTAGCGGCAGCGGCGCACAAAAGTGATAACCGTCCAGCAGTTATCTGGCTGCACTTTCAAGAGTGTACCGGTTGTTCAGAGTCGCTGTTGCGCTCATCTCACCCAACAGTTGCGACTCTTATTCTGGAGATGATATCTCTGGATTATCATGAAACACTTATGGCCGGTTCCGGGCATCAGGCCGAAAAATCACTGCACGATTCTATGGCGGCAAACAAGGGTAAATACATTTTAGTGGTTGAAGGCGGTATTCCGACCAAAGATAACGGCATCTACTGTAAGGTTGGTGGCAAAACCGCCCTGGAATCACTGAAAAAGGCTGCCGAAGGGGCTGCCGCAATTATTTCAATCGGTACCTGTGCCAGTTACGGTGGTATTCAGTCCGTTGGACCGAACCCGACCGGTGCAGTCGGCGTGCGTGATATTATTAAAGATAAACCGATCATTAATATCCCCGGCTGTCCCCCCAATCCGTACAATTTTCTGTCGACCGTACTCTATTACGTCACATTCAATAAGCTTCCAGAGCTAGATCAACTTGGTCGTCCCAAATTTGCCTACGGTCGCAAGATCCACGAACATTGTGAGCGCCGGGCCCATTTTGATGCCGGTCGTTTTGCCAAATCCTATGGTGACCCGACCCATGCCGAGGGATACTGTCTGTATAAGCTGGGCTGCAAAGGGCCGGCAACATATGCCAACTGCTCGGTTATTCGCTTCAATGACGGTGTTGCCTGGCCGGTCGGTATAGGTCACCCCTGTATCGGCTGCACTGAGCCTGATCTGCTCTTTAAAACCGCGATAGCGGACAAAGTACAGATCCACGAGCCAACTCCGTTTGACAGTTATGCTCCGGTTGATCTGAAGAACAAGGGTAAGGGGCCGGATCCATTGACTACCGGCATCATCGGACTGGCTGCGGGTGCGGCAATCGGAGTCGGTGTCATGGTGGCCAAAAAACTCCCGGACGGAGCTGATAAGGGGGACGACCATGAAAAAACCGAGTAGACGCCAGTTTTTTAAAATCATGGGGGCAACCGGAGCGGCTCTTTTGGCCGGGCGGAGTGGAACATCTGCTTCCGAATTACATCAGGTCAACAATGACACAATCGGAATGCTATATGATGCTACCAAATGCGTCGGATGTAAGGCCTGTATGTCAGCTTGCAAGCGGGTTAACAGTGATTATGGCAGTCTTGCGTACGAACAGGCGTCCTTCGATAGCGATGGTCTCTGGGACGCTCCTCAGGATCTGTCCGGCAGTACCCGCACTCTGATCAAGCTTTTTAAGGAGTCTGACAAAGAGTGGTCGTACGTCAAATATTCCTGCATGCACTGTCAGAAGCCATCTTGCGTGTCGGTCTGTCCGGTCAGTGCAATGACACGAGATAAGCTCACCGGCACTGTGGACTATAACAAAGATGCCTGTATCGGTTGCCGTTACTGCCAGATTGCATGTGCTTTCAATATTCCCAAGTTCCAATGGGACAAGGCTATACCTCAGATTGTTAAATGCGATCTCTGCAAAAATACCAACCTGCTGAAAAAAGGGATTACCGCCTGCGCTGAAACTTGTCCTGTCGGTGCAATTATGTTCGGTAAACGGAAAGAGCTACTGGAAGAGGCCAACAAACGGTTACGTGAAAATCCGGGCAGATATGTTAACCATATTTACGGAGAAAAAGAAGTGGGGGGCACAAATCATCTTTACCTGTCAGGTATGCAGTTTAACAAATTAGGTCTCCCGATCCTCAAGGAAGAAGCCCCGGCGGAGTTCTCGGAAAAAATACAACACACTATATACAAAGGTTTTATAGCCCCTGTTGCCCTTTACAGCACGCTATGTTTCGTTGCAATCAAAAACATGAAGAAGGGGCAAGAGTCAGACGGCAAGGATCCAATAGATGGGCCTGAAGGGCAGGGGGGAGATCATAGATGAGTCACGACGAGTACCAGAAACATGATGCCAAGATTCTTACGCCCTCTTTCATTGTTCTGCTGACGCTTACCCTGATCGGTTTTGCTCTGGTTGCGGTGCGCTTTATAAAGGGGATAGGCGCAGTCACCAACATGAGCGACGGTTACCCCTGGGGCATCTGGATCACCTATGATGTGGCAACCGGCACCGCCATTGCCTGTGGCGGTTATGCTATGGCAATTCTGATCTACATCAGAAACCACATGCACTACCACCCAATGATCCGCTCAGCTATCCTGACCAGTATGTTCGGTTACGGACTTGCCGGCTTTTCGGTAATGGTAGATGTCGGTCGTCCCTGGAATGCCTACAATTTCTTTATCCCCTCCAAGTGGCAGTTAAACTCGGCCATGTTCGAAGTGGCGCTGTGCGTCATGGCTTATACTACGGTACTGCTGATGGAATTCCTGCCGGCGGTGCTGACTACGCTGGAAAAAACCGAGTGGAAAACGCTTCAACTGTTGCTGGATATGCTTTATTCCCGCATGGGGATGAAACGTCCGGAACGTATCGGCGATCGTCTGGATAAGGTCAAGGATCTGGCCGCCTGGGCAAAGCCGCGACTTGACAAGGTACTGATCTTCATTATCGTGCTCGGTATCACCCTGCCGACTATGCACCAGTCTTCGCTTGGCTCGCTGCTGCTGATTGCTTCGACTAAGCTTCACCCACTATGGCATACGGGATTTTTACCGTTGCTGTTTCTGATCAACTGTATGTTCATCGGCTACTCCATTGCCATTCTGGAGTCCGTAATCTCCTGCTATGCATTCAAACGTCCATTTGAAACAAAAGAGCTTTCCGGCATGGCCAGAATCATTCCCTGGTTAACGGTTATTTGGCTAAGTGTTGTGGTTGGCGATCTGGCCTGGCGTGGTCAGTTGGGCGCAGCGGTCTCTTTTGATTTCTACTCACGCTTCTTTCTCCTGGAATTCTGTCTTGTAGCCGGAGGCTCACTGCTGATGTTCAGTGGCAAAAAACGCGAATCAATCCGCTGGCTGTTTGTCTCAGCGGCACTGATCGTTCTTGGCGGTGCACTGTACCGTTTTAATGTCTACCTGATCGGCTTCAATCCCGGTAAGGGGTGGCATTATTTCCCGGCACTGGCTGAATTGCTGATTACGGTTGGAATTGTGGCATTTGAAATTCTTGGTTACCAGGTGATCGTAAAGATTCTGCCGGTCCTGCCGAAACTGCATACACGTAAACAACTGGACTCCGAGCTGGGTCTGGCGGAGAAAGCGTAGGGAACTTGTTGATAATTTCTAGTGGAGGTAATTCATAATGGCTCGTATAACCCTTGACCCGGTCACCCGTATTGAAGGTCACTTGAGAATTGATGTGGAAGTAAATGGAGGCGCTGTAACCAATGCCTGGTCTTCAGCGCAGATGTGGCGAGGCATTGAAACAATCCTTCAGGGGCGTCCGCCTCAGGATGCCTGGATCTATGCTCAGCGGTTCTGTGGTGTCTGCACCACGGTACATGCAATATCCTCCATCCGGTCTGTTGAACATGCGCTTAATGTAGAAGTGCCGCTTAATGCCCAATATATCCGCAATATGATCATGGCCCAGCACTCTGTTCAGGACCATATTGTACATTTTTATCACTTGTCGGCACTGGACTGGGTTGATGTGGTTTCAGCACTAAAGGCCGACCCTAAGAAAACGGCCCAACTTGCCCAGAGTATTTCTGACTGGTCCGGCAACAGCGAGACCGAGTTCAGGGCTGTTCAATCTAAATTGAAATCGTTCGTGGAAACAGGCCGTCTCGGTATTTTTTCCTCTGGTTATTGGGGGCACCCGGCAATGAAGTTGCCGCCTGAAGCCAATCTTATGGCAGTTGCCCACTATCTGAAAGCGCTAGATTACCAGCGCAAAGCTGCACAGGTTGGGGCCATTCTAGGTGGTAAAAATCCTCACATACAGAATCTGTGTGTGGGTGGGGTTGCTACTGCTATCAATATGGATAATCTGGCAACAATCAATATGGAAAAGATTGCAGCTTTGCGCACTCTGATGGAAGAGACCCGTGAATTTGTCCAAAAAGTCTATTATCCGGATATGCTGGCAATCGCTTCGGCATATAAGGAGTGGTTCAAGTACGGAAAAGGAGTCGTCAACTATCTTGCTGTGCCGGAAATGGCGGAGGATACCAAAAACACCAAGTTTGCCCTGCCGGGTGCAATAATTAATAATGGCGACATTAAGGGTGCCAGGATAATAACCAACCATCAGGATGAGTCGCTAATCAACAGCATAACGGAAAATGTTGCCCACGCCTGGTATGAAGGGAGCGGTAGTCGTCACCCATGGGAAGGCGAAACTAAGCCGCACTACACCGATTTTCAGGATAACGGCAAATACACATGGTGCAAGGCTCCCCGTCTGGATGGGAAAGCAGTTCAGGTTGGTCCGCCGGCACAACTTTTTGCAGCTTATGCAGGCGGCAATCAAAAAGTGAAAAAACTTGTGGATGATAGCTGTGCAAAAATAGGCATCGGAGTTAGTGACCTGCATTCTACAATGGGACGTCTCGGTGCCCGTGCTATACGTGCCCATCTGATGGCTGATTATTCAATTGAGTACTTGGATAAGCTTGTGGAAAATATTGGTAAGGGTGATAAAACCTACGCTAATCACACAGAAATTCCCAAGGGAGAATATAGAGGGGTCGGTTTTCACGAGGCACCGCGCGGTATGCTTTCGCATTGGATCGTAATCAAGGATCAAAAAATAAAGAATTATCAGGCAGTCGTACCTTCAACCTGGAACGCTTCTCCGCGTGATGAAAAGGGTGCCTTGGGCCCTTATGAGGCATCGCTGCTGGGTAATCCGGTTGCAGACAGCGAAAAGCCTCTTGAAGTGCTACGCACGATCCACTCCTTTGACCCATGTATCGCCTGTGCGGTACATACAATTGACCCCGAAGGGAAAGAAATAACGAAAGTGAAGGTGATGTAGGTGAAGACTCTTATTTTTGGTGCAGGGAATTTACTTCTTACAGATGAAGGTTTCGGCGTCCACTTCATTCAATACATGCAGAAAAATTATAATTTTCCGGATGATGTTGAACTGTATGACGGTGGTACGCTTGGTATTATGGTTTGCCACATGCTGGAAGATGCTGATCATGTTTTTCTGGTGGATGTGATCGATACCAAGGGCAATCCTGGGGAGATCTTTCGCTACGAGAAGGAGGATTTCATGCTGGGCAAGCTACCGATAAAGATGTCGCCGCATCAGATCGGTATTCAGGAAGTGCTTGCCCTGTCCGAGCTTCGTGACCGTTGTCCAAAAAAAGTTTCCCTTTTTGGCGTGATACCTCAATCTTACGAGGCTGGAGTAGAATTGTCTCCGCTGTTGGCGGAAAAACTCCCTGTTCTGGCAGAGTTAGTTGTGTGGGAACTGCGTGCGGTAGGGCATGAAATAATGAGGATGAAGGATGAAGGATGAAGGATGAAGCCGGGGATCGCATTGAAATCAACATACTATTTAAAAGAGAATGCCCATCACTCGATCCAGCGGTCTCCCAAGTTTTTAAACAATGAAGTTACAGTTACATCGTAAAATCCTTTTCAGGTGGTCGCAAAGGGTAATACTATTGCTTCGACAGCAAATTTCCTCCTGACGCATACGTCTACACATTTTTCTGATTGAGGCCTTTATAGACCGGCGTTGCGGCTTTCCCGCGCGCCGGTTTTTTGTCTTCTTGTGGCGGATCTGTTGTTTTAAATAATTGTCATAAAAAAATACTGATGATACAATTTAACAGTTATTTTGAACTTTAGACTCTGGACATGTGTATAGCACTACTGAGGAAAATATCCGTATGGACAACTTCAGATCCAAAATTATCTTCAACGTACTGCTCCTTCTGTTCACGATTACCTGCATTATTGGCATGGAGTTCAATGATCTTCGCAATCTGGCAAAAATTCAGGATGATGGAGCCAAGCGTGCTGCAGACGCCGTTACAGCTGAAATCGGAGCACAGGTTGGCGTATCATTGCATGATGTCATAACCGGAGCAGTTATTAAACGTAATATGGATGCCACTGTCAAAGAATGGGCGGTAACCAAGGAACGTAACTTGAATCGTCTTGATGGTGTGGCCAAAGTCGCTGACACTAAAGATGAAAAAGAATGGGTCGAAGCTGCCACAAAAGCAGCCCACGAGATTATTACCCTCTTTGAGACCAAACTTCTGCCTTTGCTTAAAACTACAGATACGATTACCAGAGATATAACGAACCTTGATGCTGTTATTGACGGTCAGACCACGATTGTCAGAGAGATGATGCTTAAAGTTAACGATTCGATGGCCAAAGAAGCCAAGGTCGCTGATGAGGAATTTGACAGTGAAATCAAGAAGGCAATCATAAAATCCATGATTGCCGGCTTTATTGGCATCCTGCTCCAAACTATACTTGCCACCTGGCTGACGCGAACAATTCTTAAAAAGGAAGACGAACGTAAACAGGCAGAGGAAGCTCTGCGGGAAAGCGAAAGGCAGTATCGCATTCTGTTTGATAATGCCGGCGATTCAATATTCATCATTGACACTGAAGGCAAAGTGCTGGCGGTCAACCAACAGGCGTGCAAGGCTCTTGGTTATTCACAAGACGAGTTGATGGCCATGGCAGTTGGTGGGGTGGATTCACCGGAGCAAAGATGCCATTTACCGGAACGGATTGCCAGCCTAATGGAGAAGGGGCGCATCTCGTTTGAAACTGTACATCTCTGCAAGGACGGGTCACCCGTGCCGATCGAAGCAACAGTAAGTAAAATTACCTGGGGCGGGCAAACGGCGATAATGAGCATCTGTCGCGATATCACAGAGCGCAAACAGGCTGTAGAATTACTGCGCAATCGAGATGAAACATTCTCCCTGTTTATGCGCCACTCGCCGGTGTATGTTTACATCAAAGAGGTAACCCCGACAGGAAGCCGCGTGTTGCAGGCTAGTGATAATTTTGAGGAAATGGTCGGCATTGCTGGTTCTGACATGGTGGGCAAGATGATGGCGGAGCTGTTTCCTGTTGAATTTGCCGCAAAGACTGATGCCGATGACCGGGCGGTAGTTGCCAATGGCGATGTTCTTAAAATAGATGAGGATCTGAACGGGCGCAACTACACAACTATCAAGTTTCCGCTGGTGCAGGGTGAACGGACGCTTTTGGCGGGCTACACCATCGACATAACCGAACGCAAACAGGTGGAAGTAGCACTTATGGAAAGTGAACAGCGTTTCCGCACTTTGATGGAGGATATTCCGAGTGTAGCGGCCCAGGGCTATGCGCTCGACGGCACTGTACTGTTCTGGAACAGGGCATCGGAATTACTGTATGGCTATAGTCAGGAAGAGGCATTGGGAGCAAATCTGCTGGATCTCATCATCCCGGAGGAAATGAGGGAAGGCGTCATTGGGGCAATACGGCGGATGATCGAGAGCGGCGAGGCGATCCCCGCCGGCGAGCTTCTTTTGAAGCGTAAGGACGGTTCCAGTGTGCCGGTGTTCTCCAGCCATGCTCTGCTTAACCCAATCGGCGGACAGCCGGAACTTTTCTGTCTGGATATTGATTTGACCGAGCGCAAGTGTGCTGAAGAACAACGTATAAAACTCGAACAACAGTTTCTTCACGCCCAGAAACTTGAGAGTCTCGGTGTTCTGGCCGGCGGTATCGCCCACGATTTCAACAACATTCTGATGGCTATTATGGGCAACGCCGACCTGGCCCTGATGCGGATCAACAAGGAATCCCCTGCAGTCGAAAACCTGCATCGCATCGAACAGGCGTCGGCACGGGCCGCTGACCTAGCCAAGCAGATGTTGGCCTACTCCGGTAAAGGGAAATTTGTTGTCGAGAATATCGACCTGAACATCCTCATGGAAGAGATGCTGCATATGCTGGAAGTCTCTATCTCCAAGAAAACGGTACTGCGACTTAACCAGTACACGCCGCTCCCGTCTGTGGAAGCTGATGCCACCCAGATGCGCCAGATTACTATGAACCTGGTCATAAACGCCTCTGAAGCAATAGGCGAAAAGAGTGGCGTCATCGCCATCACCACCGGTTGTATGGACTGCGACCGTAGCTACCTGAAAGATTTCTGGCTCGATGAAAATATCAGCGAAGGTCTTTACGTTTACCTGGAAATAGCCGACACCGGCTGCGGCATGGACAAGGAAACCTTGAGCAAGCTGTTTGATCCCTTCTTTACGACCAAATTCACCGGAAGAGGGTTGGGGATGGCCGCCGTGCTCGGCATTGTCAGGAGTCATAAAGGGGCCATCAAGGTCTACAGCGAACCGAAGCGCGGCACCACTTTCAAAATTTTACTTCCAGCATCCAGCAGACCCGCTGAAATTTTCAACGGCGCCAACCAACATGACTACTGGAAAGGTGAAGGGAAAGTATTGCTGATCGATGACGAAGAGACCGTGCGCGGCATTGGAGCAGAAATGCTTAAAGAATTAGGCTTTACGGTCATTACTGCAGATGATGGCCGTGAAGGAGTAAAAGTATTCAAACAAAACCCCGACATCAGCTTCATCATCCTGGATCTGACCATGCCGCACATGGACGGTGAACAATGCTTTCGTGAGCTTCGGCAGATTAACCCTGATGTCAAAGTCGTTATGTCCAGTGGCTACAATGAGCAGGAAGTCACCCAGAAATTTGTCGGCAAAGGGCTTACCGGATTTATTCAGAAACCTTACAAGCTGTCGATTCTGGAAGCGGCAATCCGGAAGATATATTAGATCCAAGACCAAGGCATAATAATCAGACACATCAAAACCCGGAGGAAAGCGAATGTCATCAAACTCGCTGGTAAAATTGGATGATGCAACAAAAAGCAACGAATTGATCCAATTGGTCAGCCTCATGCTGGCTGATGAGGAGTATGGCGTCGAAGTTCTGAAGGTACGCGAAATTATCCGTATACCGACAATCACCAAGATGCCCAACGTGCCGCGGCATGTCGAGGGAATCATCAACCTGCGTGGTAAGGTTATCCCGATTATCTCCATGCGTAGACGCTTTGGTTTGATGGAGAGTGAAGACAGCAGTCAGACCCGAATTATCATCATGGACGTCTGCGGCAGTCTGACAGGCTTTATCGTCGATTCCGTTTCAGAGGTCATCCGCATTCACAGCAGCGAAATCCAGCCGCCTCCATCAATGGTTATTTCGGGCGGCGTTGGTCAGGAGTTCATAACCGGCGTCTTCAATCACGCCGAACGGCTGCTGATTATCATGGATATTGACCGGATGTTTTCGGATGAGGAGCGGGATAGTTTTGGGGAAATATAGCAGAAATAACCGTACCAGAA
Source organism: uncultured Geobacteraceae bacterium (assembly GCA_903875605.1). Taxonomy (GTDB): domain Bacteria; phylum Desulfobacterota; class Desulfuromonadia; order Geobacterales; family Pseudopelobacteraceae; genus JACRCG01. The sequence goes on along the minus strand of CAIQWT010000094.1, from coordinate 68,285 downwards.
AAGCTCTCTAATACCATAAAAAGGGGAATAACCACATGGCAACTATCAGATCAAAAATCATAGTAAACGTAATCATTCTACTACTTACCATTATTGGTGTCATCGGTATGGAATACCGCAGCATTTCCAGTTTGGGCAAGATGCAGGACGAAGGTGCAGCACGTGCAGCTGATGCAGTTAGAGCTCAGAATGCTTCAGATATTGGTACTCGTCTGTATAAAGTCATTGCTGACGCTGAAATCAACAGAGAACTTGATCAGACAAAGAAAGATTGGGAACAAAAGAAAACAAAAGAGTTGGCACTGATGGAACAAGCAAAAAAAATGGCTGATACAAAAGACGAGAAAGAGTGGGTTGAGTCTGCAAACAAAGCTCTCAATTCAATGATCTCCATCTTTGAAGGAAAAATGCTCCCCCTGCTCTCAACTACAAAAGAAATGACAGATGACATCAAAAAACTTGATGATGAATTTGATAAATTGGTGACAGTCATTGAGGGCAACATGGACAAAATGAATGAATCCATGGCGAAAGAAGCCAAGAAGGCCGACGATGAGTTCGACGCCGAACGAAAAGCTGCACTCATCCAAGCATTAATAATTGGCATTATCGGCATTCTGCTCCAGGCCGGCCTGGCAACCTGGCTGATGCGCACCATCATGAAGCCGGTGGAAGCCCTGCGTCTGATGCTGATGGACATATCTCAAGGGGAAGGCGACTTGACCAAACGCCTCGATGACACAACCAAAGACGAACTTGCTGATGTCAGCAAATACTTCAACCTTTTCATTGAGAAGCTGCGAAACATGATAAGTCAGATCGCCAGTACATCCTCACAAGTCTCTTCGGCTGCCAGCCAATTGAACGCAACTGCTGAACAAATTGCTACCGGTTCGGAGGAAGTTGCCGCGCAGGCAGGAACTGTGGCGACTGCAGGCGAAGAAATGGCAGCGACTTCCGGTGATATCGCCCAGAACTGCCAGATGGTGGCAGAAGGGGCGCAACGTGCTTCACATACTGCCCAGAATGGCGCAGAGGTTGTGAACAATACCGTCAGGGTTATGGGTCAGATCGCTGAAAAGGTCCAGGAGTCAGCCAGAACGGTGGAAAGCCTGGGAGCACGCAGTGACCAGATAGGGGCGATCATCGGCACAATCGAAGATATTGCCGATCAGACCAATCTGTTGGCGCTTAATGCCGCTATCGAAGCAGCCCGAGCTGGTGAACAGGGAAGAGGTTTTGCGGTTGTTGCTGATGAAGTTCGTGCTTTGGCAGAGCGAACCACCCGGGCAACCAAAGAAATTGGCGAAATGATCAAAGCCATCCAAAGAGAAACCAAGGGAGCGGTTTCTGCCATGGAACAGGGAGTTCATCAGGTAGAAGCGGGTACCATAGAAGCGGAAAAATCAGGACAGGCATTGCAGGATATCCTGTCACAGGTAAATGATGTTGCCATGCAGATCAACCAGATTGCCACAGCCGCCGAAGAACAGACCGCCACCACCGGAGAAATTTCCAGCAATATGCATCAGATCACAGAAGTTGTTCAGCAAACTTCCCGTGGCGCGCAGGAATCTGCTTCCGCAGCTGCAATGTTGAGTGGTAATGCGGAGGAACTGCAGCGGTTGGTGCGGCAGTTTAAGTTGTAAATTTGGCAAGAGTCTGTAAATACATCGGATTTGTAAAAAACTGCCGAACTCCATTTTCTTAATTGAATCAAAACGCCGGGTCCACTGAAGGATCCGGCGTCTTTTTATTCTGCTGAACTATTGTCCATCAGTGCTATGATTTTGTTATACAAATCATCACCATCTTTGCCCGTTACTTTTACTTTGTCAACAACAGCGACCGGCTGATCCCGGCAGCTGCCGCACTGCTTAACACAGCTCTTGATTTTAATGTTCAGGTCTGGGAATTCTTCTTCGAGACGCCGGACAACCTTGCCTTTGCCCTTGTTCTTTTCACAAAAACGGATCTTCATTGTCATTGGTCACACCGCCAGTGGAGAACCGGGTGGAGCTACAAAAACACGCTGTCCCATTTCACCGTCAATCATAAGTATACCGTGACCATTGTCGCCAACCAGTTTAAGTTTTGCAATCAGGTCACGATCGTTATTCTCTTCTTCGATCTGCTCAGTTACGAACCACTGCAGAAAAATTTGGGTGGCGTGATCTTTCTCCTGCACGGCCTGCTCACTCAGGTTGTTAATACAGGAGGTAATCATCTGCTCGTGTGCAAGTGTCTTCTGCACCATTTCCAACAATGATTTATATTTATTGGGAACTGCCTTGCTGGCCGGAATTGAAACGACAACGCCCTGGTCGGTAAGGTAGGTGTAAAACTTCATGAAATGAATCATCTCTTCGCGATACTGCACAAAAAACCAGTTTGCAGCTCCCTTAAGTCCCATTTCATTGGCACATGACGACATTACAAGGTACTGATTAGCTGAAAAAAGCTCAAGGTTCATGTGGGTGTTAATCGATTCGGACATTTTTTTGCTGATCATGGTTGAAACCTCCAGGTGATTTTTCTTAATCGCAGTATATCTCACAAATCACGACAAAATCAATGGTACGCATTAAATCAAAGTAGCTTCTGGCGGCGTATCAGCAGCATTGCCGTACAGAGCCCGATAACAAGCATCGGCAGACTGAGCAGCTGACCCATAGAAAAAAGCCCGAAGAACAGGCCCATCTGGGCATCAGGTTGACGAAAAAACTCCACAATGAAACGAAACAAGCCATAACCGGCAATGGCGGCACAGGTTGTAACGCCAGAAGCCTGACTCTGTTTTGATACAAAACGTACAACAACAAAAAGTATAAGTCCTTCAAGAAAAGCTTCGTAGAGTTGAGAAGGATGTCTTGGAATACCTCCGCTACCAGGGAATATAATTCCCCAGGCTGAATCGGTAGGCCTACCGTACAATTCCCCGTTAATGAAGTTCCCGATTCTCCCCAGGCCCAATCCGACAGGAGCACAGAGCGCCGCCATGTCAATCAGTGACAGAAATGGAATCTGCTTGCGACGTGCGTAAAGCAGAAAAGCGCACATAACTCCCAAAAAGCCGCCATGGAATGACATCCCACCTTCCCATACGGCAAGAAGCTTTAGCGGGTTGGCCAGATAAAAACCAAGGTTGTAGAACAGAATATATCCGGTGCGCCCCCCAAGGACGACACCCATCGCGCCGTAAAAAACCAGATCAGCAACGTCGTCTTTTGTTAGAGACAGCTTTTTGCGACTGACTTCTGAGCGAATAATGAAATATGTTGCGATAAAGGAAAGGACATACATCAGCCCGTACCAGCGGAACTGGAGCGGGCCGATGCTCAGGAATACAGGGTCAATATGCGGAAAATGCATGTAGGATTAAACGCCGCAGCCGCAATTACGGGAGCAGGAACCGCTCCTCATTTTGAGGGCTTTAATAAAGGTGGCTTCGGTTGCGGTCTGAAGTTCCTCGACAACAGGTGCCGACACCGGTGAGTCGAGTGACAAGATGACCATTGCCTCACCTTTCATTTGACTGCGTCCAAGATTCATAGAGGCGATATTTATATCATGTGCCCCCATGATGGTGCCTATTCTGCCGATCATTCCGGGGCGGTCTTCGTAATTTAACAGCAGCATGTGTTCGTCTGGAGTGAAATCCATAGAATAGTCGCGCAGTCGAACGATTCGCGGTTGGCCTTCAAAGAGAGTACCGGCAACCAACCGCCGTTTTCCCTGCCCTTCGATAGTAAGGGTGATAACGTTCGAGAATGCGTCGGATTGTGTGGATTTGCTCTCTTCAACAATAATTCCCATCTGTTCTGCAATCAGGGAGGCGTTGACCATGTTGACATCCTGATCTACCTTGCGGTTCAGAATGGCTGAAAGCCCGCAAACGGCGAGCGGTGAGCAGTCGTAATGGGCGATGGCACCACTAAAGCCGAACGTGACCTTTTCCAGGTTGGTATCTACCAGTTGCACACCGAAATCACAGATAACGCTCATCAAATTGAGGAATGGTCGCATCTGATCCATCAGAGCCATGTCAAAACGTGGTATATTGACGGCGTTTTCAAGTGGTTTATCATCCAGATAGTTGATGATTTCCTGTGAGACATCTATGGCAACATTGACCTGTGCTTCAAAAGTGTTGGCACCCAGATGCGGAGTAACAACAAGGTTTTTATGAGCGATCAGTTGCTTGAGTGTTTCAGTGGCTGGTGGTTCTTCGCTCCAGACGTCAAATGCTCCGCCGAGAACTTTACCGGAGTTCAGGTTGTCAAGCATGGCCTGTTCTTCGATGATCCCACCGCGCGCCACATTGAGAACTATAACTCCGCTTTTCATCAGGCCGAACTCACGAGCGCCGATCATCCCTTTTGTCTCTTCGTTGAGCGGGGTGTGTACGGTTATAATGTCGCAGTTTTTGTATATTTCATCGTGTGACACAAGTTTGACGCCCAGATCATGAGCCCGCTTCACGGAGATATACGGATCGCAGGCCAGCACCTCGCATTCAAATGCCTTGAGGCGTGTGGCCACGCGTCCACCGACTTTGCCGATGCCGATTACTCCGGTCACTTTGCTTTTAAGCTCGTATCCGGTAAAAGGTGCGCGTTTCCATTCGCCGGATTTCAGGCTGTTGTTGGCAATTGGTACATTCCTGCAGAACGAAAGGAGCAGTGCCATAGTATGCTCTGCAGCACTATTAGTGTTGCCGAACGGGGCATTAACAACAATCACACCTTTTGAGCTGGCGTAGTCAACGTCTACATTATCAATGCCGACACCGGCCCTGGCGACCATTTTTAAGCGTGGGGCAGCATCCAGAAGAGCTTTGTCAACGGTAGTTCCGCTGCGGGTAATTATAACGTCATACTCACCAATGACAGCCAACAACTCTTCTTTTTTTAAACCAAGTTTCACATCCAACTGAATACGCGGTTCCTGTGTTAGTAGCGCCAATCCTTCTGCTGAAACTTCATCAGTTACAATTATCTTCATGACCGAATCTCCGGATGCAATGGAATTTTGATGCGACACAATAGCCCCGAAGCAAAAAAAATGCAAGCATGGCAGCCGCAAGAAGTGGTATACGTCTGGGTATGAAACCTTTTAATATAGTTCTGATTGAACCCGAAATTCCACCCAACACCGGAAATATTGCCCGTTTGTGTGCTGCGACCGGAGCGGTGCTGCATCTTGTGGGTAAACTTGGCTTTTCCCTGGACGACCGTTACCTCAAGCGTGCCGGTCTTGACTACTGGGAATTTGTCGCTCTGAAGCTGTGGCCGGATCTTGAGTCGTTACAGGCTTCCTCTACTGAAGGGAAATTTTTCTACCTGAGTACCAAAGTCAGTCGGAGCTATCTGGATGCCGGCTTTCAACCGGGAGATTATATTGTGTTCGGCAAAGAGACCAAAGGGCTGCCGGAAGAGTTGCTGGACGCCAATCCTGAAACCGCCTTTACAATTCCAATGCCGTCTGAAAAGGTACGAAGTCTTAATCTTTCGACTTCAGCCGGGATTGTGCTTTATGAAGCGTTGCGACAGAGTGGAGGGTTGGGGTGATTAACTCGGTTGCAACAAAATGTACGGATCCACACCTGACAAATGACATCTCGGGTATCGGCGGCTTAATAAAAGAAAGTCCAAATGACTTTTTTGTCGAAGAGGTCCCTTCATATAATCCATGCGGTTCCGGTGAACACTGTTACCTGACGATTGAAAAACGGGGTATCACCACGCTGGAGGCGATTCACCGCATCGCTAAAAAACTGAAAGTTCCGGAACGTGATATCGGTTATGCCGGTATGAAGGATGCTGTCGGCGTTACACGGCAGACGATTTCCATTCAGTGGCTTTCTCCAGAAAAAGCGCTCGCTCTTGAACTGGATGGAGTTACAGTCGTATCGGCCCAGCGTCACTCAAACAAGCTGAAGGTCGGGCATCTCAAAGGAAATAGATTTCGTATCGTCATTCGAGGAGTCTCTGACTCTGCCACACGACTGGTTCCGACTATTTTAGAGGTGCTTGAGACGCGTGGAGTGCCAAATTACTTTGGTTACCAACGCTACGGTGCGCAGGGTAATTCACATCTGATAGGTGCCGCAATGCTGCAGCGGGATTGGCACAGGGCAGTTGATCAGTTGATTGGCGAAGCGGATGCGGTACGGGATGATGTCTGGTCTGCCGCCATTAGCGCATATCGGCATTGGGATGTAGGTGAAGCTCTGCGGCTTTTCCCGCGTCACTGCGGCAGCGAGCGTGATGTGCTGCAGAGATTAGTAGTGCGTCCTGGAGAATATGAGAAAGCGTTTTCCGTTGTACACCCACGTCTGAAAAAACTTTATCTTTCTGCGGCACAATCGTTTCTGTTTAATCAGGTTGTAGCACTGCGTATTAATGCCTTAGATGGGATAATGACAGGAGATCTTGCCTGTAAACATATAAATGGTGCCTGCTTTCTGGTTGAAGATGCTGCGGTAGAGCAGGAAAGAGCTTTAGCGTTTGAAATATCAGCAAGTGGACCAATGTTCGGCTGCAGGATGAAGCGCCCTGAAGGTGCGGTGTGGGAGTTAGAAGAAGAAATTCTGGAGCGGGCAGGTTTGGATCTGTCTCTTTTTGACCTGCCGGGAGGGCTGCGGATGGATGGTGAGCGTAGACCTCTGCGTGTGCCTGCTGAGGATGTCTCATGGAGTATTGACGGAGATGCTGTGACAGTGATGTTCTCACTGCCTAAGGGGTCGTATGCTACATCGCTGATAAGGGAGCTAACCAAAACATTCTGAAAGATTATTCAGGACACAAAAAAACCGGCAGTAAGCCGGTTTTTTTGTGTCCTGAATTCATGGGTAAACGGTTATTTTCTGACAAAATCGGCTTTTGCAAACGAATATTCAAAATTCATGTGATCGGTGTATGTACCGTTAAGTATGCCGACAACATCTTCGGTAAATACAAGCTCCTCATCAGTCGGAATGACATATACCTTGACCGGGGAGTCATCGGTGGTGATGAGTGTTTCCCGTTTACGTGTCATGGCTCCTTTGTTGCGCTCTCGATCAAGAAAAATGCCGATATGCTCCAGTCCCTCAATAGCTTTTTCACGGATCAGCGCGCCCATCTCACCAACACCTGCGGTGAATACAACCGCATCAAGCTTGCCGACAGCCGCCATAAATGCGCCGATATACTTTTTTAAACGGTATGCTTCAATATCCAACGACAGTTGGCAGCGCTTGTCTCCGGCATTTGCGTGCTCTATAACGTCGCGCCGGTCTGTAAAGCGGCCGGTGATACCCATTACTCCGCTCTTTTTGTTCAGAATACTGTCTATTTCTTTAGCCGAGAGGTTATCTTTTTGCATCATAAATGCCGGGATGGCAGGGTCGATATCGCCACAGCGCGTTCCCATAACCGCACCTTCCAGCGGGGTAAGCCCCATTGTGGTATCAACTGATATTCCGTTTTTAATGGCGCAATGTGAAACGCCGTTGCCGATGTGCATCGTAACGATGTTGGTGTCTTTTGGATCCTTGCCGAGGAGGACTGCTGCGCGCTTGGAGACATACAGGTGTGATGTGCCGTGAAAGCCGTAGCGGCGAACCTGATGCTTTTCATACCACTCGTAAGGGAGAGGGTAGATGTACGCGTGCTCAGGCATAGTCTGGTGAAACGCGGTGTCAAAAATGGCAATGTGAGGGACTGTCGGCATAAGAGCCTGGGCCGCCTCAATCCCTTCGATATTAGGTGGGTTGTGGAGCGGTGCCAGGTGCTGCACCTCTTTTACAGCGTCAAGAACACTTTCGTCTATCATGACGGAGCAGGTGAATTTTTCACCGCCATGTACTACTCGATGACCTACCGCGGATATCTGGTCAACGCTTTTCAGGACACCATGCACGGGATCAGTGACAGTTTTGATGAGTAGATCGATCGCTTCCTGATGGTTGGAGCAGTCTTGCTCGTGATGATAGTTTTCACGGCCGGGGATCTCGTGCATAATGAATGATCCGCCAATAATAACGCGTTCTACCATTCCCTTGGCGACAACCTCCATTTTCTGCCAATCAAAAAGCTGGTATTTAACTGATGAGCTCCCGCAGTTTAACGCCATGATAATCATGAATCCCCCCTCGTAATAATCGCTGATTTGGTTATAATATTAGTAAAAAAATAACACCTAAACTAAAATAACTAGCTGTAATAAAACTGCTTTTGATATATACACGGAACGGGAAATGAATTCAACAAAATATGTAGAGGTGGAATTGTCATGGGGCCGATTTCTTTGCTGGACATTTAAAAATCGGTATGGTACACCACTCTCCGCTTTCCGTCTGGCAAGCTAATCTAACAAGGAGGTGAAATTGTGGCTCATACTATTACTGAAGATTGCACAAACTGTGCAGCATGTGAAGATTCCTGCCCCGTTAATGCTATCAGCGAGCAGGGTGCAAAACGTGTTATCGACGCCGATACCTGTATCGACTGCGGAGCATGCGTAGATACCTGCCCCGTAAGCGCTATTAATGCTTAATTGTCATTGATAACAAATGTAACAAAAAAGCCCGTGGCAGCACGGGCTTTTTTGTTGTTTAATAGGTACTCTTCTTTTTGAAACATCCAACCAATCTTACCGCATGAACCGTTCCTTCTCGCTGTAGATACAGCCGCAGTACTGCTGGCGGTATAACCCTGATTCCTTGGAAAGTTTGATTCCTTCCTGCCATCCAGGACGAAAGTCCTCGTAGTAAAACGGAACCTCGTATTTACTGCTGATCTGTTCACCCAGGGCTTGTATTTCGTCATGTTTCTGGTATCTGCTATAGAGAAGCGATGCGGTAAACCCCTCAAAGCTTCCTTCGGCTGCCGCCTGAGCTGTGGCCATAAGGCGTGATGAATAGCAATAGCTGCAGCGTTTTTCCGGTTCAGCGGCTACGTGAGCAAGAAAGCCCTCCAGATCATAGTCGTCACGCAAAATGATGGGCAGCTCTTGCTGCTCTGCCATTTGAAGGGCGGTGTCCCGTCGTCTTACATACTCCTGATATGGATGGATGTTGTGGTTATAGAAAAACCCGGTCACCTGGTGACCGACTGCTCTCAGTTGCTGCAGCGGAAAGAGGGCGCAGGGGCCACAGCAGATGTGGAGAAGTATTTTCATTACAGGTTCTCCAGCAGATGCCCCATCTTTTCGCGTTTTGTTGCAAGATAGTCGCGGTTGGTGTCGTTCGGCTCTGCTTCAATGGATACCCGCTCAACAATATCGATGCCATAGCCCTGCAGGCCTATCAGCTTTTTCGGGTTATTGGTCAGCAGACGAATTTTGGTGATGCCAAGAGCTAGAAGTATTTGGGCGCCGAGACCGTACTCACGCAGATCCGCCTTGAAGCCGAGTTCCAGATTAGCTTCAACAGTGTCACGCCCGTTGTCCTGCAGTTCGTATGCTTTAAGTTTATTGACCAGGCCGATGCCACGACCTTCTTGGCGCATATACAGTATTACTCCGCACCCCTCAGCTGCTATCTGTTCCATTGCGCGATGCAACTGTTCACCACAGTCACAGCGTTGGCTGCCAAGTACATCTCCGGTAAGGCATTCCGAATGTACCCGTACTAGAATCGGCGTGTCTTTTTTTAAATCCCCTTTTACCAAAGCGATATGTTCAAGCTTGTCGATATCGTTTTCAAATCCGATGGCCCGCCAATCACCACCAAATGAAGATGGAAGATGTGCTTCAGCTACAGTGCGCACCAGCCGTTCGTTCTTGAGGCGATAGGCAACCAGATCAGCAATGGTGCAGATCTTTATGTTGTGTTCTCTGGCAAAAACTTTCAGCTCCGGCATGCGGGACATCGTGCCGTCATCGTTCATTATTTCACAGATGACTCCTGCCGGCTTCAAACCGGCCAGTCGCGCCAAATCCACGGAACCCTCAGTCTGGCCAAGGCGTACGAGGACGCCGCCTTTACGGGCTCTGAGCGGGAAAATATGGCCGGGGCTGACAAGATCTCTGGCGCTTGATCCGTCGGCAACGGCTGTCACTATCGTAAGAGCACGATCTGCCGCTGAGATGCCGGTGGTCACGCCATGCTTGGCTTCAATAGATACGGTAAACGCGGTTTCAAAAGGTGAGGTGTTATCTCGCACCATGGGACGTAATCCCAGTTCATCACATTTTTCGGGCGTTAAAGTCAGGCAGATTAATCCGCGACCGTGCTTTGCCATGAAGTTGATGTTCTCCGGTGTTGCTGCCTCAGCTGCCAGAGTTAAATCTCCTTCGTTCTCACGGTCCTCGTCATCAACCAGTATGACCATTTTACCCTGGCGGATGTCTTCGATTGCTTCTTTAATAGATGAAACGGACATTAGTATGTTCCTTTCTGATTATATAAATCCATTTTCTGCGAGTGTTTTCATGCTTAATGCACCTTCCGATTTCCACGGAGCTGCCAGTCGTTCCACATACTTTCCGATGATATCGGTTTCAATGTTAACCCGGTCGCCAATCCGAAGCTGCCCAAGCGTAGTATTAGAGTAGGTATGCGGAATTATGTTAACGGAAAAACCATCCTGTGAAACCGTATTGACTGTCAGGCTGATGCCGTCAATCGTTACTGAACCCTTTTCCACCAGATAGCGGGCATGAGCAGAAGGCAGCGTAAAATGCAGCTGATAATTGCCGGATCGGTTTTCTGAACGGCTCAGGTTTCCAGCGCAGTCGACGTGTCCACTGACAATATGACCTCCTAAGCGATCACCGAGTTTAAGTGCCCGCTCCAGATTTACAAGGCTGCTGCCGGACAGTTTCCCGATCGTTGTGCGGGACATGCTTTCCGGGGAAACGTCAAAAGTAAGAGATCGGCCGCCGCTTGCTGTGACGGTCAGGCAGGTCCCGTTAACGGCAATCGAATCTCCAATGGTAATTTCAGCCGAAGGCAGAGAAGTCTCCACAGTGAGGATTCCAGCTTCGCCACGGCGATGGAAAGAGGTCACGCGGCCGGTATCTTCAATCAGTCCTGTGAACATTTTATCTCCGGGCGGGCGGTTAACATAATATCCGTGCCAACGCGCTGCATGCATAGATCTTGAAAAGAAATTGAATTGCTCATGCTGGTCGTGCCGTTAATAGCAAAGGGAGAAAAACCGTCGCTGCCGATTACTTTCGGGGCATAAAAAAATACACAATTATCAATCAACCCCTGTGTAAGAGCGCATCCTGCCAGATGGCTTCCACCCTCCAAAAGTAGAGAACTAACACCTAGTTTACCTAATTTGTTCCAGAGATCATGCAGACTTACTCTGTTATTTTCCGAGCTGCAGACCAGCAAACTTACACCCTTTGTCAGGTAGCGGGCGTGGATTTCAGTGTTTGTTTCAGTTGTCGCAATAATAGTTCCCTGTGCCAGATGGCCATTTACTACGGCGGCATTCTCCGGCGTGCGTAGGTGACTGTCCACAATAACTCTCAGCGGATTGCGCCCCCTGATGTGCCGCACGGTTAACTGCGGATTATCAGCGATGACGGTGTTGACGCCTACCATGATTGCGTCGCTCTCAGCCCGCATTTGATGCACTAATTTACGAGATGCCTCACAACTTATCCATCGTGAATCTCCGGAATAACTCGCGGTCTTACCGTCAAGAGTCATGGCACATTTATATGTGACATACGGTTGACCGGTTGCAATAAATTTGAGGAATGGTTTATTGATGTCGCGACACTCATCCGCAAGAATCCCGCAGACAGTATCAATCCCCACCTGCTGCAGAGCCTGTAAACCACCGCCATTAACTTGCGGATTCGGGTCACTCATGCCGACTACAACACGTTTTACACCCGCTCGAATCAGGGCATCGCAGCACGGCGGGGTCCGGCCTTTATGGCTGCATGGCTCAAGGGTTACATATACATCTGCTCCATGCGCTTCCGCGCCGGCCATGTTCAGGGCATGAACTTCGGCATGATGCCCGCCGGCCCTCTTGTGCCACCCTTCACCGATTATGATCCCGTTTTTAACGATTACGCAGCCGACAACCGGATTAGGACTCGTTTTGCCAACACCTTTTTTAGCCAGAATCAGGGCGCGTTTCATGTATTTAGAGTCAGTTGCCATGTGGTCCTTTTATATTGTGCAAAGCAAAAGGCGGGGTGAAGAATGAAATAAAGATCTTAATCCCCCTATTTTTTCAACAGCTCCTGCAATTCCTGCATGAATTCGTTGATATCTCTGAAAGAACGGTAGACGGAAGCGAAGCGAACGTAGGCAACTTCATCCATGCCGTGTAGTTCCTTCATTACCCATTCGCCGATTGTTGTAGTGGAAATTTCACGATCAGTCGATTCCTGAAGCCGTGCTTCCAATCGGTCAACCAGCAGTTCGATATCGGTTTTGGAAATCGGGCGCTTTTCACAGGCCTTAACGATACCGTTGATAATCTTCAGACGGTCAAACTGCTCTCGGCGGCCATCCTTCTTGCATACCTGGGGAAGTATCTCTTCAATACGCTCATGGGTAGTAAACCGCTTGGCACATTGTTCGCATTCACGACGTCGGCGAATGGCAGAGCCGCCCTTGTCGGGTCGCGAGTCTACAACCTTACTGTCCATATTGTTGCAAAAAGGACATTTCACGGCATCTGCTCCATAGTATCAGATGAAAAATGATGTACAGTTATGCCGGTCTCAGCAATCATTTCACGGGCAAGTTCGTCCGCATAACCCTCGGCGTAGACGACCGCTGTTATGCCGGCGTTGATAAGCATTTTAGTACAGATTATGCATGGCATGGTTGTGCAGTAAAGTGTTGCGCCATCAATATTTATACCGTGCCGTGCTGCCTGGATAATGGCGTTTTGCTCGGCGTGGAGTCCACGGCAGAGTTCATGACGTTCTCCTGATGGGACTTTGAGGCGTTCCCGCAGGCAGCCGACTGAGTCACAATGAGTGATGCCTGATGGTACGCCATTGTAACCTGTGGCAAGGATGTTACGATCCTTTACCAGTATGGCGCCGACTTGACGCCTCATGCAGGTGGACCTTGTTGCCACCAGTCGGGTTATATCCATAAAATACTGATCCCATGACGGACGTTGCATAGCGGGAGCTTCCTTCCTTGCATAAATGTGAGCGGTAAAGTACCTTACTCTGTCTGGCAGGTCAATATTGTAACCCATTTTTTAGTATAATTCTCTTGCGTAGCCAAGGATAAGTAATATATTCCAGAAAAAGTAACCTTGGCATGAACTTGCTCAAGACAAAAAAACCGGATTTTGCAATAATTCAGAGATATGAGGTAATACAAGTGCCGATACAGCAACTGCAGCACCGCATACTGCTGGTCGATGATGAAGACGGTATCCGCTTCACGCTGGGTACCCTGTTATCAAAAGAAGGGTATCTGGTTGATACCGCTGCCGGCCTTTCTGCTGCCAGGGCTTTTCTGCAAGACGGCAGCTATGATCTTGCCTTTATCGATATCATGCTTGCCGGTGAGAGTGGTCTCGATCTGCTGCGTGATATAAAGGCATCTGCACCTGCAACACAGGTGGTGCTGTTTACCGGATGTCCACATGTTGAATCTGCTGCAGAAGCGCTGCGACTGGGTGCCTTTGATTATATTACCAAGCCTGTGCGCTATGAAATGCTGATTGCAGTTACACGCCTTGCCTTAAGTGCAAAGGCTCTCAGTGATGAGCGGGAGCTTAATCGGGCCAATCTGAATGCTATTTTTAGAACGGTCACTGATAGCATTGTCATGATCGACAAGTATGGGCGGCTTGCACAGTTTAATACAACGGCGGAGCGCTTCTGTGGATACCGTCCCGAACTTATTGGAACAGATGCCGCTGACATACGTCTTGGCTGTGACGGCGGCTGTCAGACGGCTCTACTGGAGGCACTGCACAAAAATGCTCCGCTGGAATTAAGGCGTATCGAGTGCCGGTCTGCCTCGGGGAAAACCCGCATTATCAGCTTGACAGCTACGCCGGTGGCCGAATCAGAAGGGATGATCAGTGGCGCGGTATCAGTCATTCGTGATGAAACCGAACTGGTGGAGATGGAACGCTCTTTGCAACTGCGGGGTAAGTTCCATAGCATTATCGGCATTTCCGCACCGATGCAGCGGGTCTACTCTATGATCGAATCGCTCGCCAACGTCCCCACCACCGTTCTTGTCAACGGCGAGAGCGGTACCGGTAAAGAGCTTGTTGCCGCAGCACTGCATGGCAGTGGGTCGCGCTCAAGAGGGCCTTTTGTGAAGGTTAATTGTTCCGCCCTGTCAGAGCACCTTCTGGAAAGTGAGCTGTTCGGTCATGTTCGCGGTGCGTTTACCGGAGCAATATCAGATAAAATCGGGCGTTTTCAGAAAGCTCACGGAGGCACACTGTTTCTGGATGAAATCGGAGACATCTCGCCGGCTATTCAGATGCGTCTCTTGAGGGTGTTGCAGGAAAGCGAATTTGAACGTGTGGGCGACTCAAGCCCCATCAAGGTGGATGTTCGCATTGTTGCCGCCACAAACCAGAGTCTGGCTGAGAAGGTTATTCAAGGTACTTTTCGTCAGGATCTTTATTATCGTCTGAACGTAGTTCGTCTCGATCTGCCGCCATTGCGGGAACGTAGAGATGACATTACCCAACTAGTTACCCATTTTATCACTAAATTCAACATCAAGCTCTCAAAAGCTGTGATGGCTGTTTCAGACGATGTCATGAGCCTTTTTCTTTGCTATCCCTGGCCAGGGAATGTTCGTGAGCTTGAGCATGCTATTGAGCATGCCTGCATTGTCTGCAGCACTTCTATCATTACAGTTAGCGATCTGCCGCAGGATCTACTGGAAAGTTTGCCGCGATTCGTTGCCCCTGGCGGTAAGAAAGCTGTCCACACAGCGCCTGTTACTGCCACCAGGATTTCTATTGCGGAAGCACTGACCGCCTCTGGCGGTAACAAAGCCCGCGCGGCAAGGCTGCTCGGCATCAGTCGCATGACTCTTTATCGCCAAATGGAGGTTGAGGGTTAGAATAATATTCAGGTAATTGTTCAATTGTCGATAGGTATTGTTGAGTAGCGGCCTGCGAGCCGTGTGCACTAATCAGCGGATTTGAGTGAGGGGCGGAGGATGCCATGACGAATACGCACGAACCAGCACAGAGTGCTGCTGCGCCGGCTATTGGCGGCAGTGAAATTAAAAAACTCGGTTACAGTCTTTATCTGCGGGTGCCGGACAATCGTCTGGAATGCCGTTGCAGCTACGTCCCTCACGATCAGGGCTCCATGATGACAAGTGATGAGCTGGCTGCTTTTTTAAAGCAATACAACGTCAGGGAAGGAATTGATCAGCAGGCCTTCGATGATTTTGTCATCAAAGCGGCAGCCGGTCAACAGCAGGTTGATGTGCTGCTGGCTTCAGGAACAGCTCCTGTGGCCGGAACGGATGAATACATCGCGTTATCAGTGCAGTCTTCAACTAAAGTGCTTGATAACGATGAAATTGTAACTGATCTGGATATGCATATTGTTCAAACATTTGTCAACGTATCCAAAGGTGATGAGATCGGTCGAGTCATTCCGGCCGGGTCCGGCACGCCGGGCAGAAACATTATGGGCGTAACTATTCCAGCGCAACCGGGCAAGCCACTAAAAGTGACGTTCGGCAAGAACATTCGTGTTGAAGAAGATGGCGCGCTTCTTATCGCTGCTGCTACCGGTCGTTTTTGCCAGTCTGCAGGCGAAATCTCTGTTGAGGAAGAATATGTTGTCAAGGGAGATGTAAATTTCAGGGTCGGTACTATTAATTTCAAAGGTGTTGTTGAAGTGCGTGGCGACGTACTGGATAATTTTAACATTACGGCGAGTAAAGGCCTCTCAATTTCAGGGAATATAGGCGTCTGCAACATTGTCAGTGATGGCAATATTACCTTTTGCGGTATGGATGGTCAGGATAAGGGGTCGATTGTCTGCGGAGGTTCGATCCGGGCCAACTATATTCATGATGTTGCTGTCGAGTGTGCCGGAGATGTGATTGTGGGGGTTGAAATTCACAATTGCACAATAAAAACGCTTGGGAAAATAATCGTTGATAAAGGTGCTATTTCTGGCGGCTCGTATATAGCACTTGGTGGTATAGAAGCTAAAAAAATCGGTTCGGTATCATCAGTACAGACTAAACTTCAATCTGGAATCGATTACCACGATGTTGAGCTACTGGAAAGTCTGTTCGCCGCAATGGCTGAAACGCAGAACAAGGCAAAGCAATCCCAGTCTCTCTCTGAAGTTGCCGAGCTGCGGAAGACAATTGCCGCATTGACAGACAGTATCATGGCCATAAGGGGTAAATCAGATGTAAATACCAACGCCAAAATAAACGCCAAAGCTATGCTCTATGAAAATGTGCTGTTGACTCTTGGCAGTGCCGCTGAAATAATTAAGGAACAAAAGGATGGGCCGCTAACTGTTATTGAAAATAGTATCGATGGGGGACTTCGTTATCTGTCAATGACCGGCCTGAATATAAAGGCAACAGACATTGAGCTGGCGTTTGTTCGGGAACAGAAAATGGCATTACATGCGTAAAATACTCAGGCAGGGGCATTTTATGATATGCAGTATTCTGCTGCTGAATTCAGTTAAATCGGTATGTAACATGTGTCACTATGTTGTGTAACATGTAACATAAATACCGTACCATGTTACACAAACCCACAAAGTTTTATTTATCCGCTCATCACCGCCTCACTCTCATAACCCTCCTGAAATTAACTTATTACCATTTTAGACTCACTCTTTTTTCGCCTTGGCACAATTGGTGTAAACAACAATTGTGTAGTTTTTTGTACTATCAAGGCAGGAAAGGAGGCTGTGTATGGCTGAAGAGTTACAGACGACCCAGTATCTAACCTTTACGCTGGCCGACGAAGTGTTTGCCGTCGATGTTGCCAGAGTCAGGGAAATTCTGGAGATCACCAACATTACCAAGGTACCGCAGGTGCCGGATTTCATGAGGGGAGTCATTAACCTGCGCGGCTGTGTCGTACCGGTCATTGACCTCAGGTTGAAGTTTGCCATGGAGGAGACCGCGCAGACGGTAAATACCTGCATAATTGTTGTAGAGGTAATGATGGATGGTGAAAATACCGTCCTCGGTGCTCTTGCCGACAGTGTGCAGGAGGTTATTGAAATGGAACCGTCACAAATCGAAGCAGCCCCGCACATTGGCACACACCTCAAAACTGAATTTATCAAGGGAATGGGCAAACACGACGGACGTTTTGTCATGATCCTTGATATCGATAAAGTCTTTTCCAGCAGCGAGATTGCTGCGGTACAGGGTGCAGACTCAATAGCAGAATAGACAAAAATAAACTTCAATTAAACAGCAAAAAGGAGAGTGTTATGAGTTGGTATTATAACCTTAAAATCAGCGTTAAACTGTTATCGGCCTTTGTAATTGTTGCGGCAATAGCCGGGATAATCGGTGTTATCGGTGTTATCGAACTCAAAAAAATAGATGCTGCAGATACGGTTCTCTATGAAAAAATCACTATCCCGATCGGACAGTTACAGGATGTGTCAGTTTGCTTTCAGCGGATGCGGGTAAATCTCCGTGATCTCGTTCTTGCTACATCTCCAGAAGAAATACAGAAATTTGCTAAACGAATTCAGGAACTACGTGGGGATATCGACAAGTCTGGCGTTGAGTTCGAGAAAACAATCCTGACTGACGAAGGTCGCAAGCTGTTTGAAGAATTCAAAAAATCGCGCACTACATATGGTCCGATGGTCGATAAAATGGTGCAGTTTGCAACAAACAACCAGGATAAAGAAGCCCTGGCTCTTATGCAGGGTGATGGGGCCAAGGCATCAAGAGACGAGCAGGACGCTATCGAAAAGCTTGTCGAAGCCAAGCTGAAGCAGGCCAAGCTTACCTCGGATAACAACACCGCCCTGGCCGCAACAGCGACCAGATTGATGATCGGCCTTGCGGTCGGCGGCATTATTGTCGCAATTCTGTTCGGATTCTTTATTTCCAATATCATCAGCAACCCGCTCCGTAAAGGAGTTGTTTTTGCCCAGGCGGTTGCCGCCGGCGATCTGACACAGAAGATCGACCTGGACCAGAAGGACGAAATAGGCCAGTTGGCGCTGGCTTTGAACGAAATGGTAACCAAGTTGAGCAGTATTGTCGGTGAAGTTATGACCGCTGCTGACAATGTTGCATCCGGCAGTCAGGAACTTTCATCGACCGCACAGCAGATGTCGCAGGGTGCCACCGAGCAGGCTGCCTCAGCAGAAGAAATTTCTTCGAGCATGGAAGAGATGGCGTCCAGTATCCGTCAGAACACTGATAACGCTATGCAGACGGAAAAAATTTCCATCAAAAGTTCAGTAGATGCCAAAGATGGCGGCAAAGCTGTTGTGGAAACAGTCTCAGCCATGAAGGAAATAGCTACCAAGATCAGCATCATCGAAGAGATCGCCCGCCAGACTAACCTGTTGGCATTGAACGCAGCCATCGAAGCTGCTCGCGCCGGTGAACATGGCAAAGGTTTTGCTGTTGTCGCCTCCGAAGTCCGCAAGTTGGCTGAGCGTAGTCAGTCTGCCGCCGGAGAGATCTCAAGTCTTTCCACTCGCAGCGTTGCTATTGCCGAGCAGGCCGGAGACATGCTGACCAAGATGGTGCCGGACATCCAGAAAACAGCTGAGCTGGTGCAGGAAATCACCGCCTCCAGTAAAGAACAGGATACCGGTGCTGAGCAGATCAATAAGGCCATCCAGCAACTTGATCAGGTTATTCAGCAGAACGCCTCCGCTTCTGAAGAGATGGCCTCCACATCGGAAGAACTCTCCAGCCAGGCAGAGCAGCTTCAGCAATCCATCAGTTTCTTTGATATCGGTAACTCAGGTCGTCGTGTTGCGTCTGCATCGACTTCCCGTAAGCCCGCCAAGGTTCAGATTGCTCACGCTAGAAAGAGTACCGCAGCACCACAGGCCAAACGCTCATCCGGTGGCGGTATAAATCTGCAGCTCGGTCAGGCCGGCCCGGATCACATGGATGATGAGTTCGAAAAATTCTAGGTACAGGGGAGTGGATGCAGGGTATAGGGAAGTCAAAACCCTGGGCTCTGCATCTGCTCACAATACAATCACTATGAAAAGACATCGCACCAGACATAGCGCCCAAACAGCCCCCACTCATCAGGCACCAGATTTCATGGCTGTTTTAGCGAGTGGTATGGCGGATGATTTTAATAACATCCTGACGACAGTTATGGGCGCCTGCACCCTTATAGACAGGGACGATCCTGCCAACGGTGAACTTCTGCAATATGTGTCGCTGATACGTAGATCTGCAGAACGTGCGGCGGATTTGTCAGGGCGTTTGATGCGTGCCAGCACCTTGGAACAGGATGGGACTTTTGCTGGAAATCCCCCGCAGGATTTCTCTGATTTAGTGACATCATTGCGTGACAGCAAAAGTATTAATGATATAGTGCCTTCCACTAAAAAACCCGGAGGCTCCGTATCATGAAATCAACTTATGTCCTGCTGGCTGTATTATTCCTTTGTATTAACGCTGTAACATCGAGTGCAGCTTCATCTGTTCTTCCAAAAGGGTATACCTCCTGGAAAAAAAGCGAGCGCAAAGTAATTACCGACAAAAGCTCTCTTTTTTATGGAATTCATTATATCTATGCGGACAAAAAGGCGTGGAGCGGGTATCTGGCAGATAACAGATTTGCAGAGGGAAGCCGTATTGTTGTCGAGTTTTTCAACATCAAGAATGATCCCTCCGTCGATGGCCCTAAAAATATGATTGTTTTGATGCAGAAGGAGAGGCGGCAAGGTTCAACAGGAGGTTGGCTCTTTGCCGGTTTTAGTTCTGATGGTAAACCAAGCGGTATCGATCCTGTTGCCACCTGTTTTGGATGTCACCTGAAGGACGCTGCTCAGAAAGAGTTTGTTATATCGACAAAAAAGGATTTCAAATTTTAAATATGTTTTCAGTTTAGGTTGTAAACGACTTTTACAGAAATGGATTACCCCATGCCTGAACTCACACAACCGGCAGAACATATTATGCCACACATTCTGGTTGTGGATGACGAGGCTGATATCCGTCAGATGATTGCTCTCTGTCTTCAGAAGTGTCGTTTCCGTATCACCTGTGCTGCTGATGTGGCAGAAGCCTGTAAGTTGCTGGCACTGGAGCAGTTCGACGCCATTATCAGCGATGTAATGATGCCTGGTGAAGATGGTATTGTCTTTTTGGGACGGGTACATAATTCCTGGCCGGACATTCCTGTTATCCTGATGACCGGACACGCGCAATTACAGATGGCTGTAAATGCCATCAAAAACGGTGCATTCGACTTTGTTTGTAAACCCTTTGATATCGACCATTTACGTAAACTCATCATGCGTGCTGTGAATTACCGGAATTTGCAGCTGATGGAAAAAAACTATCGCATAGAGCTGGAAAATACGGTGGCTCTCCGTACTTCTGAGCTTAGAGAATCCATGGTTGAATTGGATTTTGCCCGCACAGCACTCCAGCAGTTCACTGCAGCAAAAAGTACATTTATGTCGACGGTCTCCCACGAAATGCGTACCCCGATGAATGGAGTCATCGGTTGCCTCGATCTGATGGCTGAAGAGGGGGTGAGCGGTGCTGCCCAGGAATATCTGGCAATGGCTCGGGAGTCAGCTGGCAAAATGATGTCGATGATCAATCAGTTGCTGTCATTTAATGCCCTGAACTTTCAGAACAGCGGAGCACATCTTCATGATCTTCTCGACGTACAATCTTTATTGCATTCGATAGTTGTAGAGCAACGCCCCGCTTTTTTACGCAAAAAACTTGATCTCTCACTGCATATAGCTGATGACATGCCTCGTCATATCTGGTCTGATCGGGAAAAACTTTGCAGATTGTTTGAAATTCTGCTTGGAAATGCGCTCAAATTTACGGATTACGGTGCCGTGTCGCTGTCCGCTTCTTGTGTCAGCTCTAATGATGCTGTAGATGGGGCCGGGGATACGTTTGTCTGTACCGTAACTGATACTGGTATCGGAATTCCGGATGGTATGTTGGAGCGGATATTTGAACCATTTGTTCAAGGGGACGGCTCGTTTACCCGCCGCTTTGAAGGGGTGGGGCTGGGGCTTGCTATTGCCCGGCAGAATGCCATGCTGCTTGATGGTCATCTTTGGGCCGAGCATGTTTCTGAGGGCGGCAGTAGATTTAATGTGACATTAAAGATAAACACTCCGTGATAAAAGGGGAATAGCTGTGAAATGTTTGATAGTTGAAGATAATCTGTTGTCCCGTCGCATACTTAAAGAACTGCTTTCTTCACAGTTTGACTGTGAAATTGCCGTAAATGGTCAGGAGGCAATTGATTCGTTTATCTTGGCGCATGAAGCAAAACGCCCTTACGACGTTATCTTTCTCGATATTATGATGCCTGAAGTCGACGGCCTTGAGGCACTGCAATGCATTCGTGCCAAGGAACGCACAATGGGAATACCGCATAATATGGCGGTGAAAGTTATCATGACTACCGCCCTGGATGATCCGCACACTGTAATTAAATCGTTTAACGAATGTGAAGCTGATGCTTATATTGTCAAGCCGCTGAGCAGGCACACTTTGATCAAGGAACTGCGGGCACTTAAGTTGGTCCAGTGAAGGTAGATCCCATGATATTCCAGAAGACCACACAGATTTATTCAGTAAACAGCCTGAGCAACACGGAAGCTTTTGCTGCCTGGCGGGACGTCCTCAGCCCCGCAATCGGGATTCTGCGGCAGATGGCCGGAACGACTGAGTCCGAGTTTTTGCAGATCGGTTCGGATGTACAAGGCTTTTACCAGAGATCAAGTGACATAACTGCAATGTCCAACCAGTTGGTAGAAGTCGTTTCCGGGGAAAGCGTGCAGACTCTGACCGGTCGTCTGCAGTTGATGATGACTGATATGGAAGCCTATCTGACTGATGCCCGTACTCGCAGCAGTGACAGTTGCAGCACTCTGGAGTTGGTACAGGATCAGTTGGAAAAACTGTCAGAGCCTCTGGAGGGTTTTCAAAAAATGAATAAAGCCCTTCGCATGCTGAGTATTTCCACCAAAATAGAAAGTGCGCGTCTTGGTGAACTGGGAAATGGTTTTGTTAACCTGGCGATGGATGTGGAGAAACTTTCTCATCAGGTCAATGACAAATCTTCAGCCATATTGGCACATCGTCAGCTGCTGGCTACCATGATCGCCTCCAACCTAAACAGCGTTCGCACTTCCGAAAACGCTCAGGATGCTACAGTCAAATTATCCCTTTTGAACACCGCTTCAAGTTTGCAGGAACTGGTCTCTGTTAATGAGCGCTGTACTCAGTTCGGTGCCAGAGTTTCCTCTATCTCCGCCGAAGTTACTGAAAACATCAGCGAAGTTGTTTCGTCAATGCAGATGCATGATATGACGCGTCAGCAGGTCGAGCACATAGTTGAGGCGTTGGAACGTTTATTAGCCGATCTGCCCACTTATGATGCCTCTGCAGCAGATGAGACCCATGCTCTTGCATTGATAGTTGAAGCCGGAGATGTCTGTGAGCTTCAGGAGGCTCAGCTGCGCTTTGCTGCAGCCGAACTATACACCGCAGTCTGTACGATTGTTGACAATCTGCGCGATGTTGCCCGAAAGCAATCCCTGATGGCAGATGAAACCAGCACTGTTGCAGGCACTGCAAACCCTTCCGGCACCTCATTTGTGGATGTTATGAACGAAGGCATGTCCACTATTACGGCTGCGCTGACTACTTGCGCTTCTGCCGACAAAAATATGTCAGAAACCATGAAAAAGGTTGCCTGCACAATTGGTGAGATTGCCAATTTTGTCACCGACATCGAAGCGATTGGTTCAGAAATTGAACTTATTGCCCTGAATGCTCAGGTAAAAGCAGCCCACACCGGTCCCGAAGGTGCTGCTCTGGGGGTGCTGGCCGAAGCGATCAAACGTCTCTCAGACGAGGCAGTGCGACAGACGGATGCCGTTGCAGCTACTCTTGGAGAGATAAACACCGCTACCGAACATTTGTCTCTGGACGCAGATAACGAGGGAGAACACCTTGGCAGCCGGATTTCATTCATGCAGGAAGAGGTCGTGGCAATAATTAGTGCCCTGTCCGGAATGAACACGGAGTTGTTTTCGATTCTTTCCGGCTTAAGCGGAAGTGTCGCCTCGTTAACCGACGATGTGGAGCAGGCGACTCGCAGAATTGATGTGCACGAACGGACAAAAATCATGTCTGACGGAGTCATGGCAGAGCTTGAGCAGATAGTCGCCCAGGCACGACGGATAGAACCGGCCAGCAGCGAGTTCAAGCAGAATCTGCGCTACATGGAAGAACGCTATACGATGGAGAGCGAACGGCACATTCACGAAGCCCTTGCCCGCAAACGTAGCGGAGCCGCCGTGATTGCCATGCCGGGTGTCATAAGTAACAGTTCGGAAGATGATTCAGAATTCGGCAATAATGTAGATTTGTTTTAACAGGAGATTATTTATGCCAATGAACAGTTCAGTCCGTGAGAGCGGCGAGATTATTATTACCAGCGGTGCCCGTCTGACGATTGAAAACGCGGCTAATTTTGCCCTGTTAGTCAGTGAAGCACTGGATGCCTCTGATGTTGTCGCGATTGAATTTGAGCCGGAAGTTGAGATTGACATCACCGGATTGCAGATTCTTTGTTCAGCCTGCAAAAGTGCGGCACAGAATGGCAAAGTATTCTCATATCACGGACTGCAGCCACCAGCCCTGGCTGATTTGATCGCCAGCAGCGGTACCGGGCGTCACGCAGGGTGCAAGCATAATAATAATTCCAGTTGTATCTGGTTTGGGGGGGCCAACTAATGGCAAAGTTAATAATGACGGCCGACGACTCGGCGAGTGTCCGGCAGATGGTAGCATTTACTCTTAAGCAGAATGGTTACGACGTCGTAGAGGCGGTAGACGGGCGCGATGCACTGAACAAGCTGGGGGCGCAAAAAGTAGACATGCTGCTAACCGACCTTAACATGCCCAATATGGACGGTATCGGACTGATTAAAGGTGTTCGGGCCGGAACCTTGAATAAGTTTATACCGATTGTCATGCTGACGACCGAATCAAATGACACAAAAAAAGGTGAGGGCAAGTCTGCCGGAGCTACCGGTTGGATCGTTAAGCCCTTTAAGCCGGAGCAGTTGATTGCCGTGATTAAAAAGGTACTCGGGTAAAATCAATTTTGAATTCTTGATTTTGAATTATTAAACCAAAATCCAAAATTGAATGTAAGGGGTGTTCTTATGATGGAAGAAGCAATTGCAACGTATCGTGAAGAGGCCAGTGAACTGTTGGCCGAGCTGGAAACATCTTTACTTGATCTTGAAGAAACGCCCGATGATGATGATCTGATAAACCGGGTGTTTAGAGCTATGCATACCATCAAGGGCTCTGGTGCCATGTTCGGCTTTGATGAAATCGCCTTGTTTACCCATGAAGTTGAAACGGTTTTCGACATGGTGCGTAACGGCAAGATGACCGTCACCAAACCTCTTCTCGATTTGACACTAAAGTCGCGTGACCACATATCCTATCTGCTTAGTATGCCTCTCGGTGAAGAGGTCGACCGGAGTGATGGGGATGAAATTATCGCCGGTCTGCGCCAGCTAGTACCAAAGCCGGAGATTGCTCAAAAGGGGTCGGCCACTGTTCCGAACATAAACCTTCCCGAATTGTCTGAGAATGAACTGGTTAACGAGAGTACCTGGCGTATCCGTTTCCGTCCTGCTCACAATATCCTCATGTGCGGCACTAATCCAATCTCTTTGATCAATGAACTGCGAGGGCTCGGTGTTGCTCACGTGGTTGCCCAGATGGATGATGTCCCTGCGCTTAACGAGTTGATCAGCGAGAACTGCTACATGTTCTGGGACGTCATTCTGACTACGACCTGTGGAGTGGATGCGATCAGGGATGTATTCATTTTTGTCGAGGATGATTGCGACATAAAAATAGAATTGATTGACAGCAGTGGTTTGATTGATCGTGAAGAAGGGTACAAGAAGCTTGGTGATATTCTGGTCGAGCGTGGTGATCTTTCACCGGTCGAGATGCAGAAAGTCCTGATGCTGCAAAAACGCTTCGGTGAACTGCTGGTAGAGCAGGGTATTGTTTCTCCCGAAAAAGTACAGTCAGCCCTGGTCGAGCAGCAGCACGTCAAAAGTGTCCGTAAGGAGCGTAGTGAAATTCAGCCTCAGGAACCGGCCGCCAGCATCCGCGTTCCGGCAGAGCGCCTTGATCAGCTGATTAACCTAGTTGGTGAAATGGTTACGGTACAGGCTCATCTTTCACAGGTTTCCATGGCCGGAGGTGACCCCACCTTTATCGCTATTTCGGAAGAGGTGGAACGCCTTACCAATGAACTGCGCGATACAGCTCTAAACATCCGCATGCTTCCTATCGGCAGCACCTTCAGCAAGTTCAAGCGACTGGTACGCGATCTATCCAGCGAGCTTGGTAAAGAGATCGAGATGGAAACGTTTGGTGCTGAAACAGAACTGGACAAGACTGTCATCGAAAAGCTGAACGATCCCCTGGTACACATCATTCGCAACAGCATTGATCACGGTATCGAAATGCCGGAAGCGCGGCGGGCCGCTGGTAAATCATCACACGGCACTGTTTATCTGGGTGCAGAGCATTCTGGTGACTCGGTTTTAATAACCATTCGCGACGACGGCGCCGGTCTGGATCGTGACACGATTCGCGCAAAAGCCATCGAACGCGGTCTGTTGTCTGCGCATGCAGATGTATCCGACAAGGAAATATATTCCCAGATCTTTGCCCCCGGCTTTTCCACCGCCGCCAAGGTAACCAGTGTTTCCGGTCGCGGGGTCGGGATGGATGTTGTAAAACGAGGCATCGAGGGACTCCGCGGTTCAATTTCTGTGGACAGCGTTCGCGGAACCGGCACGACCATAACTCTTAAGATTCCTTTGACCCTGGCGATAATCGACAGTCTGCTGGTTAAAATAGGCACTGATCATTTTGTGTTGCCACTTGCGGCGATTGAGGAGTGCATTGAACTTACCCGTGAGGATGTCAAAAATTCGCACGGCCGTAATCTTGCCAATGTGCGCGGTGCGATTATTCCGTATATCCCGCTGAGACAGCATTTCCGCATTACCGATAACCGTCCAGAAATCGAACAAATTGTTATTGCTGATATTCATGGCACCAAAGTAGGTTTTGTTGTGGATCATGTGGTTGGTGAACACCAGACTGTAATCAAAACTCTCGGCAAGATGTATCGTGATGTAAAGGGGGTTTCTGGTGCCACCATTCTTGGTGACGGAACCGTAGCATTGATTCTTGACATGAGAGTTCTGCTGCACTCGATTGAACAACTGGAAAATGCCGGTTAAAGCCGGCTAGCGTTGTAGTTTAATATAAACATTTAAACGGGAAAAAATATGTTCGCAAATATGAAAATCGGCAAGAGAATGGCGATGGGTTTCGGCTTATTGCTTGTAATTATGATGGTGTTGATTTGGGAAGGTGTTTCAGGGATGGCTTCTATCCAGAAAAATCTTGATCGTATCGTCAAGGTTAACGCAGTGCGAATTGGACTGGCAAATAACTGTAATAACCAAATTGCTGTGGTTTCAGTCAATATCAGAAATATAATAATGGAGGCGGATGAAACCAGACACCCGCCTCTGGATAAGATTGTAGCTGATGCCCGTGCCAACTATGATGAATCTTTCAAGAAAATCCAGGAGTCGACTTCCAAGGATGATAAAAAGTCACATGATCTCTTTGTCTTAATAAAGGAAGCACAGGACCACGCCCGTCTGCTTAATAATAAAGTTGATGAGCTTGATGCCGCCAAGAAGGATACGGAAGCAATTTCCCTGTTGAACAGGGAAGCGGGACCCGCTGTCGAAAAATGGAAAGCGCTGATAGAAAAATTGATTGAGCATAACCTGGATCGTAACAAGATGCGTTACGACGAAGCGATTAATGGATATATCAAATCACGCAATACGATGTTCGGACTCGGAGTCGCCGCCATTCTGATCGGCCTATTTACCGCTTTCTTCCTGACACGTGGCATTGTGCAGCCGATAAGTGAAGCGGTTAGAGTTGCCAACTCACTGGCACAGGGTGACCTGACCATTACTGTCGAGTCAAAGAGCACGGACGAAACCGGTCTTATGATGGCAGCCATTGCAACCATGGTTGATAAACTCAAGCATGTCGTTAGCGATGTCATGTCCGCTTCTGATAACGTTGCCTCCGGTAGTCAAGAATTATCCTCTACGGCCCAGCAGATGTCGCAGGGAGCAACCGAACAGGCAGCCTCAGCCGAAGAAATCTCTGCCAGTATGGAACAGATGGCATCAAGTATTCGCCAAAATACCGATAACGCCATGCAGACAGAAAAAATTTCCATCAAAAGCTCGGTTGATGCCAAAGAGGGAGGTACGGCAGTTATTGAAACCGTGGCGGCCATGAAAGAGATTGCTACGAAAATTTCGATTATTGAAGAGATCTCCCGTCAGACCAATCTGTTGGCACTGAATGCTGCTATTGAAGCCGCTCGTGCCGGTGAACATGGTAAAGGCTTTGCGGTAGTCGCATCCGAAGTCCGTAAGCTGGCTGAGCGAAGCCAGACAGCCGCCGGGGAAATATCCACTCTTTCCAGTCGGAGTGTGTCAATTGCTGAGCAGGCCGGTATTATGTTGACCAAGATGCTCCCTGATATTCAGAAAACATCTGAACTGGTGCAGGAAATTGCCGCATCCAGCAAAGAACAGGATACCGGCGCCGAGCAGATCAATAAGGCTATTCAGCAACTTGATCAGGTTATTCAGCAGAACGCCAGTGCTTCTGAAGAGATGGCTTCCACCTCGGAAGAACTTTCCAGTCAGGCTGAGCAGCTTAGCGATGCCATATCATTTTTCAAGATAAACAGTGGCGGAAATGGCAAGGGCAGGGGGAAGTCGGCCGGGAGAAACAAGGTGCCGGATAATACGTTGGCATTGGCATATAACCCGTGATACAAGCCCCATCATTTTTGCTCCTTAATTACGTTTTAGAAAGGATGGCGAGGTGACTAATTCCCATGACAATATGAAACCCCGTCTGCCTGCAACCCTGTCGGATCGGGAGTTTCATCGATTCAGCGGTTTTATTTATGATCATACCGGCATCAAAATGCCACCCGCCAAAAAGACCATGCTTGAAGCGCGCCTGCAGAAGAGGTTGAAAGCAAATGCAATCGCTTCGTTCGAGGAATACAGCGATTTTGTCTTCAGTCCTGAGGGGCGCTCAACAGAACTCATCCACCTGATTGATGTTGTTACCACAAATAAGACTGATTTTTTCCGTGAACCAGCCCACTTTGAATTCATGGTTAAAACAGCACTGCCGACAATCCTCGAGTCTCGCGGTGATGTCCTGCGCGACCCGATACGAATCTGGAGTGCCGGTTGTTCGACAGGTGAAGAACCTTATACCCTCGCAATGGTTCTTTCCGAGTTTGCCGTTGGGCGCCCTGACTTTCGTGCTTCCATAACCGCTTCAGATATTTGCACTCAAGTGTTGCAGACAGCCAAAGCGGCCATTTATCCCGAAGAGAGAACCGATCCAATTCCACTTAATCTGAAGAAAAAATATTTGATGCGCAGTCGCGAAAAAACCAGGTCTCTGGTACGCATCGCCCCGCAGCTGCGTTCACTTGTTAACTTCCGGCGTATTAATTTTATGGATGATGATTTGGGAATTACGGAGAAGATGGACATCATCTTCTGCCGTAATGTGGTTATTTATTTTGATAAACCGACTCAGCAGACTTTGATGCGGAAATTCCACAAGCAGCTAAAGCCGGGTGGGTACCTGTTTATCGGGCATTCAGAGACATTGAGCGGTCTTGATGTTGATTTTAAGGCGGTGGCATCTACAGTGTATAGAAAGTGAATCAAGGGGCAGTAAAAGCTTAAATTCCAAAAGTGTCCTGTGTCCTAATATGAAAAATCTTATCGCGTCACATACACATAATATTTATCTCAAGCCAGGTGAAGTGATTATTTCACGGACGCCGGTGCTGGTTTCGACCGTTCTCGGGTCGTGTGTTGCGGTAACAATGTTTTCGGCTTCGCGTGGTTTTGGTGCCATTTGTCACGCTATGCTGCCAGAAAATTTGGGGCGAGAAAATGATCTTCGTTATGTTGATACGGCATTGCAGCATATCTATAACAAGCTTGTGGCATTTGGCATCGGAAGTGATCTTGAAATCAAGCTGTTCGGCGGCGCACAGGTGCTTAATGTGGGAGATCGATTGCCTGAAAGAAATACCGTAGGTGATCAGAACATAGCACAGGCGGAAGCCGTGCTGGCATCACTGGGGCTATCCATTTCAGTTCGTGATACTGGAGGTCAGCAGGGACGCAAGCTGTTTTTTTGTACCCGCAGCGGGGATGTGTATATGCGCCGGATGCGCCATAACAAACAGGATCCTGGGGATAATAATACATGAAAAAAATCAAAGTATTAATAATAGATGACTCGGCTCTGGTACGTCAGACTTTATGCGATATCCTCAGTTCTGACCCTGACATTGAAGTGGTTGGCAGTGCTGCTGACCCGATTCTGGCTGCAGAGCGTATGAAAACCGTTATTCCCGATGTTATAACGCTGGATGTTGAAATGCCGCGTATGGATGGACTTACTTTTCTTCAGAAACTGATGAGTCAGCATCCTATCCCTGTGGTTATGTGTTCGAGTCTCACCGAGCGCGGCAATGAAACGGCACTGAAAGCTCTGGAATACGGTGCTGTCGATATCATCACCAAACCCAAAATGGGGACTAAGCAGTTTATCGAAGAGTCCAGAGTGCGTATCTGTGATGCTGTCAGAGGTGCTGCTGCCGCCAGGCTCGGACCGATGAAAGCGATGCGTACCATGAAGGAGGTTTCTCCCAAATATACGGCTGATGTTATCATGGAAAAGCCAAATATGAAGGCGATGATCCAGACCACAGAGAAGGTGGTCGTCGTGGGGGCTTCAACCGGTGGCACCGAGGCTCTCAGGATTTTTCTGGAGATGCTTCCGGAAGATACCCCAGGCATTGTTATTGTTCAGCATATGCCGGAAAATTTTACCGCCGCTTTTGCCAAACGTCTCGATTCCATCTGCCGTGTGACGGTCAAGGAAGCTCAGGATAATGATACCGTGGTGCGTGGCAGGGCTTTGATCGCCCCTGGAAACCATCATGTGTTGCTGAAACGGAGCGGTGCCCGCTATTATGTTGAAATCAAGGATGGTCCGCTTGTTTCCAGGCACCGTCCGTCGGTGGATGTGCTGTTCCGCTCGGCAGCGCGTTATGCAGGCAAAAATGCCGTTGGCGTAATCATGACCGGTATGGGTGATGACGGCGCTCATGGTATGAAAGAAATGCACGACGCCGGAGCAATTACTATTGCCCAGGACGAAGCCAGTTGCGTGGTTTACGGTATGCCGCACGAAGCGGTAAAACTCGGAGGCGTCAACAAAATAATGCCGCTGCAGAATATCGCCCATGAAGTATTGAGACTTTGCAGTTAAGATCTTTCGCATAGGGTATTTCAGGTTCCTATAGCCTGACCATCGCCCCTTTAGCACAAAGGAGATTCCACATGGCATCATCTCTTGACGAAGCACTGCAGCGCTCTAACCTGTCCCAGTCGAACCAGATGGAGATGTTGACGTTCCGATTGACGGATAATCAGCTCTACGGCATCAACGTGTTCAAAATTATAGAAATCATTGAATGTCCACGCAGGATTGACCGGGTACCCAACTCTCATCCGGCAGTGAAAGGTGTCCTCGATTTTCGCGGCAGTGCTTTGGCCGTTATTGACCTGTCCGAGGCTGTTGGCCTGGCTGCTAAAGAATTTCGCACTGACCTTGCCTACGTTATCATCTGTGAGTACAACCGCAGCCTTACGGCTTTTATAGTTCATGCGCCGGACACTCTTCTGACGCGTAGCTGGGCCGATATTCACAAGCCTGAGGGTGTTAATGCCCTGTCTCTGGTTGCAATCGCTTATGCGGATAGTGGTGAAGCTATTATGCTTCTGGATATTGAGTCAATACTGGCTGCCGTTGTCGGAATAGATCGTGACCTTTCAACGGTTGCTATGAACGATGTTGCAGGGAAAGGAAGTGGTAGGCATGTGCTTGTCGTTGATGATTCGCGTACAGCGATAATGCTGCTGCAATCAGTGCTTGATAAAATGGGTTTCACTAATACGGCACTGATGTCGGCAGACAAGGCACTGGAATATCTTGACAAGGAACATGCCTCGGTGGACCTGGTTATCTCCGATATTGAAATGCCAGGTATGGATGGCTTTACTTTCACCCGTACAATGCGGGAGCAGAGCCGTTTCAAACATCTCAAAGTAATTCTGCACAGCTCAATGAGCAACCCGTCCAATCAACTTAAAGCCGAACAGGCCGGAGCCGACAAGTTCGTTGCCAAGTTCGATCCCGATTCCCTTTCAAAAGAAATATTCAGTCTCGTTGAGAGCTGAGCCACAAAAACAGCTAGCCACAGGGAGATATTCATGAATGTGACTGACGATGCTTTAATCGCGGAACTTTCAAATCGTTTTGCCCAAAGCCGTAAGGCTTTTTCTGATTTGAGCGTTGTTAACCGTAAATTGATTGATATGAACGAACGGCTTGAGCGTTCGGAATCTCTCAAAAGTAATTTCCTGTCTAATATCCGCAACGAAATTAATAATCCACTTAACGCCATCATGGGACTTGCAGGCCAGCTTGCCATTGTCGGAGTCGGCAATGAAGAGATTGCTACTCTGTCCTCTTTGATAGGTTCGGAAGCCAATCATCTTGATTTTCAGTTGCGAAATATATTTATCGCCGCAGAACTGGAAGCCGGGGAGGTCAGTCCCCGCTGTATGAAGGTTCATATTGCACTGATTTTAAGAGATCTGGTTGAATCCTTCCTGCATAGCGCTGCAAAAAAAAATGTGTCACTTAATTTGTCTTTTATACCTGGTGATGAAGAGCGAATAGTTGTTGTGGATGTTGAAAAGCTCCAGATAGTAGTCTCCAATCTGTTAGCCAACGCGATTGAATTTAGTGAAAAAAATACCTCTGTCGAGGTGATGTTCTCTGCTGTTGAAAACGGAGATTTGAGTATCGCTGTTCAGGATCACGGCGTTGGGATAGCACTGGAAGACCAGCAGCGCGTCTTTGACCGTTTTGTGCAGTTGGATACAGGGACAACCCGCTCCCATCCTGGGCATGGTCTTGGGCTTAGTATAACAAAGGCGCTTGTTGAACTAATGCAGGGCGGTATTAGTCTTGTCAGTTCACCGGGCGAAGGAACACTGTTTACGGTGACGATCCCTCCATGCACGCGATTAGACGATGAAGATTCCTTTTCTGAGGCCGGCAATCTGTTTCTCTTCGATGATATGAGCGAGGCATAATCCGTATGGGCTGTGAAGAACCGCTCAATAAACATTTTCTCTTTCCAGGCACAATCTTTGCCGAACCGACGGAATATCAGATAAGTACCGTTCTTGGTTCATGTGTGTCCGTTTGCCTTTGGGACCACGTAACCCGCAGGGGGGGGATGAATCACATGATGCTCCCCCTTTGGAACGGTGAAGGTTTGGCAACGCCAAAGTATGGCAATATTGCCATGGAAAAACTGTTTGCCAAGGTTATCTCAATCGGCTGCCGGCGCGAATTTCTTGTCGCCAAGATTTTTGGCGGAGCTAATGTTACGGGCACCGGTCTTGAAGTATTTATGATTGGTGACCGCAATATAACGCTCGCTCTGCAAATGCTTGAAGAGTTTCGTATCCCTGTTATTGCCAAAGATGTAGGTGGTGGCGTCGGCAGAAAAATCATTATGAATAGCGGAACAGGAGTTGTTCTTGTTGGCAAGGGAAAAAAAGCGACATCGAATGGTTAGGCAATGGTGAAATTCACCAGCATCAAGCATAAGCTGATTTCTACAATCAGCTTGTCTGTTACGGCGTTGCTTGTCTCAATTGCAGTCGGTGTCTATGTTTATTTTCGCCATTCGTCCAAGGAAATGATATTTAATCAGCAGTATTCTATGGTTTCAGCCGTTGCCAAAGGGCTTGATAATGTAATAAACACCTCACAGAACTCACTGGTTGCCGTTGCAGATGCGGCTCCGATTGGTATTCTTGATGACAGGAAGTTCTTGCAGGAGTGGTTAGACGATAAGGCTGCTCTCAGAACCGTTTTTGATCATGGACTCTTTGCACTTGATGCTGACGGAATAATGCTTGTAGTCTCTCCAAAAGCGGAACGACTGTACGGATCTTCCTATGCACATAGAGAATACTTCACCCAGACCATAATCCTGAATAAACCGTACATAGCCTCGCCTTTTTTGTCATCAGTCAATCAGCACCCCATTGTAATGCTGACAGCTCCGATCCGTGACCATAGTGGCAGGATCAGGGCAGTTTTGTGCGGGGCTATTGACCTTCTGAGGCAAGATGGAATTTTTCGGGATGTTGGCAACACTCGAATTGGAACTTCAGGTTTCATGTATCTGTTTGGACCCGACGGCACCATAATTATGTCCTCAGACAGTAGCAGAATCATGAAAAAAGATGTTGTAAAGGGGGAAAACCCGCTTTTTGACAGGGCTCTGGATGGCTTTGAAGGATCCGGTGAAACAATAAATTCAAAGGGGCTACACTTGTTAGCCTCTTTCAAGCGGCTTGAATATACTGGCTGGATATTATCGGGTAATTTACCACTGGAGGAAGCATATCAATCAATAACACTCTTTCGAAACGCTTCAATTTCAGGTGTGATTTTTGTCCTCTTTATCTGTGTTACACTTGCATGGAAACTAGGTGCCGGCATCACGGCGCCTTTGGAAGATTTTTCCAGACAGGTCGTTGCTCTGACGCAATACGGAGATAATAAACAGAGGCAGATTGTTTTTGATAACGACGATGAAATAGGTCAGCTGGCAATTTCTTTCAATATGCTGCTCGATGAAATTCAGCGACGTGAAATGAAGTTGCTTGATTTTTCAGCTCTTATGGAACAGAAAACATCCGAGTTGGGGTGT
The DNA here is from genome assembly GCA_903875605.1 of uncultured Geobacteraceae bacterium. Lineage (GTDB taxonomy): Bacteria > Desulfobacterota > Desulfuromonadia > Geobacterales > Pseudopelobacteraceae > JACRCG01. The sequence continues at coordinate 34,107 of CAIQWT010000094.1, read as the reverse complement.
GCGCTGATTGTCGCTGAGGAGGCTACTCGCTCAAGAAGTGAGTTTCTGGCAATTATGAGTCACGAAATTCGAACACCTATGAATGGCGTAATCGGCATTACCGGAATTCTGTTGGATACCGAATTGACTGAGGAACAACGCAAGTACACGAAGCTACTCAAAAAAAGTGGCGATAATTTATTGGGATTGATAAACGATATTCTGGACTTTTCTAAAATGGAAGCTCACAAACTGGAGCTGGAGATCATTCCTTTTGATCTGCTTGCAACATTAGATGATACAGCCGAATTACTGGCGTTACAGGCCGCAGATTCCGGACTCGATCTAATCTGCCGTATAGCCCACGATGTACCTATATTGCTGAGGGGTGATCCAGGTCGCTTGCGACAGATTATTACTAATCTGGTTGGTAACGCTCTTAAATTTACCCATGCCGGAGAGGTTGTTATCAGTGCGGACGTCGAATCAGAGGATCCTCTGATGGTGCGTTTTTCGGTCAGCGATACCGGCATTGGTATTCCAGAAGCGAGGCTGTCAGTGTTATTTGATCCGTTCACTCAGGCAGAAGGCTCCACCTCCCGTAAATACGGGGGTACTGGCCTTGGCCTGGCTATTTGTAAACAACTTGCTGAGTTGATGGGTGGCACAATCGGGGTAGAGAGCCGGTACGGAAGCGGCGCCAGGTTCTGGTTCACGGCTCAATTTGAAAAGCAGGCCCCAGTGATTTCAACTGCCTTGGAGGCTTCCACCGCTCCTGCCACACCTCCTTTGATGCCTTCTGACATGGCGACAGTACGGGTTTTGGTGGTAGACAGCAGTGATGCCAACAGAATGCATACTATTACGCTGTTAAACAGTCGTGGTTATCAGTACGACACCGCCAAAGATGGCGACACCGCTTTGGACATTTTGCATGAAGCTGTGGAACTTGGAGACCCCTTTCGAATTGCACTGATCGCTCAGCAGATGCCCGGCATTGATGGTTTCGAGCTAGGATCACGCATCAAGGGTGATTCTGCGTTGCAATCGATGATTCTGGTTATGGTCGCTGCGCTTGGTAAGCGCCCGGACGCAACCGCATTGAAACAGAGCGGTTTTGCCGAAAGTATCTCCAAGCCCCTGAAACAATTGCTGTTGTTTCGGTGCCTAGAGCAGCTGCTGGGGGTTGCAGATTCAAATTATGATTCAGCTGCTGCTGCTGTTAAATCTGCTGATATTGAAAAACTAAACTCCGTTGAAGAGTCTGCTATAAAAAAATCGCGGATTCTCCTGGCGGAGGACAATGTTATCAATCAAAAAGTAGCACAGATTATGTTGAATAGCCTCGGTTATAAAGCCGATGTCGTTGTCAACGGAATCGAAGCTGTTAAAGCGCTTGAGTTGATTAACTATGACCTGGTGCTTATGGATTGCCATATGCCAGAAATGAGTGGCTATGAGGCTACTGCTCAGATTCGGGGAAATCACTCAAAAGTGCTTAACCATGCTGTGCCGATTATTGCCATGACAGCCAATGCTATGAGTGGTGATCGAGAAAAGTGCATCGAATCCGGTATGAATGATTATCTTGCCAAGCCGGTATATAAGGATGAATTGGCTCAGATCCTTACTACTTGGCTGGTGAAAAACAGAGTAGAAGGTACGTTAGTATCGCAATCCACCGGTGATAAGTCGCTTGACTCTGCCCGGTTGGTCTTTGATGAGGCTGATGTAATGCAGCGTCTCGAAGATCTTGATTTTGTAAAAAGTATTCTGGACGAAGCGCTTCTGGAAATCCCGGAACTACTGGAGGAGTTGAAAAAAATTAGTAATGGTGATGATCTGCTGGTAATAAGGCGACTGGCCCATACACTGAAAGGCGTGGCGGCGAATATAAGTGCAGTCGCACTGCGTGATAGTGCCGGGTGTATCGAAACCGCTGCAAAAGATGGATCGCTTGGATCTGTAAGGTGCCTGCTGCCCGAATTAGAACAGCTGGCATTGCTGACAGTAGAAACAGTCAAAAAAACTTTTACCATCTGACATCATCCGAATGACATTCACTTCGGCAGTAATAATGAAAAAAATATTGAGGGATCTGTCATGCTGACTGATAACAGAAACGTACCTTTAATAATAATTGTTGAAGACGACTACGACCACGCAGAATTAATGAAAACGTCTCTTCATGGCGCTGCGGAAGAATATTGCCTGAAAATTGCAGCCAGTTTGCATGATGCACGGGTAACCATCGAGCAGCATCCTCCTGATATTATCCTGACCGATTATCGTCTTCCTGATGGGATGGGGAGTGAACTTGTCAGCACTGTTAACGGACTTTGCCCGGTGATATTACTAACATCACAGGGAAACGAACAAGTAGCGGTAAATGCCATGAAAGCAGGAGCACAGGACTACGTAGTTAAAACATCAGCGGTTTTTGCCGGTATTTCGCGGATAGTGCAGCGAGGCCTGCGTGAATGGGCACTTATTCAGGATCAAAAACGGGCGAAAGAAGAGTTTCATAGAATTGAGCGCCACCTTCTCCATGTTCAAAAGCTGGAGAGTCTGGGAACAATGTCGGGCGGAATCGCCCACGACTTCAACAATCTACTGCAGGCTGTGCTTGGTAATCTTGAGCTGTCATTGTCGAAGCTGCCGGAAGACGCACCGGCCCGTAATTTTATTTGTCAGGCGTTCAATGCGGCTGAACGTGCCGCCAGGCTGAGTAAAATGATGCTGGCCTACTCAGGCAGGGGGTTTTTAAATAACGGAGAGCTGAATCTCACAGATCTGATTGAAAAAAACGCCAATATTTCGGCAGCGGTTATTTCACAAAACATTCTTTTTAACTTAAACCTCAACCGTGGGCTGCCGTTAATTCTTGCCGATGCTGACCAGATTCAGCAGGTAATTATGGCTCTGCTTATCAATTCATCCGAGTCTATCACTACAGCCAACGGCTCAATTGATTTATCGACCGGCGTTCAGGATTTTGACAAAAAAAGTTTGAATAATAGTCGGTTGGAGGAGAAGCTTGCTGCTGGCCGTTATGTCTGGTTAGAAGTAAGTGATAGCGGTTGCGGTATGGATGTAGAGACACGGAATAAGATGTTCGATCCTTTCTTTACCACAAAATTTACCGGCCGTGGTCTGGGAATGTCTGCGGTACATGGATTGATCCGCTCCCACAAAGGGGCAATTATGGTTGATAGCAGTCCCGGCAGAGGAACAACCATCCGGTTACTGTTTCCGATTATTAATATGCCAAATTATAGAGTGATTTCTGATGTGGAGAAAGAGTGAAAAAACACATTTCAGCTAATCTTATCTTCATTCTACTTTTTTTCTCATCTTTCAGCACATTATATGCTGCTGGGCCTCAGGTCGTTCGTGTTGGTGCTTTCAATTATTATCCAGCGATTTTCAAAGACACCGACGGTGCTGTAAAGGGTTTTTATGTTGATGCATTGGCCGCGATAGCACGGCGGGAAAATATACGCTTTGAATACATATTCGGTTCATGGAGTGATGGGCTTGAAAAAATAAAATCAGGTGAAGTGGATGTGCTTACCAGTGTCGCATTCACAACCGAACGAGCGCAGTTTTTGGATTACGCGACAACGCCGCTCTTGACGGTGTGGGGTGAACTCTATGTGCCTTTAGATTCAGAAATCGATGGTATTCGTGAAGTCAAAAATAAAAAAATAGCTGTGATGAAGGGTGATTTCAATGCCAGCCACTTCATAAATCTTGTAAAAAAGTTCGATATTATTTGCGAATTTGTTGAGATGCCTGGTTTTGATGATGTTTTCAAGGCGGTAGCTTCAAAAAAAGTTGATGCCGGGGTCGTAAGCAGTAACTTTGGTGTCGCCAAGCAGAAAAAATTTGGTCTCCGTTCCACCGGCATTGTTTTCAATCCGTTTGATATTTTTTTTGCTGTTGCCAAGAACAAAAATCAGAACCTGTTGACACTTTTGGACAGCTATCTGGCCAACTGGAAGCATCAACCTGACTCGCCATTTAACATTGCACGTCAGAAGTGGTCGCACGAAAGTAATGTTTTTAAACAGGCTGTTCCTCGGTGGTTGGTTAAAGTTATCGCAGCACTTGGTGTTCTGGTTGTTGTTGCCATTGTTTTTGTTGTGCTGATGAGAAGGCAGGTGCAGAGGTCAACTGCAGATATTATTCAGAGTAAGGCCGTGCTGCGGGAAAGCGAAGCAAAATTCCGCAGTTATATTGACAATTCACCGGATGGTGTCTTTGTTGCTGATGAAAATGGTAGTTATCTTGAGGTCAATTGTGCCGCGTCCACTATCACAGGATATACGGAGGTGGAGTTGCTGACGATGGCTATTCCAGATCTGGTTCCGCCGGAATCTTTTGATACGGCGCTCAATCATTTCAACTCATTAAAAATGAATGGATTTGCTTATGGTGAGCTTGAGTGTTTACACAAAATCGGCGAAAAACGCTGGTGGTCATTGGATGCAGTAAAATTGTCTGAAACGCGTTTCCTCTGTTTTGTCAAAGATATCAGTGAACGCAAGCGTACCGAGAAAACACTTCATGATAAAAACACGGAGTTGGAAAGTTTTACTTACACAGTCTCGCATGATCTGAAGAGCCCTCTGATAACTATCCAAAGCTATGCCGGCATGATAAAGAAGAATATGGAAGCAGGGCAACATGCCAGTGCTCAGGACGACCTCAAAAGAATTGAGGACTCGGCTTTAAAGATGACCACTCTGCTCAATGATTTGTTGGAGCTGTCCCGCGTTGGTAAGGTTATGGATATGCCTTCGCAAGTGGATATGAACCACCTGATAATGGATACACTGGAGCAGTTGGCCGGAACAGTCACGGAGAGCCAAGTTAAGATTACGTTACAGTCGAATCTTCCTACTGTGCGTGGTGACAGGAAAAGAATACTTGAAGTCATGCAGAACCTGCTTGAAAATGCCATTAAATATATGGGGGGCCAGGCTGAGCCACGCATTGAGATAGGTGTAAGGAATGAAGGCAAAGAAAATGTTTTCTTTGTCTATGATAACGGCAAAGGCATTGAGGAGCGTTTTCACGAAAAAATCTTCGATCTGTTTAGTCAGTTGGACAGCAAAAGCGAGGGGACTGGAATAGGGCTTGCCCTGGTCAAACGGGCCATTGAAGCACATGGAGGCCGGGTGTGGGTTGAGTCGGATGGTGCGGGGAAGGGGAGTCGGTTCTGCTTTGTGCTGCCAGATTATGTTTCAGATAAAAGCGAGTAAAAAGAAGGTGCAAAGAACAATAACATTCAGATGAATGTTGGGTATCTTTATGAAGGTTATTGATCTTAGAGTTTGAAACTCACTGAATCAAAAGGACTCTTGAATGCTGACGGACAATCCTACTGCACCACTGATACTTGTCGTTGAAGACGATATAAATCACTTGGAATTAATCAGGCGATCATTTGAACTTGCTCCGGAAGAGTATCGAATCGAGATTGCCGGTAGTGTCAGTGATGCCATTTTGGTTGTGGAGCGCAGCACGCCAAGTCTGGTTCTTACCGACTACCATCTGCCTGATGGGCATGGCAGCGAACTGGTCGCCATGGCTGTAGGTTCCTGGCCGATTATCATGATGACGTCTCAAGGCAATGAGCAGGTTGCTGTTGATACTATGAAAACCGGTGCCCTGGATTACATTGTAAAGTCGCCGGAGGCCTTTGAAAAGCTGCCCCGTACCGTAATGTACGCGTTGATGGCCTGGGCATTGATGATGGCGCGCCGACAAACAGATATTGCTGCTCTCAGGTCAAAAAACGATTGGGAGCGAACGTTCGATGCTGTTCCAGACCTGATTGCCATTGTCGACACGAATCACACAATAATTCGAGTCAATAAAGCCATGGCGGATCGTTTTGATTTAATTCCGGAAGCTCTTGTAGGGCGAAGATGCCATGAGGTGGTACATGGTCTGAAAACACCGCCGTCCTGCTGTCCAGGCACAGATCTGGTCCAGTGCGGTAAAGTACATCATGTTCGAATTGAAGAAAAAAGACTTAACGGAGTTTTTGATATTACGGTGTCACCTCTCTTTGATGAAGGAAATATATCAGGCTGTGTTCATGTTATGCGCGACGTCACTGAACATGTAAAAATTGAGGCGGAGCGCCAAAGCTTGGAAAAACAGGTTCAGCACGCGCAAAAGATAGAGAGTCTAGGGGTATTGACTGGCGGCATTGCTCATGATTTTAATAATATTTTAACTATTATCCTGGGCCACTGTTTTATTATGAAGGAAAATGTAGTTACCGGTGCTAATCGGGATAAACACATCCTGATGATTGAGACCGCTGCAAATCGGGCTGCCGATCTCTGTCGTCAGATGCTTGCCTACGCTGGTAAAAGTCCTCTGCTTCAGGCGGAGTTCAGTCTGTTGATGCTGGTTGATGATATTGTCAAGATGCTTTCTTCCGCTATTAAAAAGAATGTGACTATAGCGCTTGATATGAAGGATGATATCCCGATGATAGTTGGTGATGGCAGTCAGATTCAGCAGGTCATTATGAATCTGATTATCAATGCCAGTGAAGCTATTGGAGATGGCTACGGTACCATCAGTGTCGGGCTGAAAAAATGTCAAGTACAGTGCGATCAGCCTGAAGCTGATTACTTTGGCTGTGCTATATTTCCGGGGAATTATGTCTGCCTGGAAGTTGCCGATACAGGTTGCGGTATGAGTGATGAAGGTAAAATGAGGGTGTTTGAGCCTTTCTATACGACCAAATTTGCCGGTCGAGGGTTGGGTATGTCTGCTATACTTGGTATCGTAAAGTCTCATAATGGTACGATTCAGTTGACCAGTTCACCTTGTGTCGGAACAACGTTTAAAATTTACTTCCCTCTGATTGCATCTCATAAGAATCTTGAAGTTGCGTTAGACCCCGCTTTTGTAAAAATGCCTGCGCCACTAAAAAGATTCACGATTCTATTGGTTGATGATGAAGAAACACTGCGCATCATGGAAAAGGCGTTGCTGGAAACGCTTGGTTTTGATGCGCTTACGGCCGCTAACGGGCGCGAAGCTCTGGAACTATACAAAACACATAGTGAAGAGATTGATCTGATTATGCTCGACCTGGTAATGCCGGAGATGGGGGGCGTTGAAGCTTATTATGAGCTGCGTAAGATGAATGCTTCAGTGCCTATTATTATCTGTAGCGGTTACGGAGCAGAATCAGTGCTGGAAATTACGGAGGTAGATTCCAATGCCAGCTTTTTGCACAAGCCTTATAATCCGGTTGACTTATGCAGGGTGTTGAGCCGGAAGATAGATGCGAAATACTAACCATCTCAATCCACAAGTGTCAGGCGGGTGATTGATCGTTCCTGCCTTGACACCCCTCAGCTTTTGCGGTAACTTGTCACGTCCTACCACAGGACAGCTGACGACTTCGTCATAATCCCCGCACGTAAAAAGGTTCTCCGGCATGAAAATTACAGCGGTTATCCCTGCCCGTTATGCATCAACACGTTTTCCCGGCAAAGCACTTGCGGAAATTGACGGCCGCCCGATGATTCAACATGTATATGAGCGTGCCGCCCGGTCAAAGCTGGTGGGGCGTGTAATTGTTGCTACTGATGACCTCCGTATCGCTGATGTAGTCAGCTCTTTCGGTGGCGAAGTTATAATGACTTCAATCACTCATGAAACCGGCACGGATCGCCTGGCTGAAGTAGCTGCCGGACTTGATTCAGACATAATAGTCAATGTTCAGGGTGATGAGCCTCTGATTGAACCGGCTATGATAGACCTGGCGTTGCAGCCTTTTCTTGTGGAAAATGATCTGCAGATGGGCACTGTCAAGACCCGCATCAAATGCCTGCATGATTTTCTTTCACCAAATGTGGTCAAGGTAGTGACCGACACTTGTGATAATGCCCTCTATTTTTCCCGTTCTCCGCTTCCTTTTTTCCGTGATAAGTGGAAGGATCTAAAAGATGAATCATTTTGCTGCGGCAAATTGCTTTGCTATAAACATGTCGGACTGTACGTTTATCGCCGTGATTTTCTGCTGAAATTTGCTGCTATGCCAGCGACATTTCTAGAAATATCGGAGAAGCTGGAACAGTTGCGCGCAATCGAAAATGGTGTTCGCATCAGGGTCGTAGAGACGGAGTTTGAGTCGATCGGTGTGGACACGCCTGATGACTTGCTTAAAGCACAGGAACGGTATCGTAAGCTGTTGAAATAAAACATCAACGAACCTCCACCTTATAATTGGAGGAGTTGTAAATTATATCTTATCGACTGATATTCAGGAGCAGATACTATGAAAACTAAGTTTGTATTCATCACCGGTGGAGTTGTTTCATCAATCGGCAAAGGCCTGGCGGCTGCTTCGCTGGGGGCGTTGCTGGAAGCGCGAGGTCTACGGGTAACGATGCAGAAGCTGGACCCATACATCAACGTTGATCCCGGAACCATGTCACCCTTTCAGCATGGTGAGGTTTTTGTTACCGATGATGGTGCCGAAACCGATCTTGATTTGGGGCATTACGAGCGTTTTACGAGTGCAGTCCTTTCCAAAAAAAGCAATTTTACGACTGGACAGGTGTATTTTTCCGTTATTACCAAAGAACGTCGCGGCGATTATCTCGGCGGGACAGTGCAGGTAATACCGCACATTACCGACGAGATAAAACTTAAAATTATCGAGAACGCCAAGGGCGCTGATGTTGCAATTGTCGAGGTCGGCGGGACAGTCGGCGACATCGAATCATTGCCGTTTTTGGAAGCAATTCGCCAATTCCGTTTTGATCGTGGCCAGGGGAACGCACTGTATGTTCATGTTACGCTCGTACCGTACATTCGTACAGCCGGAGAACTAAAAACCAAGCCGACTCAGCATTCGGTTATGGAACTGCGTAAAATCGGCATTCAGCCCGATATTCTGCTTTGTCGCTGTGAACGTGATCTTCCTGACGATATGAAGAAAAAAATCGCATTGTTTTGTAATGTTGGTGAAAAGGACGTTATTCCGGTTGTGGATTCCGAGCATATTTATGCAGTACCACAGGCACTTCACAAGGAACATCTGGATGATCAGGTTGTCGAAAAACTGAACATCTGGACCAAGGAGCCAGATCTTACCAAATGGCAGGATGTGGTTGAAAAGCTGCGCCATCCGAGCAATGGTGAGGTACGTATCGCGATTGTAGGTAAATATGTCGATCTGACTGAATCCTATAAATCGCTTGCTGAAGCGTTGACTCACGGCGGTATCGGAAACGATTGCCGGGTGACTCTGAAATATCTGGATGCTGAAAAGATTGAACGTGACGGCGCTGACGGGCATTTTGAGGATGTTGACGGAATCCTCGTTCCAGGCGGTTTTGGTGAGCGTGGTACGGAAGGCAAAGTTATGGCGATCGAGTATGCCCGCACACGGAAGATTCCTTTTTTCGGGATATGTCTCGGTATGCAGATGGCTGTGATCGAATTTGCCCGCAATGTCTGTGGTCTTTTGGAAGCCTGTTCGAGCGAGTTCCGTGCGGAAGGTGGAGATGCCCTCATACACTTGATGGAAGAGCAGAAAACAGTCAGTAAAAAGGGTGGCACAATGCGTCTCGGGGCGTTCCCTTGTTCCATCACTAAGGGTACTCTGGCTCATAATGCCTATAACGAAGTTGATATTTCTGAACGTCATCGTCATCGCTACGAATTTAATAACGGCTTCCGTGATCTTTTGACAAAAAATGGACTTATTCTTTCCGGTGTATACAAGGACAAAGATCTGGTTGAAGTTATTGAAATAGCCGATCATCCATGGTTCCTTGCCTGTCAGTTTCATCCGGAGTTCAAGTCAAAGCCACTTGTACCGCATCCGCTGTTCAGAGCTTTTATTGCAGCTTCGCTGGCTCAGAGAAATAAGGGGTAAGACAATGACACGTGAAATTAATTGCGGAAATGTGATGATTGGAAATAATCGCCCTCTGGTACTGATTGCCGGTCCCTGCGTAATAGAGGACGAAAGTTCAACTATGCGGCACGCCGAACGGCTGATGACGATTTGTAACGGGCTTTCAATTCCCCTGATTTTTAAAGCTTCATATGACAAAGCTAACCGGACCTCGATCAATGCCTATCGTGGTCCCGGCCTGAAAGAAGGCCTTGCAATTCTGCGCAAGGTCAAGGAGGCACTTGGAGTTCCGGTTGTCTCTGATATTCACTCTATTGAACAGATCACACCGGCAGCCGAGGTGCTGGATATTCTTCAAATCCCGGCTTTCCTTTGCCGACAAACCGATTTATTAATTGCTGCAGCTAAAAGCGGAAGGATTATAAACGTCAAAAAAGGTCAGTTTCTGGCTCCATGGGATATGAAAAATGTCGCTGGAAAAATAGCAGCAAGCGGTAACGAAAACATAATTCTTACCGAACGTGGTGCTTCTTTCGGTTATAATAATCTGGTTGTTGATATGCGCAGTTTCCCTGTTATGCGTGCAACCGGCTATCCTGTGGTGTTTGATGCCACTCACAGCGTACAGCTACCGGGGGGGCAGGGTGACAGTTCTGGTGGTCAGCGCGAGTTTGTGGAATATCTGTCGCGTGCCGCTGTTGCTACCGGAATCGATGGCGTCTTCATGGAGGTGCATGAGGACCCTGACAAAGCTCTCTGTGACGGGCCCAATTCTATTCCGTTAAGTGAACTTCCTGGACTGCTTAAAACCCTGAAAATGCTTGATTCTGTAGTTAAACAGAGGTCAGCAGTATGAATAGTGTCGATGAAGCACGCCGGGTTATCCGCGTTGAAGCGCTGGCTCTCTCTGCCATGGCCGATCGTATTGACGTTTCGTTTGAGCGGGCGATTGACCTGATATTGGGGAGCAGCACAGGACGTGTAATCGTAAGCGGGATGGGGAAGTCCGGCCTGATTGGTCAGAAGATCGCCTCCACCATGGCTTCCACAGGAACGCCGGCTTTCTTTCTCCATCCGGCTGAAGGCATCCATGGTGACCTGGGAATGATCATGAAAGGTGATGTTGTTATTGCCATTTCAAACAGCGGCGAAACGGAAGAGATTCTAAGGATTCTTCCCTCAATTAAGCGTCTTGGAGCGCATCTGATTGCCATGAGTGGTAATCCGACATCGAATCTTGCCCGTTCCAGTGACGTGTTTCTTGATGTGTCTGTAGCTGAGGAGGCCTGTCCGCTTGGTCTCGCACCTACAGCGTCAACAACGGCCACGTTGGCAATGGGTGATGCCCTATCAGTTGCATTGTTGGTTAAGCGCGGCTTTAAGGCAGAGGATTTTGCGATATTTCACCCAGGAGGTTCGCTGGGTAAAAAGTTGATTTTGCGAGTGGAAGACCTGATGCACTCTGGTGAAGCCATTCCGTTGGTACAGGAAGATATTTTGATGAAGGAGGCCCTGTTTGTTATCACCGACAAGGGACTCGGCGTGACTGGTGTCTGTGATTCAAGCGGTGTACTTAAAGGGGTGATTACTGACGGGGATCTGCGTAGGTCACTGGAGAAGGGCTTTGACATCCTCAACCAGCGGGCATCTGAAATCATGAAACATGGCCCGCTACGCATCAAGCGATCAGAGCTTGCCGCTTCAGCCCTGCAGATTATGGAACAACGCGCGATTACCTCCTTATTTGTGTTTGAAAATGATGACAGCTTTGTCCCGTGTGGGGTAATCCATCTTCATGATATTCTCAAGGCAGGTATCGCCTGATGAATGATAAGCTTGCTGATATCCGTCTGCTGTTACTTGATGTTGATGGTGTTATGACCGACGGTGGGATTATCTACGACGGTAACGGTTTGGAAACAAAAGTTTTTAACGTCAAAGATGGGCACGGCATCAAAATGCTTCAGCGCTATGGCATTGAGGTTGGTATCATTACCGGTCGCACCTCTCAGGTCGTTGCTATCAGGGCTAAGGAACTCGGAATCGAATTGGTGTATCAGGGGGCATTGAAAAAAATCGATTGTTACCGGGACATCAAACTGAAAACCGGTCTTAGTGACTGTCAGATCGCTTATGTGGGGGATGACGTTATTGATGTTCCGGTCATGAGATGCGTGATTTTTGCCGCTGCTCCTGCTGATGCGTTGATTGAAGCTCGAAATGTTGCTCATTATGTTACAACTCTTGCTGGAGGTCGCGGAGCGGTGCGTGAAGTCTGCGATCTGATTCTCAAAGGGCGTGGTCTGTGGGATGAGGTAGCTGATCGTTATGAACTCTGATTTATTGTCTTATCGAAAGTGATACAATCTTTGTGCCAAAAACATCAAACACGCCACGTTGTACTGGACAGCCCCTCTCCTCAATGATATAGTTCCTTCCTATTATGGTATCGCCCGTTTATATAAGGCCTTTACTGGCTCTTCTCGTATTAGCGGCGACTATCGGTATCGCGGCAGTCGTTTTCCGGAATGGTTCTCATGGATCAACACCGGTCAGGCCAATCAATCAGCAGCTTCCCCAAAATATTGATGTTTCCCTGAAAAATGCCCGTTTTTCAGAAATTCAGGATGGGCTGGTTGTGTGGGAACTCGTTGCAGAACGTGCTGACTATGATAAAAACGGCGACAAAGCTTATCTGTCGGCAATCCGGATGGAGTTTCCGCACACAGCGACACACGGAGCTGTTACTGTTACTGCAGACAAAGGTGAATATCTCAGTTCTGAAAAAAAAGTTTGGCTTAACGGCAATGTTCACGTGACAACTGAAGACGGGGCAAGCTTTAAAACCAGATCAATTATCTATACTGGAGCAATGGATCAGTTTTTAACAAATGATCCGGTTGTTTTTCGACAGCAAAGATTGCAGCTTACTGCGGTTGGTATGATTTTGGGTGTTAAAACTCAGAAGGCTCGTTTTCATTCGGCAGTAGATGCTTCAATAATTATGAACTAGCCACTGAACAGCAATAAAACATATATGTTTCCGGTTTTGTTTAGGTTCAGCCGGTTTTGGGTATTAACTGATGAAACTACAACTTCTCTGTCTGTCATTAATAGGTTTGTTGTTCCTGTTTCAGGTTTCAACTGCTTCAGCCGCAGCTCCGGTTCACAAGGATCGTGCAAGCCTGCCGATTACTGTTAAATCCAATGAAATGACCGCCGATAACAAAGGTAAAACGGCCTTATTCTCAGGTAAGGTTGTGGCAAAGCAGGGTGATATAACCATCTTTTCCGATAAACTTGTTGTAAACTACGCGGATAAAAACGGCGAGGTTGAAAAAGTAGAGGCGCTCGGAAACGTCAGAATCATTCAGCTGAATAAAACCGGTTTTGCCGAACAGGCAGTATACGACAGCCGCAATGGTCGCATTGTGTTGACTGGAAACCCGCGAGTTGTTCAGGGGGGAGACAGCATCACCGGAAAAGTAATTACTTATTATGTTGATGATGAGAAAAGTGATGTGTCAAGCGGTGGTGATCCCAAAGCGCGTGTTGAAGCAATTATTAATCCGCAAACCAGGAAGAATGATGCCGGAAGTCGTTAATTCTTCAAGATTATGGACTAAGGCCCTTAAAAAAAACTACGGTAGTCGACAAGTCGTTGGTGGCGTTGATATTTCTATTACCTCCGGTTCGGTTATAGGATTGCTCGGTCCGAACGGTGCCGGAAAAACAACGACTTTTTATATGGTAGTTGGCCTTGCACAGCCGGATGGCGGCCATGTTTATCTGGGGGATGAAGAGATAACCGCACTGCCGATGTACCAGAGAGCCCGTCGCGGCATCAGCTACCTTCCGCAGGAGGCCTCGGTTTTTCGCAAGCTGTCAGTAGCTGATAATCTACTGGCTATTATTGAAACTGTTGAGCCTGATAAACGCCTTGGGAAACAGAGAATGGAACAGTTGCTTGAGGAATTTTCCATTACACACATTGCCTCTTCCAAGGGATACGCGCTTTCAGGTGGTGAGCGTCGTCGGGTTGAGATTGCCAGGGCATTAATAACTAATCCTTCATTCATACTTCTGGACGAGCCGTTTGCTGGTATTGACCCAATTGCCGTTGCAGATATTCAGGGTTTAATTGTTTCACTGAAAAACAAAAATATCGGCGTATTGATTTCAGATCACAATGTTCGGGAAACGTTGGGTGTTTGTGATTCAGCATACATTCTAAGTGGTGGTGAAGTGCTTGAATATGGCACTCCCACTGAAATAGCGGCAAGTAAAAAAGCTCAGGATATCTATCTCGGTAAAGATTTCCGTCTCTGATTATTCAATTAGCAACTTAACATCCTGACTCTCTTGTAATAGGATACGGATTGTACGCTCCTCTTATAAAGGAGGAGTTTAGGATTGTTTGGGCTTAGGTTTTATTTCCCATATCGGGCTTGAGGATAACGTTTCATGGCAATGGAGATGCGCCAACAACTGAAAATGTCCCAGCAACTGGTGATGACTCCACAGTTGCAGCAGGCTATCAAGCTGCTGCAGTTGACAAGACTGGAGCTTCAAGATCTAGTGCTTCAGGAGTTAGAGGAAAATCCGCTCCTTGAAGAAACCGCCGAAATGGAAGAAATCCGCGAGCCGGATACGTTGGAAATTGCTGAACAGGAGCATGAACCAGCGCAGGATACAACCGATTTTCATGAAGTTGAAACCGGTGAAGAAACCCTGCGGGATTGGGACAGTTACCTTGACGGCTATAACTACAGTTCCGGTGAACAACAGTACGGTGGTGAAGATGAACGCCCCTCCTTTGAAAACCTGCTGACAAAAAAAGGCACTTTGATTGATCACCTGTTATGGCAGCTCCATATGGGTCAGTATTCCGAAATGGATGTGCGTGTCGGTGAGGTTATTATCGGCAATGTTGATGATTACGGCTATCTGCGTGCGTCAATTCAGGAAATTGCTGCGGCGAGTTATGCAACAGATGATGATGTACAGGATGTTCTCGACTGCATCCAGGAATTCGATCCACCGGGGGTTGCTGCTCGTGATTTACGGGAATGCCTGCTGATTCAGGCCTGGAGTCTGGGCATGAAGGGCAGTATTGTCGAGGGTATCTTGCAGAATCATCTTGGAGACCTGGAAAAACGAAACTACAAGCTGATAGCCAGGTCTTTAAAGGTTGATATCAGTCAGGTTTTAGTGGCTTCCAGGATAATATCCGGATTTGATCCACGTCCCGGTTCAGCATTCAGCACTGATGATGTACATTACATTTCTCCCGATATTTTTGTGCACAAAGTCGGTGATGACTATGTCGTTATGTTGAACGAGGAAGGGTTGCCTAACCTTAAAGTAAGTACACAGTATTCAGATGCTCGAGGAAATGGTAGTATTGATTCCAAAGCCGAGCATTATATAAATGACAAGATGCGTTCTGCTGTTTGGTTGATCAAAAGTATTCAGCAGCGTCAGAGAACGATTTATAAGGTTGCAAAAAGTATAATCCGTTTCCAGCGTGAATATTTTGATAGAGGTATCGAATACTTGCGTCCGCTGGTTCTTAGGGACATTGCTGAAGATATTGGTATGCATGAATCAACTATTAGCCGGGTCACTACTAACAAATATATGCAGACACCACAGGGTTTGCTGGAGCTCAAATATTTCTTCAACAGTGGTCTTTCGACCAGTGAGGGCGATTTTGTAGCTTCAGAAAGCGTGAAGAACAGAATCAAAGAGATTATCGAAAAGGAAAATCCCAAAAAGCCGCTTTCAGATCAGAAAATTGCCGAGCTGTTAACGATCCAAACGGTCAATATTGCCCGGCGCACAGTAACCAAGTATCGGGAAATGCTCAATTTTGGATCATCTTCTGAACGGAAGCGACATTTTTAACGTACTGCTGTTTCGGCAGCAGTCTATACCACAGCAGCAATTACACAGGAGGTTCGTATGCAGGTAACAATGACATTCAGGCACATGGAACAAAGTGAAGCCCTCAAGGCATATGCCGAAGAAAAACTTGAGCGCACAACTAAGTATATCGACGGCCCGATCACTGTACAGGTCTATTTTTCTGTAGAAAAAAAGATTCGCCACATTGTCGAAATCGTCATTAATTCAAAAGGCATCAGTACTAAGGCTTCCGAGGCGTCGCACGACATGTATGCCTCTATCGATGCTGTTATCGACAAAATTGAGCGTCAGCTTGTTCGCTACAAAGAAAAAATTAAAGCTCATAAACCAAATGGTGATGAGCATGGTCGTCAGCTTTCAAAGAAAATTTTTGAGGCGGAAAGTATTGATGCTAACTCTGATTCGGTTGTTATTAAGACAACCACTGAGACCGCCAAGCCGATGTCGGTTGAAGAGGCTGTAATGCAGATGGATCTTCTTCATAAGGACTTTATTGTGTTCACTGATGCCGACAGTAGCGATATCAATGTTCTGTATCGTCGTAAGGACGGCAATTACGGCCTTATTGAACCACAACGCGCCTAGAACGGCCAAGTCACCATGGACGGTATTACCCTTTCAATACAAGATCTGCTGACGGATAATGAGTATGGCCTCGGTTTGTCGCTTCTAGCCGGCAAACAGGGGCTTTCTCATCGTGTCTCCAGTTCACGGATTCAAAAGCCCGGGTTGGCACTGGCCGGTTACACTGAGCACCTGCATCCTGACCGGTTGCAGGTGCTTGGTAATACTGAAATATCCTATCTCCAGCAGATTGACAATCAAGTGGCCGCTGATAATCTGGAAGCGCTTTGCAGGTTCCCCATAGCCTGTTTTATTGTTACAAAAAATCTGCGTCCGCCACAGCTTCTGATGGAGCTTGCCGAAGCCAGGGCTATTCCGGTACTTGCGACCCCTCATCAATCATCTACTTTTATCTCTCTGATAACCAAATTTCTTGAAGAACGGTTGCTCCCGAATACTCATATTCACGGTGTCCTGATGGATGTGCTGGGGGTCGGTGTCCTTATTTCCGGCAAAAGCGGTATCGGAAAGAGTGAATGTGCCCTTGATCTGGTAATGCGTGGACACCGCCTGGTTGCTGATGACATGGTGTTTATAAAGAAGAAGATGCCTGCGGTGCTTGTGGGGCATGCTGAAGAATCACTGCAGTATCTTATGGAGATTCGTGGCCTCGGTATTATCAATATCAAGGATCTTTACGGGGTTTCGGCTATACGGGACAAAAAAATTGTCGATATGCTGCTGGAGTTAGTGGAGTGGGATGAGTCGCATGAATATGATAGATTAGGCGTTGATGACCGCACCTTTACGATTCTAGGCATAGAAATACCGCATATAATTATTCCTGTCAGGCCCGGGCGCAACCTGGGTTCAATTATCGAAGTAGCTGCTAGAAATAACCTCCTGAAAGGGATGGGATATCACTCGGCACGGGATTTTCAGGAGAGGCTTATGGCTCGTATAGAAGCCCGACCTCTCGGTGATGAGGTCGAGTAAATAATGCGCATAATCATCATAACCGGCATGTCCGGATCAGGAAAATCAACTGCAGTAAGAGCCCTTGAAGACGAAGGGTATTACTGTATTGATAATCTTCCCGTACGTTTGTTCAAGCGGTTCGTAGAGCTGATTGATAAGTCCGGTGAATCATTCCAGGGCATCGTACTGGTGGCTGATATCCGTGGTAAGGAGTTTTTTAAAGGATACGAACTCGCCTTTAAGAAAATTGTCAACGCCGGGCATACTGTAGAAATATTTTTCTTTGATACGCTTGATGACATACTTGTGCGGCGTTATTCTGAAACACGCCGCCGGCACCCTGCTGATGAGGACTGTTCAGTCTCAGAAGCAATTGTTCTTGAACGTGAACGGTTGAGTGTACTGAGAAGTTTAGCGACAAGGGTAATCGACACATCCGACTTTACTGTGCACCAGTTGAAAGAACTTGTTTTGCGGATTGTCAGGGGTGATGAACAGAATAATCAACTTGCGATTGAAGTTCAGTCCTTTGGATTCAAGTATGGTGTGCCTCTTGAATCGAGTATAGTAATGGACGTTCGTTTTCTTCCGAATCCCTTCTTTATTCCTGAATTGAAAGAAGGAACAGGAATTGATGACTCGGTTCGCGATTATGTCCTCGATAATGTTACTTCAGCACAATTTCTTGAATATTTTTTCCCGCTTTTGGATATGTTGCTGCCGGCACATCTTAAAGAAGGCAAGTCTTATTTAACTATTTCAATTGGCTGTACCGGTGGGCGCCATCGCTCTGTTGCTATTGCAGAAGCCACCGGAATGCACTTGCAGGAATTGTGGCCCTCAGTGCGAATCATACACAGGGATATTGAAAAGGGGCTTAAATGATAGGATTAGTTCTTGTTACCCATGCCGGTTTGGCCACGGCCCTCAAATTGTCTGCAGAGATGATTGTCGGTCCGATTGAAAACTGCGCTGCAGTGGAAGTTGCTCCTGATGAAAGAGCTGACGATATAATGGCTCGTGTTGTTGCTGCTGTAGAATCTGTGCATGCTGACGGGGCTATTATCATGACGGATCTTTTTGGCGGTACGCCGTCAAATATGGCAATGTCATTTTTAAAAGAGGGATGTATTGAAGTTGTAACCGGAGTGAACCTGCCGATGCTGATTGAGTTCTGTTCACGTCGAACAAAGATGCCGGTTGCTGAACTTGCCGCTGATTTGCATCGATCCGGGCGTGAAGGAATTATCGTTGCCGGAGAATTTTTGAAGTAAGCGCCCAAGGATACCTGAACATATGCTCCAGAACGAATTTATGATCATAAATAAACTCGGTTTACACGCCCGTGCTTCGGCACTCTTCGTGAAAACTTCAAGTCGTTTCAGCTCTGACGTCAAGCTGGCCCGAGAGGGTGTTGAGGTTAACGGAAAAAGCATTATGGGCATTATGATGCTGGCGGCCTCCAAAGGTTCCTCTGTACGCTTGACAGTTGATGGTGCGGATGAAACCGAAGCTTTTCAGGCCATTGGTGAGCTGATTGCCAATGGTTTTGGAGAGGAATGATATGCGAACTTTCTCTGGTATCGCGGCTTCGCCCGGGATTGCCATGGGTAAGTTGCGCATTATTGATCGCCGCAGTATCACCGTTTCTGAATATCCGATCCAATCTGAGGCCGTTTCTCATGAAACTGCCCGACTGGCGCAGGCAATTGAAGTAACCCGCGTAGACCTCGAACTTCTTAAATCCCGCCTCGCAGAAACAAATGGAGAAGACCACCTCTTCTTTATAGAAACCCACCTGATGATTCTGGCAGATGAGCGTCTGGTTACTGAAACTACGGAAACCATCCGCACCGGTATGATAAACGCCGAAGGTGCCCTGCGACGTACACTGCACCGGTATCGCGAAACATTTGCCAGAATTGATGATCCATATCTTCGTGAGCGTATCAGCGATGTTGAAACGGTTATTGAGAGGGTGCTGCGCAGTATGAGCGGTGAAACTCTGGAACCGCTGCCGCAGCACGAAAATCATATAATCATCGCAGCGCATGACATTTCCCCTGCCGATATGCTTCAGATCAATCGTAATAATGTTCTTGCCATCATAACCGAGATTGGTGGCCGGACGTCGCACACAGCAATACTGGCACGTGCACTGGAACTGCCGGCGGTTATGGGCGTTGAGGGCATAACAGACCTGCTGCTGGATGGAGTTAGTGTTATCGTTGACGGCTTGTCCGGCTCAGTTATTGTTGAACCTGATCAGGAAACTTTTCAGTTGTCGCTGCGCCGTAAGCAACACTATGAATATGTTGAATATGAACTGCTGAAAACTGCACCACTGCCGGCTGTGACGCTTGATGGCCACACGATGTCTCTGCGTGGTAACGTGGAGATACCGGAAGAGGGTGCTTCCGTTCTGGCGCATGGCGGCAGCGGCGTCGGTTTGTACCGGACAGAAATGCTTTTCATGAACCGTGCTTCCATGCCGGATGAAGAAGAACAGTTGATAACATATCGTACTATGCAGCAGGCCATTGCACCACATCCTCTTACTATTCGAACTCTGGATGCCGGTGGTGACAAGCTGTTGGAAGGTATGGATCAGGCAGCAGAGGCTAATCCGGCGCTTGGTGTCAGGGCGATCCGCTTGTCATTGAGTATGCCGGACGAATTTAAAAAACAGCTTAGGGCGATATTACGCGTCAGTGCTGATGGCCCGGTTCGTATAATGTTTCCGATGATTTCAGGATTGGAGGAAGTTCGCACCGCGAAAAAACTGCTTGAAGAGGCCAAGCTGGAGTTGAATGCCTCAGGCATCCGGTTTGATAGTGCCATTCAGGTTGGTGTGATGATTGAAATACCGGCAGCAGTTACCCTGGCAGACCTGCTGGCACGCGAAGTAGATTTTTTCAGTGTCGGCACGAACGATCTGATTCAGTACACACTGGCTATTGATCGCAGCAACGAACAGCTTTCCCATCTGTATCAACCGCTTCATCCTGCGGTACTCAGGTCACTGCGCCGTATTGTTCAGGCTGCTCACGGTGCCGGAATACCTGCTTGTCTCTGTGGCGAAATGGCCGGAGATTCTCTCTATCTGCCGATTCTGCTCGGGCTCGGTTTTGATGAGCTTTCCATGGGTGCAGGATCAATCCTGCGGGTGAAGCAGATTCTGCGTCGCTGCTCTATGGAGCGCGCAGTGCGGATTGCCGAAGGCTGCTTTGCTTTTTCAACCGCCTCTGAGGTGGAGATGTACCTCAAATCTCAAATTACCCTGGATGTAACCGAAAGTATAGACTGATGACCCCTGACTTAATCTATTCCGCCTTCGCGCTCGTATTCGGTATGGTTGTCGGATCATTCCTCAATGTCTGTATCTGCCGCATGCCGAGAGATGAATCAATAGTCTCTCCCCCTTCGCATTGTCCTGTCTGCTCATATCAGATTCGTTGGTATGACAATATCCCGTTGTTGAGCTATCTTTTCCTTCGTGGAAAATGCCGGGGTTGCGGAACTCACATCTCCCTTCAATATCCGCTGGTAGAGCTACTGAATGGACTGTTGACCCTGCTGCTTTTCCTCCGTTTCGGCCCGACGCTGGCGTTTGCGACCCTGTTTCTGCTCTGTTCGGCATTGGTAGTGATCACTTTTATAGATATTGAACATCAGATCATCCCGGATGAAATCTCGTTACCCGGCATTGTTGTTGGATTTATTCTCTCGTTTTTTATTCCAGGTTATACTTGGCTTAATTCACTGCTTGGCATCCTTCTGGGGGGGGGGAGCCTCCTGCTGGTTGCCTACGGTTATCAGTGGCTGACCGGTAAAGACGGTATGGGTGGTGGTGATATAAAGCTTCTGGCTATGATGGGGGCTTTTCTTGGCTGGAAATCGGTGCTGTTTATTATTTTTGCCAGCTCACTGATCGGTTCGATAGTTGGTGTCTCCATCATGTTGGTGCAGAAAAAAGATTCCAAGCTGGCAATTCCGTTTGGTCCATACCTTGCTTTTGGTGCAGTGCTCTACATCTTTTACGGTAAGCCACTCATTCGTTGGTATCTCGGGCTGAGCGGTTTTACTCAGGGGTAGTTTTCATGACCCGTTACCGCCCCAGTCTGACTGTTTCAATCCTTGCTTTTTTGGGGTTGCTTCTTATGTTGACATGGCTCCTCTTCAGCCTGCTGGCATTCAAAACAGCCGCAAACGACCTGTATGCACAAAAAGGTGAACATGCCCGCACCCTGCTCAAAGCTTTTGCCAGCCTGCTCCCGGATTCAATTCCGACTTATCCGGAAGGATTTCTACCTACCGATTCTCAAGCTGCCCGCTACATTCAAAAGCTTTCCGAAGAGTCTGCCTTCAGTCGTCTCACCCTGCTGGACGTAAATGGCAAGGTTATTTTCAGCTCCGGTCGGGAAGGGAGTGATCTGTATGCTCCATTTGAGGGGCTAGCGAAAACAATAGATGGAAGTTACATCAGACCGGATGGAAGCGCCGTTGTTCACCTCATGACAATTATTCGTGAAGGTGAAGCTGTCGGTAAGGCCGGTTTGCTGCTCTCCCTGGCTCCTGAAAAAGCGCGCCTATATCGATCCCGCCAGTTATTAATGGCATATTTTGCTTTAGACTTTATTTTATTGCTAGGACTAGGTTCCTTTGTGCTGACACGGATTGTTGTCAATCCGATTAACCGTTTATTGACCGCTACGGAAAAAATTACCGGAGGCCAATACGGCCAGTTACTGAAAGTTTCCGGAAGTGCAGAACTTGCTCTGCTTGCCAATGCATTTAATGAAATGGCATCTGCTCTGTACAATAAAGACCTTCAGGTTAACGAACAGATGGCGGCCCTGAAACAGGCTAACAGCGATTTGCACCAGGCTCGGGAAGAAACGCTGCGCACTGAAAAAATGGCTTCTATCGGCCTGCTTGCTGCCGGTATGGCACATGAAATAGGAACTCCGCTTGCCTCGATCATGGGCTATGCCGAGCTCTCTGCCGGTGAGATGCCGGACAATCCCACCATTCAGGATTATACCAGGCGCATCAGTGCTGATTGCTCCCGGATCGACAGGATTGTACGGGGCCTGCTCGATTTTTCCCGCCCACGTACGCCCGGCGGTGAGAATGCTGATATACGGGAGGTTGTACTCTCAACCTGTGATTTGATGACCGAGCAGGGTGTTTTTAAACATTTGCATCTATGTACGGAAATTGCTGAAGGACTTTTACCAGTCAGTTGCGATCAATACCAGCTTCAGCAGGTAATGTTGAACCTCCTTCTTAACAGTCGCGATGCCACTCCTGCAGGAGGAACGATAACGATCACTGCCGGACGGGATGGCGTCTATATCCGTGTTGATGTAAAAGACAATGGTAGCGGCATTACAGATGAATCGATGAAACATATTTTTGATCCGTTTTTTACAACTAAAGCTCCCGGAAAGGGAACCGGTCTGGGATTGGCTATTTCAGCGCGGATTATTGAGGGCTTTGGCGGGCGTATTACAGCGGTAAGTAAAGTGGGAAAAGGGAGCTGTTTTACTCTCTGGCTGCCACTGGCGCAAGCAGAAAAAAGGATAGAAACATGAAGAAAAACCAGCCGATACTGATTATAGATGACGAGGAAAACCTGCGCCATATGTTGTCGGTCATGCTGTCTCATCAGGGATACCGTGTTGATTTGGCAGCCGATGGTGAAGAAGCGCTGGGTTGTGTTCTAGAAAATGTATATAATTTTATCCTCTGTGACATACATATGCCGGAAATGGATGGTAAAACTTTTTTGGTACGGGCACTTGAACAGCTGGTTACCGCTCCGATCATTATGATGTCCGCCTATGGCAGTGTGGAAACGGCAGTAGAATGCCTGAAGCTTGGAGCATATGACTTTATCTCTAAGCCGTTCAAGAAAGATGAAATACTAATGGTGCTTAAAAAAGCTGAAGAGCGTGAGCGGCTTAAAGAAGAAAACAGTCGCTTGCGTGAAGTTGCCGCCGGAAGATTTTCTTACAGCGGTATACTCAGCCAAAATGCTAAAATGCAGGAAATATTTACACAGATCAAAAAAATTGCCGATCTTAAGACAACAATCCTTATTCTGGGTGAATCAGGCACCGGAAAAGAGCTGGTCGCCCGCGCAATCCATCAAAACGGCAGGAGATCACTAAAGCCGTTTGTGGCTGTGAATTGCGGTGCTATTCCGGAAAATCTGCTTGAAAGTGAGTTGTTCGGGCATATCCGTGGTGCCTTTACCGATGCTTCAAGTGACAAAGTAGGCCTTTTCGAGCAGGCTGATGGCGGGACACTTTTTCTCGATGAAATCGGCGAGATGCCGCTCGCATTACAGGTTAAGCTGCTGCGGGTTTTGCAAGAGAGTGAGATCAGAAGGGTAGGGAGTGCAGTATCAAAAAAAGTAGACGTAAGAGTTGTTTCTGCCACCTCACGTGACCTGTCAGTTGATAGCGAGGCCGGACGTTTTCGGGAAGATTTGTATTTCCGGCTGAATGTGTTTTGCCTTCAGTTACCGCCTTTGCGCGAACGTGTTGAGGATATTCCACTGTTGGTGGAATATTTTATGAACCGTTACGGAAGTGCTGAAAATAGTAAACAACTGCGTATTGAGCCTTATGCACTGCGCAGTCTGATGGCACATCGCTGGCCGGGCAATATTCGCGAACTTGAAAATGCAATTGAGCGCGCCTGTATCCTCTGTGAAGATGGTCACATAACCTCTGCCTGTTTGCCACAATCAGTTTGCCTGCCTGATATAGACAATCTTTCTGAACCGGATGACGATGAAAATCTTTCTATAAAAAAAGCTGAAGATACCATAGAGCGTGAACTTATCCGTAAAGCGCTTGCCAGAACCGGAGGTAATCGCACACAATCTGCCAAAATACTGGAAATTAGTCATCGTTCACTACTTTACAAAATCAAGGAATATGGCATAGAGTAGCGCATATTCAATCCTGAAAGGAATTCTTCATGCTGAAAACACTTTGTATTGCCGTCGCAGTCAGTTTCCTCCTTGTTACCTCCTCGTATGCCATGACTAAAGATGGGTGCGGTGGTGAATGTGCAACCTGTCACTCGCTTACTATTCCGGAAGCCAACGGACTCGTAAAAAAGATCGGTGTGAGTATTGATTCGGTAATGCTCTCTCCTGCACGAGGCCTGTTTGAGATGCTATTCGAGAAAGATGGGCAAAAAGGGATTCTTTTTATGGATTTCGGTAAAAAACATCTGATCCAGGGTACCGTATTCGATCTGGAAAAACTTGAACCGATTGCGGCACATAAAAACGTGCTTCCGAAGCCAAAACAGATGTCAACTATTGATGTAAAAAATATTCCTGCACAGCTTGCTGTTGTTATGGGCAATCCTAAGGGTACAAAGAAACTATATGTTTTTACCGATCCCGACTGTCCATACTGCCGGAAAGGGCATCTTGAACTGAAAAAACTGGCAAGCATCGACAAAGATGTAGCGATTTATGTCATGTTGTTCCCGCTGCCAATGCATCCTGGCGCCTATGACAAGTCCCGAACAGTTCTTGAAACAAAAAGCCTTGATCTGCTGGACAAGGCGTTTGATGGTAAGGAAGTTCCCAAGCCAACCAAGGAAAGCAGTAAGCAGGCTATTGACGAAATAATCATGTTCGCCTCTGTTAATGGCATTTCCAGTACGCCCACGGTGGTAATGCCGAATGGCACAGTTCAAAGTGGTATGCCTGATGCTGAAACACTGAAAAGGATGCTGGAAGTTAAGTAGATGTATAGTAACGGCCTCTTCAGGTTGTAACTTAGTCACTTCGTATATCGCTGTTGTGAATAAATATCAGACAAAACGCCCCTTGCTATGAAAAGATTGCATAGTAAGGGGCGTTTTTATTTCTGGTTGATTATGAATTAATTGCGTAGTAATTGGATCGTTATAAAAAAAATCAACTATTCTGTGCTGATAGGGCTTCACTGGCTGTGGCTCTTAATTTGCAAGCGTATCAAGTCTGACTATTCTCCAAATGCCAAGACATCTGCATGTAATAGATAATTGAAGGGGAAACTGTATGAGTGATGTTTCAGAAAAAGAAAAAGAGTTTTCCGATATTGAGCTTTGCTACAAGGCGATGGGGCTTTCGTTCAGTGATAATCCGGAACAGGTGGAGAAAACCTACAGGAAGCTGAAAGACGAGTATGACAAAGCTATGAGATCGTCTGATTCGTCTGAGAGGATCAGTGCCTCTGATAATTTAAAACAGCTCGAAGAACTTTTTACAACGATAAAAGGGTCCCTGATCTACAAAGATTACGCCAGGGAATATGAAAAATATAAGGCTCTTAGAGCTGAGAAATTAGCTGAACGCAAAAAGAAATCGCCCCCGCCTGTAAAAGAGATTCTTGTTAAATGTCCATATTGCCAGAAACTGATTATGCCGAAACTGAAGGTATGTATCTATTGCCACGGAAAGATTTTAACGCCGATGGAGCAGTTGATGGCGAAGGTGTTTTCAACTAAGAACCTTATAATATTAACGGTTATTGTTGTGCTGGCTATTGCCGGCGTGGTTCTTGTCTCGAATCCGCAATTGTTGAAAAGGTAATATTTTTCTACTGTTTTTTTGCATATTTGTTGCACTTAATATGTTGCAATTAATCTATTAGGTTTGAATTCCCCACCGCGGCGGGGTGATTCATATGGTTGGTTTAGCTTTTGATGTTGAAAGCGCGTGATCTTAATTGGTTATGCTTTTGGCGTGTCCTGCATTTATTGATTAAAAAAGAACGATGAATAATTAAGTTTTAGTGTGTATATGACCCCGAAGCTGCGATTCGCCAATATTTGAGGAGATAGTATGAAAACTAAATTGTTGCTTTCCAGAATTGCAAAACCTGCCCTGAGTATATCTATTCTGATACTACTTCTGATGCAAATGAGTGTGCTTTCAGTACATGCCGGAAATAATAATGTAAAGCTCAGGTGGGGAACTACTTCGAGCTTTAATGACAGTACTGGTGGTGTAATTACCCCCGATGGTAAAACGGCAGTGCTTAATGGAGGTAGTATTAGTTATCCGGATAACGCGACTGGCGTTACTTTTACAATAGTTCCTGTCTCTGGATATATCGCATCTGTAGAGTGTAAAAATGGCAACAGTAACTTTACTATTGGTACTGGTACTACAATGACGCCTGTTAGCAATAAAGTGTCTCTCAATATAAACAATACTGACTGGGTCATACAGGTTACATTCACTCAGGTAACTGCCCATAATGTTTTTGTCAGGTGGGGCACATCCAGCAGTTGGAGTAATAACCCCGCCGTTGGTAGCGTAACATCCACTGGATATACTGTAACTAATGGTGGAAATACGTCGTACGGTGGAACGGCCACACCGGTTTTTATCCTGACTCCGGCTGATGGATATATGGTTTCATCTGCAGAATGGCGTGATAACGATTCAAATGGTTTTAGTAGCGGCGATTCCAACATAAATACCTTGACAGTTACCAACAACCAGGTGTCGTTTCAGATGACCAACCGAGAATGCTCACTTCAGGTCATTTTTGCGCCTGTCCCTACGGTCAATATTTTTACAAGATGGCGGCGTGACACTGATATCAATAACGGCAATCCCTCATGGACTGGGAATGGCGGTCTTGTTGAAGCAACTAGTAAAACGGTACAGAACTCGCAATTTGTCAGTCCTAGTTATGCTCAAACAGCGACAGCTACATTTACCATTACGCCGGATACAGGATATGTTATTGATAATGTTCAGTGGAAAGACAATGATGATAATGGTTTTACCAGTAATAATATTGTTTTGTTTCCGGATGCTAATGGAGTGGTATCATTCACGCTGGTTGGAAACACTAGTTCCTTCCAAGTTGTGTTCAAGCTCGATCCCAATGCGGCACATGACAGGTTCCTTGCGTACTACGGAACCGGTCCCATAGACATTACTGCCGCAACCACACCTGGCTGGACTGGCGGTTCTGTCTCCCTCAGAACCGGTGGTTGGAAAGCAAGCAACTACACCTACAGTGCTATAGGGACCGGTTCTTACACGACGGTTGGTTATACTTCGGATGGCGATAAAATTGTCCAAATAACCGCTTCTACTTCTCCGGCACATACTATTACTGCTGTGCAATATTGTGAAGCCTCTTGGACGGTTCCGCAAACAGTTACGGTGACTTCTGGTACATGTCATTCGGTAAGTGCTGATAGTAATGGAGACATTACCGTCCCCTCTGCGACTGCCCCCAAAAACTATATAATTTTTGTCCAGTTTACCCCTGTTGGTGCCGTTGGTGGACAGATCGGTGCTTGGTATGGAACTAACAATACTCTAGATTATAACGCATCCACGGCTGCACCACCCGGTGCCAATGGTAGTGGTGGAACAGTATACAAAACAAGCCCCGGCAGTTCGGAGCAGCTTAGAAATACGATTGCTGATGATACGATACTTACCAGCAATGCTACGGTTACCATTGAAGTACGCCCTGCAACTAACTTCAAGATATCCTACATCTACTATGGCGACACAAACCCGACTAACTCTGTCGCTGTTCCGGCGAATCAAATTACTAACATGACTTTTACGTTTCCTGTGTCTGGAGGACATTCCTATAAAGTGTGGGTTGTCTTTACATCTACCGCAGCTACAAGTCATACAGTTACTGGTACGGTTGATCCGACAACTGATGCTCTTTGTACCTCGAATACCATTACTCCTTCAAGCCGACTTATTAACGATGGGCAAACAGACTCTTTTGTATTCGGAACGTCTACTAATTGCATGATTGAAAGTGTAAAGTTTAATACCGGTGTTGCACAGGCATGGGTCGGCACCGGTTATACCTATACGACACCAGCAATCACAGCAAACAGCACTTTTGTTGTTAAATTCAGGCCGATAGGTTTCAATATTGTTCTGACCAACCATGCGTCCAATCCGTCTGGCTGTGGTACTATTTCTGATATGTCGGGAAATCCCACAACTATCAATGTGCCACGTGGTTCCAGTAAAACTCTTACCTTTAATCCGACCTCAACATGTTCAGTAACCCATGTTTGGGTAACTGATACAAACAGAAATTATACTAATTTGGACATAGCACCGCTTGCTTCCGCCACGTATACATTCACAGATGTTCAAGCCGATGGCGCTATTACAGTGCAGTATTCGGCAATTTCTCCGACATCTTCTGATTCGTACTGTCAGATCCCGGCATTTGTTGCCGGCCAGGCAAGTCTTGCTCCAAATGTGCTTATTGTTTTTGATAACTCGGCCAGTATGGGGGGGAACGATACCGATGGTTACACATATAATGGTATAACTGGAAAAACTTATAACTGTACATCATCATCAACCTGTACATCATCAACAGCTTGTTCATGCTCAACATTTTATGGTTATTTCGAGCCAAATAAGATGTACAAAACCGCTGGTAGCTCTGGTTCGGATGCAAATAAATACTTGATTGATGCTATCAATCTGGATCTCTCGAGCAATTTATCCGGGAATAAACTCAATTGGCTACATATGCATAAGGTTGACGTTGTCAGAAAAGTATTGATGGGTGGTAAAATAGTTAATCGTTCCTCATCTCCATACTATCTTGCAACAGATAATGGCAAGACGATTGAATATGGCACGACGTTGCCAACCGGGCTGATACAAAACCTTTCTGGAAAAGTTCGCTTCGGAGTAATGGTCTTTAATGCTTCAAATGACGGCGGACACCTTGCCGTTATTCCTGTTACGACAGCTGATCCAACTGGAAAAGCTGTACTCGGATCTACAGAAGCTGGTTTGATAGCTGCTATTGAAAGTACTGAGACTGACCCTAAAACTAGTACCCCGATTTCTGAAACACTTTATGAAGCTATTCGTTATTTTCAGGCAAAACCCAGCGCTTACAACACGGGCGTAGATTACGGCACCATGGATCCGGTGCAGAATAGCTGTCAGAAACATTTTATATTGCTATTGACCGATGGTGAGCCAAACAGTACGGATAAACTTCCTGGCACTGCAAACAGCTACACGGATAGTATTTTTAATGCAACAACCTGGGAAAATAAGATTTTAGCAGATGACCGTGCAGACAATGCGAATACTACTTGTAGTGCAGCGACTTTTAATTCTAACACCAATTCCGATAAGGTAGAGGCCGTCGCTTATTACATGCACAACACAGATTTGCGTTCGAGTGTCTACGGAAATGCCGTAGACAGCACTGAAACGGTAATGCAAAATATTACCCTTTTCCCCGTGTATACCTTCGGAAAACTCGATTCCAACGGAAATGGACCTGGCAAAAAAACACTTATGATGGCGGCAAAATACGGTGGTTTTGAAAATAATGACGGTAACGCTGCAAATTCCGGAAATACGGCTACTTATGCACAGCCAAAAACTCCGGATAATCCAGTCACCGGATCACCGGAATGGAATAAAGCTGGTACCTGCGTCCCGTATAATTATTTTGAGGCTGATGATGGCACGGTACTTCAAAATAGTCTTAATACGGCAATGTCTTCGATTTTGGCAAAAGTTGCCTCTGGTACTGCAGCATCGATTTTGAGTAATAGTGAAGGTAGCGGAGCTAACCTGCTTCAGGCAGTTTTCTTCCCTAACAAAATCTTTCCGGCACCAAATCCAGCAACTGACTCAACATCTGAAGTAAGTTGGACAGGAGAAATGCAGAATCTTTGGTATTACGTAGATCCATTTGTTTCAAATAGTACGGTTCGAGAGGACACCGATTTCGCAACAACTACACCGAACCATATTTTGAACCTTAAAAATGATTATGTAGCCCGTTTTTATTTTGATAATGCGGATTCAAGTACGAAGGTTGAATTGAAACAGGATACTGACGGTGACGGACTAGGCAATGAACCGCCTGTAAATGTTGCACTGAGTCCTGACAGTGTGAAAAGCCTTTGGCGTGCAGGCCGGCAGTTATGGGCTAGAGCAGCAAATACAAGAAAAATTCATACAAGTGTTGACGGCTATTCCTTACTTCACTCAGATGCAAGTGGGGTTTATCCACCGACGGAAATATACGGTGGCTTTTATACAGCCAATGACAGAGTAACGAACTTACGACCCTATCTACAAGCCTCTGCAACTGACAGCAATGTCGAGGCTATCAAGATCATTGATTACATTAGAGGCACAGACCAGACTGGCTATCGTAACCGTAGAGTCTCGCTATCGGTTAGTGGTTCTACCGTAACTAATGAATGGAAATTGGGTGATATAGTGTCTTCTACGCCAAAACTCCAGTCTACCAACAAGCTTAACGCTTATAACTTGATAGCGCCTGCTGGTTACAACGATAAAAGTTATGACAAATATATCAAATCAGCGAATTATTTAAAAAGAGGAATGGTTTATGTTGGGGCAAATGACGGAATGCTGCATGCTTTTAAATTGGGTAAACTGACTGTTGCGTCCGGGGCTGATACCGGTATCGCCTCTGGAAGCAGCACTGTAAAAATTGGAGGTTTTGTCAAGGCATCACTTACAGGAACAAATCTGGGTGAGGAACAGTGGGCCTATATTCCCCGAAGTAATCTACCATATCTTAAATATTATACGGATGCTGTGAATTACAAGCATATCAATTATCTGGATGGCCCTACTATTTTGACAGATATTTCCACTGTAAAAGTAGGAACTTGCGATGACTATTCACTCTGTCTGAAAGATGAGGATGGCGGTACAAACTGGACAACAGTACTTATTGGCAGTATGGGGTTGGGCGGGGCATCTCGACTATCGACAAACGCGGTTTGTTCTAATGCTGCTGATGGCAGGTGTGTTAAAACCCCTATACTAGATCCAGATGATTCCGGAGTACCCAAAACTAAAGGGGTCGGCTATTCATCATATTTTGCAATGGATATATCAAACCAATATTTTAATACTGCTGGAAATGTTGAAACCATTGCAGGGCAACCTATATTAAAGTGGGAGTTTCCTCCGCGTGATGCTCCAGATAATTTTGGTCTCGGATACGCAACTTCTGGTGCAGCTATTGTCCGTATATCTCCTAAACTAGCTGCGGTTGATGGAATAATTAAACCGAATACTAAGGTAAACGGCAAATGGTTTGCTGTTTTTGCTTCGGGACCTACAGGGCCGATTGATTCATCAGTACATCGCTTTATGGGGAGATCTGACCAGAATCTGAAGTTGTTTGTTGTTGACCTTGGGGCAACTGTAACGGCAACTAGTCCCTTTGTCTTAAATACAAATTACTGGGTAATAGACACAGGCATCCCAGAAGCTTTTGGTGGAAGTGTGATTGGTGGAGCTATTGATACAGACAGGTGGAGCAGTGCATTAGATGGTAATTATCAGGATGATGCCGTGTATGTCGGTTACACAAAAAAAAGGACTGAGAGTTCAGGCGAAGTTTCCTGGACAGATGGCGGGGTAGGGCGACTGTTAACTAAAGAAAGTACCGACCCTTCACAATGGATATTTAGTAAGGTAATTGACGGAATTGGTCCGGTCACGACAGCTATTTCTAGATTACAGGATCGAAATAATAGAAAGCTGTGGCTCTATTTTGGCACCGGAAGATTCTACTACACAGGTGATGATTCTTCGACTGATACTTACAATCAACGTTATCTGGTGGGGGTTCAGGAACCATGTTATACCGACAGCAATAAAATAGATCCTGCATGTACAGCTAATCAAATGACGATTAGCAATCTACGAAATCAGACTACTATTGATCCAACTGCACTTAGTTCTAGCGAAAAAGGCTGGTATGTCGCACTTGACAGTAAAATTGTGGCTAACAGTCTTGGTGCGGAGCGCTCAATTACCGATCCTGTTGCACAATCAAATGGAGCGGTATTTTTTACAACCTTCAAGCCGACTACAGATGTGTGCAAGTTTGGTGGCTATTCGTATGTTTGGGGATTCAATTATGCAACCGGTGGAGCTGCTCCATCTGCCGCTTTGACAGGAAAAGTTCTTGTACAGGTCTCAACTGGAGCTTTTGAAGAGGTTACTCTGAGCAAGGCTCTTAACGCCAGTGGCGGCAGAAAGATGGACACTCCTATGATTGGCAAGCCACCAACAGATCCTCCGCCAGTAATTAGCAATACCAATAACAAACCACTGAAAAAAATTCTGCATATCCAGGAAAAATAGGATGATAATTCTTCGTGGAGATAAAATGAATTTCACTACTGAATTACGATGTACCCGCTCTTTAGGTCGAAATAGGGGGCATTTGCACCAAGCAGGGTTCACTTTGATTGAATTGATGATCACCATTGCAATTATGGCGGTAGTTGTGGGGACAGCCACACTGTCGTTCACTACTTGGCAGAAAAAAAGCAGGTTTGAGTCTCAGGTGCGTGAAATGTATGCAGACCTAATGGATGCTAGAAATATGGCGTTCACACAAAAGAAAGTGCATGGGATTGTTTTTCAGCCTAATAGCTATGTAATGAAATCATATAGCTCGGAAGTTGAATATAAATATTCTGCAGATGCAAAAACGAATGGCACCAATATTATGACCAAGTCTTTGAAATATGGCATAACAAAAACTAATACTACAACGGCATTTACTGATGATAATTCGGCAATCTTATTTGATACAACCGGTTTTAACTCTACATCACCTTCAACATCAACCTTCGGTTTTACAATAGTTGTAAACCCTATAGATGTATCATCAGGCATTAATTGCCTGGTTATTTCAGTAGCTCGTGTAAATATGGGGAAATGGAATGTATCAAATTCAAAATGCGAGTTTAATTAGTAAATCAGGTTTTACTTTGATTGAGTTTTGCGTAGCGGTACTGATCATGATGGTCGGTCTACTTGGCCTACTTCAGGCAGTGAACCTCGCTACGGAACACAATCTTGCTACTCTGCTGCGTAATGAAGCAATATCACTGGCAGATGAGCAAATGGTAACTGCGAAAATTCTGCCTTTTGATACACTTGCACCTGCAACTAGTTATATAAATAGAAAAACCAGAGCAGGCTTTAATAATTATTCAGTGGTTCGAACAACCCAAGTGTCGCGCACAACAACTCATCCGATTACTGGCGTAATTACTGTAACATCTCAAGAGGTTTCACTCAGAGTTTCCTGGCGATTTAAAGGAAGCAGGTTCAGTCATACAATTTCTACACTAATTGCTAACCCTGACCCAGCACTGTAGCTTTTTAAATAGGTGAATTCAGACATGACAAATAATAAAGGTTTTACATTAATTGAGATGCTCGTCACAATGACTCTTGTGATTCTGGTAATAATGATTACTGGGTCTGCGTTTGAGTCTATTCTAAAAAGCACAGGGCGTCTTGTTGCCAGCGAAGAAAGCAATATTGAAGGTATGATCGGACTAGAAATGTTTCGCTATGATTTGCAACAGTCTGGATATGGAATCCCCGACACTTTTTTGTCTCTTGCACCCAAATACGTTGAGGCTAGCTATGCACCAGCTAACTTGTTTAATGATGGAAAGGGCACCTCAACTGCTGGCAATGTGCCGCGACCGATAGTGTCATTAGATTCAGTATCGGGGGCCAGTGATACAAATGCAGAAATTTCTACTTCAGAAACAAGCTCTAGCACATCTTCTTTTTCTATTTTGGATGGTACCGATTATCTTGCCATCAAGGCAACTACTGTTGGTCACAGCAAAGCATCTAAAAAATGGACTTATCTGAATTACTCAGCAGT